>NZ_CVRU01000134.1 GCF_001261715.1 Dysgonomonas sp. HGC4 | reverse complement strand
TTTGTTACTAATAATACTTTAAATAACGATTAAAAATACATGGAAAGAGTAAAAAAACCAGAATGGTTAAAGATTAAACTTGGTGGAGGAAAAGGATATTTTCATACACAAAAATTAATTCATGACAACAGTCTAAATACTATATGCGTAAGTGGGAAGTGCCCAAATTTAGGACATTGCTGGAGTATGGGAACAGCTACATTTATGATATTAGGTGATATTTGTACGCGTTCTTGTAAATTTTGTGCAACTAAAAGTGGAAGACCTTTGCCTTTGGATGAGTCTGAAATTGGAAAAGTAGCTGACAGTATTCAAAAAATGAATTTGAGATATTGCGTAATAACTTCTGTTGACAGAGACGATTTAGCAGATCAAGGAGCCAATTACTGGGCTAGAATGATTAACGAGGTAAAGAGACGAAACCCAAATACTAAACTTGAGGTATTGATCCCTGACTTTGATGCTAAAACCGAGTTACTAGATATAGTATTCGAAGCTAAGCCTGATGTTCTAAGTCACAATATGGAGACTGTAAAGAGACTAACATCTCAAATCAGAAGCCGTGCACGATACGACAGAAGCTTAGAAGTACAAAAATATGCAGCTAGCAAAGGCTTCTTTACGAAATCGGGAATTATGCTTGGATTAGGTGAAACCGAAGAAGAGGTAATTGAGCTAATGCATGATTTACGAGACTCAGGTTGTCAACTACTCACTATCGGACAATATTTACAGCCAACCTTAAAACATATTCCTGTAAAAGAATATATACATCCCGATCAATTTGCCAAATACAAAACATTAGGTCTAGAAATTGGATTTAAATTTGTAGAAAGTGGTCCACTTGTTAGATCATCTTATATGGCAGAAACAACATTCAACCAAATTATACAATAATACTATGAAGTTTATAGATTGGGGTGTTATTGATTATAAAGAAGCTTGGGATAAGCAGAATGAAATCTTCACTCATTTGATCAATATAAAAAATACACCTGCCTATTTGGAGAATAAAGACCAATTACAACAAGTTATATTTTGTGAGCATCCACATGTATATACTCTGGGCAGGAATGGTAATGAAGGTAATATGCTTATTCAAAAAGATCGTTTAGATGCTTTAGGTGCCACCTACTATAAAACGGATAGAGGTGGTGATATTACATATCATGGTTACGGACAAATTGTTGTTTACCCGATTGTAGATTTAGATGCCTTAGGCTTATCTCTAAAACAATATGTATGTAATTTAGAAGAGGCTGTAATACAAACCTTGGCACACTATAATATAAAAGCTGGGCGAGCAGAAGGCGCTACCGGCGTGTGGTTTGACTATAATACCTCTACTGCCCGAAAGATTTGTGCAATTGGAGTACGTGCCTCACGTTATGTAACAATGCATGGTCTTGCATTTAATGTATCCACCGATTTATCGTATTATAACCATATAAATCCATGTGGATTTGTAGATAAGGGAGTTACTTCTCTGGAAAAAGAAATGGGAAAATCTGTAAATATAGAAGAAGTTAAAAATATCTTAAAAAAAGAGATAGAAAAGCTATTACACACGTAAAGTACTTGTTTTTGATCTAATTAGACATTCTTCTGATTGGTATAATATTGTATCAGATTCATAAATTTTATCCAAATATTACCTTCAGATTAAATAAAGCTTAATCTTATTCGAAAACTATTTTATTAGATGTTTGTTAATCTATATGTATTTAACTATATAAACTTTGATTATTTATGAAAAAGAAAGCTTTATTAGGATTACTATCCTTATGTTTAGTATTAGTATCAACTTCGTGTAAAGACAAGGCCAAAGTAGAAGAGAAACCTGCTACAACTACCGAAGGCACTGTTCAGATCCCTGAAGCCGAAGTTTTGACCAACACCGTTCTAACAGCAGCAGAACAAGCAGCTTTAACTCCTGCAGATGTACTTAATCTTCTTAAAGAAGGAAACAAAGAGTTTACAGAAGACAACCTTACAGTTCGTAACAACTCTCAACGTGTTAGAGATGCTGCAACAGGTCAATTTCCTAAAGCTGCTATCCTATCTTGTTTAGATTCTCGTGTACCTGTTGAAGATGTTTTCCATAGAGGTATCGGTGATCTTTTTGTTGCTCGTATCGCTGGTAATATCGTTAACGAAGATGTATTAGGTAGTTTCGAGTTTGCAACTAAAGTATCTGGGGCAAAAGTTATCGTTGTATTAGGTCACGAATATTGCGGTGCTGTTATGTCTGCAATCGATGATGTAAAACTAGGTAACATTACTGCTTTATTAGCAAAAATCAAACCTGCTGTTGCATCTGCTGGTAAAACATTTGAAGGCGAAAAAACTGCTGCAAACCCTGCATTCGTAGAAGCAGTTTGTGATCACAACGTTGAACTAGCTATCGAACAACTTCGCACTAAAAGTCCAATTTTGAAAGAAATGGAAGATAAAGGTGAATTATTAATCGTTGGTGGTGTATACGACATGAAAACTGGAAAGGTTAATTTCTTTGACAAGAAATAATTTAAACGACCTCCTTTTTGATACATCTAAAAATCAAAACATTACATTTTTTTCATAATTAAAGAACGTAAAACAAAATACTAACAAGCTACTAATAAGAGAATTATAGCTCAACACCATCACTTAACAATCATTACACTTAGAGCGTTTTTATTTAAACCAAATTAACGGTGAAATTCTCTAAAACCAGTATATATTTGATGCGTGTTTAACAAGTATGTTTCACTTATTTAATTGAAAAAAATTATGAAAAAAGTAGTTCTTTCATGCGTTATGATGTTTGCTCTTTTAGCATCTGTCAGTGTTATGGCTCAAGATTCAAAAAAAACTGCTGCTCCCGCTAAAGTGAAAACTGAAGCCAAAGCTACAACAGCTACAAAACCCGAATCGAAAAAGGATTCGAAGAAAGCTGAGGTAAAGACGGAGAAAAAAAGCAATTCGAGCATGAAGAAATAATTTTCAGAGAATTTTATAAAAGAAGATCGATACAACTTTGTATCGATCTTCTTCTTTTTTGAGATTATACGAAAATAAATTATGGAAAAAAGGACAACAAGAAAATGTCAAAATGTCATTAACTAAGTATCAAGCGACAAAATGACTGTTATCTATAGGTATGAAACACCAAACAATAACACGCTGATTATAAATTAAATAAATCAAAAAAAGAATCTATTCTTCTATAAATTTATAAGCTATAAAAACTGAATTGCACATTATTTGTACTTTTTTACATGAAAATTATGTAGAACTAAAATAATAGGAGGATTTTGAAATGAATAATAGATTAATGAAATTCGATTCTAGAAAAAGTTTTTTACCATCAATTTTTAATGATGATTTTTTCACAAATTTCTTTGAAGGTAGTGGTTTACCTGCTGCTAATGTTGTAGAGAACAAAGATGAATTCAGAGTGGAATTATCTGTACCCGGATTCAACAAAGACGATTTTAATGTTGAAGTTGAAAAGAATGTTG
>NZ_CVRU01000133.1 GCF_001261715.1 Dysgonomonas sp. HGC4 | reverse complement strand
TAGATTATCAGTTGTATAAGTGAAATTGTTTCTTAAGAAAATCTACATTTTTGGTAGGGCCACAAATTTTAATGAGATTTGTTCTCACTTTAAAGTTAAAAAACAGGTCGTTAATTAAATTTAACATAGTTGTCAAATGTTTGATAGATAATGTTTTGTTGTGATATTTAAAGAAGTATTGACAAGATTAATTTTTGTTCACTTGTCAGTTGTTTTTAACATACTTATATTCGTAAACGTAACACGTATTGAAAACTTTATAAAACTAGTCTGCCTTACGTTGTTGCAAATTTTATTTTATACAACTTTATAAAACCATACTAAACTAAAAATAATAAAAAAATAATGCTTTATTGAGCTTAATTGGGTAAATATCCCATTAGATTAAGAGCTAACACTAATATACACGCCGATAATTAAGTGAAAACATAATTATCAATTCGAATTTTTTAACGACAAACAAAAACGACGAAACAATTACAAACAAAGAAAACTAACAAAAAATCATCCCAAGAACTATATAAAATAATCAAGCCTGATACTCTGTGTCAGGGAATATCAACACTTTAAATTATACAATTATGGCTTTTAGAGCAACACTAAATTTTGGGGGCAAAGAATTTGATGTCCTTGATTGTAGTTACAAATTGAGCAGAGATATCGACTCAAAAGGACGTCCTGCGTCTAACATTTATGGCGGTATTATTAAAGTACATGTAGAATCAACCGAAGATACATCTATTTTAGAAGGCTTAGTAGCACAATTTAAACCTAACTCGGGTAGCATCGTATTCAAAAAAGGAGACGAAGAGGCTAAGATGAAGGAACTTACATGGGAGAACGGGTATATTGTTTCTTTTGAAGAAAATATCGATGTAGTTGGCTCAAAACCAATGACTCTAACATTTGAGGTTTCTGCTCAAGTATTAAAAATTGGTGGTGCACAGTTCGAACAAAACTGGCCTCTAAACAACTAAAAAGTAGAACAGAAGCGGAGTGGATTTCTCTCTTCCCGCAAAGTAATTGAGATATCGCTCCGTTCTGCTCTCTGTTTATTATTTCCTTACAAACAAAGAATATTGATGCTTGTCGAAAGTATCAACTTCCCTTTTTTATGCTTGTACTGGAGATAACAATCAAAGATAATCATTAAATTAAAGATATATGATAAATAACTATGAAATTGGAGGAAATGAGGTCAAAATAGATTCCTCAGAAGCTATCTCTTCAATTCCCGAAAATAGAACATTACTTGTCGAAAAATTGACGTCTGATGAGCCTATCAATCCGTCTGCTGTAACGGGATTAACGTCTATTGAGCAAGTTTTTGCACATTACAAACCAGAGGTTGATGTGGAGTTTCAGAATGCAGATGGTCAGTCTGTAAATGAAACTTTTGGCTTTACTTGCGTCGGAGATTTTAACGTGAAAAGCATGACTGCTCAAAGCCCTTTTCTAAAAGGTGTAAATACCGAAAAAGACTTCTATGATAACTTTACAAAGCAACTTCGTTCGAATAAAGTATTGCAAAGAGCTTTAGAAAATCCTGAGGCAAAAGCTGCTTTCGTAGCTGCTCTACAAGGTGTATTGGCAGAAATGGACGAGGTCGAAAATATATCAATGTAAAAAACAAACAACAATAATGGCAGAGAAAGAAGCAGTGCAACAAGATGTTGCCGAAAAGGTAAAAGCTACCAAAAAGGCCGGTTCGATCGAATCATTGGATCAGGCAATAAATACATTGGCAAAATTCGGAGGATTCAATTTTTTGGAGTCAGCAGTAGATGGTATTGCGGCAATGAGCCCCGAACGTAAAGCTCGCAAGAAAGCATTCTTAGTGGAGGATGGTCATGCTGCACAAAGAGCTGATTTACGTAATAATATAAATCTTTGGCTTGATATTCTAGGATCTTCAGCAACCACTAGTGAGATGCTTGATAAATCTCAAGAAAAATCAACAGTTGTATCACAATTATTGGCAGAAAATCAATTGGCTGCTGTAGAAGCTGTAAAAGATTTGGAGAAATCTTATCGCAATGTGATGTTGTTCTACAAAAACACAGAATCAGACAAACTGACTAATGTTACCATCGTGAATGCTTCTGCAGAGCAGACCTCAGACTTGGATAACTCACGTTTTATTGATTATGTTGCTAATGAACTGAAACAGAATTATGATAAGCTAGATCTACGTAACAATTATTCTTTGATGGTAATCCCTGGATATTTAGGTAGTGCTAAAGTTATCGATAAATGGTCGAAGATCGCTTATGAGAATAAAGTTCAGCTATATACCGACTTCATGGATTTGGATAAACCGGATGATGTTGTTGATATGTTTTTCAATGCAGGACTTGCTTCGGGTGAAGCTTATAAAGCGAATACTTGTTTAGCTTGTAACTGGTTGATAGGTAGAGGTAAATATAGTGAGTTGGGCGAAGAAGATGATCTACGTGTGTCTCCTGCTGCTGCACTTGCCGGAAAGATATATGGTACACTTATGTCTCAGATTACTGCCGGAAAGAAGCATGGAGGAATCAATGAAGTTGATAGTGTAGTATTTCCTCTAAAGAAGAGCGAAATTTCTCAGTTGGACAAAATGGGATTAATTCCTATGGTAAACGAGTATGGCAAAGTAATGGCGTTCTCGGGTAAAACATTATTCAATGGAGATAATTTAGGCTTACAAACTTATTCGGTAGTTCGTGTATTCGACTATATCATGAAAGTTTTGTTTGATTTCTTAAATCGCAGAGCATTTGAGAATTGGAGCGGAAAGACTGAAAGAGATCTTAGAAGCCAAATTATCAAATTTCTAGATGGTGTACAAGGACCTGACCGTCTGATTGAGAAATTTAAGATCGTGCGCTTCGAACGTGATCCTAACCAAAAAGACCGAATTTATCTGGATCTTCATATAACTCCATATTTTCCTGCAAAAAGTTTTGTTATCAAAATGGACGGAACAAAAGGAGAAGAAGAGAATGCATGGAATACAGAGGTTGAACAGCAGTAATAATATTTTCAATATGATGGCTCGCACAAAGCACTCGTTATAATGATAGATAATCAAAGAGTGCTTTAGCTGCCTCCTTATTTAAGTATGAACTATGGATGGTAAAGGTATATTTAAGCTTCGTAAGCCAAGTGAAGATAATATTCAAAATCTTTATTTTGAGAATTACGATCTTATGCATTGCGAATACTCCTTTGATAAGGGTATTACAAAAGAAGGGAAAGTGAGAACAGAGGTATTGGCAGGTAATATAAGAGTAGCATTACCTATGTTGCCTACTGCTGAGTTGCTGTCTTGGGCATTCGATCGTAGCAAGAAATACAATGGAGAAATAACCATCCACGATGCTCATGAAGAATCTTTAGATAAGATATACTTTGAAGAAGGTCGCTTGGTAGGATTCAGAATGCATTATGAACCCAATGAGGATAAAGAGAATGTAATTCTTTTGCTCTCGATTAATGCTCAGCGTATGATTGTAGGCGATGTTGAATATATAAATCGTTGGAGCTGATGGGATTCTTTGATCGTTTTAGAAAAGGTAAGCTCTTCTATGGGAAAAATATGCCTGCCATGGTAATCGAATTTCGGTTCATGAAGAAAAAGTATATTCTGGAAGAATTCGATTTAGAATTTAGACAAGATGTGAACGAGAAGAACAAACCCGATAGTGATACTTATGGCGGTATTCTTACACTGACATTTAGTGAAACTCCCGACCAGTGGATTAACTTATGGATGATGAATCCTTATGAAAAAAGAGATGGTGAAATAAGGTTTCTCACAAATGAGAGTAAGATAACGGAAGGTGCAGCATTGATCATAACATTTCAGGATGCTTACTGTATCAGTTACCAAAAGACATTGAACCCCAAAGGAGCGGGAACTCTGACAACTTTAATTGTTTCGCCTCACAAAATAAAAGTGGGAATCGAAGAATTTGAAAATAAGTGGAAATGAGCATCACAGAATATACTATAACCGAATTGTATTTATACCTGAAACTCGATATATGGAATTCAGGCCGTGTTGCCAGATGGGGACACGTTAAAAAAGTGGCTATAGAGAATGATAACTCTACCAATACAGGGTATTATCTACCTAAAGCATTGAATAGCTATACATCGTTTTCTCCCGCAAAGCAGTTGGGCATTGGATTATATTTATTGGACTTACATCTAGTCAAAAGAGATGTCTGGAATAGGCAACTTGTGTACTTAGCTGTAATAGCTGTATGCCAAACTACAATGGCACAGATAAAAACTATGTATTGTATTGAAATAACTAATTCGATAGAATTGGGAGCACTTCGAGAACTTATGACAGATAATCCGGCTCAATCGTCTATGAGGAAACGTAAGTCACCCTTCAGAGTAAGTAGGACTCCAAGAATGTTTGATTCCAGTCCGATAAATTCAGTTCGAAGAAAGCACTAATTAGATAAAGTATTGCATCAATAATTATGAAAAAGATCTGTTATAAAGCTCCTTTTAACTTTCAGTCTATCGTTACAGGTGTTGCGGATACAATGCCTATGTGTACCGAATTGGAGTCAATTGATGATTACTTGGAATTATTAATAACAACCTGCCCGGGCGAACATAAGTTTAATAAAAATTTTGGGTGCAAGATATGGGATATGGATTTTGAAATGGTTGTTTCTAGAAAAGAGTGGCTTGATGATTTTCAAGGACATATTTTAAGTGCTGTGCAACGTAATGAAAGCAGATTAAAAGATGTGACCGTCTCTATAGATATTCTGGAAGTAACTAAAGAAGATCATGTGATGAAGACCACGGCTATTAAAAAAAAGGTCATGGTATATATAAATGGGATCATTACTTCAACAAATATACCTTGCGGATTTAAGTATGCATTATTTCTAGGGCCTTTATCAACAGAATAATACAATGGCAGATTTATCAACAAAATATGGACATAAAAGGAGTATACTTGATCGTATGATCAGGGTTACCTCTGAGTATATGGGTATCAAGCAAAATGAATTGAGAGATCCAATGGCTCTTCTTTTGCTGGAGTGCCTAGCAGAGGAAGTTTATAAAATATCCGGAGAGTTTGATAATATGGAAGACCGGATATTAGATAAGTTAGTTGATATGCTTGTATCTGATGTAAAAGCTATAGCTAGGCCGGCGCATGCTGTTTTGCATGCCATCCCATCTGAAAGTAAATGTCTGGTTACACCTCAAACATCTTTTACTTTGCAGGCTGATAATGATCTTACTTTTTTTCCGGTATGTAATACACAACTGTTTAAGGGTGATATCAAGTATTTTGCCCACAAAGGACTATTCTACTCTATTGATAAGACACAACATAAAACATTACTTTCTAGGGCTAAGAAAACATCCGAATTTGCAGATAACACTTTCTGGATGGGGCTGGAAGTGGATGAGAAAATAAATAACTTGGAAGAGCTTTCGTTCTATATTGATTTTACGAATACCTACCAAAAGATAAACCAATTAAGCCTGCTACCATATAGTATATGGAAGATGCAGGATAGAGAGATACCTATAACCAGAGGTATTCCTTGTAAAAAAGAAAAATACGCAAACCACACTTTGGAATTGTTTTCTGGATATGACTTGTCCTACAAAATAAATGATTCTATAAAAAAAGAATACGATCCTTACTTTCTTCATATAGGTGAAAGCTTCGATATCACAGAAAAAAGAGAATTCTTTCCTGATAAATTAAAGGAATATTATCCAGAAGGGTTTTTGGAAGATTTTACAAAGCCTCTTATATGGATTGAAGTTGCTTGTCCTTCAGAGGTTACAGACGAGGCGATCTCTTCGATACGTTTGAATATTAACTCTTTTCCTGTTGTCTGTAAGAAGTTAATATCCAAGACTATCGAGTTAAATCGAGTAGTACCCATAATCCCGTTAGATACTGGTAATGACGAGTCATTTATATCCGTTTGCTCTCTGATAGATTCGATGGGTAAAGAATATTATGATGTGCCATTTAAAAACAGTGATTTATATGGAATTTATGCTTTACGCCGTGGAGGTTGTGAGAGATACGATAAGCGCGAAGCAAGGCAGTACCTTCTAAATATACTTACTCGTATAACTAAAGAGGCATCATCCTTTATGTCAGGGGAAGCGGACGAAAAGAATGATATGGAGGAAATACAGGAAGATATAAGTTTATTATTGAAAGGTTTGCGTAGCATCGTTTTGAACTCCAAAGATAGATATGAGATTAAAAATTATATTCTTTTGAGTCCACAAATAAATGATAAGAATCTTTACTTCGTCAACTATTGGGTGACAGTTAATAATATTCCAGAGAATATGAACCAAGGATTGGTAATGCAGGCTGAACCTGGATTACAATTAGATCCGAGTTCTATTGTATTAGTGTCATCCGTAAAAAAAGGGAAAGGTGCACCAGGTGAATCAGAAAAATATAAGATATATAGTAAAACGATAACAAATAGTCGCATACTGGTTACTAATGATGATATTAAAGCTTATTGTATGCAGGAATTCGGAGATTCAATAAGTGAGGTTCAGATACGAAAAGGACTAATTGAAAGTGAAGATTCATCAATCGGCTTTATTCGGACTACCGATGTTTATTTAAAACCACGTAGAGGATTGAATAATTATATGGGGCAACGTGATGAAACTTACTTTTGTGAGTTATTGAAAAAGAATTCTCCTTTTACGTTCAGATACAGGGTATTTATTGATAAAACACTCTCAAACTAAGATAATTTATATGGAACTTGTATTAAGTAATTTTGTGCTATTATATTTATTATTGCCACTTGTAGGACTACTACTTGGGGTGGTAATGTTCTTTATTGCCAAAAAGAACAGGCTTCTGAGTAATAAGAAAGTTATATTTTATTTTCTTGCAACCTGTTTGTTATTGGCTGCTCCTGCCTTTTTTGGTTTTATAGACTATTGGTTTATGCCCTATTGTTATATTGGTCTACAAGTTCTATACTTATTATTGGGTTGGTGGAATCTCAAGCTAATGAAATATTTTGTTAAAGGTATCGAAGAAAAACCCTACTATGTGGAATTTCTATTGGTGTTTGTACTTATGATTGTTGGTGCAGGGTTATTCTCATTGGTCTTTAACCTATGCAACGAATTACAATATGGTCTATGGGCAGCAACCTGCTTGCTAACTTTTATTTTTCCATCTCTTTTTAGGAAAACATACCGAACCTTCATGGATATACCATTGGAAGTGTATGATATCTGGTCATATAAAGAAGAGTCGGATGAGATAGATGCCGAATATATGGATAACAACAAGATAATTGTAGTAGAACTAGAAATTTTTAAACAAGTAACACACCGAGAACCTCTGAACATAAAGGTTAAAGCTTCGGAAAATATGCCTTTTGGTATATGGTTCAAATTATTTATAGGTGACTATAATAAAAAATCACCTAATGCAGCAGTTGCTTTTGATGATGAGAGTGATTCATATGGCTGGATGTTTTATGTGAACTCAAGCATATTGGGGCGTAAGAAATATATAGACCCAAGATTATCTTTTATGGCTAATAAAATAAAAGAAGAAAATGTGATCATAGCTAAACGTGTTCAATATAAAGAATACAACTAGTGATCAAAATATAGAGGAGTTGAAAAAATGAATAATATATAGGATCATGGATAATAAGATATATAGATTGGTTAATTGGAAAGAAAATATGGATGTAGATTGTTCACATTTAGAACAATTGGAAAACTATTTCATAGACCGTCTTTGCGATACAAAAGCTGTAATGATGAATGGTCATAATTACGGCTTACTACCACCTTTTGGAGAGAATAAAGTATCAAGTAGATTTGAGATTAGCGAACAGCTTACAGGTAAGGTGGAAATAAAACTTAGAAGTTGTAATGCAATTACTGGTGGAGGGTGTCGTATATCTTATAACCCTGGGCAATCGAACTATCTTTTGTATACACATACTTTTTCTGAAGAAAAAGAGCCTCAATCAAAAGGAAATGGTTTTTGGGATGTAATTCTTACGGTTGATCCCTTTAAAAGAATCCCAACTGGCATTCCCGATGGAGAAGAAACTCCTCCAAGGCATCCCGATACTACTGAGTATTATGGGTTGACTATTGCTCCACAAGGGCAAGTAAATAAGGAACAATTAGGGATGTTTCATTTAGTAATAGGGCGTATCAGACAAAATGGTAACCGTTATGAAGTGGACACACAATATATTCCTCCTTGTGTGAGCATGAGTAGTCATCCCGATTTATTGGATTATTATGAGCGCTTTGGTAGCTACTTGAATGATATAGAAAGGGCTTCAAAGATAATTATATCAAAGACTCGTGAAGGAACTAGAAACTCACCTTTGGCTACGCATATAGGCAATGTGTGTGAAGACCTGATGAGGTATATTGCATCCATCTATTTTGCATACAGAAATACAGGGCGTACAGCGGCTCCGGTAGAAATAGTAGGTTACTTTTCAACTCTGGCTCATACCTGTTTTATTAGTTTGAATTTTATTTCGAGAACACAACGGGAAGAGTTGCTTAAGTATTTTTATGAATGGAGTGATGTAACCCCAGGTTCATTTGAAGAATTGCTAGCAAATAGTTTGAATGTTATATATGAACATGGTAATATCCGTACAATTATGTTACAAATAGAGTCATTTCTGCGAGTTATGGGTGAATTATGGTTGAAACTAAGTTCATTGGAATATATCGGTCAGCATAAAGAAAATATTGTTATATCGGAACGTACTAATCAAACAGATGCTCCAAAGGTAAAAAGTGGCTGGACAATTTTAGATTAAGAAGCAATGGAGACCAAAAGTAGTACTCGAAAAGAGAAAGTAAGAGCTGTCAATACACTTGGAACAGATTTCCGTGCAGAAGTTATTGCCGCTGGACTAATTGCCACAGGTAATGCCGCGGATAAAACGATGATCATCCGTCAGAGAGGTGATAAAAGACATGTCTCGAAAGATATTGATAGGATCGAAAATGATTATTCCGTTTATGACATGATGGAGTACTTATACATTTATACTAATAGATTTAGTATATATGATTCGTTACCCGAGGGAATATTTCATCAGCCTAACCATGTTAAAAAACAAAAGACAAAAGATGACATAATTCATGAGATACGCGGCTATCGTGATCAAGAGTTTTTTGCTCGAAGGTACTTTCAGCCTTTCGAAATGGTGTTTGATAAACTTTTAGTAGGTGCTCAAGAGTATGAACAGAAATTTGATAAGGCTTATTTTCATTCCAATCTTTCCGAAATTTTTGAAGACCAATGGGATATTCTCAAACATTTGACTTTAGCGCAGGCTCTTTTATTTATACGTATTATTCCTGTTATAGCAGAAGTTTCAGAAAGCAAAAACTTGTCTGAAAAAGTCATGTCTATTGTATTGGGTTTTGAGGTTACGATAAATGAAGGCAAAAAGTCGTGGATGAAACTTGAACCTCAAGATCGAGTAAAGCTAGGGCAATGGAAACTAGGTAATAATTCTATACTTGGTAACTCAGTCGAAAGTGATGATCAAGATTTGATTGTTACAGTAGGGCCTCTAAGTCCCCACGAAATGAAACTATTCGAATCAGGGAGGTCGAATGATTTGATTTTAAAGAAACTAATAGATATAGTACTTCCTTTTGATAGGAATAAACAAATAAAATACCGAATCTCTAAAGAAGAGTCTAAATTCCGTTTATCGGGTAAAACGCATAAAGCATATCTAGGCATTAACACAACCCTATAAAACATAAAAACATATGGCAACACAAAGTTATTTAGAAGAGAAACTGGCTACCAATGCCTTAGTTTATGTAGAAGGTAAAAAAGTGAAGTTTGATTCATTAGTTCTTGATCAAGCATTTGGCCAGCATCATACATTCCAAATTAAAATGGATTATGATAGCATGGATCAAGAATTTATGAGTAATTCTCTGGAGCAAATGAACCTGATCGGAAAAATTGTTGATATAGAACTTCTACAAGGTAATGATAGTGCCAATGCCTATGAATTTAAAGGTGTTATATCTGATGTTAGCAATGAAGGCGAAGACGGAAAGCACGGTTATCTCATTTTACAAGGCTATGGTACAACCGTACTTCTGGAGAGAGGTAAACGCATGGATGTTTTTAGCGAAATGACCTTGCAAGAAGTTTTTAAAGAAGTAACGGATGGTGTAATTAACAAACGGTTGTCGTGTGTAAATAGCCCGGTGTATACAGGAAAGGTAAGTTTCCTAATGCAATATAATGAAAGTGATTGGCTATTCTTACAGCGATTGTCTGCCATATCGGGAGAAACCTTGTTCTATACAGGTCGAGACCTTGTTTTCGGTCAGTATAATGATTGGGATCCGATGGAGGTAACCTACGATAAAGAGATTACCCAATTCAGATCAGGAGCAAGGCTATTAGCTAATAACTTTACAGGCTACCAGTATCTTTCCGATAATGACGACATGTTGACCCAAGATGCACCGGAAAGAATAGAGGATGCCAATGATTATGTGAATACCGCAGCATTACGAAGTAAAGAACTTACAGAAAAACGACCAGTAAAAGTGCCTGTTTTATTAAATGTAGAAGACAAAGGATCTCTGGACGAACTAGTAAAGCGAAATAAAGTAACCACTGCATCGCGGACTGTTTACGTAGAAGGAAAAGCCAAAACTTGTGCACCAAGAATAGGGCGACTACTAACGATACGTATGCCTGGAAATATGCCCGGAGCAAGTAATCTAGGGACCTATCGCATAATAAAAGTACGTCATGTTATAGATCAAGGAAGCAGATATCATTGCGAATTTGAAGGCATACCTTCGGCTTTGAAGTTTTTCCCCGTACCCCAACTTCAAATGCCACTTATTGGTCCATTATTAGGACAGGTAGTTAAAAACAATGATCCTCAAGGACAGGGAAGAGTGTGTGTAGAATTTCCTTTCGCAACAAACCGTGCAAGCGAAACATGGATGCGTGTGATGTCACTCAGTGCAGGTTCGAGCAATGAAGTTGGTAAAAATAGAGGAATGGTGTTCGTACCCGAAGAAGGCGATCAGGTGATAGTAGACTTTGAATATGGAGATCCTAACCGTCCCTTTGTAAAAGGAAGCATGTTCCATGGTAAAAATACAATAGGTGGACAAGATGATAACCACATCAAGAGCATTATTACACGCAGTGGGCATACACTAGAATTTGATGATGCAAAGGAATCACTGGGAATTACAGTTAAGGATAAAAACGGTAATTTCTTACATCTCGATACCAAGGGAAATAATATCGAAATAACAGCACTCGAAACAATCACGTTCAAAGCTAAAGATATAAAGATGGAGGCCTCTAATAATATCGAAATGCAAGCAGAGGCAGCGATAAAAGCTGACGCTATGGATATTATACATATCGGAGCACAGGGAAATGTGGATATAGTGACCGAAAGCGATATGCAGATTAAGTCTATGGCAAGCACATCCTTAGTTGCACAGACCGAGATGAAGATAGAGGGGCAGGCAACAAAAATAAATAGTGCTTCGAGCATGGAAATTACAGGAGTCGATACCTCGATAAAAGGACAAATGACAAAAGTAAGTGGAGCAGGACATAAAATCGAAATTATGTAAGCTATGGGAATACCGGTCGTAGTAGTAGGAAAACAACATATTTGCCCCATGTCTGATGGTTCAAAACCACATGTGGGCGGAATGGTAAGTGAAGGTATTAATGGTGTCTTTATCGATGGACTACCTGTTGCCATTGAGGGTAGTAAATGCATATGTTGCAGCCCCAAGCCAAACTCCATAACATCCGGAGCATGTGGTGTGCTGATTGACGGAAAGCCGATAGCCGTACTTGGTTCGCAGACCGAACATGGAGGAAATGTAATAGAAGGAGTACCTGGTGTGACGGTTTCGGGCGGATTTGCCACAAAAGCAGATAACCCCGAAGAGTTTGAACCGAGGGTCTTTAATTTGCAGTGGAAAAAAGATGAAACCAGAGTGAGATATGGAGAAGTAGAAGAAAATATGATTCTATCTGCCGATACCGTCGGATATGAAGACGGAGAAGAGGTCACCATAAAAGTATATGCAAGTGGAGAAGAAGAAGCCATAGATGAAGTGAAAGGTACTGTTAGAGATGGTCGGGTAGAAGTCGAGTGGCAATTGAATAGTAAAGGACAAACAGACGGGGAAGGAGGTACAGATGGCTACATTTGACTTTAAAATACCCCAAAAAGATATATCGCAACCAATTGCTGTCAGTCACGAAATAAAAACTGTATCGGTTCCGTTTTGTTTCTTTAGATACACTTATACGAAAAGTAAGGAAGCTTTTAAAGATACAGTTGAAGTAGGAAGCTATATTTTTGATCATTCGCTAGTCGGGATCATGCCTTTTGATAAAGAAGGTTTTCTATACATATACTATGAGAATAAAGGGGTAAGGGATAAGTATGATTATGATTATGGAGCAGAGTATCAACTAAATGTCTTTAAAGCTGATAATGGTACTTATCAAAATGCAATGTATACTAAAATACACCCGAACTCGAAAGATACAGAACGGGATATCGATTGGAATATTAAAGGTACAGAATCTCATATCAATTTCGATAAAGGAGACATTGTATGGGTTGCATTTTCGGAAGTCAGATGGTCTAAAAGTTTTCGGGAGCGAATAATGAACGACTTCGAGATGGTTAAGAAAAGATTTCAATGTATTGATATCAATTCTTTTGTTGAAGAATCGAACAAAGTAACAAATCCGCTCAAGGCGTATTCCAATTACTATGCCGTGTGGGGAAAAAAAACTGAAGCCAGCTCTATTTTAGACATAGTACATGCCTACACTCAAGAAGAGGGTGTTCGTGAATATGTTTTTACAATAGCTTCTGCTACCCTATTTATCGATGATATGTGCAATTATGTACAGTCCGAAAACGAAGGATTTAAGGATTATATAGATAGAATATCGTCAGGCATAGATCCCGAAACTGGTGGAAAATATTCAGACCCGGACGAATATCAGGCTTTAATCTCATCAGCATCCGTCCTATATGCGGTCTTGCTTGATATGTCAGATCGAACAAAATCGAGCAAGGAGGACGAAACTCCAATAAGTCTCGTGCAAGACCAAAAATTCCATACATTACTCGACCTCATAAACAGGGGCAAAAAGAAAGAGTTTATCTGGGATCTTCAGAATAAAGTATTGGGGATGATGAATAGTAATTGGTTTAAATATACCTTGCTCGAATACCTCGACAACCACGAGACCAACGTTCTACGCGGACAGGAGTTTATACTCGAATATTACAGTAAGATAAAAGACGACCCGTATATGACCGACATGCACCTCTTCTCGTTCGATGTATACGATTCGTTACGAAAAGGTACCGGCTACAATGCTGTAAAGGATAACGCAGTAATCAAATTTTCGTGCAATCACTTCTTTTATTCGACTAAGGAAGAAAACGAAAAATATACAACAACCCAGGCTCCGTCTATTACCTACGCTGATATAACGAGCGACTTCGACATCATCAAACTGTTGTTAAATACCTCCATCAGCGAGCAGCAACTGTTAAAGCATCGGTCGAAAAAGATAACCATTGCAAATATATACAACAAGCTGGCCCAACTGGTCGACAAAAATAAAAAAGGAGACATACAAGACGACGAAGGCGAACAACCCGACGATAGCCCTGACGAAACCGAGACCGAACAGCCGGCTCTCAGTTACGAAATGGAAACACTGGTGTCGTCAGCAGCCCGACTAGTAACTTTTACAGATTCAATTTTGTGGTATTTTACGGCTTATGTATCTAGTAGTGAGTATTATATGCAATTAAGTGCGAAGGTGGACAACCTGAAAGAGTTGATGAAAGGCTTGAATACAACAAAGACGACTCAAAAAGGAATCTTATCCGATACGCTGATACAGATTAATGAAAGCTATAGAGAAAGGCTAAATGACCATCAACAGAAAATCAAGTCAACCAAATACGAGCATACTCAACGAACCAAAACAACCAACAATAGGCAAGCTAAGAAGAAAAATGATAAACTAGCAGAAAAGAAAATAGATTATGAAAAGGCCAAAGCCGGACTAGAGTCTGTTGAAAAAAGTAAGGCAAAAGACATAGATAAAGCAGGGCGGATATATCGCAACGCAGCCACGGATATACGGGCCGATTTTGTAAAACACGAATGGGATAAAAGCAAAATCAATCTCGAAATGCGGACATACAAACAGGAAACCAACCCCGAGATACAGGCTATAAAAAATAGCCCCATCTGGATAAATCTCGTTTTTGGGTTCAGTTGTGCCGGAGTGCTATCCAGCATATACATTGCCAAAAACGATAAAAGCCATGAAGTGTTTCGGTTTGTTGGTAATGCATTAGGTATATCATCAGCTTTCAGCCAGTTTTTAGCCGTGGTAGGCGAAGTATATTTCGATAATCATCCCGGCAAATGGAAAGAATTTGTAGGAAAAATGAAGTGGAAAAACGAAGCAATGACCTTCGGTACCCGTGTGGGCATTGTCACAGGTATATTTCAGGCTGCTGCCGACTTGGCGTATTCGTTCCACAATGCCCGCAAAGGAAACCACGATGCCGCTATCATGTACGCTATTGCCGGAAGCTCTATGGCGATGGCTAGCTATTGCCTGTGGAGCATATCTGTAGCAACGCGTGCTGCCACCCCTGTATCGGCACCTATGCCCTATCTGGCGGGTGCACTGATGGCGGTGAGTATAGTAACGGGTATAGCTGCAGGATTCTTCGAGTACGACGAGTTCGAAGATTTTGTAGCTGCATCTGTGTTTAGCAAGGGCGGGTTGTTTAATGACAAAACAATAGATACTGCTACTTACAATACTTCTTATAAAATGGGAATGAAAATTATAGGAAAACCAAGTGATTATGCAGACGAAGAATATACGGGCTTAGGTTTTACTAATGTAAACCTTCGTAAATTCAGAGAGATGTACGATGTTATCCGCTCGCTATATGCCCCTATAAAATGTGTAGTACATGGCTCGGGCTCACCGATAAAAGGTGGCGACTTGCCCCTGATACAATATAACATATTCAGGCTCTGGATAAAATACGACGGGGGGATGTTTGCGCGCGAGAAACTTGAGTACGAAGCCCGGCTGTACCCCAACGGTACGGCAGGTAGCGAACCTATTTACATCCATATAAAACTGAGTGCCGATAAAGGTAAAACAAAAGACGGTGGTACCCTCTTTCGGTTTTCGGTTAACGACAGCGACATTGTTCGTGCAGGTAAAACGGACTCCAACCAGCGCAATGCTTGCCTGGTGCTACTGGTACGGGTAAAATCGTTAGATGGCGGAGGCTCTTTCTTGATCGACAGCGAGACTACTTTTCCTGCCAGCCGCAATGGCGAAGATTGTTATTTTGGCTACAAAATAGAACTGCTACGACAATACTATTACTATTCGTACTTCTCGGTCGAATTGCAACCCAAGCCCATCAGCGAATTATTAAAATAATCAACAACAAAAACAAGTAGACCCACCATGTATAAACTGGATTTTTCACACAGCGAGCCACGCGAAAAAACAGGTACGCTCGACGACAAATACATCGGCCTACCCAAAGTTATCTATACAGATCCGGTAGGCATTGAAAAATCCGACCTGCGACGATTGAATTATAGAACTATTTACGAACGGGTCGACGACAAAAAAATAGTACTCAACCTGAGTGCTATCAATTGGATAGAGCTTATTTTTTCGTTAGCGAATTTTCTAGTTTTTTCATACATTGCGGTTTGTAGTCCAATCTACGATTACAATATGCGTATAGATGTAGTTCGCGAAATTGTAGAGACAGGCAAATCGACATATAGCAAGGAGATTCAGGAGAGGTATGGAGATGAACCTTCTGTAAGAACTTTTAGAAATAGCACATTAAATGAATATCGAAAGACAGCAGCCAATGATAGTGGTTTGCTAATATTAGTCCTCGGTATCCCTCTAACCCTCGGTATGCTGTATTGGTTTACCTTAGCCACCAAGCGCTGCCGCGACCGGCTTACTTTTGATCGGGAAGCCCAAACGGTCAGTTACCAATGTATGTACGGATTGCGAAAGTACAGCTGTGGGTTCGACGAATCGATGTTTCAGTCGCATCTGGCCAGCATGGTCAACTCCAACTCTACCTATCTGGCGTTACGTATCCCCGGTATGAAAGACTATGCCATCGTTTCCGACCTGCTACCCTATATCTCTATGTCGTATTACGTATGGTATATGGACAGAAACCGTCCGTTACCTCCCGGTAGTGCCCTCGACGATTACCGTGAGAGTGACTACCTGCGTCGTCGGTC
>NZ_CVRU01000132.1 GCF_001261715.1 Dysgonomonas sp. HGC4 | reverse complement strand
AATACACACAAACATTATCTAGATTTGGATGTTATTATTTAAAATCACTTTAAATTATAACTTGACTATAAATTAATATAGAAAAGAAAAAAAATACTGAATTATGAGTAAAATAGCGATCGTTTATGGAACTTCAACCGGTGCAACCGAAGGTGTAGCATCTAAAATTGAAAAAGTATTAGGAAATGCGGAAACTCAAATCTTCGACGTAGCCAGAGTTACTGTTGATCAATTGAAACCTTTTGATTTTCTAATTTTAGGAGCATCAACTACTGGTTATGGTGATCTTCAAGATGATTGGGACTCTTTCCTTCCTAAATTCAAAACACTTGATTTTACAGGAAAAAAAGTAGCATTATTCGGATTAGGAGACAGTTCTTCTTATTCTGATACTTTTGCAAACGGTATGGCTGTTATTTACGAAGCTATTAAAGACAATGTAGAAATTGTTGGAGCTGCATCTACAGAAGGTTACACTTACGATGACTCAGAGGCTGTTGTTGATGGAAACTTTGTAGGCTTAGCGTTAGACGAAGATAATGAATTTGATCAAACTGATGCTCGTATTGCTGCATGGGTAAAAGATCTTAAACAATACATTTAAGTATATACACTATATGACAACAAATGGCCCGACTTTATAAAGTCGGGCCATTTATATTTTCCCCCTATTGTTTTAGCTATTTATGCCCCTCACAACGTTGGGATTATTTGATTCTAAACAAAAGACTATCCTTCTCTATTTTTGAGGAGTAGACAATCTTTTATTTGATCTTTTTTTTCAGAATTTCAGTCCTTCAAACTCTGACATTCCATGTCTCCATATTTCGGGAACTGCCATTGCTTGATGTGTTTTAGGATTATATGCTACAACAACCGAATTACATCGGCACTTTATTTCACCCGTTAGTACATTTCTTACTTGTTGTAGAAAAACAACGCTTTTATTTCCAATTTTGGTGACCTTAGTATCTACTGCTACTTTTTCTTTATAAAATACGGGAGCTACAAAATCTACCTCTATGCGCGCTATTACTATTATCCCATCTGTCCAACTTACATACGACGTTCGCAGATTTTCCAAGTAATCAATCTTTCCCAGATCAAAGTAACTAAAGTATATATTGTTATTGATATGCCCCAATGCATCTATATCATTAAAGCGAATTTGTATTGGCAATGAACTTCTAAATATATCTTTCGATACTTCTTCTTTAACTTCCATTTTTTTTAGTATTGTATTGAACTTATCTGAATATAATGTCTTTTACAACGTTCAATCCGGCGTGAGTATTCAGATTTGCTATTAATTTATCCTTACACATTATTAGTTCCGAACGTAGAACCGATGATGTCAGATTTACATATAATATATTGTTTCTTAAATATACATTTGTAGTATATGATGCAATAACCGGGCCAAGGGTCTTTCCCCAACCACTTATCACACGACTTTCTGCCAGTTTACGTTTGAAGAATTCATTTTCCTCAAAAAACTGTTTCAGAACTTCGCCTAGACTTTCGGTATTTCGCTTTCTCATACTTACTTTAATTGATTAATTCCTCCACCTTCTACTTGATATAAACTATAATCACTATTAAGATCTTTAAGAATCTCATCCAAGTGATCTCTATTTGTATCTGTGATAAAAATCTGTCCAAAATTATCTTCTGATACTAACTTCACAATCTGCTCAACACGTGAAGAGTCGAGCTTATCAAAAATATCATCCAATAATAAGATAGGTGTAGTTGAGCCTGCCTTTTTCAAGAAATCAAATTGAGCCAATTTCATGGCTACTACATAAGTCTTATTTTGTCCTTGCGAACCGACTTTCTTGATTGAATAATCATCCATTCGCATATCTAAATCATCACGATGGATTCCGGCAGTTGTATAACCTAATATCTTATCTCTTTCGCGTTTTTGTTTCAATAACGCAACCTGATTCTCGTTTTCTAATTGCGATTCGTATTTCAACTCAACAGTTTCATTCGACTGACAAATAAAGTTATAGTAATACTGAAACGTGGGTATAAATTGCTCTATAAAAGCTTTTCGCTTAGCATATATAATATGACCTTCATAAGCTAACTGCTCTTCCCATAATTCGTAAAGTGAATCATCAGCCTGCATATCCGATTTCAGCAAGGCATTACGTTGCTGTAAAGCTTTATTATAGCGAATAAGGGCATGTAGGTAGTCTTTATCGAACTGAGACAACACAACATCCATAAACTTACGGCGTTCTTCGCTACCTCCCGTTATGAGATCCGAGTCAGAAGGCGAAACCATAACCAAAGGCAAACAGCCAATATGGTCTGACAGTTTTTCGTATTCTTTCTTATTACGTTTAAATTGCTTTTTCTGCCGTCTGCGTAAACTACAAAAGAACTCTTCTTCGGCCGCTCCGCCCAATAAGTAATATCCTTGGATCAAAGCAAAATCTGCATCGTGCTTGATATTCTGAGAATCAACCTGATTGTTATGACTTTTACAGAACGAAAGATAATATACAGCATCTAACAAGTTAGTCTTTCCCATCCCATTATTTCCTATGAAACAATTCAATTTCGGAGAGAAAGTCAATTCTGCCTGCTCTATATTCTTATAACCTAATATCGATATCCGTTCTAAAATCATATTAGCACAAAGATAATAAAAATAGAAAGAGCTTTATCTGATATTACAATTCATCAGTAGCCCAAAATTGATTAAAAAAGCATAAGCTCAAAGTGCCTATACTTTTAAATCTCGTATTACAAGAAACTACATTTTTTATTTGATTGGCAATACTTTTTTCATTGTATCAACAAATATAGCAGCCATGTGTTGCTGTATAAATTTATCCTCACCCCTTAGTTGATGCCAGCCATACACAACTCCATCTATGGTTTCTGTATTATCGTCAGCATACAAGGTACTCATCTGCTGTTTTGTTACGGGATGAGGCGTATTCTTGGAAAATCCAATATACTTATCAAACTCTATAACTGGAAAGCCCCACTTTTGAGCTAATAAACGAACCGATTCATTATAAATAGGACGTGCATCATGCCAATGGGTTGACAGAACTATAATAACCGGTTTTCCGGACTGGGTATTGTAATATTTTGAATCCTTATCAAATTTCAGATTATAACAATCCGATATATATTTTTTAATAACATAATCGTAAGCGGCAGCATAATTAGAGCGATCGAAAGGAACTTTGTAATCTGCATAATCTTCCTTCAACTCCGAATTTTCGAATACATCCATATTATGCACATGCATTATCACAAATGCATCGGCATCCTCTAGCTCCTGTTTAGAGTATAATGTACCCTTAACCATTCTATTTGCACCATCCGCAATTGCCTCTGCACCCACAGCTTTATTTAGAGCCTTTGCGTCAAGTTCCTTACAACCAATTTCAAACCAACCATTCTGATAAGAAGCAAACGAGGCTCCCGTCATCAATATAGTGTACTTCTCTTGTGTGTATGCACACATAGAACCCAATAAAAAAATAAATAAAAAGAACTTTTTCATGATAAATAAAAGATACTAGAAGAACACGAGGTTTACTTAGTCAGTACACCTAGCCTCTAACTTAAACATTAATATTAAATACGCTAATTTGTTTTAATCCTCCAAATGGGATTTTCTAAATATAGGATAACAGAATAATCCAACAAGCAATAACCCTATGGATATGATCCAATAAATAACAGGTACGATAGAACCTATAAAACCGAAATAGAGAAATATTATTGAAAAGGCAAAAGCAAGAAACAGTCTTACGTTATTCGCTCTCGAAGATTGCATTTTTCCTTTCCTTATCAATACATATTCCGAGATTACAGTTACCAAATAAGTAGGCAAATTAATAAAAGCTGCTACCGTAGTTATATTCACAAAATGGGAAAGACCTTGAGTGTCACCACTTATGTCAGAGTAAAAATTCAAGAAGAAAAATATTGAAGTTATCAAGCTCGAAGCAATCAATGCCACATATGGTGTAGCATATTTGGGATGAATTTTAGCAAAAGATGCAATGAAAAATTTATCCTTACTTGCCGCGTATATACTTCTACCCGTAGTAAGAATCCAACCAGACAAAGCCCCAACTACTGATATCAGAATAGCGACATTAATAATATCGCCCCCCACATTTGTACCCAAAGCCAAATTAATAGCATCGGCAAATGGAGAGTTAGACTCTGCCAACTGATCTTGAGGTATGAGAGCAAAAAGTGAAATATTAATCAGAACATAAATAACTCCCACAATAGATAATCCCCAAATAACACTCCGCTGAATATTTCGTTCCGGATTCTTTATTTCCCCTCCCGCCATCGTTGAACTTTCGAGACCTGTAAAAGCCCAAAAGATTAAAGCTATTGCAGCCGAAAACATTGTAAAAATATCTGTTTCTCCTTGTAGAGACAAAGGTAATGAATTACTTCTAAACAGATCGAAATTTAAGTGAGGTATAGCCAATATAACAACTAAAATAAATACACTCGCTTTCAAAATGGTAGTAACGATACTAATCCATCCTGCAAACTTTACCCCACATATATTGATATAAGTAAATAACCAGAGGATAGACAAAGTAGCTATGAGTTTACAAACAGGAAAATCGAGTGCAGGAATCAGTTGAACTAATTGAGTAAAAATAAGATCTACAATAGCTGCATTGCCTACCGCAGAACCAACCCACCAGACAAGACTTACTATATATCCCCAGAATTTACCCAATGCAGCTTCGGTGTAAACAACCGGCCCTCCAGCTTTAGGAATCGATCAGCTCAGATTACCATAGCTCAATGCAATAATTGTAGCACCAATAGCAACTATAACCCATGCTAAAATAATGATGGATGGTGTAGCCACCTTAGCCAAAGCCGAAGGCAGTCCAAAGACTCCCGAACCAATCATATTTCCTACAACAATAGTAATTGCAGCAACAAGACCCAAGTCTCTTTTAAGTGAAGTATTTTGAGAAGACATCTATAAATTATAAAAATGAACGCAAATATAAGAAACAAATATAGCTTGAGGGTTACCCTTATTCGAATATTTCTTCAGTTAACTATTTCCTTACTTAAAGCTTTATTCTTCAATTGAAACGCCATCTAATTTAACATTAAATAAATCTTAAAAAATAATCATTCTACTTGATATTGAAAATTTTGTTTATTGTTTATTAATATCTATATTTGCCATCTGTAAAGTAAGTATTTACAGAAAAACAACGA
>NZ_CVRU01000131.1 GCF_001261715.1 Dysgonomonas sp. HGC4 | reverse complement strand
TTTCTACCTCTGCTTTTTTTCTTAAAAGATAATAGTCTTAGTCCAGGTTATTCCACTTATATCAGTCAATATTAGATTGTATTCACCCTTACTTAGGTTCTGAATATTCTCGTCCTTTATTGTCAATTCAGCTTTACTACCTAGAGGTATAATTAAGCTGTGTTTGCCGGGTTTTACCTTTGCCACATATCTGTTCTCTATATCTGTTGTAGGGAATTGAGATAATTCTTTACCTTCTTGATTTAATATAATATTTCCGTTCACATCCTTTAGTGTGATGCCTATCAAGAATGAACCATAAACATCAGCCCCTTCTGTCCTGAATACCGTAAACGTCAATCCTTCATTATTGAGGCTTGCATCCGATATTTCAACGATAGGCTTTACCGATTTGTTATGTAATGGTCCCCAAACACCATTGTGAAAGTATTGGTTCGTAAAGAGAGTCATAAATAAAATAATAGCGGATCCTCCAATAATTACTTTATTCAATAGCTTCTCGCGAATAGGTAATATTCCGGAAGCTACCCATGGAAACCATTTGGTGTTACTGATTTTATGTTTTTTGAGAAGATAATTATCTAGAGAATATTTTCCTCCACCAGTAAGAAGTAGTGTGAATCCTGTAGCCATGCCAAGTATGCCTATCTGCCATTCATCTAGACAAGTTGTACCTAACCAACCCGATCCAAGTAATATTCCGGTAGCTAATGCAAGTACACCTACACTCATTAATCGGGTGAATATTCCTAACATAATAAGTAAGCCAACTATCCCTTCTATTATTGTGAAGGCAGCCATAGCCCACCAGAGGGATTCGGGGTTGGAAACTAAATATTCAATCATTGGCTTTATTCCTAAAGCGTTTGGTAGAAAGTGATTGAATTTCTCTCCTATATATCCAGCTTCTTCTGGATTTAATTTATTTTCAAGGATTAATCTTCTCCAGAAAGCAGAAAAGTATGTCCATCCAACTACTAATCGTAAGGCTAAAGCAAAGCTACCTGCTAAAGAGTATGCTTGTAGCATCCCTTTATTATTATTTTGTGTCATAATTATTTAAAATATTAAGTTTTATATAAACAGCATTATTGCAGATTAACTAAGAATGTTAGTCTGTATTGATAAAATTAAACTTAATTGTAATTTAAATAATTAGTCGCCGATGAAGAATAAAC
>NZ_CVRU01000130.1 GCF_001261715.1 Dysgonomonas sp. HGC4 | reverse complement strand
ATCTTTGCATTGGATTCGACTTTGCGCTAATTCAAGATTGGGTGTGAGTGTTTTAGATAAATGTTTTACATCTTCATTATATGATAAAACATATTACAAAAAACGAGATATTTTAATATTACGAATTAAATGTATATTTAAGATGGAATACAAAAAGTCTTTTTTATATAAACTTGTATTTAGATAAAATTATATAAAAAAAATATTGTTAATAACGATATTCTTTATTTTCCTTTTCTATACGTTATATCCTCAGGCTATTTCATTCTTTGGGTATTCTTTCCTTTTTACATCTGGGGTATTAGGACTTATTTTATATCTGTATAATGGAAAACCTTTTGATGAGGTTATAACTATTTTTTTATCATATATTCCATTTGTATTAGCCTGTCTTATCACTGCATACTTAACTCCGTTTAGAGATGCATACATGATGGACTATACAAAAAGTCAGTTTGCTTGGATATTTGGGTCATATTTAATTGTCACTTTTTTCTTTATTATACACCCAAGAGGGAGTTTTACACTATTCTTGTACTATATTGTTGGAGCGATATTTGCACAGTGTGTAATCTCCATAGCTATGCATCAAAATGCTACAATTAGAGATTTCTTCAATTCGTTGCAAATGATGGATATGGTTGCTCTTGCAAAGCGACAAGAAACAGAAGGTGCTCGTTTGTTAGGATATGGTGTTGCCTTTTTTGGAGCAGGTATTTCATGTGGTTTTGCTCTTATTGTTTTAGTATATATCATATTAAAGACTAAGCTGAATCTAATTTCGATTCTTTTAATCGCTAGTGTATATTGTTTTATTGCATATGTAGGACTTCTCTCTGCAAGAACAACCTCCATTGGGCTTTTTGCAAGTATTATTCTTGCTGTAATTCTAATTTTTACGAGTGGTAAAAAGAAAGTTCAGAAAGGACAATTTTTTAGGTTCTTGGCTGTTGCAGCTTTGTTTGGATCAATAGGTCATACACTTGCATATCTTTATTTTCCTGAGTTTGCAGATTGGGCATTTGAAGCTTTTATTAATTATAGTAATACGGGAGAGTTTAGAACTGCTTCTTCTGATGGATTGGAAAATATGTTTCAATTACCACATACTTTTGATCAATGGTTGTATGGATGGGGAGTTATGGAATTCTGGGGTAGTGATGTGGGGTATACTCGTTTGTTATTCTATGTAGGGTTACCTGGTACATTAGCTTACTTTTTTTATCAGTTTATGCTGGTGAAAATGTCTTTTACCAATGATAGAGCATTTACTTTTACATTGTTGGTAATGTATGCATACAACTTGGCACTGAATTATAAGGGACTGTCAGATTTGAACTTATTCATGTATCTCTTTATATTCTACTTTCTTCATTACAGATATTATATTTACACACCACAATTATACCGACTTGGAAAATTCAATTCGACTAAACTTCGTTATGCCGTTCAAAGCTCGACGCCCCGCAGGAGGGTTTAGAGTTATGTATGAATATGCAAATAGGTTATCAGATTTGGGGTATGATGTGCATATTACCTATCCTCTGAAAACAAGATATATGGAATATCGACTGCCATATCTTTTACGTTATGTTTTATCATATATAGAAGGATTTAGAACTAGTAAATGGTTTGATTTTAGGCCTAATATTTCAATGTCGTATGCTAATACTATAAATAATAGAAGTGTAAAGGATTCGGATATTATTATAGCAACATGGTGGGCAAATGCTGTAGAAATGGGTAAGTTGGAAAGTCGCAAAGGAAAAAAGATAAACTTTATCCAAGGGTATGAAAACTGGATAGGACATGAAGATGAATTACATGCTTCGTATAATATGGAAGGTGTAACCAACATTGTAGTTGCCTCGTATTTAAAAGAGATCGTTGAGAAGTACACTCAAAATACAACACTTCTTATTCCCAATGCAATTGACAAAGATAAATACAAAGTCTTAGAGTCTATAGAAGGACGAAAACCAGCTTCAATTTGTATGTTGTATTCTATACAAGAAATAAAAGGTTCGAATTATGGACTTGAAGCTTTGGCACAAGTAAAAGAAGAGTGCCCTGAGTTAACTGTTGATTTATTTGGAATATGCCCAGAGCCAGAAGACTTACCAGATTGGATTACTTTTTACCGGGATCCTAAAGATTTATGCCTGATTTATAATAGAAATGCTATATTTATATCAAACTCTTTAACAGAGGGGATGGCATTAACGCCTATGGAAGCCATGTTCTGTGGTTGTGCAGCTGTATTAACCGATATAGAGGGGCACGCAGAATATGGAAAAAATAATGAAACGGCATTGTTATATGAAGCTAGAAATTCAGACGAATTAGCTAACAAAGTGATGAGTTTGATTGTTAATAATGAAAATCGAATATCTTTAGCAAAAAGAGGGAATACTTTTATACAGCAATTTTCATGGGATATTGCTGTCAACAAAATGGATAAGATTATTAAAAGCTTAGTCAAAAAATAAAGATTTTGAGCTTGCTGTTACTCTGAAATGCATAATATTCAGAATAATTAGTTAGAGCTATGGAGTGTAGTAATGAGTATTTTATATTACTAAGAGTTTAGATGAAAAGAAGAGTTGCAATTTTAATTCGGGTATATGATCGTATTGAAGATTTGAAATATAATCTTCAGATAATAAGACGTACATGGACTGAGTTTGATTATCATATAATTGTTATTAGTAATGGTTACCCCGATGGTTATCGTATTAATGCTGAATCGGTCAGCCTTATAGATAATCTTATTGTATTAGAGCATAATGCGGGACATAAAAAAGGCAATTCTCAATTACTTATAGAAGGTCAGAAGTATATTCCTGTGGATTGCGATTATACAGTTATCTTAGAAGCTGATACATGGATGTATACTGATCGAACAGTAAAAGAGTATGTCGAATTCATGGAAGAAGCCTCTAGTGTGGTTTGGTCTAGTGCCGATTGGTACGATAAAGATTACGCTTTGGCTGTAGATTTTGCTGTAATAAAATCAGATTTTATACGTCAAAATCCTAAATTGTTTGATTTTGAAATATATCCAGAATGTTATATTGCAAATTATTTGAGAGATGCCAATGTGAGATTTAAATGGATAACAGAGAATATGCCTGTACATGTACCTAGCTATGTGTCTAAGTATCCGTATGTGGATGACTCAACGCAAAGGAGATTCTATGTTTTTCCAAAATCAAAGATGGTTACTCACCATATTGAATTCCTAAAGGGAGGAATGCCTCAAAAGAAACGCTATTTTAATACTATTGCTAATTACGATTTTTTTGAAGAAGAGCCTGTGTCTAATAAGGGGTGGGAGAGGTTCAAAATGTATTTTTGGACTCGCTTAAGTTATCTTTTTATTAAAAAAAGCTGGTTTCAAAAGAAATATTATAGAGATATTACCCAATAATATATGTTTGTAGTAAATGGTCGATTTTTAACACAGAAGCCAACAGGTGTTCATCGGTTTGCTTTTGAGATGTGTAATAAACTTCATGAACTTGAGGTTGATTTCTATGTGGCTGTGCCAAAGGAAATTAATTCTGACTACAAATTTAATTTTAAAACTGTAGCATGTGGATCGATGGGCTCACACCTTTGGGAGCAGATTAGTTTACCTAGGTATCTTAAACAACAAGGAAATCCTTTACTTGTAAGTTTTTCGGGTTGTGGCCCTCTAAATTATTCGAATCAGATAATTACTATACATGATGTGTCGCACGAGAGACATCCCGAATGGTTTTCTAAAAACTATTGTCGGTTTTATGGTTATATGATGCCTCGAATAGGGAAAAAGGCGCATGCAGTTATTACCGTTAGTGAATTCTCTAAGAAAGAAATTGAAGAGACTCTTCAAATTGCAGCTGAAAAAATTTATATAATCAATTGTAGTATTCCTTCTTACCATAAGGTTGATAATATATCAATTGAACATAGTGGAGAGGCTGAAAGCTATATAGTATCGGTTTCGTCAATGGATCCTCGAAAGAACTTTATTCGTTTGGTAGAAGCTTTCAATAATATAGAAGATAAGTCTATAAAGCTATATATTGTTGGTATGCAATTCAAAGCATTTAATACTCCTGATATGCAAAAGCTTATTAGCGAAAATGTTATTCTTACAGGATATCTTGATGATGAGTCTTTACAAAAGATGTATAAGAATGCTTTATTTTCTGTATATCCCTCTTTATATGAAGGATTTGGGATTCCACCTTTAGAATCCATGTCCTATGGTTGCCCGGTTATAGTATCTGACATACCTGCTTTGAGAGAAATCAACGAAGATGCAGCTTTATATACCGATCCTTTAAATGTTGCGGATATGAGCTCTAAAATGGATTTGCTGATTCGTGATACTCAACTCAGGAAGGAATTGAGCCAAAAGGGTAGGCTACAGGTTCAAAAATATTCATGGGATAAGTCAGCCCAACAAGTTTTGGAGTTAGTAAAACGATATTCATAATTTACTTTGTTATGAAAGTAGGCTTATTGATTCATGCGCACACTAATCCTGAGCAACTTGCTCGATTGGTATCTCATCTTAGACATCCCAATGTGGATATCTTTATAAATGTGGATGGAAAAGTTGATATCGAGCCTTTTAAGGATGCTGTAAAGAATGTGTTTTTTCTGAATGATAGGGTAGAGGTTGTTTGGGGGAGATTTTCTCAATTGCAGCAAATACTTAACTCATTCAATGAAATAACCCATACAAAAGCTATATATTCTCACATTTTATTTATTAGTGGGTTAGATTATCCTATTGTACCCATATCTGAAATAGTAGAGTTTCTGAATAATAAGCCTAATAAAAGCTATATAGATTCTTTTAAGTTGGGAACCGATGATTGGTCTAACTTAATGAGAAAACGTTTTGAATATTGGTTCTTTTTGCCTGAAAAAGACATAAGGAACAATCATATTATAAAGAAGATACTTCAAAAGCTTGGCTTTAAACGTAAATATCCTTTTACTGAAGCGTATTATGGTTCGTGCTGGTTCACTTTATCTACGGAAGCAGTGAACTATTTACTAGACTATACGGAGAGAAATCCGAAAGTTGTAGACTTTTTTAGATATACGGGATGTTCGGACGAGTTGTATATACAATCAGTATTATTAAATTCTCCTTTGAAAAAGGATATGGAGAACGAAATTTATCGTTTTTTTGATTGGGGTGATAAAGGGAAAAGTCCCAAGGTACTGACATCGGAAGATTTCCCTAAAATAGAAGCCTCTAAAGCTTGGTTTGCACGTAAACTAGATATTAATATTGATAGCCAACTTATGGATATGTTAGACAAATTAAATGCTGAAAAACAATGACTCTAGGTAAAGTATCAGTTGTAACTGTTGTGTATAATGCAGTGTCTATCATAGAAGAAACTATTAAAAGTGTACTTGATCAGACATATTCTAACCTAGAATATATTGTTATAGATGGAGGCTCAACGGATGGAACAGTCGAATTAATTAGAAAATACGAAAACCAGCTATCCATATTTGTAAGTGAGCCAGATAAAGGTATTTATGATGCGATGAACAAAGGGATAGAAAGGGCCACGGGGAATTGGATTAATTTTATGAATGCCGGTGATCATTTTTACTCTTCGACTGTGGTTACAGAGATTTTTGATACACAGGAAGATTACTCTAAATATGCTACGGTTTATGGAGATGCAGAATATCGATTAAAAACTTTTTCGTATATACGACAAGGTTACGAGTGTGATAGAGACCATTTCATGCCATTCTCGCATCAGGCAGCTTTTGCTCGTGCCGATATTGCAAAGAAGAATAAATTCGATTTAAAGTATAAGATTGCTGCAGATACAGAGTTTTTCCTTCGATTAAACAGAGAAGGTCATCTATTGAAGCATGTTTCTGTTATTGTTTGTTCTTATGATGCCTCGGTGGGTATAAGTATGAATAGTGAGGTGAAGCATGCGAAAGAATTTGTAGACATGCAAATAGCATATGGTGCTCCAAATGACTCTCCTTATTTCAAAAAATATATAAGAAATGCTTATATCAGGCAATTTATGAGAAGTTTGATACCTCATTTTATATGGGAAAGAATGAGGGAAAATAAAATAAAGAAGCAAACCGATATAATAATAAAAGAGATCTAATTTAGATCTCTTTTATTATTTCTATGAAAGGCGTAATGTTGTAATATTTATTTTTTAAGTAAGGTCTGTGACCTTATTTAATTGGTCTTTTCCCGTTCCTCAATCTCTTCATACATTCTATCGTTCTTTGGGCGAATAAAAAGGCGAAGTGAAACATCGTATGTAACATAACTCCATACCCAATCGATAAAAACAGATACTTTGTTTTTTATTCCTACAATAGAGAGAATGTGCACCCATAGCCATAACCACCATGCAACGGTTCCTCCAAAATGGAGTTTCCATATATCTGCTACAGCTGCATTTCTACCGATGGTAGCCAATGAACCTTTGTCTTTATATACAAACTTCTCTTTTACGGTATATCCCTTAGCTTCTTGATTTAGATTTTTAGCTAAGTTTCTTGCCATTTGCATTGCTACTTGAGCTACTTGTGGATGTCCTTTTGGAGAACTGTTCGATACAAGTAAACAAGTGTCACCAATAGAATATATGCTGTTGTGACCAATAACATTATTGTATTCGTCTACCAGTATACGACCTCTATTATAAGATTCTTCCTTTAATCCGACTAAACTATTTGGTTTAACACCTCCTACCCAGAAAACATTGTGTGTCTGAATTTTTTCGCCGTTAGATAGTTCTACATCAGGTTTATTGTAATCCTTTACAGATATATTCTGGTGGATAATAACACCTCTATTACGTAATGTTTCTTCTGCTTTTGCAGAAGCTTCCTCTGACATTGCAAATAACAAGCGTGGAGAAGCATCTACTAAGTGTATCTCCATCTTATTAAAGTCTAGCTCAGGATAATCCTTTGGTAATATAGTTTTTTTCATATCAGCCAAAGCTCCCGATAACTCAACACCTGTTGCTCCACCACCAACAATAACGAAAGTTAGCAATTCTCGTACCTTTTCGTCTGTTCTGGCACTTAGTGCTTTTTCGAAACTGAACAGAATTCTATTTCTAGCAAGTAGCGATTCCGAAATAGATTTTAGAGCATATGTAGATTCTTTAAGGCTGTCATTTCCAAAATAATTGGTGTCGCAGCCAGTTGCTATTATAAGGTGATCGTATTTTAGAGATCCTATACTGGTCTCAATGATCTTTTCATCAGCTAAAACTTGTTTTGCATAACAAGTTCTAAAGTGAAAATCTTTCTTCCTTTGAAAGGTTTTGCGATGGGGATACGATATAGAGCTAGGCTCTAAGCCTCCGGTTGCTACCTGATACATCAAAGGTTGAAACTGATAGTAATTTACTTTGTCAATTAAAACTACTTGATAATAAGCAGAGTCTATTTTGCGAGCTATTTCTAAGCCGGCAAAACCACCTCCGATTATAACGATTCTTTGTTTTGACTGACAGTCCGGTATATTTGCGATTGCTTCCATTTATCTCATAGTTAAGGTCTCAGACCTATTTGTTGTCTATCTAAGCATAATAAGCAACTGTTAGTTATGACTGTAGAATGTGACAGTAAATATTATAATTACTTTAAATAAATGAGTTATGCAGAATGCTTGTTTTAAGCCTCTTTTTTGCTCTTAGCTCTTTCTCTGATTACTTCAACTATAGCTGGTACAATCGAAAGAAATATAATTGCTACCATTAGTAGCTTAAGATTTTGTTGTACCCAATCGATGGTACCTACGAAATAACCTAAAAGTGTAAATAACACAACCCAGATAACACCTCCTATAACATTATAGGCTGCAAAATGTTTATATCCCATATGTCCCATTCCTGCAACGAAAGGCGCGAATGTACGAACGATTGGAACAAAGCGAGCTAAAATGATTGTTTTACCGCCATGCTTTTCGTAAAATTGATGGGTTTTCTCTAAATAGCTTTGTTTAAAGATCTTGGAATCGGGATTACTAAAGAGTTTCTCTCCAAAGAAACGCCCGATTGTATAGTTTACTCCATCGCCTAAAATCGCGGCTGCGATGAGTATTATATTCAAAATGATAATGTTAAAATCGCCGGTAACATTGGATGCTGCTAGAGCTCCTGCTACAAATAGGAGAGAATCTCCTGGAAGGAAGGGAGTTACTACTAAACCTGTTTCGCAAAAGACGATTAAAAAGAGAATAGCATATACCCATACGCCATAATTTTCAACTAGTTCTAATAAGTGTCTGTCGATGTGAAGGATAAAATCGATAATAAAGTGTATAAATTCCATTGATTAAGTAGTATAAACAACATCAATATTAATGCATCACAAAGATATTGCTTTTTTACGGTTAATGAAATAGAATAGAATGCTAAAATGCAGTTATATTAAGCTTTATCTATCTATTTGGAATAGTTATATGATTATTATCCGATGTTATGAAAAAGCTCTGAATACAACTAGTTTTCCGGTAGTTTCTATCGAAAAGGAGGTGCTTATTGATTCATTTAGAGTAGCTTGCCACCAATTTGTAAATACTCTTTTTTGTATGGGGTATTTGAGGTTGTTGGTTGTTACTTCGCAAGGAGAAATGCAAAATATTGAAATTTGTTGCCCTGGATAAGTTTCAAAAACACTTGAAGTGTTAATTGCATTGAATACACCATGGTTTGTGACCATACATATATCATCAATATAATCTATATAGTCGGCTAATAAACCAATATTTGCAATACTATGATCTTCTCGTTGCCCTGTAGCTCCAAGAATAATCAAGTCTTTTTTAGCTTGAGATATGCAATATTGTACTGATTTTGTAAGATCATTCGTTTCTTGCTCTTCTATCTGAATAATGAGGTCTTGGAATTTCTTTTTATTGGTTTCAGATAATGAGTCGCAGTCACCTACAATAGCTTGAGGTACTATATCTGTATGAGCTAAATTATTAATAGCACCATCGCAACAAATTATATAATTATTATTGGTTAGAATAGATAGTGCAATGTCATTTGTAGGAAATTCTCCATTAGCCAATATTATAGCGTCAGCTTTAGTCGATAGAGTGGGGTATTTATATATTTTCATTTATTTCTTTAATTATCATCTTTTTCCATCTTAGGTATCCAAATACAGAAACTATACTGTAAACAAGGTACATAACGGAAGTGGGGTATAAGTCTTGGTATAAATATAAAAAAACAGATACGATGTTTATAACAATGAGTAATAGCCATTGTTCAACATATTTCTGAGCCAGCATCCACATGGCTACAATGCTAATTGTAGTAACAAAACTATCGCCATATACAACTCCACTATCGGTATAAGTTTGTAAAACAAATACTATAATGCCAAAGATAATGATAGTGGCCACTGTAAGAGGTAATAACAATCGGGCAGGGGCATGGAGCAGTCCTATCTCATTTGTTGTATCAGCGTCTTCAACAGAAGGCTTATGCCATTTTATCCAACCATATATTCCAGCCAAAATATAGTAAATATTTATACATGCAAATGCATAGAAACCGGCATGTATGAATACAAAAGTGTAAAAAGATGACATGATAATGCCTGCCGGCCACATTTTGAGATCGGCCTTATATTCATAATAGAGATATAGGAGCCCAACAATAGCTCCTATAATCTCTACCCAATTCTCTTCAATAAAATTTATAATAATTTCCATTTACTTTTATATATGTCGTAATAGGAGTAGTCTTTTTGTTTTGCTTATCAAAGTAATAAAAAAGGTTTGTAACTTGATTAAAATCTAATACCTAATTTGGCCATTATATTGCGGGGTGCTTGAGGGAATAAGCCGGTATATACAATTTGTGTATTGTCCTCAAACTTATCGGTAGACACCCACGCATTAGCTACATATTCTTTATTAAATACATTGTTTACAAAGAATTGAAGATCAATTTCTCCCATTTTTTGTGTTTTGAAGGTATACCCGATAGCCAGATTGCTTACAAAATAATCAGCTAATTGATTGTTTTCGTTAGAGGTATTGTCATAATATTGTTTTCCAACATATTTACCAATAAGTGCAACAGACAATTTTTTATAGGGTGTAACAGTAATTATTCCACTACCAACAACGTTAGGAGAGAAAGAAATATCTGTTGATTTGAAATGCTCTGATGTTTGACCTACTAAATTCCAATCTGTTTGATTATCATATAAATCGAAATAGGCAGTATAGTCTTTTATTTTATTTCTGCTTATAGTAACATTAGCATCCAAACGTATCCATTCTGCAAATTGATAAGCTCCTATCAACTCTAAACCTAAACGATAGCTATCAGGTACATTTTCCATCAGTTTATAGCCTACATCGTTTAGTTTACCTGTTTGAACCATCTGATCTTTATACTTCATATAATAGATATTGGCATTAAAAGAGGCTCCAGCCGAAGCATATCTATAGCCAAATTCATAATCTAGCATTTGCTCAGGCTTGATGCGTTGAAAGCTACCTCCCTTTACTGATTCTTTTATATCTGTTCGCAAAGGTTCACGTTGAGCAAAAGATAATGATGCATATACTTCATTCTTAGTATCAAAGGTATATGAGAGTCCACCTTTAGGGTTGAAAAAGCTAAAATAGTTATTATTAGTTATATCTTGCAGGTCATCATCAATGCCTTTCATTCTATAATCAATATAGCGGTATTGAAGATCTCCGAACACAGATAAACCATTGGTTACTCTATATGATCCTTTCATGAAAATATTAAATTCTTTCTTATTTGCATCATTTCTATACCATTCGTAGTTAGCCGGAATGTTTTGATTGAGTTTAGACCATTTAAGCTCTCCATAGTGATCTCCAACAAAAGAGGATACCATAACCCCTCCAACCAAGCTTAATTGGTCTGTAATGTAGTTTAAAGTAGCACTACCGGTATAGAAATTATTCTTCATCAGTTTTTGTCTGATAATATCAGAAGACTTATATAAGGAGTCATTCACCAACTGAGGAGCTAAGCCAAATTTCTTGAATTTCTGATCCATTTTATAATTCTCATAATATCCATATCCATGGTTGTAATTAAATCCTACATTTAATGACAATTGCTCACTTATAGTGTTCGAATAGGTTAGCTGTACTATGTTAGAATAATAATTGTCTGTTTCGTTATCGTAATATTGTACATTGCCAGCGCTGTCATAAAATCTACCAGCAGTATTATATCTACGGTCTACTTTCATTTGCTCGGGGCTGATTCCTTCCCAAGTGATTCCTGTGTGCTGAATACCATTGATGTAGCTTAATTTTAGCAACTGGTTATCAGTATAATAAGATAGTGCTGCGTATGCGGAACGATGGTTTACTTTACCGTTACGAATATATCCGTCTCCTGTTACACGCGAATAGCGTCCATCAAAAGAAAGACCATTTTTGAGAATACCACTTCCTGCTGCGATAGTGGATGTAAATGTATTATAACTACCGATGGCAGTAGACGCTTCTCCATATGCTTCGGGCTTTGCTCCTTGGCTTTTCATCGATATACTGGCACCAAAAGCTCCGGCTCCGTTGGTTGAAGAACCCACACCGCGCTGTACCTGAATACTTTGTAGAGAGTTAGATATATCAGGGATATTTACCCAATATACTTCTTGACTTTCTGGATTATTGAGAGGCATTCCATTCAAGGTTACATTGATACGCGTAGCATCTGTACCTCTTATTCGTAGAGAGGTATTTCCTACTCCTGAGCCATCTTCGGAGAAAGCAACTACGGAAGGCATGGTTTCCAGAATATAGGGGATATTCCTTGCCGCATTGTTTTCTTTTATTTTTATAGAACTGATATTCGAGAATGCGATGGGAGCACGTTCGTTAACTCGAGTTGCTGATACAATAATCTCACTTAGATTTACTTGTTTCAAGCTGTCTGGAATTGGAATTTCTATTTCCTCAGAGAATAGAGAAACGCTAGATAGAAAAACAGTGAAAGATATTATTTCCTTTTTCATTTAAATAATAATGATTAGTGATAAAATGCAGAACATTTCATCGAGCTTAATAAATAAAAAAGGGGATTACGAGAAGTTTACCTTATTGTGAAGTAGTATGCATTGTGCACGAAGCATATCTATTTCCCTACGCCGGCATTATCCGGATCAGGTTATATGGGTATAATCTCAGCCTTTGGGGCACCCCTAGATCAGGAGGCAAAGATATAAAAGAATAAGAAACAACAGCTCCAGTAATAGTTAAAAAGAGCATGGATAGAGTAGGGGACTGCATTATTGTTTATTATTAGAGGGGATATTTCATTTATAATTTGTATTATTGGTATACTATAATGAACTACCTTAGTAGTTTACCTATTTTAACCCAATAAATCTAATATTGTTATGCATGCACGAATTTTAATTTTATGTTTATTCTTTTCTCCATTATTAAAAGCTCAGGAGGTGATTGATTTTACTTTGTTTACAGATATCCATCAAGATATAATACATGATGCCGATATTCGATTGAGAGATGTCTTTGAAGCTGCGGAGAAGAATTCATCACAATTCATTATTCAATTAGGTGATTTTGCTATGAGAAAGCCTGAAAACAAAGAGTTTGTTGAATCTTGGCTTAACTACCCATTGGAAAAATATTCCGTTCTAGGGAATCACGATATGGATATTGGTACAAAAGAACAGTATGTTGAATATTTGAAAATGAAAGCCCCTTATTATTATTTTGATAAAGGTATATTTCGTTTTATAGTCTTAGATACCAATAATTTTATAGATGCCAATGGGGAAGAAATAGATTATGCAGATGGTAATTATTATGGTAAAAAGAATGATAGGATATCGTCAAAACAATTAAATTGGCTAGAAGCTTTATTAAAAGATAAAAGTAAACATATCGTTTTATTTACTCATGCACCTGTTGATGGGGCACTTGATGATAATGAGAGTTTTGTAGCTTTAAGGAGTATTTTAAATAAAGCAAGGCTTGATGGTGTAACTATTGTAGGTGTATTAAGTGGTCATAATCATGTCGACTGTCATACAATAAGAGATGGAATAAACTATATGCAGATTAATAGTGCAAGTTATGTATGGGTTGGAGAAGAATATGCTGATAGAACACGTTTTCCTGAATCAGTTTATCAAACACGTTCAGCTTTGCCATATACAGTTCCATATAAAAGTGCTTTATATGCAAATATATCAATTGATTCTAAAGCTCGTCAAATATCAATTAAGGGCTCAAAAAGTTCTTTCATACCACCTTCTCCGCAGGAATTAGATAGACCTGAACAAATTAATAATCTAACACAAGATAAAGTTGTAAGTTCTGCCCTGATAACAGATATAACTTACGCATATTAAGAACTAAAAGAGAGTAGGGGTTTCCCTTAAAAAATAAAAGCAGTCTTATTCTATAAGACTGCTTTTATTGAATTTATGAGTTTTGATTAGTAACGTGCACTAACTACGTCCCAATTGATGATTTTCCAAACTTCAGCTAAGTGATCAGCACGACGGTTTTGGTAATCTAGGTAGTATGCATGTTCCCATACGTCAATTCCTAAGATTGGAGTTAAACCTTTTACAACAGGATTGCTACCATTTGGTTCTTTTTCGATAGATAGGTTACCGCTAGCGTCTTTAGCTAACCATACCCAACCTGATCCAAATAGTCCAGCACCAGCTGTATTGAATTCTTTTTGGAAGTTTTCAAACGAACCAAATTTAGCTGTAATAGCTTCAGCTAATTTTCCTTTAGGAGAACCACCTGTTCCAGGAGTTGTAAATGAAGCAAAATATAGGTCGTGATTCAAAATCTGACCAGCATTATTAAATATAGCTCCATCACTTTCTTTGATGATAGTAATAAGATCCGAATTTTCGAATTTAGTTCCTGGTACTAAATTGTTCAGATTGTTTACATACGTTTGAAGGTGTTTACCATAATGTAGTTCTACAGTTTGTTGACTGATAACTGGCTCTAAAGCATTTGTTGCATATGGCAACTTAGGCATTTCAAATTTCATAGCTTTTGTACTTTTATAATCGTTATTATTATTTGTTTGATCCTCCACGTTTAAATTAAAACTAAGTAAAGTCATCAGAAAGTAAGAGATAATCGTAGTCATATACTTGTTTTTTTTTAATTAAGCATTATACAAATTAAACAAATCTATTCGACATTTGTTTGAAAATCGCTTTCATATTTATATAGATTGTTTCTAAGTCAGCATTGACAGAGTATATTCTTTAACATAATACTTTAATTTACTATGCTTTGAATAGGAGTCTTTGAGTGATTATTACTAAA
>NZ_CVRU01000129.1 GCF_001261715.1 Dysgonomonas sp. HGC4 | reverse complement strand
AGTTAAACACGTATAGTGATTAAAATTTATATTAGGTTATTTAAGCAATTTTTATCTCATAGTGTTATATTATGATGCTATGGGATAAAAAAACGTTGTTGCTGTTTTATTTTTTCTCTTGTGGCAAAAAAAATAACTTTTAAGTAAATTATATGTACGTCTTTTGTTCAAAAACAAGAGGAATAAATATGATTAGATTTTTTTATTAGGTGCGATATTATTAGGATTTGAAAGTTCAAGCATAACACTGTAACTCCAAACGTAATTGAAAAAATTGAACTTCCTTTTGCATATTTCTATTCGGCGAGTATTTAATGTATAATGACAATGCTTCTACTTGTAGAAGCAAGGGTATTTAAAAAGGAGTCTTTGTTCCTGAGAATCTAATTGAGATTCGAGGAAAGTTAGATTTTGATCGTATAGAGTCTTTTTAGGGGTTGTATATCTATTTTCAGGATTATGATGGATTAGAAAAGTAATCTATTATTTTTTATTTACTGATTATAAAATAATGTCTTTGTCCATATTTGAAATAAGTTCTCGTTGTAAATTTAGAAATTTAGCACGTTGTATTTCATTACTTTGGGTGATAAGTGTCGAGTATTTTTTTAGAGAATCAAGCCATCTTTTTTGAACAAAAGAAGCTTGTGAATTAGAAATGCTTATCGGGTCAGAGAAATATGACCAAAGTTGGGTATAGGACTGTCCATCGTACTCAAAATAAGAAGAGTTAGATTCAATATTCAATGAGGAAAGATATATCTGTACTTCTGAGCCAATTTGATTTACTCCTTTCTGTGTCATCTCTTCTAATAAATCTATGCATTCGTATAGTTCCTCTTGTATTACCCGCAGTTCAGATTCACTAATCAAATTTCTTTTATAAAAATAACTAACATCTAGCATAGTTGATGATATGGTATTTTTGTCTATGATGATTTCTAGTTTGTTTACTCTCTGAAGATTATACTTTAATTTTTTTTGTAAGTTTAGTATCTCCTGTGGTATACTAAAATCTGAATAATAGAAATTTAGAGGGACATCTTCTGTCTGATGTATCCATTTGTAATAACGGAATTTAGAAATATTGGGAAATGATACTAAGAAAAGCGTGGGAAAATGATTTCCTGCCAATATAACTTTCGAATTAGTAGATCTATGGACTTTAGATAATACCTCAATGGCTTCTATAATAACGTCCTTAATCTGGAGTATCGGAATCGAATGATTTAGTTCATGTAAATTAAAGAATACACGTTTGCCACTACTTTGTCCGATAATCTCATCCAATGAGATATTAAGATGTAGTCCAATCTTGGATATCTCCTCAAATGTAAAAGGAATTTCATTTCTGACTCTTCGATAAGTAGATTCTTTAGCTAAATCCAGTAAGTCCATTAAAAAAGGAACTATATTTTTCTCTTTGGGTATATTCTTGCGTATGTGATTAACGACTATTTCATTCAAAGTTTTTTTCATATAGCTACTAAGGTATTAAATGAAATCTTAAATATATCTATGTTTATGTATTATTGTATA
>NZ_CVRU01000128.1 GCF_001261715.1 Dysgonomonas sp. HGC4 | reverse complement strand
TATAAGAACATCCTTTATTTATTATCCTCAAAGAAGTAAAATTATTTACTCGCGATTGTCTCTAATTCCTTATTTTCTCTTTCTTGAATTCTATCTATCTGAGATTGTAAATTGTTCCTCGCAATTAATGCTAAAACTTCGGGATCTAATCTAGATCTATATATTTTAGACGAATCTAACTCATACGATTTTAACAAATGGCTTACAGCATCTCTTTCTTTCTTCATACGACTGCAAAGAATAGCCAACAAATATTCAGTATTACCTGTTGGAGCTAAATTAGTCAACAAGTCATATGCTTTACTGTTATATCCCAGACAAGCTAAACAAAGAGCAGCATTGTAATCAGGATAGTTTGCTAATATTTCAATCGCTTTCCAATATTCCCGTTCTTGTAACAAACGAAGCCCTTCCTCGTAGTCCGATCTATATTCAACCTTTACAGTGTCAGACTTTAAGCCTGTGCGATGAAGATCAATTACAAAATCAATTCTTCTCAACAAAGGATAGATGGAGTCTTGAATAATTTTATAGTCGGCAGGAAATTGTTTCTTTATATCCTGCTCACACTGATCGGGATATACAGCATTTGTCAACATCGTCTGAATATCTTCTTTATTTACAATATCATCTCTTTGGCGAACCTGAGTCAATAATGTATTCCAATCCTCACCTTTATATTTAACCTTAAATAGATTTTCTACATTAACACCGGACAATGTTTTGCTTAAATAGTTTTTCACCGAATAAGCGCGCTTAGACGTCAACTCATAATTATCATCATAATCTCCTTCCAAAGATGTAGTAGAAATCATGGTTACACTATCAATCGTAAATTCAGTAGAATTATTATACTTCCTAAATGCTTCTACTAGTTTATCCATTTGAGCCCTATTATCCTGATAATCTATTTCATAAACCGAACTTACTGATTTAGCAGTTTTGTATCTTGTATAAACGGTTATACGATCATACAGATTACGATGCAATTCGGTACGCTTACTTATAAGAGATGGATCAGCCAACTGAGCTAAAGATGCTATAAAATACGAAAGGGTGTCTGCTCCCTCTAATTTATATTCACTCCTGTCAATAGCTTGTATTTTACTATCCATTGTAAGACGAATTTTCTTTAACCCTTCAACTACAGGATATTCTTGCGTATAATAAAACACAAAATTACTGCTTGATGAGAGTATAGTATCTAGACGAATTTCGGCTTTATTATCATCGTATGGAAATTTCACCATTTTTTCGAACATCTCATCTTTTCTCTGCAATGCAAGTTCATTCATTGCTATTTCTCCAAAAAAGTATCTGTGCTTCGCTATTTCAACAGAATCATTTAAAGAAAAGATATGGTTGTCAATATCACTAATCTTACTATTAACCTCACGCTTTTCCCTGTATTTTTTGGGAGTATTCCTTAAAGCCAGCTCTCTCCTTATCAATTCAACTGAATCTTTATCTTCCTGAAGACCATAGTCATCAAGATACCTTGCCATATATTTTCTTGTTTTACGCTCATAGTCTTTCATATATTTGGCATGCAAGCCTGTTGTATCTTTATTTTCGACAACATTGCGCACTTTATGATCTAAAGCCATGCGTGAATATCGATGGTATTGCTCTGCTGAATATCTTATCTTATTGGCTTTAACCTCGGCGTCATGCTCATCTTGTTTCAATTTCCATTTTTCATAGTCCATTTGCTCTTTCATCTGTTCTTGATAAATCGCAAAATAGTACTCCTGACGTTTTCTTATATCTCTCAAAATATTATCTCTGTCAAGATATACACTATCGTATTTTGATTTATCTACAATAGATTTCAAGAACTTATCGTAATCGGCATAATCCTGTTTTTGTTTCTCAACAAATTCTCGTCCATTCAGAATTACTTTCTGTAACGGAACAATCGAATCGTTATGCAAAAGTTTAGGATTCAATATCAGACGCCAGTTGTCTGATAATATTTCTTTAGGTACAGTTATCTTAAAATCGACATTTACACGTCCATCACGTTCCGCAGTAAAACGTCCCTGCGCTTTTACTTCTACCTCAGGTAAACGATAAACAGCATTTGTGTCTAATTTATTCTGACCATCTTTAAGAGCTACTTCTCCTTGAATTCCGCTAGAGCCCGAATTTCGATAAGAAACTCTCTCCGAAACAACAGAAGCCCCACCTTTATCAGCTTTCTTATCATCGGGCAGTACTATATTAGCACGCTTCGTTTGCATAAACAAACTTTGGGTCATGAATTTAGGTGCAGAGGTAGAGCATGAAGATACTATCATTAAAATGACCACAAGAACAATCAATGATCTCTGTACAAATATTTTATTTAAGAACTGTTTTAAAAGGATAAATCGGATAAATAAATCGGACAATTTCATTTTTCTTATTTTGAGGTCTCAGACCTATTTGTTAATGCTGTTATAATTTAATAACCTCGAATTGAATATTTGCTATTACTAATTATCAGTAATGTGTTTAAATAAGCCATGCTAACTTCTCAGTCGGCATGGCTCCCCTAGGATAAACTCTAAAATACCCCACTCTTCACTACTTTATTACAGAACAAAAATTTTCTTACATTATACTTTACATATACCAATCTCTTACGAGTTTATAAGTATTGGCTTATGTTCGGGTTTCGCAACATCACTCATTCTACAATTTCCAAAGAAATTGGCTCCAGCTTCAATATCAATACTTACAGCTGTAATGTCGCCATCGTAATACGATGAAGATTTGAGCATAATTATGTCATGCACAATTATATTGCCATTAACTTTGCCCATTAGCTCGATACTTTCGCTTTCTATATTACCTTTTACACAGCCAGTAGGCCCTACTATAACTTTTCCTTCGCAATTGATGTTACCATCTACAGTACCATCAATCCTCAGATCATCTTTTGTATTTATCTCTCCCGAAAGGATTAAGCCTTGCGAAATAACACTATACGTGCGATCTGCCAATATTGTTTCGGTCTTTACTTTTTTATTAAACATAATGCTTACATTATTTTATTACTTAATCTAAATCAAAACATATATCCCGCTGAAAGTGTCCATCTACGGTTCTTCGAAGCTATAATTTGATCTCCAAAATTCATCTCACTCTTCCCAAATCCATGATCGTAGTTGATCAATACCTGAATATTGCGAGTAAGATAGGAACCTACACCTAGACTAAATCCGGTATCAAACCGATCCGAATTATTTTTGAAATCCAGTGAATGCGAAGTATCTCCATCCTTTATTCTTCCCGATAAAGCATAGGAAGAATAAAGACCTGCTTGAACATACTGTTTAACTATAAAAAAATTAAATTCTTTCCTTACATTCACTGGAACCTCAATAGTGTTAGTTGTAAAGTTGTAGGTAAGCCCGCTATTATTCCCGTAATCTTGTTTCAAAGCAAAGCCTTGATTAGAAAACAGCAATCCGGCATTAATTTTCCATCCGTCAAATGGCAGATTAAAATCTGAGATTACACCTATATTAAATCCCATATTTGCTTTTGTATCAACCCCCTTTAGTTCTACTTTCGAATTGCTCAGATTCGCACCTGCTCTAACTCCTAGTTGCTGTGCACTTACACCAGATACAGAGAGTAACCCTAGTAATCCTAAAAGCAGTTTAGTTCTGATAGTTATAGTTTGCATATTGATAATATTCATTTTTTGTGTTTACAGAATCCATATCATTGACTAAGGGGATAAACCTGTCTTTCCAATGCTGAAAACCTTTACAGGTAGTACTGCAATTTATAATCAAGCTATTATCCGACTTTTCAAAGACCGAAAAATGAGGGTTATCTATTCCATCCACTCCTTTTTTCATGACAGCAATAAGCATCGCATTTTCTTCTTTAGGATCCCTTATTTTGAAAATGGCATCTACACAACAGATAGAGAACATATAGAATGCAGAACGCTCGTAAGCAAACCAATAGTCATCTACTTTATATAGATAGATTTGATTCTCATTATTCCTTTCTTTTTTCAATATCTGTTGTATATTTTCCATTATCTAGTTCTTTCTATTTTTGTAAATATTAAAGAGCATTAATCTTCTTCGCTACTATTTGCCCTTGTGATGTTTTAATCTTCACGATATATACTCCCTGGTTTAAGGGTAAATATTTACTATAGCTAATAG
>NZ_CVRU01000127.1 GCF_001261715.1 Dysgonomonas sp. HGC4 | reverse complement strand
GTTATTTCTGTCTTTAGTCTTAATGTTTTTGTAATATACGAAATGTCTTTTGTCTATTGTTTTTGAATTAAAAATGACGTTTTAATATTATATAAAATATTATATATCATAACTCAATATTTGCGAGTCTCTTGAAAACAAACTATCTTTATCAGACTTATCTCTCAAATTAATAAACCGAATAATATTTTATTAGATGAAAACAGAACAAACCTTATCAGAATTAAAGCGACGATTTCCGAATGAGCCTGAATATCATCAAGCAGTACATGAAGTTTTAGAATCTATTGAAGAAGTATATAATCAACATCCAGAATTTGAAAAAGCTAATCTTATTGAAAGACTTTGTATTCCGGAGCGTATTTTTTCTTTCCGTGTAACATGGGTAGATGATAAAGGACAAGTGCATGTGAACATGGGGTATCGAGTACAGCACAGTAATGCGATAGGTCCATATAAAGGAGGTATACGTTTTCACTCTTCCGTAAATTTATCAATTCTTAAATTCTTAGCGTTTGAACAAACTTTCAAGAATTCATTGACTACTTTACCTATGGGTGGTGGAAAAGGTGGATCGGATTTTAATCCGAAAGGAAAATCGAATGCAGAGATAATGAGATTCTGTCAAGCATTCGTGACGGAACTTTGGAGACATATTGGTCCTGATACAGATGTGCCTGCTGGAGATATAGGTGTTGGTGGACGTGAAGTTGGTTTCATGTTTGGTATGTATAAAAAACTGGCTCGTGAGTTTACTGGAACTTTTACTGGTAAAGGTTTAACTTTTGGAGGATCGTTGATTCGTCCTGAGGCAACCGGATATGGAAATGTATATTTCTTACTGGAGATGTTGAAAACTCGTAATATAGATATTAAGGGTAAGAAATGTTTAGTGTCTGGTTCTGGAAATGTGGCTCAATATACTTGTGAGAAGCTTATAGAGTTGGGAGCCATTCCTATGACTCTTTCTGATTCGGATGGATATATCTATGATCCAGAGGGTATCACTCTTGAGAAATTGGAGTATGTGAAAGAGCTTAAGGATCTTTATAGAGGACGTATTAAAGAATACGCAGAAAAATATAACTGTAAGTTTGTGGCTGGTGGACGCCCTTGGGGTGAAGTGGCTGATATTGCATTGCCTTCGGCGACTCAAAATGAATTGAATGGGGATGATGCTAAAGCTCTTGTTGCTAATGGTATTGTTGCTGTATCGGAAGGTGCTAACATGCCATCTACTCCTGAGGCGGTAAATGTATTTTTGGATGCAAAAATATTGTATGCTCCGGGTAAAGCAGCTAATGCAGGTGGTGTATCTGTATCGGGCTTGGAGATGTCTCAAAATTCAGCACGTCTGAGCTGGACTATTGAAGAAGTGGATAGTAGACTAAAGACAATTATGTCTGATATTCATGAGAATTGCTCGAAATATGGAAAAGATGCTGATGGTTTTGTAAACTATGTGAAGGGTGCAAATATTGCAGGCTTCATGAAAGTGGCAAAAGCTATGATGGCACAAGGTATACTATAATCTATTAGATTAAATTATAATAAATAGAAAAAGCCACTTCATTGAAGTGGCTTTTTTTATTTTGCTTATCCTTTTAATACGACTCCGTATTTTTTCTTTCCGTTTATTTTTATCACTAAAGGATTTGAGAATCTTACATGTCTGATTGCATCCGATTCGTATAATGCAGGCAAGCTGTTGAGATATGATTCGTCAAAAGTACCTTCTCCATCTAAATACGAATTGATCGTGAAATAGCCTACTCCAAAAGAAGTGAGGTTCTGAAAGAAGTGCGTGCCTTGGCTTGGCTCTATGCGATAGTTTTCGAGACCTGACTCAACCAATAATCTAGCATTGCTTATATGAGGCCATTTAACGGGTATTCCCAGCCATGAATCGCTGCTGCCCCATCTTCCGGGGCCTACTAAAATATAACCTCTGTCTTCTTCCATAAACTGTTTATTTAGCTTTTCTATTTCATAGGCTAACAATTGGTTATTAGAAGCATTGAAATTGGCAGTTTTGACATATACAATATCATATACATCATCTGTAATGCCGTTGCCTAGAGCGTTATTTGATGTAAGGATAGTATCTTCTATCGGTATCTTAAGAAGGTCTTCATTAAGTACTTCTTTGTTCTGAACAATGGGGCGGATTTGTAATAAATAGAAGATTGCTTCGTCTTTATTCTTCAGATTGACAGCAAATTCTATTTCCACTGCTCGTCCCATTTCAAACTGAGTAATGCTCAATACTTTTTGGAGTACAGTAGCTAATGGAAACAATTCATGCTGAAGGATATTCGCAAAAGATATAATCTTACGTCCTCCTTCGTAAAAACCTTCATATATGGTTTGATCAACGGGATCAAATGTGGAAACGATAAAACGAATGGAGTCATCAGCAATGGCATCATTTACGTTTAATTTCAATAGGTTGAAGCCATCATTGATGGAAAACTCCTGCGTGATATCTTCCATGTCGAGAGCATAGAACTGTCTTTGAGTTTCTCTTAAGGCAAAGTCAACAGAGCTTAATTGTAGAATATTGTTTGGATGGTAGGGCGAAAATCTTAAAGTAGTACCTCCGTCTACAATGTACTTTCCAAGACCCAATGCTATATTGGCTATACCTTCTTCTGCTTTTTCGTGTCCGATAGGGTAAAAGTTGAGAGAGCGTGTTACGCCAGACATGGTAGGATAGAAGCGATTGCCGTATCTGCTACCAACAACTTCTTGCAAAACGATCCCCATTTTCTCTTGATCGATCAGATTTTGAGTTGCAGTCATATACGATTTGCTATCAGCATAGAAAACTGATGCGTAGACCGATTTTACAGCCGCTTTTACCGATTGTATCATCTTGTGCTTGTCTTCCAATACAGGAACCATATATGTTGAGTATATGCCTGCAAATGGTTGATAGTAAGAATCTTCTAGTAAGCTTGATGATCGTATGGCTAAGGGTGATTTAACTGCTTCGAAAAAGGTTAGAAAATCATCATCGAGGCTCTCCGGCAAATCGGCATCCAGAAAATGTTGAAGAATCTCCTCATCACTTTTATCAGACAATGCTATCGGATATAGATTATTTGATTCCATGAAATCGTCAAAAATATCGGTACAGAGTACTACTGTTTTGGGTAGTAATACGGGGAAGTTGGGATTCTCATTTAGTTCAAAGTTTGTCTTTACGATATTTCCAAGAAATGCTAGACCTCTACCTTTTCCACCCAATGAACCATTACCGATACGTGCGAAATTAGAAAACTCATCAAAGCGATCTTTCTCGAAGACGGCAATTACTCCTGAGTTTTTCATCCTACGATATTCGACTATTGTATCATAAATGATTTTTCGGGCTTCTTCTATATTTGAAAGATCATTTACATCTATTTTCTTTAGTGTCTCGGCAATAGGAAACATTGCTCTGGAATACAAGAATCTAGAGAAATGATTGTGAGACATATGGTAGGCTAAAGATTTATCGGGTATCGTTAATATCGATTTCTGTAAATCTTTCAGATTCTTTATACGGACAATTTCTTCTTTTGTATCAGGGTCTATTATTATGAAATCACCGAATCCGAATTGTTCTACAATCTGAGTGCGTAGATCAAGCGGATAGCTTTTTGAGTTTTTATCAATAAAACTGCACGAAATTTCATCGGCATAAGCTCTATTACTTTCTTCTGACGAATTGAATATAATAGGTAGGAATCTGTCTTGTCCTTTTATCCATTTAGCAAGGTTGTAACCAGCCAGTTTTTCTTTGATGCCTCCATGCATATAGCTCATATCGGTAACTATACCTAATATGTTATCTTTATACTGAGTGTATATAACGGCGGCTTCTTCGTAGCTGCGTGCCAGTAGAATTTTTGGTCTGCCTCGCATACGTAACATCTTCTGATGCTCATTAAGAGCTTCTTTCGAAAACTCTCGCGATTCTTTAAGTACTATCTTAAATAATGCGGATAGTGCGGATGAGTAAAAACGGATGGAGTCTTCAACTAGAAGTATAATTTGTACACCCACCATTTCGGTGTCGTGTTCCACATTCATCGAGTCTTCTATCAGTTTAATAATTGCCAACAGTAAGTTAGAATTACCTAACCAACTAAAAACATAGTCGGCAAAAGTGAGGTCTTCTGTCGAAAAGCGTTTTGATACCTCTTTAGAAAAAGCGGTTAATACGACTAACGGAATATCAGAATACAGCCTTTTGATCTCTCTTGCTGTTGCAAACATATCGGCATCATCCATGTTTGGCATATAAATAACCAATTCATAGTGATTTTCTTTGAGATGACTGAACGCATCTTCTGCCGTAGATACTTGTGTGAATCGGGGAGGGTAGCGCAGATTGAGAGATGTGTATTCATCAAATATTTGCTCATCTACACGACCATCCTCTTCAAGAATGAAAATGTCGTATTTAGTTGCTATAAGTAGTATATTGTAGATACGCTTGTTCATCAAACTTGCAAACGAAGTATCTTTAAATTGGAACCGTTTTATATCTGATATATTCTGCATATATTTATAAGGGGACTAATGATTTGTATTTTTTCACTGAAAGTTTAAAAATAGGAATAATAATCTGGGTTAGAAAACGAGCAAGTAAAAAATATCCAATATATTTAAAGGTTGTAGGATTATCAATAATATAAGTTTGATTGTTCTTAGATATTGATGGAATCTATCATCTTTGGCACAACTATTGAATGAGTTACTATTAATGAGATTTTAAAAATTATGGAACAAAAAAGAATAAAGTTAAGTGTACTCGATCAGTCACCTATCAATAAGAATAAAACGGCTTCGGAAGCTTTGATTGAAACAACTCAGCTAGCTGAACTTACGGATCGATTGGGATATACGCGCTTCTGGGTATCGGAGCATCATAATGCTGAAAGTCTGGCAGGAACTTCGCCCGAAATCTTAATAGCTCATTTAGCCAATCATACAAAGCATATACGCATTGGTTCGGGTGGCATTATGTTACCCAACCATAGTGCATTGAAGATGTCCGAAAATTTCAGACTCCTTGAAGCTCTGTATCCCAACCGGATAGATATGGGAATTGGCAGAGCCCCCGGTACAGACAGATTGACAGCCTCATTGCTCAACCCGAGTAATCGTTTTGATGAGCAGGATTTTATACAACAACTTTATGACTTGGATAATTTCTTTCATGATGCTGATGGAAAAGATACGGTCTATCGTAAAGTAAAAGCATACCCTTCTATACCCACTGTGCCTCATCGTTGGTTGTTGACTTCGAGTGGTGAAAGTGGTACAATTGCCGCTCATTTTGGAATGGCATTGTCGTATGCACAATTTATAAATCCGTATTTAGGTGCAGATATAATTAAAGCATATCGGAAGAACTTTAGACCTTCGGAGGATCTGAAAACACCGCAGGCTAATGTTGCCATATTTGCATTCTGCAATGAGGATGAAGAAGTCGTAAGAAAACAACAGGCTGTAATGGATTATCGATTTATTCAATTGGAACGTGGCGGAGGTCTAGCTCCTGTATTGTATGAAGATATTGAGAATATGCCTTATTCTGAGTTTGAGTTACAAAGGATTAAAGTAAACAGAGCGAGAACGATATTTGCAACACCTGAAGTGATGAAAGAAAAATTGATCGGCTTGGCAGAAGATTATCAAGTAGATGAAATAATGCTTGTAACTTATGCTGAGAAGTTTGAAGACCGATTACATTCTTATGAGTTATTAGCCGAAATGTTCCAATTAGGTCGCTAATTTACTTGTACTTATACCTGTTGGAGTAATAAAAAAGAGTGAGACTTTATAATTATCTATTTTGGTATAACTCAGAGGAATAAAATTTTATATATTTGCATATTGGGTTTCTATGTCCGTTTTGGTGCAAGAAGCCCATTGATAAACGAAATATTATTTATTCAAATTCTCTACAAAAAAATGAAAATTGCTATTGTTGGCGTAAGTGGTGCTGTCGGACAAGAATTTTTAAGAGTTCTTGACGAACGCAATTTCCCGTTTGATGAATTAGTCTTGTTTGGTTCTGGCCGTAGTGCAGGAAAAGAATATACCTTCAAGGGTAAGAAGTACATGGTGAAAGAACTGAAGCATAACGATGATTTTAAGGGAATAGATATTGCTTTTGTTTCGGCAGGAGGAAGTGCTTCAATAGAATTTGCTTCTACCATTACAAAACATGGTACTGTGATGATTGATAATTCTAGTGCATTCCGTATGGATAAAGATGTTCCATTGGTTGTGCCCGAAGTAAATGGTGAGGATGCAAAAGTGCGTCCACGTAATATTATTGCAAATCCTAACTGTACAACAATTCAGTTGGTAGTTGCATTGAAGCCTATCGAAGAGTTATCACATATCAAGCGTGTGCATGTTGCTACTTATCAGGCAGCTTCGGGAGCTGGTGCAACTGCTATGGACGAGTTGGAAAATCAGTTTAAACAAATTGTGAATAATGAGCCCGTTGTTGTTGAGAAGTTTGTAGCTCAATTGGCATACAATGTAATACCTCAGGTAGATGTGTTTACCGAGAACGGTTATACTAAAGAGGAGATGAAAATGTATCATGAAACTCGTAAGATAATGCATTCAGATATTGAAGTGAGTGCAACTTGTGTGCGTGTTCCTGTTATACGTGCTCACTCTGAAGCTACTTGGGTAGAAACAGAAAAACCTATTTCGATGGAAGAAGCTCGTAAAGCTTTCAGCGAAGGCAATGGAATTATCCTACAAGATAATCCTGAGAAAAAAGAATATCCGATGCCTCTTCATGTTGCAGGAAAAGACCCTGTATATATAGGACGTATCCGAAAAGATATCAGTAATCCTAACGGATTGTCGTTTTGGTCGGTAAGCGATCAGATCAAAAAAGGTGCGGCTTTAAATGCTGTACAAATAGCTGAATATCTTATCAAAGAAAATGCATTGTAAAGAAGTGGTTACTTTACTATAAAAATAAAGGGTATCTATTAATTTTAGATGCCCTTTATTTATTAAGTCTTATAATCGATCAATCTATATAACATGAAAAAGCTGCAATTCCTCAAGCCTTTGCTAAACTTTGTATTTATAGCATTATTGATAACTACTGTCAGCCGCATTGTTCTGTTCCTTATGTATAAAGAACGGGTTGAAGTCGTTGAGAACTGTTGGGAAATATTTCCTGTTGGATTAAGGTTTGATTTAATTCTCATCTCATATCTTTCGTTTATTCCAGCCCTGTTTTTATTCTTAGTTCCAGACAAATTAGCGAAGTATGCCAGTCGATTTTTAACAGCATATTGTGTTCTATTCTTGTTTTTGATATTCTTTATGGAGATTGTCAGTCCCGATTTCATCAATCAATACGATACGCGTCCTAATAAACTGTTTCTTGAATATCTTATATACCCCAAAGAAGTTGCTACCATGTTATTTAAGGGGCGTATTTGGACTGTAGTTGTAGTGGTGGTACTTTCGATCATTGCTCTCTGTTTCGGCTTTAAAAAAGGAGGTAGACTATTTACAGTACGCCCGACAGAATATAAATATAGGTTGCTGTTGTTTTCTTTAATCGGCTTCTTTCTGTTTTGGGGAGCTAGAGGTAGTTTGACGAGCAAACGACCTATTAATCCTAGTAACGCGATGTTTTCAAACGATCAGTTAACTAACTGTCTAGGTTTGAATTCTATATACACTCTTTTTTACGCAGCTTATGGTTTGAAGAATGAGGTGGATGCGAGTAAGATGTACGGAAAAATGGATTCGGAAGAAGCTATTACACGTGTGAGAAAATATATGAATGTTGCAGATACCGATTTTACAGATGGTAATCTATCATTAATGCATGTGCAAGAGCCTGATACTTTATTGAGCAGACCATACAATCTGGTTATATTTTTGCAAGAAAGTTTGGGAGCTGAGTTTGTTGGAGCATTAGGTGGAATGCCTATTACTCCCGAATTGGATAAACTGTCGAAAGAGGGATTTTTATTTACTAGGCTTTATAGTACAGGTACAAGAAGTGTGAGAGGTATAGAAGCTGTTGCTACTGGCTTTTTACCATCTCCATCGGAAAGTGTGGTGAAACTGAGTGGTGCTCAAACAGATTTTTTTACATTGGGAGCTTTGTTGAAACAAGCAGGTTATAATACTAGTTTCATTTATGGAGGAATGGCAAACTTCGATAATATGGGGTCTTTCTTTAATGGGAATGGTTTCGATAATATTATAGATGAAACGGTATTCGATAAAGATGCAACAAAATATGCTTTTAAAGGAACATGGGGATATTCGGATGAAGATCTGGTCATAAAAGCAAATGAATATTTTAAAAGCATGGGCGATAAACCGTTCTTTTCGTTTATGTTTTCAAGTTCTAATCACGATCCATTTGAATTTCCAGACGGGCGAATAGAGCTTTATGAACAACCCAAGAAGACAGTACACAATGCAATAAAATATGCAGACTTTGCGATTGGTAAATTCTTTGAATTAGCAAGGCAGGAAGATTACTTTAAGAATACCATATTTGTTGTGGTTGCCGATCATAATACTCGTACTTATGGTAAAAATTTAGTGCCTATCAATAAATTTCGTATTCCGGCTTTGATCCTGGGACCCAATGTTTCACAAGGAGTGAAGTATGATAAACTGTCGAGCCAGATAGATATACCACCTACATTGTTAAGTATGATAGGTATGAAGGTTGAAACTCCTATGGCAGGACGCAATGTACTGCAATTATCAGATAGTATAGCTGGTCGTGCAATTATGCAGTTCTATGATATTAATGCTTTTAGAGTGGAGAATAAGGTGGTGATTATGCAACCCAATAAGGAACCTTTGCAATTTGAAATAAAGAACGATACTACACTTGTCCCGATGAAACTAGAGACTGAATTGGCAAAGGATGCTTTGGGGCATGTTATTGCAGCAGATTACATGTACAAGGAAAAGAAATATCGCTTGAAATAACTGGGCAACCCTATTAATATAAAGTTACTTATTTAACTAAGTGACCTTATATTATTTTATAAAGGTTCGCTTTGTCTAAATATGATAAAATCTTAAATAATTTTTGTTATTAAGTTTAATGTTTTATATTTGCCCTTGGTAAATAACTCTTTACGTCCTGAAATGGTTAATGAATTAACAAATAGCACAACTCGCAATAGTCTGAAATTTAACTTTTTAGATTTTGATTTCTGTGCTAAAATATTAGAGAGAGAGAGAGAGAGAGAGAGAGAGAGAGAGAGAGAGAGAGA
>NZ_CVRU01000126.1 GCF_001261715.1 Dysgonomonas sp. HGC4 | reverse complement strand
TAGTAATCTAATTATGAGAACACTTATCTATCTAACTATATTTTTTATTGGATATTATCCCTTACTAAAAGCTCAAAATAATTATCCAATTATTGATGAGTACATTGCTAGTTATCAATTTGATAAAGCTTTAATAGTTATCGAGAATGAAAATCAAACAAAGGAACTCCAAGAAAAGAGAGCCATTTCTTATAAAGGCTTAGATAATTATTCGAAAGCGATTGAGGTTTTATCCTCTCTGTCACAGGCATATCCCGAAGATTTACAAATAAAATCAGAAATGGCTTTATGTTATCAGGCTCTTTCAAATTGGAGTGCTGGTTTAAATTGTTATAATGCTTTGATAGAACTTGATTCGGTCAATATATATTATAAAATCAAGAGAGCAGATATGTTGTATCGTCTTGATAATTATAAGGATGCGTTAGTTGACTATAAAGCGTTGACTGATGACTATAAGTTGAGCAATATGATTAAGCGTTCTGCGCAATGCTTTGAAAATATGAATGAACTCGATAGTGCAATGGCTTATTACAGTAAAGCGATAGAGGCGGATACAATGGATGTTTTTTCGATAGCAAGTTTGATAAATATAAATATCAAACAAAAAAACTTTGAGGAGGCAATGAGGCTTTCGGATAGTTTTGTTGAAAAGGACAGTACCAATAGGCAGATTAATCTGCTGAATGGGTTAAGTTATTATGGCGCTGATTTTTATGAAGATGCTGTTTCTAGGTTCAGAAGATGCTATTTGAATGGAGACAGTTCTTTGGTTGTTAACCGAAGTTTAGGTATTTCTTATTACTCTTTGGGACAGAATGAGGAGGCTCTGCCATTTTTATTAAAAGCCTATGCGCAAGACTCTACAAACCTTAGAGTATTATATTGCTTGGGGGTAATCTCGAATGAGATTAGAGACTATGCTAATTCTGTTACTTACTTCGGAACTCTTCTTGATCGCACGATTCCTGCTGATATGTACCTTTATCTTTATTTCAGAGGGTTAGCTAAAGGATATGAGGGGCTTGAAGAATATAAAGAAGCAGTTGATAATTATGAAGAGGCAACAAGATATGGAACGAGAAATCAAAACATGTATCTTAATTTCACTTTAGCAACTATATATGATTATGATCTGCGACAAGCTGATAAAGCTTTGAACTATTATCTTAAATATCAGGCATCTTTAAGAGATTATCTGGAGGAGTTGAAAAGAAGAGAGGATAAAGATGAGACGCATAAATTAGAAATGACAAACGTAGAATCAAGCATTAAAACTCTTAATTCGCAAATTGGACGTTTAGAGAAAGAAGTAGCTAAAGTTACTACTGATTGAGAGTGATTTTTAAGACTTCTATTGTCTTGTTGGTTATTTTGAATCGGTCGTCAATACGCTCACCAACAATCCATGCAATATCATCGGCAGAACATAACAGCCACGTATTGTTTTTATCGACTAAACTAAATTTACGATCTGTAAAATAATCACTTATTTTTTTGTGCCCTTTCATCCCAAAAGGAATAAACTTATCACCATGTTTCCATTTGCGGATTATGAGAGGAAAAACCAGTCTCCCTTTGTCTAAATAGATAATATTGGGGTCTTGTTCTATTTTAAACGATGAAGTTTTACGAAACGATTCAAATGTCATTTTCACAGGTTCGCTAATCTCTGTTTCATGTTCAAAAAGCGTATAAATACTATCGGGCTGATTGTTAATAGGTTCTAAGATAAATGCCTCCCTATCTTTGATCAGTTGGTAATCAGTCGCATAAAATACTTTGCCTGATTGGCTATTTATTGAATCGAATATATTATCAACTGTAGATGTATTGAAACCATATGGAAATAGAATCTCAAAAAGAATAGTCTTAGGCTCTTTTTGTTTCAATAAAGCATTAATATCAATCTTATTATCCAAAAACACTTTGCGGGTTGCCTTTTCAATATAAGCATTATATATACTTTCGGTATGATATAAATTTTCCGATGTTCTTTGTATGGCTTGTACTACAGACGGATTTATTGATTTAAGCAGAGGAATTACATTTAAACGTATTTTGTTACGAGTGTAAATATCTTCTTTATTGGTACTATCCTCTACAAAACCAATATGTTTAGTTTTTAGATATTCGAGAATATCTTCTCTGAATATGGAGAGTAGGGGACGGATTACCTTTCCATTGATGGGTGGAATACCGCTCAAACCTCGTATACCTGTACCTCTTATCAGGTTTATTAATACCGTTTCAACAGAATCGTCCTGATGATGAGCTACTGCAATTTTATCAGCCTTGTATTCTTTTCTGATTTTTTCGAACCATGCATAACGTAGCTCTCTTGCAGCCATTTCTAAGGATATGGACTCTTCTTCGATGTATTTCTTCGTATCAAAATTTGCCGATACATATTTCAAATTATATTTTGAAGCTACTTTCTCTACAAAATACTCGTCTCTGTACGATTCTTGTCCTCTAAGGTGAAAATTGCAATGAGCAATAATACAATCATATCCCAAATGATGAAGTATATCCAACAATGCCATGGAATCGGCACCACCACTGACGCCGATAATAACTTTAGCCTTATCGGTAAGTAGCATATTGTCTTGGATGTATTTTTTTACTTTGGAAATGGTTTGCATGGACAGCATTGAATTATGTACGGTAAGTTTGGTTTATGATTTTAATCAAGAACCTTCTGACACAAAATTAATACTTTTTTTTCATTAGCCAGAGTTGTAGCAAATATATAATCGGTGCCACCCTCTTTAAGTTTGGTTTGTTTCCTTATGTCTGCTACCGAAAAAGGATAGTTTCTTGTGGCAATATTAGCTTGTTTAGTGTCTTTGAAATTTACTTTAATTTCTTTTTTATTGGGCGAAATAACTTCTTTAATTTCAAATTTCCGACCCGGAAAATCAGTGATCAAACTATCAGAAGTATATAGATGGCTGTTAGGATGTAATTTTCTTAGATTGTACCTTAAAGCCACGCTTTTGTATGCACCGGCTTTTAATATAGAGCTGTTCGGCTCATACAAATACTTCTCGGGGCTATCAGTATGAGAAACAAAGGATGAAACTTCTTCAGTTTTGGTGAAAGTAAAGGACTCGTTTTCTCTATGAGTTAAAAGATTAACACAAATAAGCTGTGTTTCTTTCTCTGATTTTTCTTTTACGAATAGCAGCTCTTTACACTCGTTATTTACACTTATTATATGCACGTCGGTAACATTGCTAAGCGACGTGAGGGCATGGGTAATATCAAGCATGGGGGATAGTTTTATAATAACCCGTTTGCTTTTATTATTAAGAAGATCGTCTATTTCAATCAGATTTGGAGTACAATCTTCTATCAAAACTGTTTTTTTTCCGGTATTGCTTCTCCTTGCAGGATCAATAAATATAGTGTCTGCTATTTTATCAAATGAATTGAGAAAAGAAATGGCATCATCTTCTACAACTTCGGCACAATTTAGCATTAGTGTGTTAAAATTACATTTGGCTAATTCGGTCAATTCATTTTGAGTTTCTACATAATAGGCTTGTTTACAATTTTTTGCCATGAACGAAAAATCGACTCCCAATCCACCTGTAAGATCTACAAGAGTATCACCTTTGCATAGAGAGGCTTTGTAAAGAGCTGTGATTTCAGACGAGCATTGTTCCATCGATAAATGTCGAGGATAAATGATGTCTTCGTGTTGATACCAATAAGGGATTTTATATTTAGCAATTTGTCTTCCTGCAATTTGCTGAATAGCCATAGGCATATCAATCTCCGGATACGACTTCGTTTTTAAAGCAAGTTGTCGTATATCGTCAGATTCATGTAGCGCTATAAATTGCTTTGTTTGCTGATCGATAAGACTCATTATTTCATTTTGACAATTTGGTTGATATGCTTAACTGTATCTTGGCGCTTTATAGAATCAGGCTGTAAGGGCTGCCCTTTCTTTTTAGGTCTTGTAAATAATTCTCTTAGGTAATCGAAATCTCTTTTGTATAAGATACCTACACCTTGTGTTTGCACTCCATTGCCGCTACCTCCGGCTCCAACGTAATAATATTTTTCGTTGTAGTGGTTGTATGCTTTAAGACGCCATGTACCGATACGGTTTAGTAATACTTCAATATCTACATCACCGATGAAAGCATCTTGCGTCATGGGATTATCTCGATACCCAAAGTTGCCATTAAACAGTACTCTGTCGTTAAGTAATCTGCTTGAAAGTATAAGTTCTACTTCGGTACTCGAAAATCCTGCATCGCTGGTACGAATATTTGTACCTACCTGCCAGCGATCGTCCAATTGGCTAAGTATGTTACTCAATTGAGTAGATAGAGTTGCAGATGCAACAGCCGCCAGATCGGATGTTTTCTGATCTGTCATGGCATAGTTGGGCGTATAGAATTTAGACAGCAATAATAAATAAACAATTTGTCTGTTTATCATATCCTCTGTACTAATCAGACTCTTTATTTGTCGCTGCACTTCGGGGTCAGCAGATGGTAAAGCAATATCCAGATTTACTTTAGGTTGACGCAATGCTCCCGTAATATTCAATATGCAGTTTACAGGTACACTGGCTTGTCCTGTGTTTTTAGCTATATTTTGATCTAGATCGTTCAGATTGGCTATTACTCTATATATAGCTGTAAGATCTATGTTTGCTTCAAATGGATCTCCCCTGAACTGAACAAAGCTGCCGTCTTGTATTGTAAATTTACGTTCAAATATCTTTTGGAAAGTAAAATTGTACGAACCTTTATTAATCATATAAGTACCATACAACATGGGCTCTTTATTGGTTCCCCAAGTGAATTGCAAAGCTCCCGTTCCCGAACCTCTTAATCTGTCACCGCCTACGGGATCCATCAATAATTCGACAGTAGCGTCAGGAGTTGCATCAATATAAAAATTCATATTGATCTCAATTCCAGAGTCGGTTTGAAGTCTGCTGAACTTAGGTTTCTCATTTGGATTCTTTATTGAATCGGTTACTTCTTCCTTCGCTTTATATCTGATAAAAGAATATTCGGAGGCTTTATCCTCCATAAAATTCATATAAATATTAGTGTTGCTGTTGGTCTGCATATTCACATTGATATCCACAGCTCTTTCGTCGCCTTTTATGACTCCCGAACCTGATCCGAAAACTGTTCCGTAAAACATCGGATTCAGTTTTTGTGTGGCATTGTAAAGCATAAAATTGTCTCCAACAAGGTCTACATAATATAAGAAGTTCGTAAAATAATCGTGTACAACTTTTCCGCTAATCATAGCAGTATTTCCTTTTTCGTCATGAAATGCGATATCATTGAAGTAAATGAGATCCTTTTTCATATAGATAGTATCCGTAAAGGAGTAATTGGTATTAAGGAAGTTTATCCCTAAACTACCATTCTCGATAAAGGCTTCACCTTCGACCGTTACATTAGAGAAATCTCCAAACAAGTGGACATTACCACTACCTTTACCCTTGATTCCGTTAAATAAGCTTGCAACGTATTTATTAAGGAAAGCAACATCTATTTCTTTGGCATCGAAATTTATAGACAGCTCTTGTGTAAGAGGATTAATAAACCCGTCAATGTTGGTTAGTTTGTCTTCGGGATTTGTTATTGTTCCTTTAAGATTTACTTTCTTAGTTTCAGCATCCAGATCGCTGAATAAATCTAAATCTCCAAGTTTTGTACTGTTGAATGCAAAATCGTGAACCTTTAAATTAATATTAGCATAAGGTTGACCATCTATGGTAGAGAGAGCCAAATCGCCACTTGCAGATCCTCCAAATTGCAGAGCGCTAATTGAGAGAGTGTTGAATATATAATCGAGATCAATGTTTCTTAGCTGAACATGAAGCTTTTCGTCTGGATCTTTAGCTGAAAAAGTACCGTCTATACTTAGTTGTTGGTCTTTATTTTCGCTGGTCACTACAAAATTGTCTACACTAATCTTATTAGGAATAATACGAATATTGGAATTTTTAATTTTCCAAAGAGTGTTATTTAGTATAAGCTCTCCTGCTTGGAATCGGATATCCGTTTGTAAAGTTTTCTTATCGGGTTTAGAAAATGCAATAGAGTTAGCAAATTCACCTTTAAGCCTGCCTTCTTCTTTGTTTAAGAATAAGGTATGTATATTAACTACATCATTCTTCACACGAATATCTGTTGATAGATTATTCAATGTTCCGTTTTTGGTAACAAATGTTCCTGATATAGTTGATTTTATTTCTTCATTGTTGTTCTCTAGCAATAAATAACCCGATTGTATTTTGGTTCCTGCAGCTTTTATGGATGGCAGATATGTTTCGATTTTAAATCGTTCAGTCTGATTATTATAGAACCCGATTATCTTAGTGGGGCTGTATATGGTTACAGGTAGTTGAAATATATCGCTAGCCTTTTCTGTATTGTTAATCGTAAAGTCGAAAGAAAGATCATTCGATTTTATATTCGTTTTTTTCTTTTCATTAAAATCAATCAATGCAGGAAGATAAGCATTCAAAGATCTTTTTACACTTTCAGCAATGGTTGTGAAAGAGTATGCTCCCGTCACTTCTCCATTGATAATATCCGATTTTATACTCAATTTTCGGGTGTCGGCTAACCCTGATGCTTCGATAATAAAGTTATCAAGAGTAAAGCTTTTGTCAGGTTGTCTAAAGCTAACCGAGTCTGTTTTTATGTAGCCTTGAATATCGTCAATGTTTTTTCCTGAGAAGTTGGCATCCACATCCACACTTAAGTACGATTCTTTGTATTTGTTGCTTAAGTTCAGTTTATCGAGACGAACATTCTTAAGGCGCGCATCAAAGTTGAGTTTAGGTTCTTTATCCGATAGGTCGAATAAACCGTGGAGATCTAAAATAGCATTCTCATCATTAAGAGATAACCCTCCATTGAGGCGCAATCCGTCGTAAGTACCACCTAGTTTAATATCATTATAAGTGTACTTCTTGAATGTGAATTTATCAACCAGTCCATCTACTGAACCTCTTAGTTTGCCATAGGTGGGTTGATTGATATTAATATCCAGATTTAAAGAAATATTCTCAAGATCTTTATTATTCAGTAAGTTACCTAATTGGAATTCCTGAGTGCGGATATTTCCTTTGAAAAACGATTTAATACTAGGGTTGGGGTTAAAACCAAAATCGAGTTTTGCTGTTATTGTGCCTAGCTCAGTTCCCAGATATCCATCAGCTTTTAGCTGTTTGAGAAGTCCCGATATGTTACCATGAAACGAAACTGTATTTATATTATTAAATATTGGAGGTAATTCTTTCTTGGTTCCCGACAGATTATTAAGAATTCCCTTAACTCCATCTTTAGTCACAGTAAGATTGCTTACACTACCTTCTAGGTATAGCTTCTCTTTATCTCTTACATTATTGACGTTTCCCTTGGCTACGATATGCATTTTCTCACCGTAATCTAGTGCTAAGTTAGAAACTCGTATACTATCGAGACTTCCATCTATTTCGGTTCTAAACAATATTCGTTCTTCAAAGTGTTTAAATGCGGGTACAAAAGCTGCAATATCTTTCAGTGCTATGTAGGACGAAGAAGTCTTGATTGTAAAAATAGCCTTATCTATCAATTTCTTTGTAGAATCTGTTGAAGAGTAATCTATCTCACATTTCTCGAATTGAAGTAGCGATTTGGGCAATTCAAGTTTAAAACCTCTTACGAAAAGATGATTCTCTTGGGTTATAAGTCTTACTATAAGATTGTTGATCTTGAATCCGCTTTTCTCTTGTAAGGTTAGTTTTTTGATTTGGATATTCAATGAATCAGTTTCCAATGAACGTAATGAAAGAATTGCATTGAGGTCTGAAACATTGATGTGATTAGAGTCGAATTTATCTTTTAGCGCAGGACGATCGTTAATGTCGAACCGAAAGCGACCATCGCTGATATTTAAGGAATGTATCTTTACTTGAAATTTGGCTCCTTTTTTGTCGTCTTTAGGCTTGAAGGCATCAATAATAAACTGAATATTTAAAGGGGCACTTGCACTGTCTTTCGCCAGGTTGACCTGAAAGTCTGACAATTTAGATACTGTAATTACCAATTGATTATTGAGAAGGGGTAGTATTTCTAAGTCTGCATATACCTTCTTGGCAATCAGGATACTGCTGTCTTTCTGATCGTTCAGATATACATCATTCAGTTGTATTACATTGAATGGTTTGATGTACAGAGAACCGATGTTTAAGTCGGTTTGTAGTTTGTTACGGAGTTCGAGAACAATTCGATCTTTGATATAATTCTGCACGTACGACATATTCAATAGGCCGTATAAAAGCAATATTAATCCTAAGATTATTCCTAATATGCTGAGAAATATATATTTAAATCGTTTTATAGAGTATCTTTCTTTGGATACACAAAATTATAAAAAGCAAGTCGTATTTCGCTCTATTTTTGTGATAATTAATACTAATTTATAAAAGGGCCGATTACTTGGTATAAAATAGTATTAATCGTTCTAGTGCCCGTTGGCAAACAGGACAGAACTTGTTATAGGTATTTGTCTTCATTCTACAATCAATAGTTGGTCTGTATATGCCTTTTGCCGAATAGCCTGCACCTTCAAATACACCGATTTTATATTTGGTACTATCGCTCAGATTGGTCGGAATGGGTGTTTGAAGAGCCAGCATATCTTTCCATTTCGAGTCGAAGTTTACCAATGTTGTAATATTTTGTTCCCAAGGCTCTATATTATGTTCATAGGTATTATCTAATACATCACTTTCGTAAAAATATTCATCTGCCAGACCTGCAAAACTGTGTCCAAACTCGTGTACTACTACTGGTTTAAAATCTTTGTGTCCAGTAGTCGTTAATGTATATGAGTTGAAAATTCCTCCACCACCATATACATCAGTGTTTGCAAGTATTATAATATGTTCGTAGGGTATGCCTGCTAAAGCATCGTGCAAATCTTTTATATGGCTGGTAGTAAGGTATCGTTCGGAGTAAAAAGTGTCAAAGTGCGAATTGAAAGCTGTATTTTTCCATATACCATTACGAGGAACACTTAACCCACTTTCTTTAGATGCACTTTCTACAATATAGAAATTGAAATTGTCTTTATATTTATCAAAAGGTGTATAAGATAGTATTTGATGTACGGTTTCTTCTGCATATTTTTTGAAACTGTCCATTTCATCAGCTTTATACCCTTCGGCTACTATTGCCACATTGATAGATTTTACATTGTCTTTGCCGTTATGAATAATAGAGTAGGGTGTAATGTCTTTGTATCCTTTCTTACGAATTAGAATATCGGAAGGATCTACAAGGTGACTTATTTTGGTTTTGTATTCTCCGTCTTTACTCCTTAAAGCAATTTCCACCTTTACTTTTTCTTTAGGAAAGGGTAATAGAAATACATTTTCGAAACTTTTGGTTATAGTTTTAGCTTCGTCTGTGGTAACCCATTCTTGAAACAAGGTAGAAAATGTATTTTTATATATACATTCTCCCGATTGGATGTTATACATTGTAATTTGTCCGTTTCCCTCTAATAAAGTATTGGATAAATTATGTTTACGTCCAGCCCATTGTGGAAGTTCGTTTACTTGATCTACTGATATAGTTTGATTCTCTGAATTTCCAGAAAATATATAATCGATTCGTAAAGTTTTGTCAACAAAATAAGTATCGAAATTTTGACTTCGACAAATTATAGAAAGCAAGAAGCATGAAAGAAAAACAAGATTACGCATAGTGAATAGATTTGGGTCTATAATTAAGAATCTAAAGATACATATTTACCTTGATATATTCGTTTTATTAACATTGAGTAATTGTATCTTGTATTTCTTTCTTTTCTTTCTAATGGATTTAATATTTTTGATATTTGTTTTATATTGATGTTGTTTTGTCTAATTTTATATCAAAATTATTATTTTTTAAAATATGGATTATTTTGTATCTTGCAAAGAGAATTATTATTAAAATTACACATTCATTTACGAGTTTCTAAAATTATGGAGAGGGGTACTTATTCCTCAAAATATTTACGGTTACAACTAAATTAATACAACATTAAAATTACGATCATATTATACTTTAATCTTTAGGAATAAATGGAAAACATAAAGACTTCTGATGTGTTGGATTGGGCTAAACAATTCTTGGCTAAGGCTGAAAGTGAATTAACACCCGAAGAAGTAAAGGAACAACAAAAGTTTGCTTCGCTGGTACAAACTCCTGCCAATAAAATTTTACTGTCGAAAATGTTGGACGAGTCGTCGCAGATTCGTAATAACAAAAAACTGGCAAAGCGCATGAAGTTGCTTATTGAGGAATATGGAGTTCCCGATTTTTTTGGTCCTCTTGATCAGGCAATGCTGAAGTTATTTACAAGTGTAGGCTATTTATTTAATGGTATATCTATACCCATCTTTAAGGACCGTCTTCGTCAAGAGACAAATAAAATAATTATAGGAGAAGAGCGTCCCGAACTAACCAAGCATTTAGGACATAGATGGCAAAGCCATATAGGACAGAATGTAAACTTATTGGGAGAAGTTGTTTTGGGAGATAGTGAAGCTAAGCATCGCTATGAGCATTATCTGGATGCATTGAAGGAACCGGATATTAATTATATATCTATAAAATTATCAGGTATCTATGCTCAAATCAAACCATTGAACTATGAGCAAAATAAGAAAGAACTTTGTGAGCTTGTTGCTAATATATACCAGCAAGCAATAGATTATCCATATACTACGCAAGAGGGCACTAAGAAAGCTAAGTTTGTAAATCTGGATATGGAGGAGTATAAGGATGCAGAGCTAACACTAGATGTGTTTGAGACGGTTTTGAATATGCCCCAGTTTAAGAATTATACAGGAGGAATAGTTGTGCAAGCCTATTTGCCTGATGCGCCACTCTATCATCAACGATTATTGAAGATGGCAAAGCAGCGAGTTGCAGAAGGTGGAGCACCTCTTAAAATGAGATTGGTAAAAGGTGCTAATCTTCAAATGGAAAGCATTATATCTTCGATGAAGGGATGGGCTAATCCCGTTTTGCCAACCAAAGTTGATGTTGATGCAAACTATTTGCATATTTTGGATATAGCTCTATTACCCGAAAATGCTAAGGTATTGCATGTTGGTGTGGCATCGCATAATTTTTTTACAATTGGATATGCATATCTATTGAGTGAAAAGAATAATGTAAAAGATTATATAACTTTTGAAATGCTCGAAGGTATGGCAAACCATCTGCCTCGTGTAATGAGAGGTTTAGGAAAGCAAATCATATTATATACACCGGTTGTAAAGAAAGAGCACTTCCTTAATGCTGTATCTTATTTGGTTAGACGCTTGGATGAGAATACAGGTAAGGACAATTTCTTGAGTTATTCGTTTAATTTAAAATTAGATAGTCCTCATTGGGATTTTTTAGCCAATCAATTTCTTGAAGCATATGAAAGAAAGGACAGCATGAAAGCAGAAGCTTTCAGAAAGCAAAATAGAACGGAGAAGCCTATTCCTGTAAAAGATATAAATGAGTTTCATAATGAAGCCGATACTGATTTAGATTTATCCGTTAATAGAGAATGGGCATTAGATAAATTGAAGAAGTGGGGCACTGAGATAAATGCCGATAATTACAAAATACCTGTTCAGATAGGAGATAAGGAAGTAACAACCGAAAGCCAGAAGAAGTATTACGATAGAAGTCGCAATGATGAAGTTTGTTTCTGTGAGGCTAGTTTATCATCATTAGAACAAGTAAAAGAGATTATTACAATTGCAGAATTAGATCAATCGGGTTGGAGAAAGACTAAATTAGAGAAGCGTAACGAAATCTTACATACAGTAGCCGATAATATATCGGCGAAGAGAGGTGATTTGATTGGATGTATGTCGGCAATTACGGGCAAAACGTTTATGGAAGGTGACGTAGAAGTTTCGGAAGCTATTGATTTTTGTCGATTCTATCCGATAACGATGAAGTCTTTCGAAAAATTGGATACTCTATCATATACACCGAAAGGTATTGTATTAGTTATTCCACCATGGAATTTTCCGTTAGCCATTCCCGTTGGAGGTGTTGCTGCAGCATTGGCAGGAGGTAATACGGTAATTTTAAAGCCTGCAACAGTAGCTTTACCTATTGCTTGGGAATTTGCCCAATGCTTCTGGGATGCAGGTGTACCTAAAGATGCGTTACAGGTAGTATGCACCGATGGAAGAGAGCCCTTGAATTATCTGACTGCTCATCCATCTATAAAGCATGTTATTCTTACGGGAGGTACTGATACTGCATTCCGTCTATTAGAGAACAGTCCTCGTACACCACTTTCTGCTGAAACAGGAGGAAAGAATGCAATTATACTTACAGGTAATGGTGATCAGGATCACGCTATTTTGAATGTTGTTTCGTCTGCATTTAGTAATGCAGGTCAAAAATGTTCGGCATGTTCGCTGTTGTTAGTGGATAAAGATATTTATAATGATGAGAATTTTAAATCTAAGCTAAAAGATGCTGTAAAGAGTCTTCATACAGGAAGCGTTTGGAATCCAGGTAATATAGTAGGTCCCATGATTACTAATGATAATGATAAATTGTTGCATGCAATTGATAATCTGGAAGCGGGTGAGTCGTGGTTAGTGGCTCCCGAATTTGTAGATGATAAGAAATACATTCTAAAACCTACTGTTAAGTGGGGAGTAAAACCAACCAGTTATACGTTTAAGACCGAATTGTTTGCTCCCTTATTGGCTGTTGTGTGTATAGATGATTTGAAACAGGGAATTGATTATGTAAACTCTTCGGAATACGGACTGACTTCCGGTCTTCAAAGTTTGGATGAGAACGAGCAAGAACTTTGGAAGAATACTCTTGAGGCCGGTAATTTATATATAAATAGAGGCATTACGGGCGCTATCGTTAATCGTCAACCTTTTGGAGGGATGAAACGTTCTGCTTTTGGCGGAGGCATCAAAGCGGGAGGAGTAAATTATGTATCTTGTTTCGTTGAGTGTACCGAAAAAGAAAATGTAACTGCTGAATCGTCTAATTCTCCTTTAAGTGAGCTTGTTACAGATGAGAAGTCGAAAGCCCGATTAGATTTTGCTACTGTTAATTATAGAAAAGTATGGCGTGAAGAGTTCTTCGAAGAACGCGATGTAAACCATATTTATGGTGAGTCTAATATATTTCGTTACTTACCTTTACGAAAAGTAGTTCTTCGTATTCAGCCAAATGATAATTTGTGTGATGTGTTGTTAAGTTTATTAGCTGCTTCTACTGCAAAGACTCACTTGTTTGTAAGTATTGATGCTGATAACAATAAATTGAAGGCATTAGAGAAAGCTGTTTCAATAATTAAAGGTATAGATATAGTTATCCAAAACGAAGAGCAATTTATAGCTGATATGGATAAGTATGAGCGTGTAAGAACTTGTACGGCTAATCTGTCGGATGCTATATTTGCTAAAGCGGCTAAATTAGGAAAGCATATTGCTACAAACAAACCTTTAATTGAAGGTCGATTAGAATTACTTCACTATATGAAAGAGCAAAGTATTGCTTTTGAATACCATCGTTATGGTAGTATATTCGATGAGCACAAATAATTAGTGTAATATATATAACAAAAAAAGGACTCAATATTGAGTCCTTTTTTATATCTGGTAATATAGTTATTAGCTATTTATCAATGAGAATAGTTCTTCAGCAGCTTCGCGAGGACCGTCTTTGCTACGTCCGTCGATAGCTAGCGATGTATGTATCTCTCCGATTTGCACACCGTTATCTTTCATGTCTTTGAAGTATTGACGTACTAGTACTTCAGTTTCAGCACGTTCTTGTACTGGTCCGAATGGATTTGCGAAGTATGACTTTACTAGACCTTTTTCAGTAGTTGTTCCTTTAGCTTTACGAGCACCATCTTCGAAGATACCAATTGCTTTAGCCAAATCATCGTGGAATACGATTTTTTGTTCAACATCTTCGTAGTTATTAGCATATAGCATAATATCTACTTTATATCCTTTAGATATTATTTCGTATGTTGAAATAGGAATAGTTACACGAGCATTGATTTTGTCAGGATTGGTATAAATACCTCTATCTAACTGCTCATAAGCATAAGCAGGGTCAAGGTCATCGATACGAACAAAAGCTCCGATCTCAGTACCATATCCTTTGATTGAACCATCAGCTTCTTTGTTAAGGAATCCCATGTCATCGAATATTACACGCATGTGGCGAATGTAATTTTCGTTAAGACTACGGAAGGCTTCCAGGCTTTCAGATTTACCTGCACCGCTATCACCCATAATGATGATATTAGATTCGTTTCCGTTTTTCAATACAATGTTTACCATTGCACCATGAATAGGTAATCTGTTGAATTCTATTTGTTTTACATTGTGAAGTGTTAATAACATCTTCTTCATGTATCCGAAATAATCGATATCGTCGCAATAGTTTGCATATCCAATCAAGATATCGTTCTTCTTATCTTTGTAATAGAATGTTCTTTTTTCTTCGTGTCCGTCAGGATATCCGAATACATAGATAATATCTGGTTTCTTACCAATATATTCGCTTTCTTTTGCAAGTTCGAATAGATTTGAAAGACCAATACCATGTGCCATGAAATCTTTGTGGAAATATACGAATGTAAGCATGATACCTACTTTTGCAGGGAATACAAACCAATCGTCTTCGTTGAGAACAATGTTTTCAAGAGGATTTTGGTGATGTTCCTGAAAAATACCGTCACGAGTATTACGTTTTGTATATGTAATAAATGGAGGTCGTATTACAACTGTACTGATAAATGGTATAGCTGATAGTCCTTTGTATTCAATAGGACAGTTCCAATTAACATCATTAAGAGTTAATGAAGCTGTTGCTCCTACTGTTTTTTGACGATATACTCTTTGTTCGAATCCGTTCACGGTTTCAGTGATTCTGCGTGCAGTTGTAAGTACAAGGTCGTTGAATAAATCATTGGCTTGAATAAATCTTACATTTTGAAGACCGTCACCTAAACTTGAATTACGTACAATTGAGTATCTTTCAAGATTTTTCCAGAATTGAATCAATAGATCAATAAGTTCGATAAATAAATCTTTATCTGCAAAGAAAGCGCTGTACTTATTGTCTACTTCTATTACTTCTTCTATTTTGAAAACAGTCAATAATTTAAAAGATTCAATTAGAGATTCAACTAGATCCTCATCAAGTTTGAAACTTTTAATATAGTGATCGTATATGATAGGATCATCCTTCTTTATTTTTTGGATAAATGCTTCTACTACGCGTTTAAAACCATAGCTACTAAGTAACTTTTGTTTAGTGTCGCAATATTTTAGAGTGAAATTTATCATCGCTTTATCACGCGATAGGGTGAATTCATGTAGCATATCTTCTCTTACTCTTTGATTATTAATATTTGTAATTTGATATCTTTTTGTTTAGCGTAGCAAGCAAAGTTAAAAAATAATTCAGACTAATTGTGATAAACAGAGTATTTATCTTTTCGTGATTCTGTTAAAAAAGCTTTCTTTTATTATTTTTTATGAGTGATTGATGTAAACTATTAAGTCTCATAGACTGTTTATATAGTACTAATTTCTTCATACTAAAAAGAATAAAATTATGAGCTCAAAAATTGAACAAATTTTAGGTGATTCTGCATCTTATCTTTTGAACCACACTAGTAAAACAATCGACAAATCGCTTATTCATGTGCCGACTTCGTCGCTGATCGATAATCTTTGGATAGATTCTGATCGGAATATTCAAACATTGAATAGTTTTCAAACGTTATTGGGGCATGGTCGTTTAGCTAACACAGGTTATTTATCTATTTTACCGATAGACCAAGGTATTGAACATACAGCAGGTGCTTCATTTGCTCCTAATCCGATGTACTTCGATTCGGAGAATATAGTGAAGCTGGCAATCGAAGGAGGTTGTAATGCTGTTGCTTCTACATTTGGAGTATTGGGATCGGTTGCACGTAAATATGCACATAAGATTCCTTTTGTTGTAAAAATAAATCATAATGAGTTATTGTCATATCCTACAACATACGATCAGGTTTTGTTCGGAACAGTTAAAGAGGCATGGAATATGGGAGCTGTAGCAGTTGGTGCTACCATCTATTTTGGCTCCGAAGAAAGCCGTAGGCAATTGGTGGATATTGCAAAAGCTTTTGAATATGCTCACGAGTTGGGTATGGTTACTATTCTTTGGTGTTATTTGCGTAATCCAGCTTTCACTAAAGATGGTGTTGATTATTCTGCTGCAGCCGATATGACTGGTCAGGCAAATCATTTAGGAGTAACTATAAAGGCAGATATTATAAAACAAAAACTACCTACTAATAATGGTGGCTTTACAACTATTAAATTTAGTAAGACCGATCCTAAGATGTATTCGGAGTTGACTACCGATCATCCGATCGATTTGTGCCGTTATCAGGTTGCCAATGGATACATGGGGCGTGTGGGCTTAATTAATTCGGGTGGAGAGTCTCATGGGGCTTCAGATTTAAAAGAAGCTATCTATACAGCTGTAGTAAATAAACGTGCTGGAGGTATGGGGTTGATTTGCGGTCGTAAAGCATTCCAGAAACCAATGAAAGAAGGCATCGAACTATTAAATAGCATTCAGGATGTTTATCTAGATAAGAGTATAACTATTGCTTAAGGTTGCAGATCTTGTTATATTAGATACATTTAAATAACTAGATTTTGAATCTACATAAAAAGAAGAGAGGTTATTCATTGCGAATAACCTCTCTTCTTATATATATTCTTTATGTTTGTTTATAGGGATGCTGTATATGATGATAAAATATTGCTTTGAGCCAGATATTTGTGGTCATCGGCATAAATGTAAAGCAGAGTTCCTCCTTTTATTGTATTGATAATTGGTTTACTTAGTGCCTGAGGTAGTGCAGGGCATCCTTGGCTGCGGCCAAGTCGTCCCGAAGCTATAACCGATGGGTTAGAGTAGGGGGCGCCATGAATAACAATAGCACGCTCTTTAGCCCGATCATTGATACCTCTTTCGAGACCATTTAAAACGAGAGAATAGCCGTTTTTACCTTCGTATGTACTTTCTGTCAAATAGAAGCCTAAAGAGCTTTTATAAGAGCCGTTCTCGTTAGAAAACGAAGTGGCATAGTTTTCGCCACTATTTCTGCCATGTGACACAAGAGAAGAATAAAGCAATTTTTTCTGTTTCATATCCAAAACATACAAACGTTCCTCTGTTGAGGGTTTTGTAAAATCGATTAGAGTGATAATATCTCTGTTTTTCTCTTGAACTTTGTTGTAACCGATAAATGCTTGCTCAAAGGCAGCATAATTAACGATGTTTTCTAAATGCATATCAGTATAAAGTTTTTCACATTCAGAAGTTGCAGAAGCAAGTAATACGGGATCTTTATGATTAGTGACTGAATAGCCCACTGGTAGAAAGAACATTAAAATGTAAATTATAACTTTTTGCATAAATAAGATAATAAGTATAGTAAAATATTACTGCTTTATTTAATTGCAGGGTTTAATATTAGTCTTTGACCTTAGCGCCCACAAAGTTACATCTTTTAAATGAGAATAAAAGTTAAGTTTTTTCAATCAAAAATAAAAACTAGAGTTTGTTCTGTCGGAGCCCAGTCATAAATGAATTTAGCATGAGATGTAGCATTACGTACACACATATGCGAACGGGGGGTAGTTCCTAGTGATGGGCTAAACTCTATAATCTTTGTACTTGGAGCGTTTACAGGAATACCATGTATGTAGCCTCCATTGGAGAAGCGGCTGGCGTAAGGAGCAAAGCCTCCTGTTTCTTGCGACCCATCTACAAGATAAACCATTTTAGACTTTTTTTCTTGAATCACAAATATTCCTTTTGGTGTTTCCTGCATATGAGGAGGTTTGTGTAAACCAGTGGTAGCAGGATTCATACTTCTGACAAGCCATTTAGAATCTACTTTTTCCAGTGTAGCTATGTTCTGATTTGTCAAATCTATAAAGATTGCTTTTCTGAATATTATTGTATCGTTTATGGCTTTGATATATTTTTGAGGTACAAGCCATTCTCCTTTCATATCAACAGTTGTGATCTTCACTAATCTTGAAGAATCATTATTGATTAGCTTTACCAACGATCCGTCTCTTCCATATATTTCAGCAACAGTAGAGTCGGTAGGTAAGAATAAAGGCACCGATTGATATCTTTCAACTCCCAATGTATCCGAAATACGTTTGTATGAATCTCTTTTATATACCTTAACGAGTGGAGCTTCACCATTCTTGTTTTTATAGTTTTGTAAAATAGCCCACGAAGCGGGTACTGCCTCTATCGAATCGAGCAGAGCCAATCGTTTACGTATTTTATTCCATTGAAATACTCTTACAGTATCTTTATATGGATATGTATCTTCTAATGTGTGGTCATCATAAAGAAATGCTTTTTCTATTTCTATTTTTTCTGGATCAAAACTGATAGGTTCAGGTTTCTCTGCTACGACAGAATCCTCTGCCTGAGTATTAAGAGGCGCTTCTTGTTGAGTCTTTTGATTGCAAGAGTTTAAAGTCACGAGACCGATGATTAATAGTAATGTGGCTTTTTTCATTATACTGTCAATATATTTGTTTTTTTGTAAATCGCTATCTTATTTTAGCTGTTTAACTATACAAACAAAGCAAGGAATGTTATTGTTCCCTTAAAACTGCAATATAGTTAAAAATGTGAATTTTTGCTAACGGATGTAGAAGAAAAGCCAAGAAAGGAGTTTGATTGATAGTAGTTTCCTTTCTTGGCTTCGTGGTATATGAAAAATGAAGAACGTCAGAGCGAAATGGTATATTCTCCCTCGTAAAAGAAGTTACCGTTAATTATTTGTTTTGTTTTATCGGGCATATTAATGCTTATTTCATATAACCCTTCGAGGGCAATAATTCTATTGATATGCGATTTGTAATTGGCTTTTTTTATGACTACTTTACCTGTTACTTCTTTGTTTTTGATGTTTTTTTCCGAATCCGTAAAATGTCCATTCAGAATACTGAAAGTTCCAACATCATTGGTCTTATCCATCTTTTCCCACTTAAGTTGTATTTGTCTGTTTTTCTCTTGACCGCAGAAATTATATATTATTGATGGAGATGTTAATGATACGGTGATTTCTATATCTATATTCTCTTTTAAGAGAAAAGATTTCCCTTCTACGGTATATTTAAAGTAATTATTGTTCTCGTTATTCTCATTAAGTTTCAAACTGTTTTGACATGATACATTGTGTGTGTAAAATATGATAAAAAGAATAACTAGTATAGTTCTCATAATTGTTTAAAGTTTGTCTTTAGTTATTGTTTTACATACTATATATAAGAAAATATATACATGAAATAGTACTGTTGTTTTGCTATTTTTGTAAGTTTTGATTGTTTTCAATAGTGGGCTTGTATCTATCCTTATAATATTATAGAATACAAATTTACCGTATTTAGAGGAGGTGTCAATTCTTAAAAAATGGATAACTATTCACAATATTGATATATTTAAATAGCTTTTGAAGTTGTGTTCGAAAAAGGGAAGAAATAAAAAGAGCTTATCTGGATGACAAGCTCTTTTTATGATTAAAATAGTGTAGAGTTTTATTGTAATATTTCTATACCTATTTTAGGTAGGTATTCTTTCCTAAAAGAATGTTATAAGGCTATAAGCCGGTTTATTCGTCTGATATCTGTTCAAATATTTCTTTCTCTGGATTCCATTCAAAATCGAGTCCTCTGCGAAAAGCAAGTATGTCTTTCACCTGAGGTTTCCATTCTACTACAACAGATAAATCTTGAGTTATAGTATTAACAGGATTATCCAGATAATCTTCGTCTTCATCACCATATAAGAAACGCCATCCGCTATCAATCTTTATTTCTGAATTTTCGCGGTAGCAATATCCGATATAATCATTATCGAGTGCTCTTTGAGTGACAAATGCATACTTCTGCATGTCTGTATAATCTTTTATTGAGGGATCATCCCAATTCTCATCATTCTGCATAGGTCGGGTTTTATATTATAAATATGTTATGATTGTTATTTGAATTATTCAAAATTGAATGTTAATGTTATCATTCTCGATTTAGCCGAATTAAGAGCTCTTGTGTAAATCAAAAGCTTCTCATCAGTAAGGTCTGAGCGGTCTTTTTCCAGTATATCCTTTAAACCAAATGAGAATCTTAGCTCAGGACTAAGTTTGAATAAAGGAAAATATAGATTACAGCCTAGCCCTATTTCTATACCATAATCTACGTTATTAAGTTTTATAACAGGTTCTTTCTGTCCTCCGATTTGTGTATTGATAAAGCCTCCTGCTAGCACGTAGGGACGGATATTATTTAAACGCTCAGAACTGAATCGCATATGTATAGGCAGTGAGAGGTAGTTGTTCTTTATACTCGTCTCAAAGTTTTCATGCTTACCGTTCTGCTCACTAAATATAAATCGTTTTTCTCCAAAATTCAAAGTTGGTATAACTCTTAGATTCATATATTGATTGATGTATCGATCGGCAATAATACCCACACTAAGCCCGGGAGAGTAGGAGGGAATTTCGGAAAACCAGACACTATTATCGGGGTTGACGAATCCTGTATGAGATAAAATCAAGTCCTGTGTACTTAATCCAAGAGTAAAACCTAAGTGAAATAGTTTTTGGTCGGCATATGGTTGGTTTTTTACCTTTTGCTTCTGAGCAAAAAGGTTATTTCCATAAGTGATTAACAGACAGATAAGGATTATATATTTATTGCAATTTCTCAAAATAATATACTTTTAGGTAAATGTCATATCAAGATGATGACTGCATCTTGAGTGTTTTGACTTTGGATCGGTAAAATTAAGCAGAAAATATAAATAATCACTTTTTTTAGGATCAATTATTTATATTGTTGTTAATAAGTGTTTTAAGATAGATTGGGGATTGTCGATATCAATAAAAGGTGTAAAGTATTTGTATAATCTCGCAGATTGGTGTTTGAATAGAAAAAAAAAGGCTATATCTTTGTTAGGTCATATAGAAAAGTAAGTATTAACTATAAAAGTATTGAAGTCATGGCTTATGTAATTAACGAAGATTGTATTGCATGCGGTACATGTATTGATGAGTGTCCTGTAACTGCAATTTCAGAAGGAGAGATCTATGTAATCGATCCTGATACATGTACAGATTGTGGCACTTGTGCTGATGTATGTCCAACAAGCGCAATCAGTCCAGCATAATTTGCTGAAGAAGAAGTATAAAAGGACTACATTGTAGTCCTTTTTTATTTAGATATAAGTATAAGGCTTTGTAAATATTTACTATTCTTTAAAGATAAAAACAACCAAGGTCTGTGACCTTAATTTAAAAATAAGAAATGAGTTTAATTGAAGATTTGAACTGGCGGTATGCTTGCAAAAGAATGAATGGCAAGACTGTTGAACAAGATAAGATAGATACTATACTTGATGCTATACGTTTAGCTCCTACTTCTATGGGGATGCAAATATTTAAGGTATCGGTAATTACAGATCCTAAAATAAAAAATCAGATTTTAGAAGAGGCTGCTCCAAGACAAATGATGATAAAAGGTTGCTCTCATCTTTTGGTATTTTCGGCTTATACTAAGCTTACTCAAGAAGATGTGAACGAATATATTGATCATTTGGGTGAAGTAAGAAATATAACGGGTGCAAGATTAGAAGAATACAGAACCAAATGGAGTTTCTTGCTAGGTATGTCTGAGCAGGAAATATTCGAATGGTCGGCTCGTCAAACCTATATAGTTATGGCATATGCGTCTATTGCAGCAGCTTCGTTGAGAGTTGATTCAACTCCTGTTGAGGGCTTTAATGCTTCAATAGTTGATGAGATACTTGGCTTACCAGAGAAAAATTTAAGATCGACACTTCTATTTCCTCTTGGTTTTAGAGATAGTAACGAAGACCATTTGGCTGATACGCCTAAAGTAAGGAAAGATATTAAAGATCTATTTATTTTCTGAGTATATAAATAATAGATTTATTATAGAATAAGAAAAAGCCGAAATATTATTATTTCGGCTTTTGTTTTTAGTATGTTGTGCTATTTTAAAATTGTTTGACACCAAATTGATTTACTTCAAAAAAGCATCTTGAACGGGTAGTCCTCTCCATACCTGAGGTTGCTTTAATCCTAATATCTTGGCAATGGTTGAGGCAGCATCATATACAATTGTAGAGTCTGTAATTTTATGATTTTTCTTGATACCTGCGCCACTAATAATGAAAGGTACTTGTACCTCTTGTAGAGTCTTACCTCCATGTCCTTTCTCTATACCACCATGATCTGCAAGAAGTATTATTACTGTTTCGTTGGCTATGCCTGCTTCATGTACAGCATTTATAATTTTGCCTACCCGTTGATCTACTATCTCTAATGTTGAATAATATTCGGGGGTATCGTGTCCTATTGAATGACCAACATGATCTGGTTCATCGAAATGAATAAAGAGAAAGTCTGGCTTTTCTTTCATTATAATTGAGGCAGCTGTGTCTGCAGAAAGGTTCTCATTCGATTGGGTAGGAGCTACAATATCAATAATATCTTTTTCGACCAGATATTCGATACCTTCCCAACTATATACTACTGCCATTTTACTATTGGGTTTCTGCTCTCTTAATATTGTAAATATAGAAGGGAATTTTCCGTATTTGCTAACCGTAACCGATGGTATTTCGGGAGTTTTACTTCCCCATTCCGTATATCCGTGGAATGTAGGACCTGCACCCATTAATATTGAAGCCCAGTTTACGGCACTCGAAGATGGTAATACCGTTCTCATTTCAAGAGTCATAGATCCATTCTGAGCAAGTTTCTTGATGTTTGGGATATTTGCTTTCTCGAAAGCATAACCACCAAAGCCATCACAACCGATTAATACTACATGTTTTGCTTTGTTGGCTGCATTTATTTGAAATGCGACGAAGAATAAGATTAAGAATAATAATTTGTTTTTCATCTCTAATAATATTGGTTAATATAAAATAAGGTTCAAATGATAGGAGCAAATTTAAGGTAAGGCGAGATTAATATCGCTATATTTTGAACTCTATAGACTTTGACTAATTAGAAGATAGGTGTTTGAGAAAAACAAATGTATCGAAAATTTACTAAAAGAGAAGGCAGCCGTTAAGCTGACTTCTCTTTTTTAAAGAAAAATATTATTTCTTCACATCACCTATTGGGAGGTAGTATGTTGTAGTTGTTGGGGTATAGATACCAAGTGTAATGCAATTAAGCAATCCATCAACAAAAGTCCAACTGGTTTCTGTCGTATAGTCTTTTCTGTCTCCAACATATTCTTTAGCAACTTGTGTTTCTCCTAAAGGAAGTAATCCCCACAACAAAAAATGATTCTTTTGAGAATTCACTTTTAGAGTTGGCTCTGTTATTGTCATATTACCATTAGCTACTCTTGATGTGTAGCATGAAGTCATAAGCACGCAGATAAGTGCCATTAGGCAGAATTTAATTCTACTAGTTTTCATAAATGAAATTTTTAAATTAGTGTAATTTTAGTTAATAAGTCGCCAAATGTATATATAAATATCCATATTCCTTTTATTGTGTCTTAATGAAAATTAGATTAATTACATTTTGTTTTATTTGATCTTTGGCTTCGAATAAACCATAGCTTAAAATCTGTTTTGAACTGATTTATCTCATCTATCATATTTTTATTAACTTTGATATAGAGAATCAATTATATTTCAATGCAGAAAAAGAGAATACTCATATTCAATGATTGCTTTTATATGGGGGGGACAGAGATTCTCCTTGTTAATTTATTGAATCATTTAGTAGAGAAGGAGTGTGCTGTAACTTTATTATTGCCCAACCCTTCCGAAAAGAATACATTATTGAGTAGAGTTTCTTCAAAAGTGCCTGTCAAATATATTTTCCCAAACGAACTTACAGGTATAAAGAAACTTATTTATAAGAATATACTTATTTTTTATCCACGGCTATATGCTAAGTTGGTAGGTTTTAAAGAAGATGATTATGATGAAGTTGTTTGCTTCAAAGATGGCTTCTATTCTATACTATTCAGTAAACTGAAATTGCCTAAATATCTTTGGATACAGAATCACCCTTTTGAAAGGGATTATAGTAGTCATAATTTAAAAGAATGGCTTTCGTATACTCTAAATAGATTTCAGATTAATCGTATGAACCGTTCATTTGATCGATTTGATGAGGTTATATGTGTATCCGATTCATCAAGGAGAAGCTATATAAATCTTTATCACGGAGGAAAGGCCAAAAGAGAGATAAGAGTCTTGTATAATGCATTAGATTTATCGAGTATTGTTGATAGAGCACAAGAGCCTGTTGATTTACCTGCGTTTACAGGGGTCAGTTTTATAGTAGTTATTCGTTTGTCTTATGAGAAAACAGTAGATCGTATTATCTTAGCTTCAGATCGATTAAAAAATGAAAGTTATGATTTTAATTTTCTGATTGTAGGAGATGGAGACGAATTTGATAAATTGCAGTCCATGATTTCTGAATATAAATTAGATGATCGGATTAAAATGTTGGGACGCGTAGCAAATCCTTTTCCCTACATGAAAAGAAGCGATTGGTTTCTTTGTCCTTCATCTCGTGAAAGTTTTGCATTGACTCTGCTTGAATCTACGGCTTTAGGTACTCCTGTTATTACTACGGATTGTGGAGGTCCTGAAGATGTAATAGAAAGAGGCAAATACGGAATACTCACCGAGAATAGTTCGGAGGGTGTTTACATGGGCATGAAGAAAGTGTTGGATGATCCTTCTTTACTTCCTTACTTTGTATCAAAAACCGATGAGTGCATGAAACGTTTCGATTATCAGAAATGGCTTAATGAAGTTGATCATATATTGAGAGTCTAAGAAACTCTTTAAACTTTTGTTATTGATTTTACCCCGTTCTTTTTCAAATAAAATTTACACCATTGATTGATGCCGCAAGCGTCACATTTCGGGCTTCTTGCTGTGCATACATACCTACCATGCAGTATAAGCCAATGATGAGCTATCGATAAAAGCTTATTAGGTATATGTTTTACCAATTCTCGTTCTGTTTCTAACGGTGTTTTAGAGTTATTAGTTAAACCAATTCTATTGGAAACTCTAAATACATGCGTATCTACTGCCATAGCAGGCTTGTCGAAAGCTACAGACAATATAACATTGGCTGTTTTGCGTCCTACTCCCGGTATTGACTCTAACTCGGATAGAGTACTAGGTATTTTTCCTCCAAATTCGGAAGTTAACTTTTTAGCCATACCGAGAAGGTTCTTCGCCTTATTATTCGGATATGATACACTTTTTATATATTCGTATATTTCTTCCTGAGAGCTTTCTGCCATAACTTCAGGGGTAGGGAAGGCTTCGAATAAAGGAGGCGTTATAATGTTTATTCTCTTATCGGTACATTGGGCTGAAAGTATAACAGCTATTAATAGTTGGTAGTGGTTATCGTAATGTAATTCGGTTTCGGCAACAGGCATGTTTTTTTGAAACCAAGCTATAATATTTTCGTATCGTTCCTTTTTAGTTATCATCTTCATCTCTTTAAAGTTGTATTGTCAGTGTCACAAATTAGTGGGTTCTGTTTGAACCTTCTTTTATGATCGTATTACAAAAATAGTAAATATTCGTAAGACATTAATAAAAAAGAAGAGAGGCTGTCCAATTTAGACAGCCTCTCTTTATATTAAAATAGGGTTATTCTTTAATTAGAAGAATTTTACTCTATTATCTACTACATTCATTTTGTTTTTCAGTGCAGGCATTGCTTGAGACATTACTCTGTACATATTTTGACTGTTTGTAGTTTGTTTGAATGATTCCAAATTAAAGTCTTTACTTTGATCTGCCTTGTTCACTACAGTGATAGCTAGAACACCATTGTCGCCTTTTACAGGAGCTTCAAGTTTATTTACAGTACCTAACTCCGAATATACATTTAGAGCTGATTCTCTACCGATACCTTGAATGTTTGGTGTATTGAAAGTTACAAACTTAACTGTGTCAACTTTAGTTCCTATTGCTTCAGCATATCCATCAAGAGACGATATGTTTTTGGCTTTAAGATCAGCAATCATTTTCTCAGCTTTCTTATCTTTAATCAATTCAGCTTTCAAGCCTTCTTCAACCTCTGATACAGGAAGGAATCCTTGAGCAATTCTTGAATCAATAAGAGCTACAATTTTATAATCTGCAAGATCAAATTTCTTAACTGAACCAACTTTCTCGTTGAATGCCCAAGTTATAACTTGGCGTGACCCATTGATTTGGTTGATATTAGGGAATGATCCTGAAATTAGAGAATTTGCAACAACGTCATATCCTTTTTCTTTTGCAGCTTTTACAAAGTCTTTAGGGTTTCCGCTTTCTGTTACGAATTGTCCTAGCTCATTATCCAAAGTGATAAGAGTTTGATCGCTTACCGATACTGGCATTTGAACTAGAGCTAATTTATATTTTGTTACAAGTTGAGTCTTTTGTTCAACTTTGATGATTTGGATTTGTCCTTGCAAGTTCAATTTAGTTATTTCGCCAACAGGAGTTTTGAAAGAAGCATCTACAAACTCTTTTCCTGCTGATGACAATTGAGCTTCAGTAACCCATCCTACTTCTCCTCCGTTTGATTGAGGGAATATTTCGTTTGCTACTACATCAAAAGCTTTACCTTGTTTGATAACATTGATAATACTGTCTGCTCTGTTATTAGCTACTAATTTATCAGCTCCTTCAGGAATTATTATCATACTTAGTTTCACAGAGTCTGGTGCCGCTGTACGATCGATAAGCTTATATATTCTGAAAGCTTCGTTATCGCGTATTGGTCCATAAATATCACCAATTGAAGCAGCTTTTACAAACGTAGCCTCTTCTGCTGATAGGTTCTTTTCAGAGAAAAATACATCTTGAAATGGTACTTCAGAATAATCTGCAACAACTAATGCAGGATTAGTAGCTTCAGCCAATTTCTCACGAGCAATGTTAGCTTCTTTTTCTACTTCAGCAAAATCACTTTCGCTAGGAACGATTTGTTTAGTGAAATAAGATACTTTTCTTAACTCTTCGAAAGTCTTGAAATTGTTTTTACGATCGTTGTATAATTTCTCAATTTCTTTGTCAGTAACTGTTACAGTAGAATCAGGTATAGATGAGTATCTGTTGATAACATATGCTATGTCTGATGTTGATTTAGAAGCATCACTATTAGCTTTAGCTTCTGTGTCATTTACCATAATGGTACCTGCAAGCAGAATATTATACTTTTCTTCTAAGCGTTGGTATTTAACCATGTTCTGAATAGTTTCCCAAACAGATTTTAGGTTTTCCAATTGAGCTTGCTGATCTAGAGGCACAGTTTTAGCATCTGTACTTACCAATGTTACAAATTGAGTAAGTGCTGCTTGGCTGAATTGTCCTGTTTGAGGATCAGTGAAGACTGGTATTTGACGTAATACTGGAGAAATATTTGCTCCAAATATTAAATCGTGTAACTCTCCTTCCGAAACAGTTAAGCCTAAGCTTTTAGTTTGTTCATTAAGCATAAGTTCTTTTACCATCTGCTCGTAAACAAATTCTCTGATTTGCGAATTAGTGTTCTCATCCAAAGATGTTTGTCCACTAATTATTTTTTGGAAGTTCTCGAAGTCAGTCACTCTTTTATGATAATCTCCGGTTGAAACAACCTCTCCATCTACAGTGAAAGCTTTATCTCTCTGTTTGTTGATGAATGATGTTAATTCATTCCATGGAAAAATAAAAGCCAACAGCGCAACGGCAATTACACCGATAAGCAATCCGGCTTTATTTCTAATTTTCTGTAATGCAGCCATTTAAACGAACTATTAAATTTTTATTATTATTGTGATTTATTCTTTTAAATAATTTTAGCGAGCGAAGATAGTAATTTTAGCTTGAAAATCAGTTTAAATAGCAAAAAATGTGAGTCTTTATAAGGCTTCGATTGATATTTGTCATTTATCTGCTAATATTAGATTTTAGTATAGCTTATTATTTGCTAACTGGTTTGTAAATATACAGGTATTAGAGTCTTGGTTTATATATTTACTCACAAAACATCAAGAGCCTAATTTTGTGGATCTTGATTCTGATTTTCTTTTTCCTCAACATAAATATATGTATCGCGTGGTTTGAATATGCGATATTGGGTCATATTCATATTCGACTCAAAGCCTATTCCTTTAAGCATAAGCTTCTCAGGTCTATTTATTTCTATATATTTATCTGAATAAAACCTTTGTTCTTTTTGATCCCAGAAAAGCTCGTCGGTGCTGAATGTTTCATTATTTATATTTTCAATAAATACATTCCCTTTCAGTTTCCAGAGCTTTTTGAGAGTAAAGTTCCAAGCAGTATCTGCTTTTAAGGTTACTTCTTTTTGAAAAAGAGTGTCAAATTGCTCTACATATATTCCTTCTGGAAAATACCAATGTGGGTCTTTTGCATTTTCGAAAGATTCCCAATCTTTTGTAATAAGTTTATATTTAATTAGCCCTGAATCGGAAATTAGCATTGTAACGCTATCATCTTGCATGCTAGGCATTGTTTCTCTATCCAGAGGTGCATTAATATATTCTTTTTTATCATTGTTACATGACATAAAAAAAGAAAGTATTAGGATAGCCAATAATGGCAATATCCTAATACCTTGTTT
>NZ_CVRU01000125.1 GCF_001261715.1 Dysgonomonas sp. HGC4 | reverse complement strand
TTTGCTACATCTTTCGATTGTTCCGAGTCTATTTCTAAATAATAAATTTCCCCTTTGAAACCATTATTATTGAGATATTCTTTAAAACCTTGTTCACGTGTCTCCATCTGAACCGAATTGCTCGTTCCTTTGTATTTTATTTTCCCAATGAGAATATCTCCTGTTTCACCTATTTCGCGCATCATCAATTTAGCAGCTATAATGCCACTCATATGCGAATCGGCTCCAAAATAAGCCAGATTATGCTGATTGGGTATATCAGAATCTATATATATGTATGGTATTTCTTTTTCTTCAAGCTTTTGAGATAAGCCGATTACGCTTTCGCCAAAAATAGTAGCTATAACAACTCCTGCAAATTCTCTTTGATTTAATGCTTTAACAGTGTTATTAAAAGAAAATTCATCTTGCTGATCAAAGAAAAAATATTCAATTCCAATATTGAAATTCTTCAATTCTGCGACAGCCTTATCTATTCCGGTAGTCACCAATTCCCAATACTCACCTTTAATAAAGGAGGGAATCAATACGGCAAATGTGTAGTCTTTTTTCGATGCTAAAAAACGGGCAACCATGTTTGGTTCATAGTTGATTTCTTTAAGTACTTTTTCTATTTTGATTCTTTTCTCTTCCGATACACGTCCGCGATTATGTAAAACTCGATCAACAGTACCCACAGATACTCCTGCCAATTTTGCAATATCAACAATACGTATAATTGATTTGTCTTCCATAGTATTAGATTATACGATACTTCTTATGTGTTCGAACACAAGACTATATTTTTTATTCTTAAAGGTTCTTAGCAAATATACAATAGAATTCTTAGAAAACAATAAGTGTGTGCGAACACATCAACAACTAAAAACAAACAACTATCTAATTACAAGAAACATAACATACATGAAAAATCAAAAAACATGTTTTATAATATGTTTTTGCTATCTAAAAATGTAATTGAAACTTAAATTTTACTACGTTGATAAGGTAAATTATACTTTTCTTGCCAAAATAGCCATAGCAGGAACATGACTCCATCGTAATATATCCACTTAAAAAAACCATCGTGAAAGAAATAATACCAATCTTCGTAAAACTTCCAATAAGACTGAGGGGTATTAGTCCAAGTCACATTATTAAGACTTTCATTAATAGGAATAAACCAATCTGGAAATCCGTCCTTTATCATAAAAGCCGAAACAATGAGTCGTAGTATATTGACAAAAAAGAGAAGGAGTACCGATAAAGGAATAAAGACAAGCTTCTTTTTTGCTGGTCCTTTATAACATATTAAGATAAAAATGAATAGCAACATTTGTTTAACACCTGTGCATCCCCATATAATTTTCATCTTTAAAGAATTATCAAAATAGATTAACAAACCATCTATATTGAAACTGCTAAAGCCAAATAAATTATGAATAATGTAGTATGTAAATTGAGCCGTCCACAAACAAATAGGATAAATATAACTTGTAATATCTTTTCCCCATACAATCAACAACTCTCCATTATCAGCCTCATGCACCGATAATTTCCAAAGTAGCTCAAAAAAAAGAAATAAAAATAGAAAGTACGCTATATCTTTTACCGGTTCGATAAAATCAAAAAAACGACGAAGATAAATTTGTATCACATCTTTCCCTTTCCCAATCATATGCAATGTTGTAACATTTCGGCAACAAAGATACTAAAATACAATGAGATTCATTTATCTGCAGAAACAGCATTACTATAGTTTTATTGAATATATAAATTTGTATAACTATTTTAATAAGCCNNAAAAATAATACATTTGCAGAACTAAAAATGAAAGTACAAAAGTTTATTTTTGAATATTTACATAATGCAGGGATATAAAAAATTATTGCTTACGGCAGGTCTTGTCGCTTTCCTTATTCCCGTACAGGGACAAAATACCGACTCTCCATATAGTAGATATGGTTACGGAGTGCTTAATAATCAAGCCGTAGGCGTATCAAGAGCGATGGGAGGTATAACTTACGGGGTACGAAGCTTAGACGCCAACCCAGGTAACCCTGCTTCTTATACAAGTGTAGACTCTTTGACTTTTATATTTGATATGGGGATTTCGTATGTCAAATCTCGTTTTTCTGAAGGAAATAACGTTCAAAATGATAACAATGGAGGTTTGGACTACATTTCTATGCAATTTCGTGTTGCTAAAAAAATGGGAATGAGTTTTGGTATATTACCCTTTTCATCGGTAGGATACCAATTTGGTACACAAGAAACCCGAAATGGCATATCGACAACGAAAACTTTCACCGGATCTGGTAATTTCAGTCAAGTATATTTAGGTTTAGCTTACGAGCCAATCGAGAATTTATCTATCGGAGGTAATGTATCTTTCTTGTTTGGAAATACAAAATATACTCGTAGCATGTCAGTTACAAGTGAACCTTCTGCTAACTCCGAATTTCAGTTTCACAAACTAACAATGAACTCCTTGAAGTTTGACTTGGGAGTACAATATACTTTACCTTTAAATAAGAAAGATTTACTAACAATAGGAGCAGTATTATCTCCCAAGGTAACAACTTCTGGTCAAATTGACAGGATTAAGAGTGACTATGCCGCAGGAAATTCAAATACTCCTATAACAAGTGATACTGCACGTTTTACGGGTAGTGATGCCTATTCTGACCTACCAAGTACATATGGACTAGGTTTTACATGGAATCGCGACAGACGATTAACTGTAGGTGCTGATGTTACATTCCAAAACTGGTCTAGAGTACGTTATTCTGAAAATATGGGAGACGGGCTTACTCAAGCTACCCGATTTAATAATGTATGGCGTTTCAATACCGGTCTCGAATATGTAATAGACCCCAGAGATAGAAATTTTGTCAAAAGGATGAAATTCAGGGGAGGGGTTAACTATAGTAACTCTTATATTAATGTACAAAACAATCTAGGGGAAATATCAGGTTATAAAGAATATGGAGCTACATTTGGCTTTGGTCTTCCTATTCGTGATGTTGTATATTCGGGAAGAACATCATATATCAATATCAATTTGGAGTACCGTAGTTTGAATCCTGAAAAAGCCAATCTAGTTAGAGAACAATACTTTGGAATTTCGGTAGGAGTTTGCATCAATGAATTGTGGTTTATGAAAAACAAACTAAGATAACTTAGGATATTTTTTCAATATCTCTTTCACCAATGCTTAAAAAGAATCTATTTTCATCAAATAAATACAAACAAGGTATTAGGATATTGCCATTATTGGCTATCCTAATACTTTCTTTTTTTATGTCATGTAACAATGATAAAAAAGAATATATTAATGCACCTCTGGA
>NZ_CVRU01000124.1 GCF_001261715.1 Dysgonomonas sp. HGC4 | reverse complement strand
AATTACATTCTTTTTATCTATCGAATTTAGTTAAAGCTTATCTCTCATTGTCTGATTGTGTCTTTTTTTAGAGTTTCTTCTCTTTGTTGTATTAACTATGAAAATCAATCATATATATATTATTCTTCTTTAAATATATATACTCTATGGTTTGAAAATTAACACATGAGTAGTATTTGTTCACATAATTGTCAAGAAAATGAAAAACAAAATCATTGAATGTTTGTTCATAAATGTAAGTAGCAAAAAAATAATATTCGTGCTACTGTTGACAATAACAGCGCTGAGTCTAACAAAATAAGTTTAATGTAAATATCTATCATATCTATGAGGAAAGTATTGTTAATTGGATCTATAACCTTCCTATTATCTTTATCTTATGTGTGTGCTCAGGAAGCACCCTTAGAATCAGATAGCGTTAAGAGTGTCACTCTATTAGAGGTTACGGTAAAGGCTCAGCCGTATAAAAAATATAATCTGGATAATATCTCCAGTAGTTTGAGAATACAAGGAGAAATGCTTAAGACTCCCCAGAATATACAGATAATCAATGCATCTGTTTTAAAAGATCAGCTATCGTTAAATTTAACAGAAAGTGTTACTCGCAATGTGAGTGGAACATTTCGTGAAGAATTGCATAATGGTGTTTCTCCCGACATATATACACGTGGAGGATATATCAGTGCTCAACGCAATGGAGTTGATCTTCGTCCTTTGTTAAAAGGTCCGATTGGCGATGATGTTGCCATAATTGAGAGTGTAGAGTTTATAAAAGGCCCATCGGGTTTTATGAATTCAATAGGAGATCCTGCCGGTTCGTATAATATTATCACCAAAAAGCCTACTGGCACGAACCGAAAAACTTTCAGAATGATACAAGGTAGTTTTGGGTTGATAAGAGCTGAAGCCGACTTGGATGGAGCAGTGGATGAGGATGGAAAGTTATTGTACCGTTTCAATATAATGGGAATGAATAAAAAAGGCTTTCTACAATTCGATAATAATGATCGTATTTTAATTGCACCTTCTCTTAAATATGTAATTGATAATAAAACATCGTTATCGGTTGACTACATCTACCAACGATTAAACTATATGTTTTTGAGTGAAGCACAAATCTCACCCAATGGTTTTGGATCATTACCCGGAGATTTTAGTATAAGCGATCCGAATTTGAGACCATATAGAGCTAATGACCATAGTGTTTTTGTAAACTTCCAAAGGAAATTCAATGAAAATTGGGCTTTTACTACACAGGTATCAAATATAAATAGTCAATCGGAAGGAACTATCTTTTGGGTATATGGAAAAAATGAAACAGACCCTGATATTCTCGACCGCTATTATGTTTATGATGGTATGAAATATAACATCTTTTCGACACAGGCGTTTACGCAAGGTAAATTTTCGACCGGACAAGTAAAGCATGCTTTTCTTGCGGGAGTAGACTTTAACCACAAACGAAACAAAACACAAGATACTTGGAATACGGCAACTACTATTTATCCATTAAGTATGTCTAATCCTATATATTCGAATGTTATCAATAATAATGGGATAGGTGGCGACTTTAATTCGGAGAATGGAATAAATGCTCCCGAAAATTTAACTGATAGCAGATTATATTACACTTCTGCATATGTGATGGATGAAATATCTCTGTTACGCGATAAACTGAAAATTACGGGAGGACTCAGGTTGACTCAATCCGATGCCGATTTCAATCAGTATGGAGAGGAAACCGATGCCTCAGATTGGGTGCTTACACCAAGGTTAGGAGCCAATTTTCTTTTAACAGAATCTTTCAGTGTCTATGGATTATATGATAATACTTTTATCCCACAAGCAGGTATAGCTTATGACAAAACAGCACTGAAACCGATTCGTGGTGTAAGTTATGAAGCTGGATTGAAAAAGGATTGGTATAATAAAGCTTTAAGTACAACTCTTTCATTTTATCACATTACTCGTAGCAATAATATTGTTAAAGACCCGGTAAATAACGATTTCTACCAATCAGGAGAAAATGAATCAAAAGGAATAGAATTTGATATTCGAGGACGTATTGCTAGAGGTTTGAATGTAATTATCAATTACGCTTATACCGATTCGAAGATTACTAAAGATGATAAGAATCCGGCTATGGTTGGAATGGCTACACCTAACCGTATCAAACATATACAGAATACTTGGGTTAATTACGAATTACCATTTAAGGCACTCAATAGCTTTAGTTTGTCTTTAGGGTATCAATATATGGCAGGAAGAGCTGAAAGGTTTACATCTATTGATGCTCAGGAATTAAAAGACTTTTTCAGAATGGATGGAGGAATCGCTTATACAAAAAAGAAATTCAGTGTAAATCTGATGGTGAATAATATCTTGGATACACATCAGTATTCAACAGGTTGGAAGAAGAATGATATGTATTATTGGGTACAATTAGCTCCAATCAATTACCGTTGCTCAGTTACTCTAAACCTATAAACTATTTACCATGCGTATTATTTTTATATTCTTAAGCTTAATAGCTCTCGCAAGTTGTAGTAATCAAAATTCAAAGGATAAGAAGTCGGATAGCTCTTCAGCTATTTCGGTGACGGATATTCAAGGAAATGAGATTAATTTATCTAAACCGGCTGAGAAAATTGTATGCTTGTTCGATCCATCAGTAGATGTGATTTATATGTTACAAGCCCAAGATAAGTTAATCGGAATTCCTGCTGAGACTTATTTTGATAGTGAATTATATGATTATTACAAACACATCGATTCTCGTATCCTAAATAAAGAATTGGCAACACCGGGAAGTAATGAGCTGGCGAGTTTAGAAAGTATTATTCAGTTGGGTCCTGATTTAGTTATTGCTCAGCAATTGCCCGAAAGTGTAGTTAAAACCCTTCAAGGAATGAATATTCCGGTTTATATTGCTGCTGCCGCAAGATACGAAGACTTGGTAAAAGAAATGAAAGACATTTCTATTCTGACAGGCAAAACCGAAAGAGGAGAGGAGTTAATCACTTATGCGAAAAATAAAATAAAGGATCTACAAGAGCGTACAGCTTCACAAGGTGATTCAAATCATAAAACGGTCTATTTTACTTGGGCAAACGGACGTATCTTTTCTACCGCAGGTCGTAGCAGTATGATGAACGATTGTCTCGATTTGGCTGGTGTAGAAAATGCATGCCCATTCGAGATGGATAAACCAAACATTAATCCCGAAACTTTGATTGGATGGAATCCTGATATGATTGTGATGTGGAACGATAGTCCTGATTTGTTTTATAATAAAAACGAATTGGGCGGGGTAACAGCAATTCGCGAAAAGCAGATTCATAACCTTATGCCGATGTTTTTTTATAATCCTCATACATTCAAATCACTATGTGCAGCAGTTGCTATACACAATTGGGCTTATGCTTCTAAGGGTGGGGATGGAACAAATGAGATAAAAGAAATACTAGGAGAGCTTTACGGAACAGAAACCAGTGAAAAACTTATAAAATATTTATAATGATTACAGAAATTGCTAAATATTGGGATAAACAAAGTGCCATATGGAGTGAAGAAAAGAAAGAAGCATGGACTTTGCCCGAAACCACATATTGGTTGGAATACTTTAAATCGCTCTTACCTCATTTACCCGGAAATCAAGTTTTAGAAGTAGGAACGGCCTCGGGTTATTTTGCTAATATCCTTCATCTTGCAGGATACGAAGTTACAGCGGTAGACTTGTCGCCCAATATGGTTGAGGAAGCTCAGCGGGTTTCTGCTGATTTGAGTTTTCCGATTGATTATCATGTAATGGATGCTCAGGAACTACAATTTCCCGAGAATCAATTTGATCTGGTGTTTACTCGATTAATGACTTGGACAACTCCCGATGTAGAGAAGTTTTATGCTGCAAGCTTCAAGGTTTTAAAATCCAAAGGTTTGTTTTTGAACTTCGATGGCGATTTTGGAGATATGTGTTTTTCGCAAGAAGGACACGAAAAATATCCTGCCGGAATAATGGAAGAAGCAAACATTATTAAAAGTAGGTTGGATATCAGCAAACACAGTCGTCCACAAAAAGATATTGAACTGTTAGAGAAAGTTGGCTTTACGAAAGTTGAGGTTGACGAGAAGGCTCAAAACAGAATTTTGCATAAGCCCGAAAATGAGGAAGCTCTCTTTCAATTAACGGCCATTAAACCCTAATCTTAACACTCTAAATATATCTGCATTGAGTAGAAAAATTGCTAATATAATATGTTTTGGACTACCTTTGCCAATGTTGGTAATCTCTTTGTTCATAGGCTCATCTGCACAAGTAAATGTTTTTGACTATTTGCCTTTACTATATAAGAAATTGGCTGATAGTGTTATGACTGCGAGCGAGATTACTCAGTACGAAATGATTTCGAATATCCTCTTCAACGTCCGGATGCCGCGAATATTACTTACCTTTTTGGTGGGGGCAGCTTTGTCTACATCAGGCGGTGTATTGCAGGGGATATTTCGAAATCCATTAGTAGATTCCTATATCTTAGGCATTTCATCAGGTGCGGCTTTTGGGGCATCGTTAGCAATTGTTTATTCGTTGAGTTTTGTCAATGTTTATGCCTTTGTAGGTGGCTCTATAGCAGTTATTCTAACTTATATGATTGCCGGTTCTCATAAGCAAATATCTACGGTCTCTATTATCCTTTCGGGAATGATCGTTTCGGGAGTCTTTATGGCTCTGCTTACTATGGTTCAGTATATTAGTAACCCTTACAAATTGCAGGCTATTGTACAATGGGCAATGGGCAATTTACATGCTGCTTCTTGGATAGAGTTGAAGCAGGCTTTTATTCCAATATTGATTTGCTTAGCTATTGTATTTTTATATCGTTGGCGTATAAATTTATTGGCATTGGGTGATGATGCAGCCAAATCGGTAGGTGTGAACCCCTCTTTTGACAAATTGATTTTGATTGTGTGTGCCACTTTAATGACTACTACAACGGTAGCCGTTGCCGGTATTATTAGTTTCTATGGATTATTCTTGCCACACATTGTAAGAATGTTACTTGGCTCGGACAATAGTAAATCAATTCCGGGAAATATTTTCTTAGGAGGAAGTTTTCTTCTTCTAATTGACAACTTATCTAGGGCTTTATTTGTTTTTGAAGTACCAATAGGAATTTTCACTACTATACTGGGTGGAGCTTTCTTTGTTTTCTTAATGAGAAAAAATAAACTGAATTGGAATTGATTACAGAGGCTATACATATTGAAGAAATGCATTACTCGTATGGCGATAAGCCCGTGCTTAATGGAGTAAATGTTGTATTTCCCGAGAATAAGTTTTCGGTCTTGTTGGGTATTAATGGGGGAGGGAAGTCTACCCTGTTTAAAATTATTGCCGGGTTATTGAAAGGGCATCAAGGAAATATTCGCATCTGTGGTCAGGATATGGATAAGCTGCGTTTCAAAGACAGAGCTTCGCTTATAGGCTTTCTACCACAATTTAGCCAGTCAGTTTTTTCGTTTACAGTCGAAGAGATTCTGTTAACAGGTCGTACTGCCTTTTCGGGTTTCGCTCCTAAAAAAGAAGATCGCTTATTAGTTGATAAAATATTAAAAGACTTATCCATTACACGATTAAAGGACAAATCTTTTACTCAGCTTTCTGGAGGCGAGCAACAAATTGTAATGATTGGGCGATTATTGATGCAAAAGCCAAAAATCTTACTTCTGGATGAACCAACCAATCACTTAGATGTTTATTATCAACACTATCTGATGGAAAAGTTGAAAGATTATTCGGAGAACGATTTTACAGTAATTGCAATTATGCATAATCCGACTCTCGCTTTTCAGTATGCAGATCATTTTTGTTATCTGCATCATGGCAATATTTATACGCCTACCAATCCTGCTGCTCCTAATGTTGAGTTGTTGGAAAAAGTATATGGTATGAGCTTTGTAGAATTTACAAGAGATGATAAAAAATTTATGCTACCCTTTGGTGAGCTTCAATGAAGTTGTCTCTAATTTTAATGGAAAAATAAAAAACAAGATAAATGAAAGTAGTTCGATTTGGAGTCTCAGTAGAAAAGGATGTATTAGATTTATTGGATAATTATATTATTAGTAATAAATTCCCTAACCGTTCTCAAGCTATTCGTCACTTGATAAAGAAGGTGGAGGTAGAAAGTCAATTGGATTCCAATAAAATTGTTGGGGGTTCCATTACATTATCGTTCGACCATCACAGGAGAGAATTATTAGATCGAATAACCGAGATACAACATCAATTTTATCATGTAATCCTTTGCTCTCAGCACATACATCTCGATCATGATACTTGTATGGAGATTATAGCTTTGAAAGGTAATGCTTCGGTTTTGAGAGATTTAGCTAATCAACTAACAGCAGTAAAAGGTATTATTCACGGCGATCTGTCGATTACAATGGTATGATAATTCTAGATATAGATAAATAAAAAAAACATCTTTTATTTTGATTAACTGAGGGGATCCTTTTGGATACCCTCAGTTATTTTATTCTAAGACTTCTACAAAAAGTCGAATTCGATCTCAAATAATCATTGTAGTTAGTTTCCTGATCTTAATAGTTTTTGAGATGATTGTATTTGTAATTTCTTTCAGCCGCTTTTACTATATTTAATATAGATGAAGCTCAGAAGTGGTGGATATTTTTTAATTTTATCATATTTAAATCACCTTAAATTATATAGTCTAAATTATGAAAAACTTAACTGGTAATTTTAAACACAAGAAACAAGCTCTGCTTGTATTGGTTATACCTCTGATGTTTTCGTATTCTTCAGCGTATAGCATTGAACAAACAAGGAATGCTGTTGAGATTACACAGCAAAATCAACATGTGATTAGTGCAAAAAAGATAAATCCAACAACTGTTGAAGTATTATTCTCTAACAATCAGAGAATGGCATTCGATTTTTATGGCGAAAATATCTTTAGAGTTTTCCTGGATAATTCAGGTGGGATAATAAGAGATCCCGAAGCAAAACCCGAAGCGAAAATTTTAGTTGATAATCCTAGAAAATCTATTTCTAAACTAGATTTAGAGGATGATAACAGTTATATATCTTTTTCTACCGAAAAAGTGAAAGTTCAGTTAGATAAGCAAACGTCTCTTTTGAAAATCACTAATCTTGAAACCAATAGAATTGTATTGGAAGAAGCTGAACCTGTTCTTTTTGAGAAAGGAAAAGTCGTCTTAACATTCAAAGAGAATCCTCAAGAGTATTTTTACGGAGGTGGAGTTCAGAATGGGCGATTTTCGCATAAAGGAAAAGCTATATCTATTGAAAACCAAAATAGCTGGACTGATGGTGGAGTCGCTTCGCCCACTCCCTACTATTGGTCTACCAATGGATATGGTGTGATGTGGTATACTTTCAAAAAAGGGAAGTATGATTTTGGAGGAAGAGAAAAAGGCATTGTAAAGTTATCTCACGATACAGATTATCTAGATGCTTTTTATATGATAAGTGATGGAGCTGTGCCTTTGTTGAATGATTATTATCAACTTACAGGAAACCCTGTATTATTACCCAAATTTGGTTTCTATCAAGGTCATTTAAATGCTTACAACAGAGATTACTGGAAAGAAGACGAAAAAGGAATTCTTTTTGAGGATGGAAAGCGTTACAAGGAAAGTCAAAAAGATAATGGAGGGATTAAAGAGTCTTTGAATGGAGAAAAAGACAATTATCAGTTTTCGGCTCGTGGAGTAATCGACCGCTATAAAAATCACGATATGCCATTAGGATGGCTTCTACCTAATGATGGCTATGGTGCCGGATATGGACAAACGGGAACTTTGGATGGAAATATTCAGAATTTGAAGAGCCTGGCTGATTATGCTCATAAGAATGGTGTTGAAATTGGTCTTTGGACTCAATCGGACTTACATCCTAAACCCGAAATAGATGCTCTCCTGCAAAGAGATATTGTAAAGGAAGTAAGAGACGCGGGTGTGCGTGTCTTAAAAACAGATGTGGCTTGGGTAGGTGCAGGATACTCTTTTGGTTTGAATGGTATTGCTGATGTGGCTAATATTATGACCTATTATGGAGATAACAGCAGACCTTTTATCATATCGCTTGATGGTTGGGCAGGTACACAACGCTATGCGGGAGTGTGGTCGGGAGACCAAACTGGTGGAGTATGGGAATACATTCGTTTTCATATACCAACTTATATTGGCTCTGGATTATCGGGTCAACCTAATATAACCTCTGACGTAGATGGAATTTTTGGCGGTAAAAATCTGGTAGTTAATACCAGAGATTTTCAGTGGAAAACATTTACTCCTATGGAATTGAATATGGATGGATGGGGAGCTAACGAAAAATACCCTCATGCGTTGGGTGAACCGACAACATCTATAAACCGATGGTATCTGAAACTTAAGTCAGAACTTATTCCTTATACATATAGCATTGCCAAAGAGGCTATTGACGGAATGCCTATGATTAGAGCCATGTTCTTGGAATATCCTAATGATTATACTAAAGGGAAATCTACACAATATCAATTCTTATACGGAGCTAATTTTTTAGTTGCACCTATCTATCAAGAGACGAAGTCGGATGATAAAGGTAATGATATCCGCAATGGAATTTATTTACCAGAAGGTTCTTGGATTGACTATTTCTCAGGAGATAAATATGAGGGTAATTCCATTATCAATAATTATGCATCACCATTGTGGAAACTTCCGGTATTTGTTAAGAATGGAGCTATTATTCCAATGACTAATCCCAATAACAATGTTTCCGAAATAGATAAAGGCATTCGTATATATGAAATATATCCATTTGGGAACAGTTCATTTACTGAATATGATGATGATGGGACAACTGAAGCATACAGATTGGGTAAGGGAGTTACTACTTTAATTGAGTCTAATGTTAGTGATAAAAATAATGTGGTGCTGACTATACATCCCTCAAAAGGAGATTTTAATGGTTTTGTTAAGCAAAAATCGACAGAATTCAGGATAAATGTAACGGAAAAGCCAAAGAAGATTTCAGCTCAGGTTGGGAATAATAAAGTGAAATTAGCTGAGGTAAATTCTAAGGACGAATTTTTGAAAAAGGAAAATGTTTACTTCTACGATGCTGCCCCAAACTTAAATAAGTTTGCAACTAAAGGTAGTGAGTTTGAGAAAGAAGTTATTATTAAGAACCCGCAGCTTTTTGTAAAGTTGGCTTCTTCTGATATTACAACTAACAAAACAACCCTGAATATAGAAGGGTTTTTATTCGAGCCTTCTGATAAGTATAGAGTAACATCGGGTTCAATAAAAGCTCCTGCCGCTGCTCAAGTTACAGAAGAAAATAGAGAAGCATATACTCTAAAACCAACATGGGATAGAGTAGACAATGCAGACTATTATGAAATTGATTTCAACGGAATGCTGTATACGACGATAAAAGATACTGAGTTGTTATTTGATGGGTTGAATGTAGAGACGACTTATCCTTTCAAAATACGCTCGGTAAATAAAGATGGATATTCGGATTGGGCTACATTCAGTGCTACAACTAAATCTAATCCTTTGGAATTTGCTATTAGAGGAATTGTAGGTGAGACTACTGCTGAAAATGAAGCAGAATCGGATATTGAAAAACTATTCGACTTTGCTGAAAGTAATTTGTGGCATACTAAATGGGGAACAAACTCTATTCCATTCGATTTGATAATGGATTTGAAAACAATAAATCAATTAGATAAGTTTCATTATTTGCCACGTATTGGAAGAGGAAATGGAACATTATTGAAAGGGAATGTCTTTTATAGTAATGACAAAGAAATTTGGATGGAAGCAGGTTCATTTGAATGGGCAAATAATGACGAGATCAAAGTATTTGATTTTACAAATCATCCGACAGCTCGCTATATGAAATTATCTATTACGGATGGGGTTAAAGGCTTTGGTTCGGGTCGAGAATTATATGTATTTAAAGTGCCTAATACTGAAAGTTATCTTCCGGGAGATATTAATAATGATCGCCTGATTGATAGAAACGATTTGACATCATATACTAATTACACAGGATTGAGAAAAGGTGATGCTGATTTCGAAGGATATATCAGTAATGGAGATATCAATAAGAATGGTTTGATAGATGCTTACGATATTTCTGTTGTTGCAACACAGCTGGATGGTGTAGGAGATGATAAAGTCGCAAAAGTTACTGGAGATATTGAGATAAGTACAAAGAGGCAAAATTTGAATAAAGATGAAGTATTCGAAATTTATGTTAAGGGAATTGACCTTCGATCTCTAAATGCTTTGAGCTTTGCTTTGCCATATGATCCACAGAATTATGAGTTTATTGGTATAGAGCCATTAAATATGAAAGAAATGGAGAACCTTACTAATGACAGACTTCATACAAATGGAGTAAAAGCTTTGTATCCAACATTTATCAATATAGGCGACAAAGAACCTGTTGAAGGTACTATGGATCTCTTTATCTTGAAATTTAGAGCTAAGCAAAAATTGAAATTTGATTTGAAGATTATAGATGGATTTTTAGTTGATAAAAATTTAAATACACATAAGTTCTAAAATAATAGATAAGAGAGTTATTCTCGTTTATGTAAAATATTAAAAAGCCACTCATGACACGCTAGTTGTGAGTGGCTTTTGTGATATTTACTAATAAAGTACTACTGCTCGTTATCTCTCTCTTAGATGTATTGCCTGAAACAGCTCTCATTATTTGAAAATTTTATAGCTTCTTCATTTATTATTAGACCTTTATTCGTTAAATATGATACGGTTATTTTTTGTAAATGTGTTAATATTGGTAATAGATAATTGTTTTTGTGATTTTTAGTTAGTCTCTTTTTATTTTTGTCTTTTCTGTAGCTAAATAAATG
>NZ_CVRU01000123.1 GCF_001261715.1 Dysgonomonas sp. HGC4 | reverse complement strand
ATAGATACAGAAATGGTATTTGCAAACTTTTTTAACTTCAATATTGATCCATTTTATGTATTTTTGCAAGTTAATTTATAATGTATAATTATATTCTACTGAGTATCAATATATACTTGGTCACATTTGTTTAATAAATCAATGATAGATAATACTATATTCGAAAATAAACTTGCCGCTTATCTTACTTTAGGCTGCAAGTTAAACTTTGCCGAAACTTCGGCAATAGGTAAACAATTATCAGAAGTAGGTGTACGCAAAGCCCGAGAAGGGGAAATTGCCAACATCTGTGTAATAAATACTTGTTCTGTTACTGAGTTTGCAGATAAAAAATGCAGGCAAGCTGTAAGAAAGCTAATTAAAGAAAATCCCGGAGCCTATGTTATAGTAACCGGTTGCTATGCGCAACTTAAACCCGATGATATAGCCTCCATAGAAGGTGTAGACATTGTGCTTGGTGCTGAACAAAAGCTGGATGTAATAGCTTATCTTGACGAACTTAAGAAAAAAGAAAAAGGAACCGTTTTTACCAGTAAAACTAATCATATAAAGACATTCGTCCCTTCATGCTCGAAGGATGACAGAACCAGATATTTCCTTAAAGTACAGGATGGTTGCGACTATTTCTGTTCTTTCTGTACCATCCCTTTTGCACGAGGAAGAAGCCGAAATGGAAGCGTTGCCGATTTAGTTAAGCAAGCCGAAGAAGTTGCAGCAAACGGAGGTAAAGAAATTGTATTGACAGGTGTAAACATTGGTGATTTTGGAAAAACCACAGGCGAAACATTCTTCGATCTAGTAAAAGCTCTGGATAATGTAGAAGGAATTGCACGTTACCGCATCTCGTCTATAGAGCCAAATCTGCTGACAGATGATATTATTGAATTTGTAGCACGATCTAAACGTTTTGCTCCGCATTTTCATATTCCATTACAATCGGGATCTGATACTGTATTGAAGCTAATGAAAAGAAAATATGATACAGCTTTATTCAGACATAAAGTAGAAAAAATAAAAACTGTTCTTCCTCATGCCTTTATTGGTGTAGACGTAATCGTCGGCACTAGAGGTGAAAGAGATGAATATTTTGAAGAATGCAGACAATTTATTGAAAGTCTTGACATTTCTCAACTCCATGTATTTACATACTCTGAACGTCCAAATACACAAGCTCTAAAAATAGATTATGCAGTGGACGTTAGAACTAAGCATGCCAGAAGCAAAGCATTACTTGACATCTCGGATAGAAAACTCAGAGATTTTTACCTTTCTCAACAAGGCTTATTAAGAAAAGCTCTGTTTGAACATTCTATTCATGACAATAAGATGTATGGTTTTACTGAAAACTATGTAAAAATAGAACGCGAATACGACGAACGACTTGTAAACGTAGTAGGCGAAGTACATTTAGGAGGATTAAACATGGAAGGAACAGCAGTAGTTCTTCAATAAGACAAGAAGATGAATTATATAATATACAAAATAATATACGCTTTACTGTACATACATGCTCTATTACCATTAAGAGTACTATATATACTATCCGATATATTATATATTCCCGTATATTATATTGTAAGATATAGGCGCAAAGTTGTAAGAACCAATTTAAAGAATTCTTTTCCTGAAAAGAGTAAAAAAGAATTGCTCGAAATAGAACATCAATTCTATCATCATTTTTGTGATTACTTTGTTGAAACGATCAAACTACTTCACATTACAGACGAAGAAATAAAGGAGCGCATCAACTTTAAGAATATTGAATTGGTTGACGATCTTATGAAGGATGGGAATTCGGCTATTATGTATTTAGGTCATTATGGCAATTGGGAGTGGGTACCATCAATCACTCTTCATGTTAATAAAGACACCTTGCTAGGTCAGATATATCGCCCTCTCAAGAATAAAGCTTTCGATAATATATTCCTAAAAATAAGAAGTAGATTTGGTAGTGTCAGCATTTCCAAAAACAATACATTGAGATCTATTATTCAATACAAGCAATCGGGTCAAAAGGTTCTTATCGGATTTATGTCCGATCAGACCCCAGCTTGGAATAATATACATTATTGGACTACATTCATGAATCAGGACACTCCTGTATTCACAGGTGTAGAGCGAATATCTAAACAAACAGGTTTCTCAATAACTTATCTCGATATAAAAAAAGTTGCAAGAGGTAAATACGATTGCGAAGTGAAGCTAATCTCAGCAAACCCTAAGGAAGAGCCTGAATTTACAATCACTGAAAGATATATTAGAGAGATGGAAAAAACCATCTTACATAATCCCGCTTATTGGCTATGGACACACAAACGTTGGAAACATAAGAAAGAAGATTTCGAAAAGAGATGAAAAAAGTATCTGTTGTTATACTTAATTGGAATGGAAAACATCTTCTTGAACAATTTCTTCCATCTGTAGTAAAATATACAGACAGCAATATTGCTGACATTATTGTTGTAGATAATGCCTCCTCAGACGACTCTATCTCCTTTATTCAAGAAAACTACCCTACTCTATCTATTATTCGATTATCTGAAAACTTTGGATATGCTGAAGGATATAATCAAGCACTAAAACAAATAGAGACCGAATACTCTATACTTCTCAATTCGGATGTAGAAGCAACTGCCAATTGGTTAGCACCAATGATTAGCTTTCTAGATACACATCCTGATGCTGCTGCAGTTCAACCTAAAATACTTGCCCAACAAAATAAAAACTATTTTGAATATGCAGGAGCCTCAGGAGGCTTTATTGACAAATATGGATACCCTTTTTGTCGTGGACGCATATTTGACTCATTAGAGGAAGATGAAAATCAATACGACCAGCCTATTGATATATTTTGGGCTTCGGGAGCATGTTTAGTTATTCGCACAAAAGAATATCTAAAAGCAGGTGGACTAGATGCATCTTTTTTTGCTCACATGGAAGAAATAGACCTTTGCTGGAGACTTAATACCCAGGGACTTAAAGTAGTATGTATTCCACAATCGGTAGTTTATCATGTAGGTGGAGCAACCTTAGCTGGTGAGAACCCCAAAAAGACCTTTCTTAATTTTAGGAATAACTTAGTTATGCTCTACAAAAATCTAGATGATAAAGCCTTTAGAAAAATTTATAAAGTGCGATTCTTTTTAGATTATTTAGCTGCATTACAAATGATACTAAAAGGTAAAACTAGTAGTGCAAAAGCAACACATCAGGCACATATTGAATTCAAAAAAATAAAAAAGAATTATAATAGCCTCAGAGATGAAAATCTAAACAAACAAACCTCTGAGAATATAAAAACAATTTACCCTAATAGTTTACTTTGGCAATTTTATGTAAAAGGACATAAAACATTCAAACTTCTTTCTTGGAATATTCAAAAATAACTGCCTCTCAACTCCTTCTGTATAATATATTTATGTAACTCTCTTAATCTTTATTTTAATACTCGCTTCTCAGACAGAGAAAACCTGCCTATAAAAGTATTAAAACACTCATTATTAACTGTATTCTCACAGAAAAACCAAAATAGATATTTATACTTGAGAAAACAAATAGCAAGTTTTGGCTCAAAATAAACAGTACAACATTTTCTATTCTTTTTCTAACATAATTCTCTTCCAGAATTACACCCTTCAAAGACTATCTATATATAACAAAAAAGAATAGACCTCAATTATCAGCTTACATACAACATCAATATATACAACTATAACTAGATAAATATTTTAACATTCTCTACATTTCCAACAAGAACATAAAAACCTATATATCTTCTCAATAACAAGACTATCTATATACACCAATGGAATAATCACCTTATCAAGTACATCAACAAGATTTAAATACGCCAAAAGAATAAAAGAAAACGTCAATATGAAAATATACCCTTTTTATCAATAAAAAACAATGTACTAAAATAAGATGACCAAAATAGAGTAATCGTAATCCATACAAAATAACATGAGAAGTTATTCTAATTAAATTCTTCTTTTACAGAGACAATAAAACTTAGACAAAGGTATCATACAAAAAAAATCTCTTGTACAAAAATTCAAATTACACGCAGCAAAAATCTGACACACTGATATAGAATAGAGTATATATTAATAACCACTTAACATTTCACACCGACTATACACGACCATAATCACCTAATATATAGACAATAAAAAACTCCACCAATATACATTGATAGAGTTTCTATTTATATAAGATATAAAATATCTATATCACATAACTTTTTCTATAATCTTTTGAAGTGCTATATTTTGAGAAGTATCGGACAAATTTATCCAAGTAATATCGGTGTCTCTTTTAAACCACGTCATCTGTTTGCGAGAATATATACGTGAATTTTGTTTTATTTTCTCAACTGCAAAATCTAAAGTCCATTCACCATCTAAATACTTAAATAATTCTTTATAACCCACCGTATTTAGTGAGTTATTCATTCGTAAAGGATAAAACTTTTCAGCTTCTACTAATAAGTCATCCCTCATCATTTCATCCACACGCATATTTATTCTTTGATAAAGCTCTTCCCTATCCCTCATCAATCCAATCTTGATGATTTCAAAAGGACGCTGCTTTACCGTATTGGTCCGAAAAGAAGAATAAGGCTTACCCGACATCAGGCAGACCTCTAAAGCATGAATCACTCTTTTATAGTTTTTCAAATCTACTTGATCATAAAAAACAGGATCTAATATCTTTAATTGTGACCGAATAGGTTCAAGCCCTTCTTTTTCATAACGATCATAAAGCTCTTTGCGGAGAGCATCGTCAATGGTAGGAACTTCGTCAATCCCTTTACATAATGCATCGATGTACATCATTGATCCTCCCGTCACAATAAGCACATCTAAAGTTTCGTGTAACTGCGATATTATTTTTAATGCTTCGCTTTCAAACTCACTTGCACTATAATAATCTTCAACACTAAGAGTGCCGACCATATAATGAGGAACTCGAGATAATTGATTCTCGGTAGGAGCGGCAGTACCTATCGAAAGACCTTTATATAATTGACGTGAGTCTGCTGATATTATCGGACAATTCCAATATTCAGCAAGACTCACGCTTAATTCCGTTTTACCAACTCCGGTTGGACCTAGCAGTACAAGAAGTTTCTTCATCAAAAATTTTCACCATCTGACGGAGGCAGAGCATCGTCTAAACCATCAAAACCTTCTGCATCTAATTCATCCAAATCATATCCTTCATCTCCGTAAAAATTCTCACCAGTATCTATAACCGTACTTTTTACTTCGAAATCATTGAAATCTACAAATTGAGCCGGTGCATCACCTATCGATTTTGTACAAATGGCTCCATCCAAGTCTTTTCCTGTAATAATCTCTCTTAGTTCAATAAAGAAAGATCGTTCAGTCATATAGTCAAAAACATACATAAGTTTTTGCTTTTCGTCTTCAAGGAAATCATTCAATACAGAATCTTCCATTATATAGGAGTCTTCTTCCGAACTTGTATCCATTTCGGTCAAAGTTATTTCACGCTCTTTTTCCCAGTTATCACTACAAATAAAGAACGAAGACATTTCACCCTCTTTGTAATCTACTGATGAAAGAATAGCATTGTGTAAATCCTGAAAAGTTGCATCAGCATCTATCTGAATTTCTCTTTTGAAATCCTCCACTTCATCTGACAACATTAAAAACCTAAATACCATGAGTCTAGCTAATTATTTTCTTTATTAATTAATATGTTCAACTATCTATTTCCTGAATGTTTAATTATAATTACCATAACTTATGATATTTATCTAAGAAACAAATAGGGTTTGCGTTCTTATTTATTTTTCAAAGTTATACAAAAGAATTATATCTAAATTACTGTATCGTTATCTTTTTCGTATTTTTATTGTAAATAGGCAGAACGTGTGTTGTATCTGATTGCAGACAAAAATCGGCAACATCCAAAAGCCCATGTGCTTCCAACCGTTTCATATGCTCGCCTCTCTTTATATATGCGAGAATATCAGGCTTTGCCTCTTTCCACATAGATAAAGCTACACCCGCAGCATCAAAGCCTGCATTATATCCTCCTTTGTCAACTAATATCTCAGCCAAAGCACCGCCAAACAAGCTATCTTCCAGATTAAATTTATCTTTCCATCCCGCACATAGTACCAAAACATCTTTCTTTTGAGAAAGACAGAAATCAGCTATTGTCGAAATATTAGAAAAAGACCCAATTATCAGACAAGAGCAATCTTCCGCCATATCTATGGCATGAGTACCATTAGTTGTAGAAATAACAACATCTTTTCCCTCTACTTTTTCGCGAGTATATTCAGATGGAGTATTACCAAAATCACCAAATTCGAATTTCACTACATTTCTTTCTCCTCCTACTAAATACCCTTTGTCTTTGTACGCCTTAGCCTCTTCTACCGTTGCTACGGGCATAATACTCGCAGCTCCATTGTTAAGAGCCATACACATGGTAGTAGTAGCACGGAAAACATCTACTACAACTACAATAGTATCATTATTTTCTACATAATAAGGATATAAAATCGGGGAAAAACAAACGTCTATTTTCATCTTTAACTATTCTTTTATGCTCTAAAATCGTCCCACTTCTTTAGTAAGCATTAATCAACAATAAATTATCTGCATAAATATTGTATAAATGAGCATGTGACTTATATAAACAAAGCTACAAAAAAATAATAGGCTATAAAAGCTATAGACAGTACTTATTCCGATTTAGTAAACTTATATAAAATCACTATCTTTACACGCTCAACTAAAAAATCAAGCCTATTTATTTGCTTTTACAAAAAACTGACTCATATAAAGCAACGGGCATTTACTTTATACAAAGAATAGAATGATACAAATAGATGATGCCATAGTAGCATTAGATGTTATAGAAGAAAATTTTATCTGCGATCTTTCAGCCTGCCAAGGAGAATGCTGTGTAGAAGGTGAATCGGGAGCTCCTCTAGAAAATGAAGAGGTCGAAATTATCGAAAAGCTATTACCCGCAATATGGGACGATCTATCACCCAAAGCTCAAGAAGTTATCAACGCACAAGGTGTTGCATACAAAGATAGAGATGGAGACATGGTTACTTCCATTGTGAATGGAAAAGACTGTGTATTTACATACTATGATGAGAAAGGAATATGTAAATGTGCTATCGAAAAAGCACACAAAGAAGGCAAGACCGATTTTTACAAACCTATTTCTTGTCACTTATACCCTATAAGATTAGAAAAATTCAGAGAGTTTACAGCAGTAAATTATCACAGATGGCGTATATGCAAAGCAGCAGTGTTATTAGGCAATAAAGAAGAATTACGAATCTATCAGTTCCTGAAAGAACCTCTTATCCGTAAGTTCGGCAATGCTTGGTATAACGAATTATGTATTGCGGCAGATGAATATAAAGAAATGAAAAAGAATGGGTTGACTAAATAAAGTCAACCTTTTTTATACTGAGGATTTATTTAATAAAATTCTCGAATAGACTATTTATATAGGGACGTTCAAAATCTTCGACTTTAATAATATTCCCATTCACAACAAGCAGATCAACATCTATCTTAATAATACCTCTCGATTTTTCTTCTGCGTGTCGCCCGATTTCAGATTCTATCATCTTTAATCTTTCAGTAATTGCTAAGTCATCATCATCTGAGTTAATCAATGCCAATTGATTAAAGAAATCACTCTGATAATTATCACCAAAAGGCTCGGTGTTAATCATTTCTGAAAACATTACATCGGGATAATACTTACTAAGCAGGTAACGGCAACGAGACATATTTTCTGTCCTGTTTTCGTTCGAGCCCATGCTTATAATAAATGTATTCATAATCGGATACAAATATACATTCATTTTATTAAAAAGTTACAGATTGATTATTTTGAATTATCTTTGTTTAAGGTCATATACCCTAAAGAAACAAGGCCTATGATCTTTTTATTTAGCAAATAAATAGAATATAGAAAATTACTTACACTTATAAGACATAGCATAAACAGTTGAAATTACTTATATGAAAAAAACACTTACTCTTCTTTTTTTAATTCTTGTGGGATGTATTCAGCTTATAGCCGATAACAATACGCCTCTTATATACAAAATCAATATAAAACAAGAGATAGGGCCAGTTACATGGCAATATCTTCAAAACGGATTACACCTTGCCGAAAAAGAAAAAGCGGATTATATACTTATTGAAATGAATACCTATGGAGGGAATGTAGTAGAAGCCGACTCGATGCGAACAGCTATTCTCAACAGCAAAATCCCTGTATATGTATTTATTAACAACAATGCTGCATCGGCCGGAGCTTTAATTGCTATTGCTTGTGACAAAATTTTCATGCGAAACAGTGCCAATATAGGAGCAGCAACAGTAGTTGATGCTCTAGGAGAAAAAGCCCCCGATAAGTATCAATCCTATATGCGGTCACTGATCAGATCTACTGCCGAAAGTCATGGCAAAGACACTCTTATATCTCAGAGTAACGACACCATACTTAAATGGAAGCGAGATCCCAGAATAGCGGAAGCAATGGTAGATGAACGAGTAGTAATACCAATACTAACCGATACAACCAAGGTTTTGACTTTAACAGCTAATGAAGCCGTTAGTGTGGGATATTGTGATGGAATTGCTGAAAACATTTCCGAAGTTATAGTAAAACATATGAATATTGAGGATTATGAAATTCATACCTACAATCCTACAATTTTCGATTACATAAAAAACATTCTCACCAATGGAATAGTCCAAAGTATCCTCATTATGATTATCATAGGAGGAATATACATAGAGCTGAAAACACCAGGGATAGGTCTTCCCATTGCAATGGCTATAACTGCAGCCTTGTTGTATTTTACACCTTTATATATGGATGGCTATGCTCAAAATTGGGAAATCATCATATTTGTTATTGGTCTTATTTTAATAGCCTTCGAGATATTCGTCATACCCGGATTTGGCGTTGCAGGTATCAGTGGTATCGTACTTACCATTGCCGGATTATTCCTCAGTTTAGTAGGTAATGTTGATTTTGACTTTACAGGAGTATCATCCGATCAAACACTCAAATCATTAGTAACTGTTATTGTGGGAGTCTTTATGTCGTTTATTCTCATTATTACTCTCATTAGTAGGATTGGGAAGGAAGGAAGCTTATTCAGGAATATTGCACTCACTAGCGATCAGGAAGGATTTATCTCTGTACCCGAAGAACAAAAACTAATGATTGGAAAAATCGGGCATGCCGCCACCGTATTAAGACCATCGGGAAAAGTAATTATAGATGGAGAATATTACGATGCAGTTGCCAATCAAGGTTTTATAGAAAGTGGTAAAAACATTAAGGTCATTAAATACGAAAGCTCTCAATTGTATGTTGTCGAAATAAAGGTCTAAGACGTATTTTTCTTTAGATAAATATAGTAATAAAAGACAGTATAAAGATTAGATAGTGATATAACAAAGAAATATGAAATTTATAGCAATTATACCAGCCAGATACGGATCGTCTCGTTTTCCCGGAAAACCTTTAGCAAATATGGCAGGAAAACCCATGATACAACGAGTTTACGAACAAGTAAAGAAAGCTCTGGATGAAGTTTGGGTAGCTACTGACGATGAACGAATAATAAAAGCAGTAGAAACTTTTGGAGGAAAAGCGGTATTAACTTCACCCGATCATAAAAGCGGTACAGACAGATGTAATGAAGCTTATACTAAAATAGGACTTGGATTTGATGTTATAATCAATATACAAGGTGACGAACCTTTTATTCAACCTCAGCAGATAGAGACGCTAAAGGCTTGTTTCGATACGAAAGAAACTGAATTGGCAACTTTAGTAAAACCATTCAAAAAAGAAGATGGTTTTGAGGTATTATTTAATCCGAACTCTCCTAAAGTTATATTGAATAAGAATAGTGAAGCTATCTACTTTAGTCGTTCTATTATTCCATATATAAGAGATGTACATCATCAAGAATGGCTCAATAAGCATACTTTTTATAAGCATATAGGTATGTATGCATATAGAGCAGATATTTTAAGAGAGATAACTCTTTTATCACAATCTACACTAGAATTTGCCGAATCTTTAGAGCAACTGCGATGGATCGAAAATGGTTATAAAATAAAAGTAGGACTTACTGATATAGAAACTATTGGTATAGATACTCCCGAAGATATGGAAAAAGCTATCAAGCTACTAAACTTCTAGAACTAAGTGATATTAGTACAATTGTAGCTTTAGACCTGAATTTTTATTTTTAGCAACTAAACACTTGTTTAGTTGCTATTTTTTTCATTAATTTGCATAATTAAACAAGTGTTTAAAACAGAACACTATTTATTACTCCCAATATGATCAGCGACAAAGACCCTCACGAAGTAAAAAAACGCATACTGAAAGAGGCTAAAACTCTCTTTATCAAAAATGGATATAATGGAACCAGTATCAGGGATATTGCCAAAGTATCAGAAACAAATGTTGCGATGGTTAATTATTATTTTCAATCGAAATATAATTTGTTTGAAATAATATTTGAAGAGGCTATAGATATACTCACTCAAAAAATTTTCCTCACACTAGGTTCAGATGTCCCATTTTTTGAACTCATAGAAACATGGATAAATACCTATTACGAGATTCTTTTTGAATATCCACAAATACCCATGTTTATTTTAAATGAGGTAAGTCGGAATCCTGAAAAATTAACGACCAGAATAAAAAGTAAGAATCCATTACAGGCATTTGAAACAATAGCGAAACGCATCGAAGATGAATCTGCAAAAGGAACTATAAAAGAAACTCCATCTGCCGATTTTCTCCTGAATGTACTTTCTCTATCTCTATTTCCTTTTATGTTTGGCGAATTAGCTATGGCACTGATGGATGTATCGAGAGAAAAGTACAGCGAACTAATCGCCAATCATAAAAAATATGTTGTAGAGTTTACTATTAATGCTTTACAACCCAATACCACGTCTTAAATATTTGCTAAACATGCACACAAAACTTCAATATAAGATGGGTGTTGACGTTGGGTCAACAACTATCAAGATCGTAATTATAGACGCCGATTTTCAAATTATTTATAAAACTTATAGAAGACATCAGGCTAACATTCAGCAATCGTTTGCTGAAGAATTAAATAAGGTAACAGCACAATTTCCTGATAGCGAATTCTGTATAAACATTACAGGATCAGCAGGCATGGGTATTGGCGAACGTATTGGCGTCACTTTTGTACAAGAAGTAGTAGCAGCAGTAGAGGTGGTAAATAAAATATATCCGGATACACATACTCTCATCGATTTAGGCGGAGAAGATGCCAAAATGGTATTCTTTAAAGAAGGTAAACACCCTGATATACGCATGAATGGCAGTTGTGCCGGTGGTACAGGTGCTTTCATCGATCAGATGGCAAATCTAATGAATATTTCGACAGAAGAACTAGGTAACCAAGCTCTTAAATTTGATAAAATTTACCCGATAGCTTCTCGTTGTGGCGTATTCGCTAAAACAGATGTTCAAAACCTGATAAGTAGAAATATACCAGTATCTGATATATCGGGTTCTATCCTTCACGCAGTTGCCCTTCAAAGTGTAACAACTCTTGCCAGAGGCTGCGATATTACACCTAAAATACTATGTATTGGCGGTCCTCTTACTTTTATTCCTGCTTTACGGAACTCATTCAGAGAAGTTTTAAAGATAGAAGATAATGATTTTATACTACCCGAAAACGGAGAATACTTTCCGGCTTGGGGTGCTGCATTATATCAGGAAAAGAATGTAACTCATCACAATCTGAATGATCTAATTGCTAAATCTGAAGATAACACAACAGCTCAGAAAAATTATTTACCTGCTTTGTTTAAAGATGAAGAGGAATATCTGGAATGGAAGAAAAACAGAAAGATAAAGCCTCTCAAATTCCAAGAACTGGGAAGTAAAAAAGAAATAGAATGCTTTCTTGGTATAGACTCGGGCTCTACTACAACCAAAATTGTAGTAATGGATGACAATGCCAATATAATATATCGTTTCTATGGTAGTAATGAGGGAAACCCTCTAAAGAAAGTCATTGAAGGACTCTCTAAATTCTACAAAAAAGCAGAAGAAAGAGGCGTATCATACAAGTTTTTATCCTCAGCAGCTACAGGCTATGGAGAAGACCTGATAAAATCGGCTTTAGGGCTCGATTACGGAATTGTAGAAACGATGGCTCACCTATCAGGAGCACAATATGTAGATCCTAAAGTTTCTTTCATTCTCGATATTGGAGGTCAGGATATTAAATCGATATTCACCGAAAATGGAGTAATCTCCAATATTGAACTCAATGAAGCCTGTTCTGCCGGATGCGGCTCGTTTTTGCAGAACTTTGCATCAACAATGAACATGACTTTAGGCGAATTCTCACACGCTGCATGTATAGCACAATATCCATCTGATTTAGGTTCTCGTTGTACTGTTTTTATGAATTCGAAAGTAAAACAGTCGCTTCGTGAAAATGCAGGAATGGATGATATTGCAGCCGGTCTTGCTTATTCTGTTGTAAAAAACTGCTTATATAAGGTTCTTAAAATATCGAATCTAAAGCAATTGGGCGATCATATTGTTGTTCAAGGAGGTACATTTCGTAATGATGCAGTGTATCGCACATTGGAATTGCTTTCGGGCAAATCTATCAGCTCCACAGATCACCCCGAATTAATGGGAGCCCTAGGTGCTGCCCTTTATTCTCAAAGGTTATGGAAGAAAAAACAGACCTCAATTCCTAACACCAAAGCAATATCTTTACCGAATATAGAGGCCATTGACACTAGGGAACTTCAATGTAAAGGCTGTAACAATAACTGCTCAGTATTACGATTCAAGTTCGAGAACGGCAATCTATGCTATGCAGGTAATAAGTGCGAAAAGATATTTTACAGCAAAAGCTCTATACAAAAAGGAGGCTATAACGGTTTTGATGAAAAGAATGAGATATTATTCAGCCGAGGGGTAAATGCCGACAATATCCAACAAGGAAAAACAATCGGGATACCTCGTGTTTTGAATATGTTCGATAATTATCCTTTCTGGCATACACTTCTATCAGAATGCGGATTCAATGTAAGATTATCACCTGAATCTACATTTCCCCTCTATCAAAAAGGTGTGGGTGGTGTAATGTCCGATAATATATGCTTTCCTGCCAAACTGGTACATGGGCATGTATTGTCTCTTATTGAACAGAAAGTCGATCGCATCTTCTACCCTATTATACCAAAGGAAGAAAAAGAATTTGGCAGTTCGTCCAACTCTTTTAACTGTCCTGTTGTCAGTGGCTATCCCGAAGTTATCAGAAGTTCAGTAGAACCCGATGAGAAATACGGTATTGCATTCGATAAACCTGTTATAACTTTCAGTAGCGATAAGGCTTTAGAAAAAGGTTGTTATGACTATTTATTATCATTAGGTGTTTCAAAATCTGTTTTCAGCAAAGCGTTTGAGAAAGCGATGAAGGTAAAAACGGATATAAAAATACAGCTAAGAGAAAGCCAAAAAGATTTGCTCAACGAGGCTATTGAAAATAACGAGACTGCTTTTGTTGTTGCAGGCAGACCTTATCATGCTGATCCACTTATCCATCAAAAAGTCGGACAAATATTGTCAGATCTTGGTGTTACAGTATTTACTGATGATGTTTTCCGTAAAGAAGAAAGCTCGGGATTCGGACGTTTGAACATTGTATCTCAATGGTCATATCCAAATCGTGTAGTGCAAGCAGCTATGGAGGTTGCAAAATTACCTCAGAATATACAATTGATTCAGTTGAATTCTTTCGGATGTGGCCCTGACTCCTTTTTCATGGATGAGACACAAGATATATTAAAAGCAGCAGGTAAGAACCTTACTGTTCTGCGTATTGACGAGATAGCCAGTCCGGGATCTATCCGATTACGTTTACGTTCATTAGTTGAGTCTTTAAAAACAATCAATACTTTAGAACAAAGAACTCCTCAACCTGCATACGAAGGTTATCGAACACCTTATACTAAAGAGGACCGAAAGAAAACAATACTTATCCCTTGGTTTACTGATTTTCTATCTCCTTTTGCTCCTGCTTTAGGTGAGTTGGTTGGATATAAAATACAGAACCTCCCTAAATCAAATAAAGTATCGGCCGATTTAGGTTTGATGTATGGTAATAACGAAGTTTGTTACCCTTCAACTCTTATATTGGGAGATATTATAAATACTTTACAATCGGGTGATTACGATGTACAAGATGTTGTTCTGGCAATTACTCAAACAGGTGGACAATGTCGTGCAACCAATTATCTGGCTCAAATAAAGAGCGGATTACAAAATGCTGGATTCAGAGACATTCCGGTTATAGCCCTTTCGTCTGGAGACTCATATCAAAATGAGGAAAGTGAATTCAATATCGACTGGAAAAAACTAGCTAAAATAGCTGTTGATCTTGTTCTTTATTCGGATGCTCTACAACAAATGCATAGTGCTATAACAGTACGTGAAAAGACAAAAGGTGCATCGCAACAGGTATTTGATTTCTATATAGAAAGAGGTATAGACGGAGTAAGAGCAAATTCGCCCAAAACACTACGCCGATTATTAAAAGAGGCTGTTGCCGATTTCAATAATGTTCCTATTTTCGAGAAACAATATACTAAAGTGGGTCTTATAGGTGAAATTTTCCTTAAATACAATAATTATGCTCAGGCAAATATAACTGAATGGCTGAGATCTAAAGAAGTAGAGGTTTCGTGCCCTCCACTCTTAGATTTCTTGATACAGTTCTTTGTAAACAATAAGGAAGATGTAAGAAACGGTCTGAAAGAAGAAACAATTTTCGAAAAAGCGATGCAACCTCTTATCTGGACTTGGATCAATAGCAAGATTAAGAAGTTCGAAAAGATAATGACCAATTTCAAATACTACGAAGTATCCGAGTCTATTTTTGCTAAAGCTGAAGCGGCCTCCGAAGTATTAAGCCTATCTAATCAATATGGTGAAGGATGGCTTATTGCAGGGGAAATAGCTCACTACGCACGTAAGGGAGTTAATAAAGTCGTCTGCATTCAACCGTTCGGATGTATAGCTAATCACATTGTAGCTAAAGGAATTGAGAAGCGATTGAAAACTCTATATCCTGATATGAACATCCTATATCTTGATATCGATGGAGGTATTGCTGAAGTAAATCTACAGAATCGTCTACATTTTATGATCTCATAAATTAAAGTCTTAGACTTTAATTACCGCTTTGACAAGTATAGTATTAAATACATTTAAATACTTAAATAAAAAAGGAGAGCCATCAAACTCTCCTTTTTCTTATTCTACAACTATCTCATCAACCATTATATAAGCCTTAGCCCCTGCTTTTTCATGCCATGACGGTAATTTATTAATAGCCTCTAGAGTTACTCTGATATAGTTAGTTTTTATAGTATCAAAACTTGCTTCTACATCAAACACCTGAGGTTTAATATGCTCATTAAGAATAGGCAACGTTTTATGATGCACTTGGCTAAAAGTTTTTCCATCATCTGAAACTTCAATAGTTATTGATCTGGCAAATAAAAGCCCACCACGACTATTTATGAATTGATTTAATTTCACCGAGGAAATTGAAACTTGCTCACCTAATTTTATCGTCGCTATCATATCCGTTCCTAAAAAACCAAGCCACGAGCCTGTACGATAAGTATTCTTATATCCTTTTTCTCCATCTACCAATGTTATCGGAGAATTGAAAGTATATTTATTATCCGGCTGATTTTTTAATTCAATAGGCTTCACTGTAGCTTTGTTAAAAGAAAATTCCTTTGAATACATTTCACTTTGCTTACCCTCTCTGACCACAACAGCTTTTAAGCCTGTCGACTTAGCAATAACAATAGGTTGTGAATATTTAAGGCTCTTTTCTGTCGGTTCAGTTCCATCCAAAGTATAGTAAATGGGAGCATTATCAAATGTTGACAATATTATCTTTATCTCACTCTTTACCGTATCATAATCATATTTAGCTTGTACCCCATAAGCCTGCTTATTGTTTGCATAACCTAGTTTATCCAACAATAGAGATTGACGATACATTCTTTCAACAAAGTCATTATAATTCTTTTCTTGAGGATATGACCATAACGTTTCAGCCAATGCAGCCATACGAGGTAATAACATATATTCTACACTTTTGCTGGTAGGTATATATTCTACCCAAACATTTACTTGCCCTCCTAAAATATGCTTTCGTTTGTCTTTTGGTAATTCAGCTGGAATGGGATCAAAACTATATACCTTTTCCAAATTGGTTAACCAACCAAAAGTATAAGGTTCACTATCAACATTTGACGATTGATAATAATCCAGATAAACATGCGATTCGGGAGTCATTATAACATCATGCCCTTTATTAGCTGCGTAAGTTCCACCTTCGGTTCCTCTCCACGACATAATTGTAGCATTAGGCGCAATACCTCCTTCTAATATTTCATCCCAACCGATTATAGATTTACCTTTCTTATTTATTATTTCCTCCACCCGATGGATAAAATAACTTTGCAGCTGTTCTCCTGTTGAATGCTCTTTTGTCTCTCTAATTCCTAAATCTTTTATCCTTGCTTGACATTTAAGACAAGCCATCCACCTATTTTTAAGACACTCATCACCTCCAATATGAATATATTTAGCAGGAAATAAGTCTGCTACTTCAGTAAATACATCATCAAGAAATGTAAATACGCTATCATTTCCTGCACAAAGAACATCCTCAAATATCCCCCAACCTCGCCCTACTTGGTAAGGTCCTCCGGTACATCCTAATTCGGGATAAGATGTAAGAACAGCTAATGTATGTCCGGGAATATCTATTTCGGGGATAACTGTTATATAGCGTTGACGTGCATATTCTATAACCTCTTTTATTTCGTCTTGAGTATAAAAACCACCATAAGGTGTATTATCATATTCTTCAGAATGTCGATCGATAGCCGTTTCTGATCTTTGCGAACCTATTTTAGTAAGATTAGGATATTTCTTTATTTCGATTCTCCACCCTTGATCATCCGTCAGATGCCAATGAAAGACATTCATATTGAACAATGCCAACACATCTATATACTTCTTAATAAAATCAGCAGAATAAAAATGACGTGAAACATCTAATAATGCTCCTCGATGCGAAAACTGAGGATAATCTTCAATTTCAACAGCAGACAAAGACACCTTGTTAGTTTTATCTATGGGTAGCGATTTCCGCAAGGTCTGAATACCATAAAATACACCTGATGCACTAGCACCATGTATTATTATATTATTTGCTGTTACAGACAGTTTATAATAATCAGGGTTTAGATTTAGTGTACTATCAACTTTAAATTTTATAATATTCTTAGATTCATCTTTACTAGTCAGTTGGAGCTCGATACCTACTGATTCTTTTATATATGCAGATAGAAAAGAAGCCAATTGATGTGATTCATTATCATGTTCTACATAATATACTTTAGTCGATTTATTTAAAATAAAAGGTTCACTTTCAGCGTGAAGAACTATTTTTCGAGGTAAAGGAACTATGCTATAATTTGCTTCTTTGATCGTGTTATCATCTTTACATGCAGATAATAAAAACAATAGAGAAAAAATTGTGATTATGGATAGTCTTAAGGTTACATTTTTTTTTAGTGTATGGAAATGTGTCATGGTTAATTTGGTTATAACTGAGAATTAAAGACAATAAATATACAAATAAATTACATAGTGAAAAAATTCTAAATTTTATAAACTTTTCGCCACCTTCTGTGTTATCAAAAGATACACAAACGAGTTCTGATAAAACCACATACTGGAAAAATATATCAATCTCATATAATACTAAACTAATTACAACTATGAAAGAAGAAGAAAAAAAGAAAACCTTAACTACTAATCAAGGTGCTCCTGTTGACAATGATCAGGCTTCGATTACAACTCAAAATCCTACAATGACTTTACTTTCGGACACCCACTTGATCGAAAAACTAGCACATTTCGATAGAGAACGTATCCCCGAAAGAGTTGTACATGCTAAAGGCTCTGGAGCTTTTGGTTATTTTGAAGTTACAAATGATGTTACAAAATATACTTGTGCCGATTTTCTTTCTCAGATCGGAAAAAAGACAGATATATTAATCAGATTTTCAACAGTAGGTGGTGAAAAAGGATCTGCTGATACAGCACGAGATCCTCGTGGATTTGCTCTGAAATTTTATACTGATCAAGGAAACTACGATATGGTAGGTAATAATACTCCCGTATTTTTCATTAGAGATGGTATTAAATTTCCGGATTTTATTCATACTCAAAAAAGAAATCCAATATCAAACCTACCCGACCCTGATGCATTCTGGGATTTTCTGTCTCTCACGCCAGAAAGTATTCATCAGGTAACTATTCTTTTCTCGGATAGAGGTACTCCCGATGGTTTTCGTCACATGCATGGTTTCTCAAGTCATACTTTTATGTGGTATAATGCCAAAGGCGAACATGTTTGGATAAAATGGCATTTCAAAACAGCACAAGGTGTGAAAAATCTTACTAATGAGCAAGCAACCGAATTAGCAGGAACAGATCCCAACTATGCAACCCGCGATCTTTATGAAAGTATAGAGAAAGGCGATTATCCTGCATGGAATGCCTATGTTCAGATAATGACACCCGAAGAAGCTGACAATTATAAATTTGACCCCTTTGATATTACCAAAGTATGGTATCAAGGCGAATATCCATTGATTCCCGTAGGTCGGTTTGTATTAAACCGAAATCCAGATAATCATTTCAATGAAATTGAACAAGCCGCTTTCTCTCCCGGAAATTTCGTTCCCGGTATAGCTGCTTCACCCGATAAGATGCTGCAAGTACGTCTTTTTAGTTATCCCGATACACATAGACATAGATTAGGCGCAAACTTCGACCAATTGCCTGTAAATGCACCAAAATGTCCGATGCATAATTATCAACGAGATAGTTATATGAATACTCGTAACGATGCACCTTCACCCAATTACTATCCTAATTCGTTCGAAGGTCCTGCACCCGATGCAAAGTTTACACCTCCTGCATTGGATGTACAAGGACTAGCTGCACGACATGAATATCCTTTAGGTGATATCGATTTTGTACAGACTGGAGAATTATATGGTCGTGTACTAAGTGAGTATGACAAAACCAACCTAATTAATAATATTGTAGGACATATAAAAAATGCACAACAACGCATTCAATTACGCCAAACGGCATTGTTCTACAAAGCTCACCCCGAATACGGAACACGTATTGCACAAGGCTTAGGGTTAAGTGTTGACAGAGTAAAACAGTTAGCTGAAATGAGTCAAGAAGATAGAGTAAGAGCTACTGCACAGTAATTACAATTTGTAGTATATAATAAAAGCCCCATAGTAAAAAAACTATCGGGCTTTTATTATTTCTTTCTTCAATTTCATTTTATCGTTTTGAAAAACAAAATCTACTTATTATATATAGTATATAAGCAAAAATCAGATACCTCACCAAATCATAATGATGAAGATATACTAAAGCAAAAGTTGCGACAACAATTGCGATAGTTAGTAAAACAGCATTGCCTACTCTAGGCAATATAGCCACCTTTTCTCCCCATACATTAGTTTTAAATATCCAATTAATAGGAATCACAAAACCATTAACCAGTAAGATAGAATACGACATATATTCGTATTTTACATCATTTAATAAACATAGCATGGCTACCAGACCAATCATAGCACCATAATATAACTTACCCATCTTAGTAGATGCACTTGATGGCATATCAGTAGCCATAAATAAGGTTCCTAATAATATTCCTCCTAAAGAAAACTTTATGTCTTTAAATGCAAATATTTGTAGTAAGATGAAAAAAGTAACCAACAATCCGAATGGTATATGCCACGAAATACGTCTACGCAAAAGAAGATATAATCCACCCAAGACTAATAGTATAACCGAATATTCGCCTATTGCACCCGATGTTTTAAAGAATATAGAATTGAGGTATTCAGTAAAACCTCCGTTTCCTAAGAAATTGAAGATATTTAGATCCTGAAAATTGACATAATCTTTATTATACCAAATAGTTCGAGAGGTCATTACAAGAGGAAAGAATACGGTCATAAACTCACGTCCAACCAAAGCTGGATTAAACATATTCCGTCCTAATCCTCCCCATAATATTTTACCGAAAATTACAGCCATAGCCGAACCAAAAGCGACCACATACCATGGTGTAAAGGGAGCTAAGGTAAAAGCCAACAAAATAGCCGTTACTATTGCCGAACCATCAAGCAGTGTATCCCATTTTTTAAGAAATATTCCTGCAAATATAAATTCGCCAATCATAGCACTTATTACAGCAACGAACATGACGAATAGAGGAGCTTCTCCATAAGCGAAGTACGAAATAGCTGCGCAGGGAACAAGTGCCAGTAAAACATCCGACATTACTTCCCAAACACTATCTTTAGCTCTTACAAAGGGGGTATATATAGTTTTACTATCAGTTTGCATGAGTCAACAACGCTTTAAGTTTAATTTTTCCTTCTTTAATACTTTCCATCAATGGAACATCTGTCGGACAAATATATTCGCAAGCAGCACATTCTATACAAGAATTTAAACTGTATTTTTCGAGTGCCACAAACTTTCCTGTTCTATACTTTTCTGCAAAGACAAGAGGCATTAATTTCATAGGACATACATCAACACAATATCCACACGAAATACAATTATTTCTCTTGATCTCCTTCTTTTTGAAAAATAGAACTCCCGATGCACCTTTCACTATTGGTGCAGAAGTATTAGTGATATTCTTCCCCATCATAGGGCCACCTAGTACCAATTGTTTATCATCCAAAGTATTTGTTAAACTCTGATGCTCTAAAATGTGACTTATCGGCGTACCTATCTTAACCAGATAGTTTCCTGATTTTTTAGATTGTTCTCCCGAAATCGTAATTATACGCTCTGTTAAAGGCTTTTGCTCTACAAGAGCATTATACACTGCATGAATTGTACCTACATTACTAACCATCAGACCTTCATCTTTGGGTAAAACTCCACGAGGTAGTTCTTTTCCTGTAATAGATTTTATAAGTTGTAATTCTCCACCTTGAGGGTACTGATTGGGTAATATCGCAACTCTTATATTTTTATATTCGGGTTGAGATAGAAACGGACGAAAAACATCCAGTAATTCCTTATTTTGTTTTTCAATTGACAAAACTATTTCATGCGCTTGCAGTACTTTATTAATCAATAAAATGCCACGAAAAAGCTCTTCTGTTTTATCCCTCATTAAAGCATAATCTGCTGTAAGATAAGGTTCACACTCAGTTCCGTTTACTATAAAAGTATTGATTTTTTTACCCAAGAGATTGTATTTTACAAAGGTAGGAAACTGAGCACCTCCCTCTCCTACTATACCTGCACCTTTTATTATTGCTAGTATTTCCTCTGCAGTTAAGTTATCAGCCTCTAATGTTGGTCTTTCGATCTCTTTATTTTGAAAATCATTTTGAAGAACAATAGTTTCAACTAAAGTTCCGTCAGCCAAAGGATGCAACTCTATTGCCTTGATAGTTCCCGAAACGGGAGCATGAATATTAGCTGATAGATTACGTGTTTCTTCCGCAATGATCTGATATTTAAAAACATACTCGCCCACATCTACAATAGGCATTGCCGCTTGTCCTATATGTTGTAATAAAGGCAAATACAAGGCAGGAGCATCAGGAATATCCGATATACTCATCTGCTTGGTTTTCCTCTTCATCGAAAAAATATGCATCATAATTTTATGCTCTGTTAAGGTTGCTTCTTTATAGGTCTTAAGACCTTTTATTGTTGCACTCTATTGTATAATATACTTTTCGAAACCATCCGAAAAACGAATGCTATTATTTTTATCCATTAAAAAGCCCTCAACATCAAACTGACTTGATAATAGCTTCATTTTCTCCGTGAAACCATCTAATGTCTGATTGTATAAACCTGTTGATATAATATCGCCCACAAAACAATTGGTTGATATAATGCCAATTTGCTTATTCTCGGAAGGATAACCTGTTATTGGATTAATGATATGCCCATATCTTTTACCACCAATCTCTACAAAAGTCTTTGTTTGTGCCGAAGTCGAAAAACAAGCATTAGAAACCTTCAGCTTAAATAAGTTATCATCTGTTTTCAATGAGTTTTCTACATTTACAACCCAGTAAGGATGTACCGAGTTATTTAGCGTTTTGATCGTACTACCTCCTGCGTTAATAATGGCATCGGTAATACCTTCTTTTCTCATTTTCTGAACCAGTTTATCCACTGCATAAGACTTCATAAACGAACCTGTAATTATCTCCTGTCCTTCTGCAATCCGAACCTTAGAGCCTTCTATTTCTATTTTCTTATAGTTGACTAACTTCTTGGTAGCCTTAATTTCTTCTTTCAATGGTAAACGAGGGGCTTCATCTTTATAAAAACCCCATAAGCGAACCAAAGGCATTACGGTGATATCATAGCCACCATCAAACAAGTCCGAAAAGTATATAAGCTGTCTCAATAAACTTATAGTCTCCTCATCTACTTCTACAAAATGCCCGGCATTCTTATTTATTAAATCAAAAAAAGAACCTTCGCTATATGAATTATAATGTTTATCAACATCTTCTAATATAGCAAATAGTTCATCAAACAGGCTTTCATCACAGAAAACCGGTATTTTTATCTTAATATGTGCATGGAATAACCATCGCACCTGAGCTTTATATAAAAGTCCGTCATTCACTTGCAGCAGCAGATTCTTCTTGTACTGGTTCTATCTTTGTTTGAGCAGCAGCCTCTTTTACTTTTGGCGTTTCTTTCTTTTCAGCAACCTTAGCAGATTGCTCTTTTACGCTATTATCTTTAGGTTTAGGCTCAGAAGCCTTGGATATCTCTTTCTTTGAGACTTCCGAAACCTTTATTTCCTCCTCTTTAGGTGAAGAGCTATCATTATTAGGAGTTATAACCTCTGTCTCTTTTGTATCTACTTCCTCTGTGATTACAAGATTCTTATTTGCAATCTCTTTTTCTTCTGAATCAGGGGCTTTTAAGCCATCATTATCCTTAAATATAGTATCTATTGCAGCCTTGTTTCCAAAGACTATCAAAACAATACCAAACAGAAAAAGAATAATCTTCTTTACAGTTGTCATTTTATCTAGACATTAAGTTATTTTACTTACAAAAATACTCAATACGTAGTCGTATTGAGTATTAATTAACTATTTATAATAAAAAAAGAATCTTATTTAATAACAAATAAGATTCTTCAACTTATAGATATAGTCAATTATTCTTCAGGCATCATATTATGAAATACATTCTGAACATCTTCATCATCTTCAAACTTATCCAAAAGCTTATTTATTTGGGCTCTTTGCTCTTCAGTAACCTCTTTTAGCTCATGTGGAATTCTTTCAAACTCAGCACTATGAATTTCAAATCCGTTTTCCTCCAAATATTTTTGAATATCCGAGTAAGATTTAAATTCACCATATAAAAGTATATCTTCTTCGTCTTGCTCTATTTCATCTACACCATAGTCGATAAGTTCAAGTTCAAGATCTTCTAGAGAAACACCCTCTTTAGGTGATATTTTAAATACACATTTATGGTCGAATAGAAACTCTAAACTACCTGTTGTTCCTAATGATCCATTATTTTTATTGAAATAACTACGCACATTAGCAACTGTACGAGTGGGATTGTCTGTTGCCGTTTCTACTACAATTGCAATACCAAAGGGACCATATCCCTCGTAAGTAACTTCTTTATAGTCCGATTCGTCCTTAGAGATAGCTTTCTTAATTGCACGTTCAACGTTTTCTTTTGGCATATTCTCTTTCTTCGATTGCTGTATCAATACACGCAAACGAGGATTTGTATCAGCCTCAGGTCCTCCCTCTCTAACTGCAATAGTTATTTGTTTTCCTAATTTAGTAAATACACGAGCCATATTGCCCCAACGTTTCATCTTCGTTGCTTTTCGGTATTCAAATGCTCTTCCCATATCTATTATTATATTTCATTAATTTCTTTTCTGGCTACAAAAGTATAAAAAATAGCATACAGAAGAAACTATTAAGAGTAAGACCTTTTGATAACTACAAAAAAATATTTCCTCGAAGATCTTTTTATCCAAAACTAAATGCAAAAGCATTTCTATTAAGCTCATCGCCTCACTAATTATAATGATTTCGAGCTACTAATTTCACCATTATAGGTGATTGTATTGCTAGGACTATTTATATTACTTCACACGATTTTTATATAAAAAATAAACTCTAAAAAAATGAAATTTTATCTAATCTTAATGTGCTTATTTTTAAGTATATCCATTGCAACCGCAAAAGATATACAAGGTTTAATAAAAAACAGTGACGGCGAAGCTCTCGAATATGCAACTATCAGGCTAGATGGAACTAATTGGGGAACGACAACTAAATCAGACGGTACATTTTACTTCAAAAACATACCTGCCGGACAATATACACTAGTTGCTACACTTATCAATTATAATACCAAAACAGTAGAAATAGATGTCCTATCGAACTCTACAACTGATGTTGGAGAAATTACGATGGAACAAACAAGTCAAGCCCTTCACGAAGTTGTAGTTTCGACCTCCATGGATAGATATGTATCAAGACAGCCATCAAATTCAATCCGATTGGATCAACCCTTAGTGAAAATTCCTCAAAACATACAGATTGTAAACTCATCTATGATCGCTGATCAACAGATACTCAGCATGAGTGATGGTATTATTCGTAATGTAAGTGGAGCTACACGTCAGGAACATTGGGGCGATTTATATACCCGTGTAAATATGAGAGGTGGACGTGCTGCCGCTTTTAGAGAAGGGATGAATATTACATCAGATTGGGGACCATTAACGGAAGATATGAGTTTTGTTGAATCTATTGAATTCGTAAAAGGTCCTACCGGATTTATGATGTCGAACGGCGATCCTAGTGGGATTTACAATGTCGTTATGAAGAAGCCAACTGGACAAACGAAACATCAGGCATCACTTACATTAGGTAGTTATGACCTTTATAGAGCCAGTATCGATCTTGATGGAAAACTAGATCAATCGGGAAAACTATTGTATCGCCTAAATTTAATGGGACAACTTAAAAACTCGTTCCGTAATAACGAATTCAATAATAGATATAGTATTGCTCCTGTTATTTCTTATATTATTGATAACAACACAAAACTTACTGCAGAATATACATTACAGCATGTAGAGATGTCAAATATAAGCTCATATTATAGCTTCTCGACACAAGGTTACGGAACATTACCTCGAAATTTCACGATGTTATCAGGAGGAATGGAGCCTACTAAAATAAATGACCACAGTATAATTTTGAACCTTCAACACAATTTCGATCCCAACTGGAAGCTAACAGCACAAGCAGCTTATTTCAATTACAATCAAGTAGGTAGCTCCATGTGGCCAGATTCTATTAATAGTGAAGGATATATGAGACGTAGAGCAAGTGTATGGGATGCTATTTCTCAGATGAAATTTGGACAAGCTTATGTGAATGGCAAAGCCAAGACGGGAAGTGTTGTACATCGTATATTAGGAGGTTTAGATATGGGAAATAAGGAATATTGGGCAGATTGGATGCAATCTTTTGTTCTTGACACTATCGGCTCATTCAATATTTACAATCCTAATAATGGAGCGCCAGCTTTAGGTTATCCTGTATTCGACCGAAGTAAAAGAGTGAAAGAACGTGCAGGAGGTCCTCAAGTTACACAAACATATACAGGACTTTATTTGCAAGACGAGCTTTCTTTTTTTGACGAAAGTTTACGCTTAACATTAGCAGGTCGATATACTTATGTAAAAAGTAATTCTTATGGAACTTCGGTTGAAGAACGCAAATTCACTCCACGCTTAGGTCTTAGTTATTCCATAAACGAAAACACCTCATTATATGCTCTATATGACCAAACATTCTTACCTCAAAGTGGTTTGCGTCGCGATGGAAAAGGCATTAGATCAATCACAGGTAATAATATGGAGATTGGAGCCAAAAAACTTTGGTTTGGTGGAAAATGGAATAGTACATTATCATTATATCGCATCATTAAAAATAATCTTTTAGCTGCCGATCCTAATAATGCTTCAGGAGAAATATATGTTCTGGAAATAGGACAAAGTAGAGATCAAGGTATTGAGTTTGATCTACAAGGAGAAATACTTAAAGGTTTAAATATTGTTGCAAACTATGCCTTTACTGAATCTGAAGTGACCAAAAGCTCTTCCGAATATCCTAAGGGAACTCAACTACCGGGAGTAGCTAAACATACAATTAATGCCAATCTGAAATATAAATTCACGGAAAGTGTTTTGAGTGGCTTTAATATTCAGGCAGGATGTACATCTCTTATCGATAGATCTTCATGGTGGTCTGATAATACAGTAAAGGCAGAAGAACTACCTAACTATTTCCGTTTAGACGCTGGAGCGGGTTGGTCAAATGGAATATTAGCTATTAATTTAATGGTTAATAATGTACTTGACAGTTATTTATATTCGGGTAGTTTCAATAAAATAAATCACACGCCAGCCTATTATTGGCAAACTGAAGCTCCTGTAAACTATCGACTAAATATTACTTATAATTTCTAAGGTTATAGACCTATTTATTACTTTTGTAAACGTTTAAAAAACAACAGAATTTATCTTTAATGAAGAAACTATCATTCAAGCGAATAAGTTATCTATTGCATCTCTGGTTAGGAATGATTTCGGGTATTGTTGTATTCATTGTAGCAATTACGGGATGTATATATACTTTTCAGACAGAACTGCGTGATATATTTCAGCCCTACCAATACGTAGAAGTAGAAAACAAGCCATTTCTTTCTCCTTTGGAGCTTAAAGAAAAGTCAAAGCAGTACATATACGCGTCTCCAGCTGATACCAGTAACACCATTTATGGTGTTACTTATGGCAGACAAAACAAAGCAGCCACAGTAGCCTACGATCATCACGAAGATGGATATACCCTTTTGGTGCTAAACCCTTATTCAGGTGATTACATTAATAAGCAAGTCTTGAAAAATGATTTTTTCAGATTTATACTGTCAGGACATCGCAATCTATGGCTACCTTATTCTATTGGACATCAAATTGTGGGATGGGCTGTTTTGATCTTCGTCATTGTACTCATTACAGGTATCATTTTATGGATTCCTAAAAGATGGAATAAAAAATCCTTAAAGCCTCGACTTACAATTAAAAAGAAGGCAGGATTCTTTAGACTCAATTATGATCTCCACAATGTATTAGGTATCTATGCTGCACTTATTGCTTTGGTGATTGCATTAACTGGTCTTACTTGGAGTTTCGAATGGTATGCCAACTCATATTACAAAGTAATTTCGGGAGGTAAAGAGCCTAAAGAATGGCAGGTAGCACAATCTGATACTACAGCCATATCTAGTCTCGAAAATACGGCAGATATACTGTGGTCAAGAGTAAAAGCTGAATACCCTATTGGAAGGGAGGGTTCATTTATTTTCGACTTTCCCGATAAGAAAGCTGATGCATATCGTATTTGCTTTAACTCTGTTAACAACGATACATATTATAAAAGGCATTTTCGTTTCTTTGATCAGTATACGCTTAAAGAATTAGAAGGAGGCGGTATGTATGGTATAAAGTACGAAGATTCGTCTGCGGGTGATAAGTTCTATAGAATGACCTACGATATACACGTGGGAGCCATAGGTGGCTTTGCGGGTAAATTGCTGGTTTTCTTAGCTAGTTTGATTACAGCTAGTCTTCCTATCACAGGTTTTATACTTTGGTGGAAAAAAAGAAGTAAACAGAAGAAGTAATAAATTCATTAATACTAAAAAAGGATTCTGAATAACAGAATCCTTTTTTAGTATATAAAATAGATGTATAATACTATCTCAATTGAGCATTTAATTCCTGCTCTAGCGATTTTTGAATCTTTTGCATAATAGCATCAATCTGCTTATCAGTCAATGTTTTTTCATCATCTTGAATAACAAAGTTCACCGCATATGATTTTTTACCTTCAGGCAGGTTCTTACCCTCATATACATCGAATAAACTTACGTCCTTCAATAGTTTCTTTTCCGATTTATAAGCTATTTTTTCTATCTGTTCGAATAAAATATTTTTATCTAACAACAACGCTAAATCTCTTCTTACTTGAGGATATTTAGATATCTCTGTAAATGTAACTTTATGCTTTTTAGTTTCTTTCATCAAAGCATCCCAGTTCAATTCAGCAAAATACACCTCTGTATTTATATCCGCTTGCTTCAATATTTTTTTAGCCACAATACCTGCAGTACCTATAACTCTGCTACGAGTTTTAATAGTTAAAGCTACACTATAAATGTCATTCGAGAACTGTTCGTATTCGTATTGACCTTGAGACATTCCCAAACGAGACAATATATTCTCAACATATGCTTTCAATTGATACACTGATGATTTTTCGGTTGTAGTAGCCCAACTATTGCTGTTCGTATCACCACATAACCAAAGTCCCAGATGAAATTCTTCTGAATATTCTCTCAATGGTTTATCAGCCTCTTTTTTGTCTGCATCAAAATAATAACAATTACCAAATTCGTAGAATTTAAGATCGTTACTTCTTCTATTTCTATTGTATGCAATACTTTCTAAACCTCCGAAAAGTAAGGTTTGACGCATCACATTCAAGTCAGTGCTCAATGGATTCAGTAAACGAACACATTTCGAATCTGGATACGTTTCCAAGCCTGTATAATAAGCCTCTTTAGTCAAAGAGTTATTCATTATCTCATAAAAACCATCACCCGTAAGCTGCTCCGAAATCAGATTTTGTAAATCATAGCCTTTATCGGTAGGTGTTTGATAAGATAGATTAGATTTTAGAGACTCTCCTATTTCTATATTATTATATCCGTAAATACGAAGAATATCTTCAATAACATCTACGTCGCGCAGTACATCAACACGATAAGTAGGTATGCTTAATGTTAATTTATCATCAGATTCTCCTTTAATCTCTATCTCGAGACTAGCTAGAATAGATTTTACAGTTCCTTTATCCAGATCTTTACCAATTAGTGAATTTACTTTGGCATAAGAAAGTTCAACTATCGGATTCTCTATTCGAGTAGAATAAATGTCTTGAATTTCTCCCACAAAATTACCTCCTGCAACTTCCTTGATCAGCAAAGCTGCACGTTTCAAAACATATAATGTATCATTAGGATCAACACCACGTTCGAAACGGAATGATGAATCAGTACTCAATCCATGACGGCGCGCTGTTTTACGTACCCATGTAGGATTAAAATAAGCACATTCCAAGAATACATCGGTAGTACTTTCTGTCACTCCCGATTTCAGACCGCCAAAGACTCCACCAATACACATACCCTCTTTGTCGTTACAGATCATCAGATCCTTATCACTTAACGTATGATCTTGTTCATCCAAAGTAACAAATTTAGTACCCTCAGCTAGCGTCTTCACATAAACAGTACCTCCTGAAATTTCTTTCATATCGAAAGCATGCAAAGGATGCCCCATCTCGTGAAGTACATAATTGGTAATATCTACAATATTATTTATAGGGCGTAAACCAATTACATTAAGGCGATCTTTCAACCAATCAGGACTTTCTTTAACCGTAACTCCTTTTATTGTAATACCCGCATAACGAGGACAAGCTTCCTCATTCTCAACTATTACATTTATTCCTTTTTCTGTTGCATCAACAGTAAAAGCATCTACCGAAGGTCGATTTAAATCGGTTGCTTTTCCGTTTTGTTTCAAATAAGCAGCAAAATCACGAGCTACACCAAAGTGAGAAGCAGCATCTACCCTATTAGGAGTAATATCAACCTCTAATAAAAAATCACTTTTGATATTATAATAATCTTTGGCAAGTGTACCAACTTTTGCATCGGCAGGTAGAACAATAATACCATCATGGCTTGTTCCAAGACCGATTTCATCTTCGGCACAAATCATACCAAAAGATTCTTCGCCTCTTATTTTTGATTTCTTAATTGTAAAAGACTCTTCTCCCGAATAAAGCTTAGTGCCAACCAAAGCCACTATAACCTTTTGTCCGGCAGCAACATTAGCTGCTCCACATACTATTTGCAAAGGCTCTTCTTGACCTACATTTACGCTAGTAACATGTAAATGATCTGAATTGGGGTGATCTACACAAGTAAGCACCTCACCCACAACTAAACCTTCGAGTCCTCCTTTTACAGTTTGTATCTCTTCTACCCCTTCGGCTTCAAGCCCTATTGAAGTAAGAGCAGCAGCCACCTCATCGGGCAACAAATCGAAATTAATGTAGTCTTTTAACCAATTGTATGAAATATTCATATTCCAAATTGTTTCTTAGCTAACTTATTAGCTGTTTATATTTTATATAATACTATTTCTTTTAAAGCCAGAGTAAACATCCCATGAGTATATTCTCAGAATATAGCTTTCTACAACAGTTTTATCTATAAATAAAAGAGGTAAGAAGATATGAGACTTTCAGTCCGCCAAAATTACAAAATTTTCTTTGTCTACCCTAAAAAAAGAGGCTATCCATGCACTTTGCTGTAAAAAAAACCGAATATCGGTTACTTTATTATTAGATAAAATCTATATTGGCTGAAAACCTTTTGCACAAAACATTGTTATAAATCCGATATCTAGAATAAAGATAGCCTATTTTGATTTTGGAGTAAAGTGCCGTATCTTTGTGCCACTTTATTAAAAAGTATACTGATTCTAAGCGTAGAATCGGCCATTCCGAGAATCGGAAAGGCCTTATTCCGAGGGTGATCCTATGAATAAGGTCGTAGTTCTAACCAAAATATTATTTTATGAAGTATTTGAAGTATTTCTTGCTTGTAGCGATAGTGCTAATAACATCATCTTACACGCCAAGGACTTCGAGGATTTCGGAAGGTATTTACCCGGGAGACCTTATGCCTGAGCTGAAAATCAATAATGATTCAGGCACGAAGCTCGATTTAGAGCATCTGAAAGGAGTTAAAGTATTGGTAAGTTTTTGGGCTGCATACGATGCAGAATCCCACATGAAAAATGTTCTTTTATGGAATACCTTACAAAAAGAGAAGCACCCATTAGTTATGGTGTCTGTCTCATTTGACAAAAGTAAAGCGGTATTCGAAAAAACATTAAGTATTGACGGAATAAACGACAGGTATCAGTTTTTAGATACAAAGGGGTCGAATTCTGAAATTTATCAAAAGTATCAACTGGAGAAAGGATTTCAAAATTACCTGATTGACGAAAATGGCGTCATCATGGCAATTAATCTGACTCCTAAAGATTTGAACAGAATATTAGAAAAAAAGACATTGTAAATAAAAGAGCTATTCAATATTGAATAGCTCTTTTTTATTTTATCCGTCTTTTAAAACATCTTGCTTATCGGGTCCCCAAGGTTCAGGTGTAGAATTTTTATCAAAGGGATTGAAGTATTTGATATTGAATTTATCTAAATACTTGAGAAATATTTTTACACGACTCTCAAAACCAACGTAATTTCTATTGCTCACACTATTATCATACCAAGCATTTTCAGCAAGAGCCAATAAGCGAGGATATGTCATAAAATCGAGCCTTGCTTTATCCTTAATACGCTCTGTCCATACATTGGCTTGCATTCCCAATATTTGCTTAGGATGGCTAGCAATTAATTTAGATATACTTCCTGAGAAATCGTATACAGTTTCCAATTCATTAAAATCACCAGCCCAACGTCGTCCTATTTGATGACTATCATCTTGTACAAAGTCAAAATAGCAAGGTATGCGCGGAGTTAGAATAATATCAAACCCATTATTCAAAGCTTGAGTTAACAACTCTGGTTTATCATGCCTCCACCACATTATTATAGCTTTATCTGGTGATACACCGGTATTTATAATCTCGTCCCACCCAATCATCTTACGACCTTTCGCATTTACAATATCACAAGCTCTACGCACAAAATAATGCTCCAGACCTATTTCGTCCTTCAGATTATTATCTTTGATAAATTTCTGCATCAAAGGATCAGTAAACCATGATTGATTTCCAAAATGAACCTCATCTGCTCCAATATGAACGTATGGTGCTGGAAATAGCTGTACTATTTCATCAAAAACATTACTGATAAATTCATAAGTAGCCTCTTTTGCCGGATGAAAGGTAAAATCTTTCCAACGACCTTCACCACCTCCCGATACTTCGGGATACGAACGCCCTACTGCCGTAGCATGCCCTGGCATATCTATTTCGGGCACTACCATAATATGACGTTGAGCGGCATATTCAACTATCTCTTTTATCTCATCTTGTGTATAAAATGTGCTTGGGGCATCAATATCACTCCAACTACCTATTGAGCCTTCTTGAGTTAACAGAGGATATCTTTTTATTTCGATTCTCCATCCTTGTTCATCTGTTAAATGCCAATGAAAGACATTTAGCTTCAAACGAGCCATTATGTCCAGATATTGTTTTACAGCCTCTTTTCCCATGAAGTGGCGCGATTCGTCAAGCATGTACCCTCGCCATCCATACACGGGAGCATCTTCAATTGATACAACGGGGACAATCTGCTTACCATTCTCTATTTTTATCAATTGTGTTAAACTCTGAAGTGCATAGAACAAACCAACCTCAGTGGATGCTTTACAGAGTATCCTATCAGCCTGAACGTCGAGTGCATATGCTTCTTTTCCTAATTTAGAATCAAGTTGAAGCACAATAGAGTTTGCCACAGCTTTTCCATTTACATTTAGCTTAGGAGATGTATTAATAGAAAATTCATTTTCTAAAGTCCTTTGAAATGTTCCTGCGATGACTTTTAGATCATTACTAGCATAGAGTAAGCTTGTTTTCGGATTAAAAGTAAAAAAGCCTTCTCCCAAAGATACTTTTTGAGGTTTAGGAATTACATTTACATCTGAGTTTGCATAGGTATTTACCGATAATGCAAAAAACGAGAAAATGAGAATGATAACAGTAGATAATCGTGTTTTTCGAGTATTCATAGTAATAAATGCTATTATAAGGTTTCTATATCCAAATTTAAGATTTAATTATATTCTTTCCAACCCAAGTAGATCAATTATAAATAATACATTTGCAAATTAACATTTTAAGGTCTTAGTCTTATTTATTACTTCGGTATGTACAACACAAATAACTTGTAATAATAAGGAAGTAGTGCCATCAAAGATTTCAGTAAATCATTTTCAGTAAATAAAAAAGAAATATGCAAAAGGTAGTGATAAACAATAAAGAATATAATTACATCACTAATTATAAAGATAACGAAGTCCTGAGAAACAGCCTTTACGTTCAAACCCAGAAGATTTGGAAATTTGACTTCGAAAAATGGTATAAAAGTGGTCATTGGGAGGATAATTGCCTATTGTATTCTTTATTTGACGACAACAAAATAGTTTCCCATATTACAGTAAGTGTAATAGACTTTATTGTTCTTGGCAAGAAAAAACGATTCGTACAATTGGGTACAGTATGTACTGATGAAGAATATAGAAAACAGGGACTAAACAGATTCCTCTTAGAAAAAGTAATAGAGGAATGGAAAGAGAAGTCCGATCTAATTTATCTCTATGCCAATGATAGTGTTTTAGATTATTATCCTCTCTTTGGTTTTACTCCTGTTAATGAGTATCAAGCCATTAAGAAACTAGAGTATAAAGAAACTTCTCACATTGTCCGAAAGATGAACATAGACAATGCTAATGATTATAAACTACTATACGACAAGGCAAAGAATGCTGTTCCATTATTCAAAGTTTCTATGGTTGATAACGCAGGGCAAATAATGCTCTACTGCAACTACTTTGACAAATTTAGCTTCAAAGACAATCTATTTTACATTGAATCTATAGATACAGTTATTATTGCTGAGTATAACGAAAGTGACCTTATTCTATATGATATTCTATCAACAGAAGATCAGGATATAAATATTGTTATCAGTGCAATGATTACCGATCAAATACAAAATGTAATTATGCACTTCATGCCTATTGATAGTGAAAAATATGAAATAAAGCTCTTAAAGGAAGAAGACACTACCCTATTTATGATGGGTAATAGTAAAGAGCTGTTTGAGAAGAATAAACTTATCTTTCCGATCTTGTCTCACACTTAACAATAAAAAAAGAAGAGAATTACCCTTTAATGGAATAATTCTCTTCTTCTATGTTATAGATATTTCTATCTTAGAACCCCCATGCAAAACCAAACAAGAAGTTTACTTGCGCAAACCAGAAGTGTTGAGAAGCTTTATCGCGACTTGACGATGTTGTACGAATACTAGGCATATTAATATACCCTTGTTTACCTTCGCATCTTAGGAAGAATAAATCCCAAAGCAATACATCGGCAGCAATTTTACCACTCAAACCAAATCCAGCCACATGAAAATCGTCATGTCTCTCTTCATCAAACAACTTTACATTACTCTTAGGTAATAGAAAACCGGCTCCCACGCCTCCTATTCCATTTATTTTAAGAATACCATGTTTATAGAAGTTATGATAATATTCAAATTCTGAATTTATATAGTTCAATCCATCTGTATGTTCGAAAGTTAGAAAATCATCCGTCAATCTCACAGTTCCCTCAGGCGTTACGTGATCTTCAAAGCCAGGTCTTACCTTTCCTGAAATATTAACAGTCTGATTCTGATCCATTACATACTTCATGTGATCCACCCCTATATTTACAGCCATATTATCCTTAAAGAAATATCCGATCTTGAAATTTGTTTGAGGTATCGTTACACGATTAGGCTGTAAATAATTATGATAGTTTATTGCACTCAATTTGTCATGAGCAACAACACGATGCAAAGTAAAATCGTAATCGTCTCCGGTAAAATGTATTGTTGAGTTTGTGTAATGTGCCCTGTTCCATCCCCAAAAGGCATAAAATTTACCTTTTTTATAAGCTGGTTCAGTTTGTGCCATAGCTCCAATACTTGTAAGTAAAACAAGCGTTAATAATAAAAACTTTTTCATTTTCTTAATTTATATTAATTCCGAACTGCAAAGATACCTTATTTAATTTACACGAAAAACATTTTCCTTATAATTAATGCATATCTCGCCCTACCGACACTAACGTAACCGGTTTATATTTAAAGAAATACAGCAATATAATAACCAATAGTATAATACCCATTATTAACATATACCCGAGTATTTCTTTTATACTGATAGTAAGTGCTTGTATCTGCACTTTCGAATAAAGGGCATTTATAGCCATACGCTGAGCATCTTCTACACTCAATCCCTTAAGTAAAGAGCTTGCATAGGTTTGTGAATACAAACTATTTGCTAATGGATTAAGTTGGTCTACGCTTTCAGACAGATGTACTGTGTTTTCTTGTTGCAATCGGTACAACCAGTTAGTAAGAATACTGGAACCTATTGCAGGTGCAAGCACGGAACGGCATCCTATTAGAAAGAAAGCATTATATATAAGTTGTTCAGGTTGTAGCCCCTGAATAGCATAAACTGCTAATGCCACAAACAAGATAAGCATGCCAAGACCTTTCAAAAACATAGGAATATAAAGATCTTCGTATAAGCCCATTGGCTCAACATTAAAATAAAGTAAACCTATAGCCAATGTAAAACATGAAAAGCCGATAAATATAAGCCAAGCCATTCTTATAGCTTTCTTAAAGAAATAATAGCATATAAATCCACCTAAAATGATTCCGGGAATCATGAATAAATACAACTCATTAGATCTTGTAGTATCTAATCGTAGTACAGAGTTCACATAAGAGGCTGTAAGAATAGTAAAGGATGCAAAAAACATCATTATAAACGAAAAAAGGTACACAACTACCGAATTTCGATTTTTCATTACACTCAGATCAACAAAAGGTCTACCATCCGTTATTAACTGTCGCCGTATAAACATCCATCCAACAATAGGTATTAAGACCGCTGCCATCACTATATTATTTGAAGCAAACCAATCATTTGTTTTCCCATAAGTAACTACATACAGTATACACATAAAAAGCAGTGAACATTGGAAGAAGCTATACCAATCTATTTCTTTATATGGAATACGAATCAATTTACGTCCGAATGCCATAAATATTACCACCAATGCCATAGCAAATAAAAGCAAGGCTATCAAGAAATAGTACATATGCTGCCATTGATAGCGATAGGCAAATTCTGCGGTAAGCACAAGAGACAACTGCCCCAGTGTTAAAGTGATCGGATAGAATTTAGAATAAAACTCATTACGGGTATTACTCGGACTAAAAATCGGCATTATTATCGCAATAATTTCCAGTAGAGTAAATGCTTTAAAGTAACCTATAAAAAAGCTGCAAATAGTTATTACCTCCATAGAGGTGGTTATTGCACAAATCCAACTCAATATAAACTGACAAAAGAGAACTACAAGAATAATAGTTTTAGATGTTGCAACAGGTTTTATGAGAGGAATAATGGGATATGCTATCGCCATACCAGCCGAAGCTGCATAATATGCCATATTTATATCTTCGGACAACACACCTAAAGCTCCAGAAATATCAATACTACTACCAGTATAAGCCCCATTGATAAGCATTACGGGAATCAACACAAGTAAAGCCACCACACAAACTAACCATTGTGGCACCCAACTTCTAAAATGTTGACTATTGTTATTAACCGCCATTACTTCTCTTTCTTTCTTAAAATCTTATATATGCCTATTATTTGGTCATGTATAAATGAAACAAGTAAGTATCATTCAAAGAATATCTAACCCTTATTTTGATTTTATAGCCTCTGTTTCAACCATCATCCCCGCTCTTAGTTTTTCCATATCCTCATCCGAAATATCCACAAAATCAATTCTTACAGGAATACGTTGTTGTATTTTCACGAAGTTTCCTGCCGAATTATCTGTGGGTAATAGAGAGTACTTAGAACCTGTGGCTAAAGAAATAGAAGTTACCTTTCCTTTAAATACCTTATCGGCGATGGCATCTACTTTAATGTTTATTTCCTGACCGATGTAAATATTCTCAATTTGCTTCTCTTTATAATTTGCAATAACCCATTTACCTTCGTCTCTTACAATATTCGTCACCGTTTGACCTGCTTGTACCAATTGACCTTCTTCTAACGTACGACGTCCTAAGTATCCTGAATACGGTGCAGTAATTACGGTATAAGACAAATTCAACTTAGCTAAAGCTAAATCGGCTTCTTTTCTAAGAATATTAGCATCTGTGTTGCTTCTTTTTTTCTGAGTTTCGGTCGACATAGATCGTAACGATTCTTGTTGCATCATCAAAGAGTTGTAATGAGCCTTCATGGCTTCATATTCTGTCTTTGCCTGATCGTATTGTTGATGTGAAACAGCATCTGCTTCCAGTAAGTTAGTATATCTCTTATAGTCCTGCTCAGACTTCCACAAGCGGGCTTTGGCTTCTTCAATATTAGCTTGCGATACAGCAACGTTACTTGTGGTAGTGCTAATACTTGATGTCAACACTTCTGCAGATGCTTCTGCATCTTTTAGTGCAGCTTCTGCATCCATAAGTTTCAGACGGTATTCTCGGTCATCAATAATCAAAAGTGTATCGCCCTCATGTACCATTTGATGATCAGTAAAATATATTTTACTGATATATCCTGTCACACGTGTATTAATAGGCGAAATATATTGCTCTATGGTTGCATCGTTCGTAATTTCATATCTATAATAATTAATGAAAAAATTACACGCCCATACAATACCTGCAATCGCTAAAAGGATAGTTATTCCATTTAAGACAAAGTTTCGACGTCTTTTGTTTCTTAGTTTCAGATATATTCGTCGGAGCTCCTTTTTCGCTTCAATTTCCGATTGATCTATGTCCATAAATATTAATTACTGCTTTTTATTATAAGTTAGCCTATTTGTATCTTCAATCTTATAGTCTGCCACACACATTTAGTAACTGATAGTATGTGTATACAGCATTCGTACGGGCTGCTGTTAGTTGCAATTCGGCATCAAGTTGCATTGCATTTGCATCCAAAAGATCCGTTAATATAGATAGCTGATTAAAATATTTTTTATTCACAATTCGGTAATTCTCATTTGCTTGCTCTACCGATGTTTCAAGTGCTTTTATACGCATCAAAGCTTCTTTATGCTTCAAGTAAGCAGATTTTACGATACCTCTTATATTTTGCTTCTGCTGCTCTTCTTCCAATTGCTGCAAGCTTATCTGGGTCTTTGCTGCCGAAAGAGAATGTTTCCTATCAAACAAAGAAGATATCTTATAGGATAAATTTAAAGTTATCCCCCATGAGTCAATAAACAAATCCTGAACGGGCGAAGTATTTGGTAATGGTCTTTGAAAAGTATTCCCGAATTGCAATGATAAGCTCGGTCGAAAATCAGCTTTCGTAATATCAAGATTGTTTTTTGCCAAAGCAATATTTGTTTTAGCAATACGCATTTCAGGATAATCATGATAAGCTGTCTGAATATAATTATCGATGCCTTCGTCAATATTCATCTTTAAATTCAAAAAAGCCGAGTCAGGCTCATAAAGCAAATCCTCATCCATACCTAATGCTATTGCCAATTGCTGACAAACAAGTGTGATACCATTAGTCGTTTCCTGATACGACAAATCAAAGTTGGTTAGCTCTATTTCACTTCGTAAAACATCGTTCGAAGTAATCATTCCCTCTTCACGCATCTTACGAATATCTTGTAGCCTACGCTTAGCTTCATCAATATTTATAGAGTATATTGCTCTTTGTCTGTAAAGATTATAAAGATCGAGATATTTACCTACTAACCATATTTTCAGATTAGCCTTGTCTTGTGTTAATGACAACTGAGCTAGTTCCTGCTCCAACTCCGACCTCTTTATATTGTTACTTATACGACCACCTTCGTACAAAGGTTGCACGGCACTCAATTGGTAGTTTTGTCTCCAATCGGGGGCTGATGTATGTTTTACAAACGATAAGTCTTTATCGAAGATAGTAGATGTACCCACATAACCAAATTGGCCAGTAACTGCAACATCAGGCAAGCGTTTGTTTTTTGCTAATGAATTTTTATCATTAGCAATCTCAACCTTTAAGTATGTAGATTGAATTACGATACTATGCTCTACTCCTTTTTCGAATAGCTCTTCTACTGAAAGTTTATACTGAGCTTTCGCTTCTGAAGATATAAGAATTATAAGTAGGAGAAGCGATAATGAAATTATTTTATTTAATATTTTAATCATTGCTTATTATTCCACTTAATTCTGTCATATAATCGACACAAAATTGCAGTTTATTTTTGTCTGTCGTTTCTTCTACTTTATGATACACAGTTTCAACAATAATTTTAATCTGTTGGTGTAAAGCTTGTCCCTCTTCTGTAAGAACTATTAACTTACTCCTTTTATCTTGATGACTTTCGGTACGAGCTATCAAGTTTCTCTTTTCCATATTATTTAATAAATACGAAAGACTCGATTTGTCTTTATGAGTTTGATTAGCCAAGTCCTGTTGATTCACGGCATCTTTTCGGTACAAACACCTCATTACCTGAATCATTTCAAAAGTTAAATCAATACCCTGTTCTTTAATCCTTTTTTGTATAGCTTGTCTGTAGGAAGCCTGCACCATTAGTAGTGCATATACAAATTCTTGCATTTTAACAATCTTTTCTATTTGACGTACAAATATACAACAAAATAAAACATTAGTTGAATATTCAACTAATAAATTCCATAGAAATAATATTTCATTATACAGAAAGAACCTGCATAATAAATAATATATGCAGGTTCTTTAATTTTTTAATCGAGAATATAAGTAAGAACTTAGTTATTCATTCTTCCATTCTTCATATCCTCCATCTATACTATAAACAGTATCAAAGCCCTGCGCTGTTAAATATTGAGCTAAAGATTGACTGCTATTACCATGGTAACACATAACCAAAACTGGAATCTGCTTCTCTGTACCAACTATGAAGTCTGATAGATTTTCTTGAGTCAGATGTAATGCACTCTCATCATGCCCCTCATTATAACTCTGAGAGTCTCTCATATCAATCAATATGGCTTTTTTATTTGCTGCTAGTACCTCTTTAGCTACTTCCTTACTTATTCTCTGAAACATATCTAAATTCTTTTCTTTATTTTAAATTATAAACACTTATATATAACCCCTATTTCGATTTATTGTTCTATTAATCTAAACTAAACGTCATTTCATACAAGCCTAAAAAATAAGAAAAACCAATATCTGGCAATATTTTAATTAGGCTAATGCTTTCATCCAGAGTTACAAGCTTTATTACATCACTTTCGGTTTTATCTTTCAACTCACTTACAATAAGTTGTTCTAGGTTTTTATTCTCCCAACCCTTCAAAACTCTCAATTGAGGAATATCGCCTCGTTTTTTGTGAATAAAACCAAACCCTATTACTTCTCCATCAATAGATACTGAGCAATACTCATAATTATCAATATTATTGAGAATGGATATTTTTTGATTTTGCCATGATGGCATAAATGGATGAAAGTTTGCCTCATCAATATCCACATAGTTCGTCTTATCATATCCTACAGTATAGTCATTCGCCAAAACACCCAAAACATCCTCTTTATTTATTTTAAAAGACTTGAAACGACGTTGAACTCCAAATCCATTTTTACGATAAAGATCTATCGCAGGCGTATTATTTTCTAACACTTCTAATAGAAAGATATCAACATTATCCTTCTTCAATAAGTCGACCAATTTGATAAAGAGATCATTCGCAATAGCTTTACGCCTAAAGCTCGGTATTACACCAGTTCCTCCATTGTAGCAATATTTCTTACCATCTATTTCTCGATAACCACATAATATAAATCCGACTAACTTTCCATCACTAAAACATCCGACCGAATAACCAAAGTCAATATCCCTAGTTATAATCATCTCTTCAAATTGGTCGATAGGCATTTCCATAGGAATCTCATAGTCCGAAAAAGATTCCATAAATGCTTCATATACTTGTTTTAAAGATATATTTTCAAGTGAACAAATTTCCAAATTTCCCATTAACTCAACATTTTTTATTGAACAATATAGATTAACAATTACAAAAGATTACAAAAAAGCAGAATCAGCTTTCACTGATTCTGCTTTATATAATAATTTCTCAAAATATTACTTCTTATCTTCAGTCTCTTTATACCATTTATTTAGGTGATTATCAACAAAAACAAAGAAGAAATGATTTTTATACATATCCTTATATTCCAATGTCTCTTGTTGTTTACCCTGCACCTCATTTATACCAGATGTCGCATATTTATCACCCATAAGCGATACAACTTCTTGCTTTGTCATACCTAACTCTATTTGCTTTAGAGCCGAATTATAAACTTTCATAGAACCACAAGCTGAAAGAACTGTAGCAATAAATGCTATAAAAAGTATCTTTTTCATACGATAATCGTTTTTATTTATCAAATAAACGCTTTACTAGACCGATAAGTTCGAAATATTCGGACTTCTAAAACAAAAATACTCTATAAAAACAAAAGAATCAATATTTGGCGACTATAAATTACCCGACTTTCTAACTATATTTAAACAACCAAGAATAAATATCTATGAAACGACTATTAACTGCCTTATTGATACTTTCAATACATCTTACCTTAAATGCTCAAATCTACAATACAGCAATGAGGATAGAGTACGATGTCTACTATATAAAAAGTAATGACACAATTAAAAGTATGTTATATCTTGAATGTACAGGAAATAAATGGAGTTTTCAAAATAAATATATAGATGATAGTTGGACAATTCGTTGGATTCAACAAGACTCAAAAACAGGGGAAGATTATATTACAGAAACTGGAATAAAAGAAACATCCGACAAGCTATTTCTGCACCCTCCTCGCTCCAAAGAATACGCAATTCTGGAGTTTTGTCCATTTCCTTTAATTCACTACCCTCTAGAAATAGGCAATAACTGGGAATGGGAACTGGAAAATATCCCAGAAATCTATTACAGAGCCCTCCATAATCCAACTAAACAGAAAATCTCTGTAAGAAACAAATACAAGATCACTAAAAAGATTTCATGGTTTTACAAAAAAGCAAATAAATATATAGAGTGTTTTAAAGTGGAATCTATCGGTGAAACTTCTATAGGAACGACAAAACTAACTTTTTATTTCTCGCCTCAATATGGTTTCATTTACCTAAACTTTGAAACACTTAATAAGGATAGATTTATATTAAAGTTCAAAGAACAAACCGTAAGTTTTAAATTTCAGAATAAATCAAATAGATTAATTAATCCCTTTAATTAAGATTATCCTACTATTCCACACTCACGATATTTTACTTTTTTATTTTCAGGGGAGCAAAAAGAGTCATTATACATTTTGTATATTTGAGTTTATTAATCTATCTAAAACTATAAAGGATGAAAACTCTTATAATTTTATCATTCGCCACACTCCTACTTAACCTTTCATCTTGCGGAACAGGTGAACCGCTTGTTCGAACCAAAACACAAAACAACAGCACTTATAAGGTAGATTATCTATTTGAACATGATGGATGCAAAGTTTATCGTTTTGAAGATGATGGTAAATATGTATATTTCACCAATTGCATTGGGGATGTAAGTGTTTTAAAAAGCGACTCAACCCGCACACAGATACAAACTGTAGGAAGACATAACTGAAAGTATTCGTTCTAAAAATATAATCTCTTTAATGTAATAATAACAAAGATATAATATAAAAAGAAGAGAGAGAATATAATTCCCTCTCTTCAAGTGAAACTATCACTTTATTTTTATATCTAGTCAAAAGTTACATACATATTCTGGAACATATGTTCGACTAGACACTATCTCTTGTCCTGTCGCTTTCACTTTCATCGTTACAGTAACATTCACTGCATAATTACCTGGATATATAGAAGGCTTACCATTAATTGTACAATTGCTTAATATTAGAGGAAGTTTACTCAACATCACTCGACTAACACCATTACAATTAGAAAAACCTTGACTTGTATAATCGGTGTAATTAGAAGCATAGGATGAAGCTGGAACGACATAATCCCCCCAACTACCTAATCCTAATGCATATGCTGCTCCCGGACGAAGAATCGTTTTATTTTCACCTTTCTCATCATGATATAATTCAGGATGAATAGCTCCTGCATAATAAGTCTTGGAACCATATTGAACTTCTCTGTAATTTTGGCCCGTGTATTTACGAGTAGAATATTGCTCAAAAATCTCATTCCACTTAGGACCAACATATTCCACTATTTTTGCATCAACCTTACATTCAACCTCACTTGATATTAATGGATTTACAACTAAATCTATTGATGGATAGAAAGCAACTTGATAATACTCAAAAGCTTTTAAAGTACCAGAACGAGGTTGCCCTACAAAATGCTCTGCTGAAGCTGTCAACTTTGGAGCAGTCCTTAAATTCCAAGCTCCCATAATTGAAGCATCTATATTTGTTAGAGGTTTAACAATTCCAACTAGATCTCCTGTAATTGTTCCAGTTGTTGTTATTTGTCCAGAGGTAGTTAACTCGACAGTCTGTATCACCGGTTGGGATACAGTCTTGCTACCCAAAAACGAACCAAATAGAGCATTAAGTCCAGAGCTGATTAATGAGGTCACACCGCCACTTGCCAATGATGCAACAACATTAGGAATTCCCTTAAAGATCCCCTCTTTAGGTATATCTTTTGATTTAGTAGCCACTTTTTTCAGCCAACTTTCGGCTGCATCTCCACCTGCTTTTGCGATAGATGCTCCTTCTTTAGCATATTTTCCTTCGGTTGTAGAAGAATGATCAGTTACAATTGTCCCCTTAGTAGTTTCAGTATAATTACCAGTTAATTCAACCTTACTTATATTAAGACTCTTTGAATACACATTTAACTTGCCTTTTAATGGTGTATAGGTTACAGGCAATTCAAAACAGTTCCACCCTTGTTGTAAACCATTAGTTCCACCAGCTTCCAGCGCTGCCACCCCAATAAATTGTTGTCTAACATCAGACATTGGAGTGGTAAAATATGGACCTTGATTAAAGTATCCACATTTATTTTCATCAAGTAACTGCCAAATAACATTATTATTCAGAACTTTACTTACTGAATAATAGAAAATTTTTAAAACTCCGGTATATTTATTGTAAAATATTAAATAATCTGTCCCTTCTTCTTTACTTGCTGTACTCAAAAAGTTCCATCCATCTTGCTTCTTTATATCAGTTCTCTTATCAAGAGGTATAGCCGTTGGTGCACTAGGCATCCATGGCAAATCAACAGGAGTGGGTAATTGAGTTATTTTGATTTGAGTTTGAGTTTCCCAATTATTTTCAAAACCAGAGGGATGCAAAGACCTTAAGGCTGGCTCATCTGATACTTGAGAAGTAATAATTTCTTCATTTTCACAGGAAGTAAAAAAAAGGCTGACAGAGAGCCAGACCAAAGCTAATAAATGTCTTTTTTTCATAATTTGTTTAGATAAAATTTGTTTGTTGTTTATGTTTAAGGAAGGTTCAAGGTTTAAGAGATCTAACAGTAAAATATTTGTGTCGTTTTCATTTATAAAAAATTCTTATAAGGTTAATCATAGCCTTATGTACATTCTGAAAAAGTTTGATTAGAACAAATATATATATTTTTCCGATTCAACCCCCAATTCACAGAAAAAAGATTACAACAAAAGAGAAAGCATCTAATTTCTTAGATGCTTTCTCTTTTGT
>NZ_CVRU01000122.1 GCF_001261715.1 Dysgonomonas sp. HGC4 | reverse complement strand
ATTTGTAGAGCGAATATAATAGTTATAAATTAAAGATTATAGAATTCATTTAACTTTTTTCGTATAGACTTGTTTTCCGATACCTTCTTAGTTAGTAAAATTATAATCTTTAGTTTTTCTCCTGCTTATAGAAAAGGGATAGAATCAATTGTAAAGTCAATGACCTAAACATAATTAAATTTTTAAGGAGAACTATCGAACTTTCTACTGCTATTCCAATTGAAGAACTGAAAGAAAAGGAGAGCAATCTGTTGAAAATGCAAAAACTAACTAAATAAGACTCTTAAACAATATTTTAAGGAAGCAAAATTGTAGAAATAAGAATTATAATTGCAATCGGATTAGTTCCTTAATTCAGGCTATTGATAATTTTTTGTGCGGTTCCCAAACTGCACCCACCAAGTAAAGCCGCTCGTCTTAAAGATTGATTATTTTCAGTAAGCTCCTTTACAACCGATTTATATTTTTCTAGTAGTTGGGCATCTGCCATTTTACTTCCATAGAGTCGCTCCTTATATATATCTTTGATTTTGGCAATTTCAATACCCTGCTTTTGGCGTTCTCGAAGATGTACTTGACTTTAGTCATTTATTCCTTTTTAAGCTTCTATTTATACACTATATGAATATAGTATATAAATTAGGGTATTAAATAAATACACCATAACACCATACCTATTTAAATAGGTTTTATAGTTCCCTTTATTCAGAAAGGAAAAAAACAGTCAAATTTATTTATCTCGGATGCTTATTACGCATTTCTTCAGAAGTTTTCCCTAAGCCCATCTCCCCATCTTCCTTTCCTTTTTTGACTATCATTTTCATTTCTTCAACTGAAAATGGATAAAAACGATCTGAATCATCTAAAAAGCTCATGACTTGCTTATATCGTTCTTTGGTAGACAGTCTATCAAGCAAGTTCTTAACATCTTCATCTGTTAATGTAGCTCCCATAATCAAAATATTTGTAATAAAAATTTCCCATTAGAGCTTGTTGTATCAAATTCTGGTTCAGAGAGGCTCTTAAACCGAATCGATTTCTGGTCAAAAGTCTCAATTAGATTTACAAGGTTTCGATATTCGATCTATTTTATAAACAATAACAGTATCTCCTGTACGAAGGAAATCTAACATATCTTGAAGACTTTTTCTATCTTGTCGGACTCCGTTAGAAATATCTGTATATATTTTGTCACACTTATCTTTTAACAAGTTTACTTGTATATCTAAATTTTATTCATCTGCGGAAACTCTTGCATATTCTACAATCATACTTGTTTCAAAAAAGGTTTATTTATAAAATAATTAAAAAAGACGGAAAAAAGCACTAACTCATATATCAAATTATCAGAATTCCTATGGTTTCACAAAAGGAACGTTTAATATTACAGAATTAACAAGAGTAAATTCACTTTTTCATTGAAAAATCTATTTAGAATGGTTGTACTATTTAGAACATACTTATTCTGTCTGTTGACAGGAGTATTATTGTTTCCTTCTCCGAAGAATAATTTACCTGAAAAATTATTAATACAGGCTCAGGATAGCTGATTATAGATAAGCTTGATATTACGCTTAATCTACTTGCTTCTATCCAAAATCCCGAAAGGATGGATAAAGAGATGTATATTAAGTATATTGTAAGCTATGTCGGTGCAAAAAAGGAAACTAAGGCTGATATCTACATGGATAGATTAATTTTCAAGGCTCAGAGCTACTTTAATGACAAAGGGGATTCTAAGAATTCAGCTCTGGCCTATTTTTATTCTGCATGGGTGTATTACACCAACAATAAATTACCTCAACTCTGGAATCCTTTATGCACCACGGTGCTGACGCAGCCGAGAGATCACAGAATCATTTATTAGCTGCAAAAAGCTTTAATAACATAGGATATATTTATTTTAAACAGGATATGTTTGAAAGTGCTGTGGTAAACTATCAAAAAGCTTTATTATTCTTTGAAGAATCTGGGTGTGGTGTCTTATGGTAGCAAAGACTATGATAAGGCTATTGAGTATCTTGAATCGGCGCTGGCTATAGATGTCGGGGATCAAGTAAATCGATTGGATATTCAAAAAACACATACCGCTTTACTAAATATCTACACTAAGATAGGTGATCTTAAGTCTGCCAAAGAATACGCACAGATTGTTATTGATGATCTTTCGGATGTAAAATATCCTTATACTTTAAAAGTGATATATGCTTCTCTGGATGATCATTTTGAGCAAATGAGCGATTACAAAAAGGCTCTGAGATATAGTAAGATGTAGAGGGCTACTCAAGGGTAGATCGAGCTGCAAAGGGATGCGGCAGCTTTATTGGAGGCGGACAAGAAATTCTATCTGGGGCAAAAGGATAACCAGGCAATGGAGTTCAAATCCAAGATGTATCTGCTTATGGTGACAGGAGTCTTCGCATTTGTTATCATGTTGTTTTTTGTCCTGATGGCTCGCCGAACCCAGAAAAAAGATTCAGGCGCATGTTGACAAGTATGATGAACTAAGATATGTTTTTTATCTTAAATAATATTCAAAAAAGATGTAATAAATCTTTAACACAGGACTAATTAGTTATATGTTGTTTTAAACATTTCGTCCCTACTTT
>NZ_CVRU01000121.1 GCF_001261715.1 Dysgonomonas sp. HGC4 | reverse complement strand
AATAGAATGTACATTCTATTTTTTTTATAAGCTAGTGCGTTTTGTATACCGTTTAGATCAACAATTCCTTGAAAATCCTGATATGGAATGGATTATAAACAAAGCTCTTATAGCATTATCCTTCATCCAAATGATTTGGTTTTTTACTTTATTATTTAAAAAGTAATCGAAATAATTATAGGCAAAGAAATACCCTATTTCTTTGACGACCAATTAATGGACGCTACGCTACTTGTTGTTCTAATTTCTATTTTTAATTACTTTACTCTTATCTATAAGAAAAGATGGTATAAATACGATCAAGAATTTGCAGAGTATTCCAAAATCAGAAATCGAATAATTAATATAGCTATTCCAGTTTTTTATATAATCTCATTCGCTCTGTTTGTTGTTGTTTTTATCATTTGGGGTAATTTGTGGGATGCAGGCAAGATAGATGGGTTCTAAGGAAATTAAAAAGCTCTTTATTCTTAGATCAGATACTTTTTCAGCCCGACAATTAGAATGTAATCGGTACTTTTTGTTTTATCACGTGCTTATAATTATCTTTGTCGGACGAAAAGGAGCAGCCTTTTCCGTGTAGCTTAGGATAAACCACGTAAAAAACAAAGTAATTAAAATGAAATCAACAGAATCTGCCCTAGTCTTATTTTCGGGTGGCCAAGACTCCACCACATGCCTCTTTTGGGCATTGAAACATTTTTCTTCCGTACGCACATTGTGCTTCACCTACGGACAACGTCATTCACAAGAAGTAGAAATTGCCGAAGGTATTGCCCAACGTGCAGGAGTACCTTTTCAAAAGCTCGATGCATCAATCATCAGTCACTTATCTACCAATTCATTAACCGACAACAGTGTGGTAATGGATAGAGAAAAGCCTGCCGATGCATATCCAAACACTTTTGTGCCGGGACGCAATCTCTTGTTTCTAACCTTTGCAGCTGTTATTGCCCGCAGTCATGGTATCCGCCATATAGTAACGGGCGTTTCGGAAGCCGATTACAGCGGCTATCCTGATTGTAGAGATACCTTTATCATGTCGGCAAATACAAGTATCAATCTGGCTATGGACGAACACTTCCAGATACATACACCATTGATGTGGAGAGACAAAACAGCAGTATGGCAGTTATCTGACCAACTCGGAGTTTTTGACCTTATCAGAAACGAGACCCTTACCTGCTACAACGGAATACCTGCCGAGGGGTGTGGCGAATGTCCATCGTGCCAATTACGAAACCAAGGATTAGAAAATTATTTAAAAATACGGAAACAAAATATCTGATTTTTACGTTTCTTTAAGATCACTGATCTTTTTATTAAAACCCTCATATTAAATGAAAAAAATTCTGCTCGCATTCGGTATAATCTGCTTCAGTATTACTGGTATGGCACAAAATACTAAAACAGACTTGATATTCGATGCTCTGAATCTCAAATTTTCACCTGAAGCTCTCGCTGATGCTAAGCGTGACTACGACTTGGCAAATGACACCATCAAAGCGATCATGCTGAAAGTTTACTCGATGCCCATGAGCAGTAAAGCAGAACTCATACAAAATTATGAGGAAAGGTCTGTTGAAATAGAAAACTTAAAGGACGAATTCACGAAATCAATCCCTAAAGACTTTGTAGTATCTCTGGAGATTAGAACCAAGGGAGACCTTCTTCATACAGTGGAAGGTATAGACCTCCAGATCTTCAAGAAAGATAGCAAGGGTGAATTAAAGCTGGTTGATGGTGATTGGGATATTCAATACGATTCGGACGAATTGTACACCCTACTCAAAATCATAGGTTGGGATCCGATGACCTTTAGCGGTATCAAGAATATGATGCAAATGGCAAACTGCATATCACTTCAAAATGGCGATCAAACTGAAATAGGCTTTGCTCGAAGCGGATTAGGCAAATATTCGTACCTCATCTTCCCCACTCCATTGCTAACTGTACCGCAAATAAAGGAATTCAACGACGGATGCCAATATGTATACTATAAGAAGAACGTGGTTCTTAAATATACGGGAGGAATGGCAGGTCCTCAATGCTTTACAGATTGAGAAGTTCCGCAACTTTTAAGCATTCCAACAAAGAATAAACTATCAAAGAAAAATTATGCAACAAGATAAACAATTGGAAAACCTTTCACTACTGGGAGGTAAAACAGAATATAAAGACAATTACGCTCCCGAAGTTTTGGAAGCATTCACCAATAAACACCCCGACAACGACTATTGGGTAACATTCAATTGCCCCGAATTTACAAGTCTTTGTCCTATTACAGGACAGCCCGATTTTGCAACTATCCATATCAATTATATCCCTGAAATAAATATGGTAGAAAGCAAAAGCTTAAAATTATATCTTTTCAGCTTTCGCAATCATGGCGCATTCCATGAAGATTGTATGAATATAATCATGAAAGACCTTATTAAATTGATGGATCCTCGATACATTGAAGTCATTGGTGTATTTACCCCACGAGGAGGCATAAGCATCTACCCATACGCAAATTATGGTCGTCCGGGCACAGAATACGAACAAATGGCTAAGACTCGTCTTTGGAATAGAAATCCTCAACAAGACTACACTAAATAAGCCACGGACTTCAAACCTCAAAAACTGAATATTCAGCCATTTTGGACATACCTACTGAGCTGAAATATATAAATATTATAAAAAAAGGAGCATTCGATAAGGATGTTCCTTTTTTTATAATATTTTCTATGTTCACAGTTAAACAAGGCCGTGAAGTCTACAATGACGGATACTTTAATATATCTTCACAAACTAAATCGAAAATTAATTCAGACAATAAGGACAAGTTTAGTTTAACGGTCTATACATTACTATTGCATAACTTAATACACAAGCGTTATTATTTTGACACATCAACCTATTTTCTTTATGAAAATAACCTTAATCAAATATCTATTTTGCCTATTCATTGGTACATCCTTGTTTTCTTGTCAAAAAGACAAGTCGCAAGAATTGATACGTGAGGCACAAAATAGCTTGATGATGGGTCAACCCGATGTCGCTCTCAATCTACTTGCTTCTATACAGAATCTCGAAAGTCTAGATGAATACAATTACATGAAGTATGTTGTAACTCATATAGGCGCAAAATACGAAGCGAAAGAGGATATTAAAGCAGATACTTTAATTCTTAAAGCTCAAAAATATTTTAGTGAAAAGGGAAATGCTCACGATCAGACTTTAGCTAATCTCTATGCTGCCCAATTTTATAGTATGAATGACGACTATCCTAAAGCTTTGGAATATTATATGTACACGACTTATCAAGCTGACAAATCGAATAACCACTTAGCGGCTGGTACAAGTTTTAATAATATAGGATATATCTATTACGATCAAGATCTTTTTGATAAAGCTATAATTAACTATCGAAAAGCCTTGATTTATTATGACAAGGTGAAGAATACAGATCACAAAAAGATAAAAACATGTACCAACCTAGGGCAGTCATTCGAGGAAATTAATCAACTAGATAGTGCTTGTTTTTATTATAATAAAGCCTTAGATAAAGCTATTGAGATAAATAATGAAGCGTATCAGAGCTTTTCATTACAGAATCTAGGAGTAGTTTCATATACTATGGGAGAATATGACAAAACTGTTAAGTATTTTCAGTCCGCATTGGCTATGGACGTTACTAATAACATACAAACAAGACAAATGTATTTATTCTTACTAAATACCTATAATAAAAAGCAAGATTCTGATTCAGCCAAACGATACGCAAATTTAGTAATAAAAAATCTTCCCGAAGTAACTTTTATTTACACGATAAAAGGTATGTATACGGCTCTTTCCGAATACTATAAACAATCTGGCGACTTTCAACAAGCTTTACAATATAATGATCTAGAGAAGAAAACCATAGAACAAATTGAGAAAGAAAAAAAGGTTTCTAAATTATTAGCTATTGACAAGGAAATTTACGTGGCTAAAAAAGATGAAGAAATAAACCAACTTCTCAAATACAAGCAATACACACGCTATATTGAAGAATTATTTTAATTATAAAATTAGATAAAAGAATTAACTTGATATTAATAAAGAAAATGATAAATATACCAAAGCAAGTAAATCTAATATTTATACAAACGAAAATATAAAACTAACATGAAAATTAAAACATTATTGATTGCGATTAGTTGTACAATATTCTTATTTACCTCGTGTGAAAAAGATGAAATGGGTAAAGGAATTACTGATGGCGGTGGAAAAGCAGACTCTATTAGTTCTCTAAATTCGGGCAATAAGACTATAGATAATAATGCTAAAGAAAATGATACTGATAGCTTATCATACAAGTCAAACAACCTTTTGGGTTTTGACATTGAATAATCCACCTTGATATTCTCTTTATAGACACAAAACTTTACATTCTATGAAACTATCTTTAACTCTAAAGTACCTACTGTACTTACTACTTATAACAGCATCTTTTTCTTGTGAAAAAGACAACTCTCAAAAAAAACTATTAAAAAAAGCTCAAGACAGCTTAATTATAGGCAAACCTGATATAGCTCTAAATTTGCTTAGCTCTATCCTGCATCCTGAAAGGATGGATAAAGACAGTTATATGCAATATATAGTTACTCATGTTGGTGCGAAATATGAAATTAAAGCAGATATCATTAATGATACTCTAATTTTTGAAGCACAAAGATATTTCATAGAGAAAGGAAATCCAGAAGAATCAGCCCTTGCGAATTATTATGCTGCACAAGTATATGATGAAAGTAATAATTACCCAAAGGCCTTAGAATCTTATCTACTCACCCTTTACGAAGCCAGTAAATCTCAGAATCATTTATTAGCTGCCAAGAGTTTAAATAATATTGGATATATTTATTTTGAGAAAGATCTTTTTGATAGTGCTGTAATCAATTTTCAAAAAGCCTTGAATTATTATGATAGAGTAGAAAATATAGATAAAAATAAATTAAGAGTACTAATTAATTTAGGTCGTACTTATGAAGCTGATAATAAATTAGACAGTGCTTACCTCTATTTCCAAGAAGGCTTGAGCTTAGCTAAAAAAACTGAAAGTAAATTAGAAGAGAGCCAACTCTATCAAAATTTAGGAGCAGTATGCTATGGTAAGGGCGAGAATGAACAAGCTTTAGAGTATTTTCAGTCTGCCTTAAATATAGGCATTACCAATAAAACACAAATACAGAAAATACATCTAACCTTACTAAATATTTACAATAAAAAGCAAGATCCAAAATCGGCTAAAGAATATGTTGACCTCGTAATAGCAAGTCTACCGGAAGTAACATACAATTATACTCTTAAAGAAATGTATGCCGCTCTAGCCGAATATTACAAGCAATTGGGTGACTACAAACAAGCTCTAGATTATAGTGAATTAGAGAGAGCAACTAAAGATCAAATTGAGAAAGAAGCAAATGCCCCAGCCTTATTGCAAGCAGATAAAAATTTCCACTTAGCACAAAAAGATAGGGAGGCCGCTCAATTACGTACACATCTTTATTTGTACTTGTCTATTGTAGCAATCGTTATTTTTATTGTACTACTATTTCTACTGTTTCTTTGGAAAGAGCATAAGAAAAACAAAGAAGAAATAAAATTACATACCGAAAAGTATGAGATCATTAAAGGAATGCTTCATTCAATGAATCAAAGATACCCACACATAGAAGCCGAAATAAAATCGATGTTAGAAGATAACGAGGAAGATAAAAAATAAAGAATACGTTGTTCAATTATTAGTAGTAGAGAGATAAAGCCCGAATAGGAAGAAGTTCCATTTGGGCTTTATTGATATGGAATTAAAATAAAAAAATACTAACTTCGCATCTCTTAGTCAGAAATTCACAATTTCTATATATCTCATGAATACTACTAGAATCGAATTATATCGCCCCGAATACAAAGAAGATTTTGTACGCCTCAACACTGAATGGATTACTACATACTTTCGACTTGAAGAATCTGATTTACATACACTAAATCATGTAGAAGAGTATATTATAAACGAAGGGGGGCAAATTTTCGTAGCATTAGTCAACAATAAAGTGGAAGGATGTTGCGCCCTAGTGGCACATCCCGAGACACAAACATTCGAAATGGCTAAGATGGCAGTAAGCCCACAAGCACAAGGATTAGGATTAGGACGCAAGCTTGGAGAAGCCCTCATTGCATATGCTAAAGAAAAAAGTATAAAACAGGTTTTTCTTGAAGGAAATACTTTATTGGAATCATCTATTATTTTGTATCGAAAACTGGGATTCATAGAGGTTCCCATAAAAGACTCAGCTTATGAGAGATGCAATATTATGATGGTACTTGATATTGAGTAACCTTATCGTTTAATTTCTATTTTACTCATTTTGAAGCCTCCTTTTACAAAATGAACTTTAATGGTATTAATTCCCTTTTTAAGATTAATATCCCTCACCTCCAAAACACTCCAATCAGTAGTACTTCCCGAGGTCTTAAATATTGGAGTTTTTCGTCCATTAATTATTAGATAAAGAGAACCTTCTCCATCAACAGCTTTAGTTGATATATTAATCTTATAACTGCCTTGCTTTCTTGCACTGAAAGTATATTGTAACCACTCATCGGCTTCGATACTGAATATGCAATAACCATTCGACGAACTATCATCTGAGGGCATAATATCTACACCATCATTCCTATAAACACGTCCTTTATTTCCAAAACCTTTTACACCACTTGACACCCAATAGTCGGCAGTATCTTTATCGAAATAGGCATAACCATTACGTCCTAAATCGAAATCGGTAGCATTAATTACCAAAGGCATTTTTTCTTTCAAAAAAAAGTTATGAAATGGTTTAGTGGCAGTTGTTTTTACTTGTCTGAATAAGGCATCCACATAATCTCTCTTAAAATGAGTATTCTCAACCTTGTAGTCGTCTGCCAATTGCATCAATCCTTTATATGCTTCTTCGGAAGTAGGTCTCGCTCCCTCTCCTTTCCAAAATGCTTTCATTTTTTCGTATTCAGGGTTCGTAGGTATTTCCATCACACAATTGAATCCCATCTTTTTGTAAGTCCACCAGCACCAACCAATGTCATTATGTTCAAAGAGCTTAATTGCATTGGTATGCCATGTATTAGAGTTCTCTCCCGACTCGCTCATCCACAAAGGTGCATTATATTGCTTACGGTATTCGAGAAAGTTGGCTATTGATTGATCATTGTTATACGTCCAATACTTATGGAAGCTGATTACCATATTATCGTCCCACAGAGGAAATATACCTTTGTAATTATTCCCCCAAGCATTACCCGAAATCACAATAAAATGTTTCTGATCTACTTCGCGAATAGCTTTTGTAATATCAATATATAGTTGACGTAAAGGCGCGTTTAATTCTTCGCGATTACCATTAAGATCTTCTGAATCCTGAAATCCCCAATTAGGTTCATTCAAAATATCGTAGCCTCCTATCCATTCTTCGTTTTTATAACGTTCGGCAAGTTTTTTCCATAGAGCAACTGTTTTCGCTTTGTTTTGGGCACTATTCCATAGTTTCACGTCCGAAGCATCAGATATCGCAAGATCATTGCCTTGTCCGCCCGGAGCAGCATGCAGATCGAGTATCAGGTACATTTCATTAGCCTTACACCAACTAAGAATAGAGTCGGTAAGCAAAAATCCACTTTCTAGCCATGTATCCTCACCCTTTTTAGGCTCTTTTTCAATTGGAAGAGTGTATAAATTATAGTGCATCGGTAAACGGATACTATTAAAGCCCCACTTAGCAAGTGAATCTATATCTGCTTTCCGTACACCATTTTTTATCCATGCGGCATAAAATTCAGAGGTTTTCTCCTCTCCTATCAAATCATATATTCGTCGTCTTATATCTGTTTGATTTTTAGCAGCTCCCGACAATTGCAGCATATATGGTTCTTGCAATACCCATCCACCAAGACCGATACCACGCAAAAGTACTTCTCCATTATCATTCACAATCTTTGTACCATTGGTCCTTAGAAATCCTTTTGCTTCGATACTGCTTATTGAAAAAATAATACAGATTAAAAATAAAAAATTTAATCGCATATATTTGAAGATTACATTTGTTGTCATTTCCTTATATTTTATTTAACCTAATCTTATACAGAAACATAGAAAGGCTAGAAGATAGTAGTAAGCCATACTCAATGTGCTTCGGCAGGGATCGTTCTTCCCCATTGAAAAGGTATGTGCTCATTAATTTTCTACTAAGATAAAATAAAACTTGGAAATAATATATTATTGTAGTATTTTCGCATCCGATTTCGGGATGTAGCTCAGCCCGGTTAGAGTACACGTCTGGGGGGCGTGTGGTCGCACGTTCGAATCGTGTCATCCCGACTGAAATCAAGACCCTGTAGAACAAGCATTAAGCAAGTTTTCACAGGGTTTTTTCATGCGGTTACACGTCGTTTTTTGTGCAAATTCATTGCAAATTTGGTCTATATGGGTCGATTGTGGTTTTCAAATCTTTAGAATATCTTTAGAAAAATGTTTTTTAGATGATGTTCACCAGACGTGGTATTATCAATCTTTCTATCAACATTTTAGCGTTTCAAATACTTAGCATTTTTAGGATGATTTGTAATAAATTAATCACCAAAAACCAAACAGAACTGAATCCATTTTTTTCAGCTCTAAACAACCTAAATACATTAATTGCAGATTTTACTAATATAAACCTTTCAGTTTGCTTTTCTAACCTTTTTCTAATTATTATAATTTTTAATATTAAAACAGGTATACCATTGTAAAGATTCAATTGCGATTCCTTTTCTTTATAAGTAAAACCCCAAAAGGGCTTAATTTACATTGCTTAGAATATTTTTAACTAACAATATAAGAATAATGAGAACTGGATTTTTATTGATCGCCATTGGTATTATTGCATTATTATTTACTTCCTGTGAGAAGGATGAAATGGGAGACGGAGGACTTGGTGGTGGAGGCAAAGACGACACTATACAGTCGAAAATGAGTTCGAGAAGCGAACCATTGTCAACCTATCAAGAGAGGAACAACTCATAGTGACAGTTATAGCATTAACTTTTTCTGCTCTATAATCTAGATAGGCTTCTGGGCAGATATCTCCACTGCAAACTCTCTTTCTTGACACATTAAATATTTTCTTATGAAACTATTCAAACTATCTAAGTACCCATTACTACTCTTCATTATTTTAATATTGTTAATTTATTCTTGTCTCAAGGACAGTGGGGTCTTGGATAAAGCTTGTAGTCATCTAATTGAAGGAGAACCCAACAATGCTCTAGATTTACTCAGTACCATTAACCATCCAGAAAATATGGATAAAGAAAGTTATATGCAATATATAGCAATTAATGTAGGCGCTAAATATGAAACCAAGCAAAGTAGTGATGAAGACACTGTAATTTTCGAAGCTCAGCAATATTTTAATACCAAAGGAAATTCAGACTTCACCTCTATTGTCAACTATTATGCTGCACAATTACATGATAATAGCGGTGATTACCCAAAAGCTTTAGAATCCTATATGAGTGCTGCCAACGCCACTTCAGGCAAATATGACACCAGCCTTTTAACAAGTAAGAGTTTTAACAATATAGGATATATTTACTATCAACAAGAAGTTTACGATAGTGCTGCGGTCAATTACCGAAAGGCATTGTCATATTATGATAAAATGGATAAGGCTGATGTTCGAAAACTAAAAATACTGACAAATGTAGGTCGAGCATATGAAGTTTCGAATCAGTTAGATAGCGCTTATTTGTATTTCGACATGTGTTTATCATCTGCCAGAGAAACTGAAAACAAAATATACGAATTTCATTCTTTAAAAAACTTGGGTGTAACTTTTAATGACAAAGGTGAATATGATAAGGCGATTGAATACTATAAGGCTGCTTTGTCTATAGATGTTCCGGATGAGATAAGCCAATCTGAAACCCCCAAAATATATCTTTATTTACTAAATATTTACAACAATAAAGGAGACATGAAATCAGCCAAACAATATACAGTTTTGGTAACCTCTAGCCTCACTGAAGTAGCTCCCAAATCTAATACTCTTAAAGAAATGTACGGGACTTTAGCTTATTACTACCGACAAACGGGCGACTATAAAACAGCCTTGAAATATAGGGATCTGGAGATAGCAACTAAAGAGCAAATCAGTAGCGAAACAAACACTCCAGCATTGCTGGGGGCTGATAAAAGTTTCTATATAAAACAGAAAGACAAAGAAGCTCAAATTCTTAAATCTGATGTATTTTTTCTTATTCTACTTGGAGTTATTGTTATTTGTATTGTGCTGGCTTTTGTCTTGCTCCTTTGGAGAGAGCATAAAAAGGGCAAGGCCGAAATACTAGCTTGTACAGAAAAATACGACATTCTTGAAGGCATGTTACTTTCAATGAGCGAAAAACACACCCAGATAGAAGATGAAATAAAATCAATGCTGGAAGACGACTAACTACTCAGGATAGGAGCCCCCGATTTAAAACATTATAATTCACACTAAAAATAAACACAATGTTTACACACAAAACACATTTAAGAATAGGCTCTCTTGAAAGTATTGATGCAAGCAAGCTTTTCGAAAATTCAACAGAACTGGCAAAATGCAGCTATACCTTTGCAAAGGGAATAGACGGAAAAGGGCAGGTACAATCAAAAGCCGAAGGCGGTATTGTCGAACTGGAGCTTTCCACCCTACCCAGTAAATCCATTATTCAATGGGCACTCAATCCCCGTAAATACGAAAGCGGAATGATTGTATTCAGTGACGATGGCGGCACCCCTCTCGAAAAGATTCTGTTTACCGATGCCGCTTGTATATCTATGGAAATTACCTATATGCAAACAGGAAGTGCGTACATTAAAACCTCTTTAGTAATAAGTGCTAAGAAAATAATGATCGGAAGCACTGTTTTCGAAAGCAGATGGCTTAATAAATAAATACACGCAACATGAATATCAAAGATACCGTAAGCAAATTTTTCACCTTCCCGCTAGTTGAAGCTGGTGTAACTGTGCACTTAATTGTAGATCAAAAAGAATACGAAGTAGAACAATTCAAAATAGGTTTCACTCAAACCACAGACCACAAAGGAGAGCCACAAGCCGAAACCAGAGGCGGTCAGTTAATGATAGGTCTTACACAAACTGTACCCGAAAGTATTTATGACTGGATTATCAAACCGGCACAGAGAAAAGACGGAGAAGTAGTATTTAAGAATCAAGTTAGCAGCTCCCCATTAAGGATACAATTTTTTAATGCAGCTTGTGTTAATTTTACCCGTGAAGTAAATTTATCTGGTGGACTTCAAACCAATCTGATTTTATCCCCTGAAAGATTACTTGTTAATGATGTAGAACATGAAAACTTTTGGGTGTAATGAGCAACAAAGAAAAAAACTATCCTGTCATTTCCTTTAAGGAATATATGATGATAGTACATAAGAACGAAAAATACAATGGGTTCGTAGAATATCCCGATGGTATTGTTGCGTTTGTACTAACAGAAGTAGTTGTTGAGACTATTCCCTCAGACAATGACCTGAATCGTTATACCCAATATAAAATGAGAACAGCTAATAAATATCATGAACAGATTATCACTGTTAATGATGCTATTAAGCCTAATAACCAAAATATAAACATCAGAAACAAGGAATATTCACAAAGCATACAGGAAGGGCGTATAAAGACAGCCTTTAGACTTAAAGCAGAAGAACTGAATCGGAAAATAAAATTAGACTATACTATCAAGATCATAAAAGACCCACATCTAAAAAATGACCTTGACAATCTTTTAGCGCAATATGAAAGATTGATAAGTTGTTTAGATAAAAACAAACCAATCACTCTAAGCATTATTCCTGTAGATTTGAGAAATACAGAACAGGCTCAAGCATATATAAAACAATTCAACATAACTTCTTCTTCACCGACCGCTTATATTACACAGGGACTAACTGATTATGAGCAAAAACAGAGAAATTATCAAAAGGCATACGATAACTGGAAAAATGCCGACCCTACTGCATCACAAGCCGTTGAAGGGATGGCATATGGAATGGTAGGTGCTCCTTTTGCTGTAGGTGCTGTAGAGGCAGGGGGAGTGTATGCTTTAAGTGCAGGACTTAGGACTGCTTTAAAGCTAAATACTAGCATGTGGGGTTTGAAAGCAGGTTTAAGTTGGGGGTCACAAGCTTGGGCTAATGGATGGCGAGAAGTAAACTATGTCGCTGTAGGAGGTGATGCAGTTTTAGGTGTTCCATTAACAGGGGCTTTAGTGGGCGGTGTGATAGAGTGGCGTCCAGCGTCTGAAAGGAAAGATAAAGTGTATATCGCTGGCCTTAATAAAGGCTTAGGCACAGTAGCAATTGATGTAGGCACTGCGTTTTATTTCGGTAAGCAAAATAGCATTATAAGAAGTGCTATGCCTAGCGGTGGAAATTGGCAGGTTAATATTTTATATTTTACTATAGATGCCACCCACAGTTTAGCAAATTATAAATTTTCATCAGAAATAAATAAGCAAATTCAACAAGATTCAATTAATATTACAAAATAGATTTGTCAATGACTAATGTTTCAACTAAGAAAGCAAATAAAAAAAGCTTGTTCTTGCTTTTTGGTATTATTCTGACAATCGGCTTAATATTTACTTATAGAAGCGACACTGTAGAAAGAGAAGGGAGGTATACGATAGCCACGGTATATAAAGTGCAAGGAGCTAGAGGGGGGCTAAGAATTGATTACGAGTATATTTTTCAAGATCAATCTTACACAGGCTATGCAGTTAGCACCAGTTATTCACACAATGATGTTGGAAAAAGATTATTTATCAAAGTTCTGCCTAATGACCCAGACCGATGCTTGATAACCGATATTCGTGTACCCGACTCAATAACAGAAGCTCCAGTCGAAGGATGGGTTGAATTACCTGTAATACCCCTCAATCTCCCCTGAAAAAGTTTATTATTACTACCTTTGTAAGATAAGTGGACTGCTCATTAAATTGAAAATCAACATTTACAAATTCTTTAGCATTTTCAATATGAAAACACAACACATTGATTATCAACAACCTCTAGCACATCTAGGGGGGGGGGGGCACGTTCGAATCGTGTCATCCCTATTGATAGCAAAAAAACACCTGCTGATAGCAAGTGCTTTTTTATTTTGATCAATATAATCACAAACTCGAAACTTAATATTCGAAAGCAATTTAAATTGAGCCCTACTCAATTATCACTCCATTCCTTCCTTCCATATTTTTCGTAAAGGCATAAAGAAACGTTCTAATAATGACATATCTTCGGTTATTATATCTGCTTGGGCTGACATTTCGGGCAGATATGGTAATTCTTTCTTATAAGTAGTTTTCAAACCATCAGGTAAGTCTATCTCAACAACATAATTGTTCTTGTCTTCGGCATTCAAAGAGGGAACAATCGATATACTTTTGACAAAGCCTTTAACCAAACCAAACTCGCTATCCGGAAAGCTGGCAAAACGGATATTAACGCTTTGACCAGGCTTTACTTTCCCCGAACGTGTCATCTCCATAGAAGCTTTTCCTATTAATTTGCCCGATTTATCGGGAATAACATTAAATACATTTTTGCCGACTACTACATTCTGATTATCTGTCCAGTAGCTTGTAAATGTGACCTTACCATCTATTGGTGCAACAAACACATAGGTTTGTTCCCATGACTGAATCTCGGTCAATAGTTGAGCCATATAAGTTTTTAATTGAGCTTCTAGCGTATTTTTTTTGTCGATATATTGATATTCCGTATCCAACAAGCTTTCTTGCATCCGTGCGATTTCAATCTCTGTACTCTGCAAAGTTCCATTCATGGTTTCAAGAGAGAGATAACCTTGTAAATATTTATTCTTTGTAGCTTCGAGATCTTCTTGAGAGATTACACCTCTTTTATTCAGTATAGAATCTCTTGAATACTGATTTCTGGCTAGCTTCATTTGTTCATCTATAATATTCTTTTGATGAATCAATTGCTTATAATAATCTTGATACTGGGTTATTCTCGATCGCATGAAATCTATCTTCTGCACATAATAGTTTAAACGCTTAAATTCCTGATACTCGAATGAAGTTATATAGAAAGACGAATACAAGGATTGCATATTACCCAGATTCAGGTCTTTAGGAAGGCTAGGCATTATTACACTGTCTAGATTAGCATTCAAACGAAATAAATAATCCTTAAGCCTTAATACATCTTCTGTTTTTGCAGGATTTTCTATGACAGCGAGATAATCTCCAGCTTTTACAATTTGTTCATCTTTGATATTCAACTCCTTCAGCTTGCCCGATGTCTTGGCTACTATTGCTGCCTGAGGTGTAGTACCCGTCAGCACCATAGAGGTGACAACAGTATCAGGGTATTTAAATATAGCACTGCCTATAAGTAGAATAAGTACAATAGTTGCTATAACAGTAATTCCTCTACGCAATATCCAAGGGGGAACACTACCTAGTACCTCCTGAAATTCTTCACTTCTTAGTTCTATTTTTTTTTCGTCTTCCTGCATATACAAGTTATTAAGAGCCCAACTCTAGTTGATTTTTAACTAGGGTATAATACGCACCTTTTTTATCAGTCAAATCTTTATGTGTACCTTCTTCTATAATCCTACCTTTGTCCATTACCACAATATTATCGGCATTCTGAACGGTACTTAAACGATGAGCTACTATTATTACTGTCTTGCCTTTATAAAAGGCATTAAGATTATCTAATATAAGCCTTTCATTATTAGCATCCAGAGCATTGGTTGCCTCATCAAAGAACAAAAAATCGGGGTTCTTATATACTGCACGGGCTATTAAAAGACGCTGTCTCTGCCCTTGACTCATACCATTGCCCTCCATACCTATCTTAGTATTGTATTTCAAAGGAAGCGATTCTATAAAATCTTTTATATTGGCTATCTGAACAGCTTCCAAAAGTCGTTTTTTATCCACAATATCCTCTCCTACTGCTATATTGTTAGCAATAGTGTCGGAAAATATAAAACCATCCTGCATAACTGCTCCCGACTTTTGCCGCCATAGGTGAGGGTTTATGTCATCAACAGAAATGTCATCTATTTTGATGTCTCCTTTATTGGGTTTATAAAAAGCTAATAAAAGCTTTATTAGAGTTGTTTTTCCACTTCCGCTAGATCCTACAATAGCCGTTATCTTATTTTCAGGAATTACCAAGCTAATACCATCTAGCACATAATTTCTATCCGCACCATCGTAACTGAAATAAATATCCTCTACACTTAAAGTTTTAGAAGAAGGTATCTCGTTAATTTTAGAATCAATCGTTTGCTCTTCATCTTCACGACTATGTATTTCATTTAATCGCTCCAAACTAATTTTGGCATCCTGAGCTGCTTGTACAAAACCTATTACCTGACTTATCGGACCCGATAATTGCCCTAGAATATAGCTGATAGACATCATCATACCAAGCGTTATATCTCCTTCAAGCACTGCTCTTGCTGCTATAAATGATATAAACAAAGAAGTAGTCTGACTAAAGAATATCGATCCTAATTGTTGGTACTGACCTAATGCCAGCCCCTTTACACTAATCTTAAAAAGTTTCACTTGTATACGTTCCCACTTCCACCGTTGCTGTTTTTCGCAATTGTTAAGCTTGATTTCCTGCATACCCGTAACCATTTGCACCAGATTACTTTGCTCTGCCGAAGCCTGCGCAAAGCGACTCATATCAAGTTTTCGGCGGTATTTAAGGAAGAGAAGTATCCATAAAATATATAAAGTGTTACCTAAAACAAATACTCCTAAAATGGTAAGATTATAATAAGCCAAAATTATGGCGAAAACGATAAAGTTGGCAAACGAGAACAGTGTAGTTAATGTTGACCCTGTGAGAAACGATTTAATTCGTTCGTTATCTCCGATACGTTGCATAATATCTCCGATATTTTTCGAATCGAAGAAACGTAGTGGTAACTTCATCAACTTTGACAGAAAATCGGAAATCAATGCAATACTTATCCGTGTATTTACATGAAGAGTAATCCAATTCCGTATAAATTCAACAACTAATTGCGTTACAAACAGTACTAACTGTGCAATAAGAATTAGTGTTATAAAACTCAGATTATTATTTCCGATTCCCTGGTCAACAACCGCTTGTGTAAGAAATGGTAATATTAAAGCTAAAGCACTACTTACAACTAAACCAATAATTAACTGAATTACCTGCGACCGATATGGTCTAAGATAACGAAAAAAATATCTGAAACTCTTTTTTGATTCTTCGCCCTCCAAATCAGAAGTATAAAAATCGGGAGTCGGTTCGAGTAAGAGTGCAGTACCCATATCCTCTCCTTCGGATTTAGTACTTATCCAACATTTCAAGAACTGTTCTTTATTTAGAACATATTTTTCTCCAGCAGGATCTGATATCTTTATTTCATACTCACCCTTTCGTCTCTTTTTGACTCCATAACAGACTACAAAGTGATTTTGATTCCAATGAAGAATACAAGGAAGTGGAGCTTCCTCGGCTAATTGTTCAAAGGTTATTTGAACACCATTTGTATGAAAACCTATACTTTCGGCAGCATCACTGATACCAAGCATAGACACACCCTCCCGTGTGATAAAAGCCTTTTCCCTCAGATTTTGAATGCTATAAGACCTTCCATAGTACTTGGCTATCATTCGCAAACACGTAGGACCGCAATCCATCGCATCCAGTTGTTTGTAATTGGGAAAAACTTTCATCTATTATTTAGCTTTTGGGATATTTGATATATTAAGATTATTGTTCTTTGCTCTGGCAATTTCACAGCTATAATACCCAGTAATAGAATCATATACAATTAGTAAATGTATACCCTTTTTATCGAAAAGACGATTCTTTGCCAAACAAATATAACTGGTTAATAGCGTATTTATCGCACTTTTAGTTTGTTGCTTTTCTCTTTTTAGATTTAAATTATTCAGTTTCGGAATTAGTTTTTTACTTTCTTATATAGACAAGTGTAAAGCTATAAAATTTTCATCTGTTTTTTTATTTTTAAGAACAGATTCTATAATTTTCTTATACTTCCTTAAATAAGGACAAATGAAAAGAGCTTGCTTTCTATTGCATATGACCTCAGAGTTCTTAATCTAAATACAATATGAGGCTAAAACAGAACAGTTTTTCACTAGCTGTGGAACAGTACTCAGACAACCCTACCCCATTCATTATGAGAGTAAATAAGCTTTAAATACACGAAATATTATAGCAGTAATAAAAAATTAATTTGTACATTTAGTGCATAATAATCTCTAAAATTATCACATATGGACTTTGAAGAACTTTCTAAGCATTATATGGAAAAGTATAATGAATTAACTGAGAAGCGAGATAAATCGGGTATTAGAACAACTATTGATGATATCAACGAAGCCATCCGTGGGCTTAATATGGATAGAGTGAATGATGATTATTGCAAAATACTTGACTGGAATTTTTATGTCGCAAATATTGAAGGTGCGCGACTGGCTTTGAATGCTCAATTTCCGTACCTACGCTTACCATCTGCCACCATTTTTTCTATTGCCTTTGACCAAAGCGAGAAGAAATGGAAATTCAACGGAGAGATTGATTAAAAGATTTAAAACTACACTATTCTAATAAAACATAAAAGCCTTTTCGTATGAAAAGGCTTTTATTATATATACTTATTTATAATCTACTTTTATTTATGAGGATCATTACCCGATCTTCTATGAATATATTCCAACTTGCCTTGAAACACATCTGCAATCTTATAAGCTCTCGATTTGGCTTCGTCAGCAATATCTCCCGCAAAAAGTCTGTCGACCGTCTCCGTAAAAAGAGACAACCAACGATCGAAATGTTCCTTATCGATTGGTAGCTGCGCATGTGGCGGAAAAGGGTGCCCCGTATATGTTCTTTCATTCAACAAAATACTTTGCCAAAAAGAATGTAGTTTCGACAAATGTTCATCCCAATGATCACCTATTCTTTCATTAAATATAGGTCCCAACAATTCATCCTTACGCACTTTGGCATAAAACGTGTTGACCATTTTTTTTATGTCCTCTAAATTCTCAATATCTTTTATCGGTTTTATCTCTCTCTCCATATCTAATTATTTACGTGTACCAAATACAATCAGTATCATCATTTTCAAAGATAATAAAAAGATACAACCCATCTCCGCGATTGTAAGAAGATACGGTCTTGGTTTCTCCAATGACTTTATTCTCTTTGCCATCTCTCTTGTATTCTGATCTTTATGAGGAATAGATCTAAAATGAATAATAGATTGATTATTACTATAAGTAAAGCCCCCCATTTACTGAGAGGCTTACATTTATATCAAAAATAGTATTTTTATTATAAAGGAATTTTGATTTCCAGTTCCTTAGATTCATTTCTTTTTATTGTAATACCCTCAGTACCTGCAACAGCTGTTTTATCTCCAAGAGTATAAAATACAGCAAAATAAAGATTGGTTTGAGATTCAAGAACATTCAATTCCGTAAGATTCAAACTGAACTTGGCAATTCCATTATCATCTGTTATAGCCATTTTCTTAGCATCACCAGGTACGGTTGCTTCCGTTACGGGAGTATCCTTATACATATAAACCGTTTTGCCAGACTGAACAATACCTAACGCATTGGTCACCTTTACTGTTACATTAGCTCCTAAAAAGCTAGGATCATCGTCATCGTCGTCGCTACAAGAACTGAATCCGATAGCAGCTGCTGCAACGATAAATAAACTTAAAAACAATATTTTCTTCATAAAGTAATTATTAAGTAAAGCCGATCATTTTATGAATATGCCTATTCGGCAATCTGCACATATTCATTTTACACCTTTAAGCTTACAACGTTTCACTTATCGATATAAACTATAAACAATCAGACTTTATAATAAGTTTCAGTTTTAGGCTTTCCTCACTTTTTATAACATTTCGGACAAAAGCATCTGATATCTCACAACTTACAAAAAAGCCTCGAGAGATTTAATAATCTATCCAAGCTTTCGTCTCCTGAAACAAGTATATTCTTACTATTGATTTTAGATCAATTACATCTCTTTTTTTCGGCTCTGCAACAAGTGCTGTTAAACAAAACCCATTCTATAATAGGATATCTCTTTTGAATTTTCGAATCCTAATCTTTGAGCCAATTGATACGAACCAACATTGTCTTTTCGGCAAGCCCAAACAGGTTCATATCCATTTTCCAGACAATAGTCTATAAGTGTCGAACATACTTTATGTGCCAACCCTTTACCTTTAAACTCTTCATAAGTTTCTATACCCAATTCTAATTTATCATCATGCACATAACAAGAGAAGGCGGTAGACGCTAGTTTGCCATCATAAAACAAGCTGAAGGCAACTCCTTTATTTATGAACTCATCCGCATTATTCCAAAAATGAAGAGGTACAACCGTTCCCTTCATGGCTTCAAAAATATCCTGATCCGTTCTCACAATACTAATCTTAGGATCAAGCAAATTATTTTCACGTTTAGCACTTAAATATTTTTCTTTATTGAATTTAAAATTCACTCTCACATTTAACTCTATCGTATCTGAGGAAGTATGCCTATAAGCCGCTTCGACTAGATTATCGTGCAACAAATCACCCAGAACAGCATCCCAATCCGAAGGAAATACCTGCATCCATTCCACACGATGCCTATTGCCATTTTCATTTAAAGCATACTTCTTAAACGCCTCATTAAATTCGGCATTAGTTGGATCACCAAAGAGCAACGACATTCCGTATGGATGCAATATAAAGAAGGTCGTAGGACTGTCTATATCATCAACATAAACTTCTCCGTCAACCATCTTCTCCACCACAGAGCGAGCAAAGAGATTATTTGTAGTAACTGACTTTAATGGTTCTGATAACTTATTATATTGTTCTTTACCTAAAACTTTCATGTGCGAAATATCTTTTTTGAAGTTATACATTCTATGCCCGATTTTCAAAGATAAAAATAAATCTCAGCGAAAATAAAATATTTATCGGAGAGCTTTCAATTATAAATTCACTGTAATACTCAATAGAAGATAAGAAACTTTGTGGCTGCTTTTTTTAATATCATTATGTAAGGGTAATACAATCAAAATTCACTAATTTTGGATTATTACTTATGTTTGGACTTGTTTCCATCTAATTGACTTATTTAAATAAAAAGATCGTGACCAGAAAAGACCTAGAAAATATAAACAAAGACAAAGAAATTATCCAATTACGAATGCAGTCGGAAGACCTCATCAATAATGTTGAATCGCTCAGTGATGAAGATTTCAGAAACGAGGCTCTACGTATTGAAAAAGAAATAGATGACCGCATTTCCATCCTATATCAGAAAATGAAAGACTAAAATAGACATTCAACAGAAAGGAGCCATCTGTGTACTTATTTATAAATAGATAATATGGCAAAAGATATTCTACTTATTAAAAAGAAATAAGTATCTCCAAGCACACAAAATTCTATTAAAAAGAGAATCAAACGCCATTTGAAAGATCAAGCCACGCTAAATTTATTATACAGCATAGACAATAGTTTAACTATATCTAAGAAAAGAGACTGATTTTTATTATTATTTTTGGCACTTAAATAATAACATCTCTGCAAATCTGATGAAACATAAAGGCTTTTTTAATTACTTTTTAGTAATAGCTTTGTTATCCATTTGTACATTCCATTCAACAGCTCAGACTAAAAAAATCGGAGTAGTTCTCATGGCAGATACTTCCACCATATATCAATATATAGGTGTCACAATCTTCGAAAACAACACAAAGCCACTACCGCTTGATATTGCTCTTTCACAATATATAGAAAAGAGTCTGAAAGCCTACCTTACACCCGAATATGAGGTAAGTATATGCGAATTACCCGATTCGTTGAAAACAGCAAAAAAAGGCATTTTTGAGAGTGGCGTAGGTAAAAAACTCAGTAGATGGGCTGATACCAAAACTGATGAATATGACATTATCATTTTTGTGAAAAATATGAATGCCGCCTTCGGATATAACTCTGCAGTATCGGCCAAAGCCAGCGGTGTATGTAAGAAACTAAAAACGCTTTACTTATACAGTACTATTTCGTATTATGCTTATAATACCTCAGAAGCCAAGCTGATGGGATATAATAACGAAGGTGGAGATTTCCTATATCACCTTAAAGATGTAAAATTCCCCAAAAACCCCAAAGACTTAACTCCCGAAATGCTTGATTATTTTAGTTATGAATTCAGGAAATACATAAATAATAGAATCGAATATTTCATTTCTAAATCGAAGTTAATGTCACCAGAAGAGCTTTTAGCTAAATCAGCATCACTGCCACGAGATAGAAATTTCCCTAGACCTGATTTACCTGAGGTAGATCCAGAACCATACAGAGACGATTTATATTAAACACATCATATAAATTATAATACAAAGCAGAAAGACTTCGTTTTTTCTGCTTTTTTTCTCTCATTGCCTTCTCGAATTACCTTCTACTAAAATAACATTGAACATCTCGCGAATACGATCACGAATAAAATCACCGTACAACGATTCAATCTGAAAAGGATCACAATTAGTTGTTACAAAAGTCTTTAATCGTGAAGACTGCCACAACGAATATCGGATATGTAGAATGTGCTGCATTACATTCAACTTAGTCCCAAAATGATTGGCTGGGACGGCTTCTCTCCCCAATTCATCAAAACACATCCAAACAGGTTTACCAATGTATCCATGCTGATTGTAGGTATATAAATCCAAATCGCCCGATACGCTATAAGCATTAGCTATACCATTGCATATATGCAGCTTAAAACCATTAAACTCGAGTTTCATATATTCCGAAAATATCTGCATCAGAGAACTTTTTCCAGTACCTATATCCCCATAAATCCACAGACCTTTGTCGAGGCTATACTTCCCTTCAATACCATTGAAGTAGTTGAATAGATTGGTTACGACTCCCCTATTCGAACTATCAATCACAAATTCGGGAATGACAGTTCTTGCTATCCGCAAGAACTTCTTCTTCCGTTGTATAATCTCATAATCAGACAATTTACATGCCGATTGAATAATCCGCTCTCTTCCCATTAGTGCCTTTAGTTTGATTACTCTCTGCATTTTTGTGTTCTTTTAATTCAAATAAACCATTCCAATTACTAGCCATAGACTGCTCAATAATGAGAGTTGCCATCCTGGAGTTCTCTCTCGCTTTTACTTTCAACTGTTTATAGCACAACTCTATCGATCTTTGGCTTTTGTACTTCTGCCCTTTGCTTGTCTTGTAACTGAGCCAGACAAAGAAACTTTCCTTGAACCCCAAATCCAGAAAATCGAAATTAAACTTCTCATATCCCTTTGGGGGATTATAGGGGGAATTAGTATTTCTTTCTTCCTCTTTCTTTTCTTTCTTTAAGTTTGGGTTATCCGTGAGTTGTGCCTGAGTCATTTGCTGGGCTTCAAGCTGGGTTTTCAAGTCTCTCAACTCTTTAAATAGCAAATCAATAGATGAATTATCATCGGAGTTATCACGTTGGGTTGTACCATTATAACTATTATATTTACAGAGTGTTATAACATTCATACCTTGAGAGGTATCTACTTTAATCATTCGTTCTATTTTCAGTTTGCCTAAAAATGTTTTTACTTTCTGCTCACCCCAACCCCATTTTCGAGCCAGATAGCGATTTGATGCGGGATACTGCCCTCTTCCAAAACAAATTTCTCTACCTCCGATACGCTCAATTTGCTCAGTTGCCTCAAATCGTGCCGACTGTATCAAGTCGATCCACGCTTCGCACTCTGAAAACGTACGGGCTGCTTCCCACATTTTATGAGAGAAAAACTTCCGGTTAAGTTTAATAAATCCTTTATCCATATATCAATTTTAGAAAGGTCTTAGACCTCTTGTTATGTATTCAGACTTATAGATAAATACTGGTACTTTTCCATATCCTAGAAGACTATAAATATTATTAATAAACAAGGTATAACCAGTGACAAACAAAGCAAGCCTACCACAAAGTGAGGCAAGCTTGCTGATTGATTTATAATGAGAAATCTAATTATTAGTTTAAGACAACTTCTTTATAAAAAGATTTACTTCCCAAGGCATATACTTTGTAGTAATACCCGATGCTTCATCATAGTATCCCTCAAATACAATATAATTTCCGGTAAGACTTCCAGGATCATATCTTAAGGCTGAAACTTGTCCTTCATTCGGGAAAACAATAGTAACAAAACCATCTTTCACGGGGATATTAGACAAAATAGATGTTCCACATTTTATTGTTCGATACGTAGATTCATCTATAGGATATAACATTACGGTAAAATCCTCATCAATAATTTCGAAAGTATCGGCATCTCTAACATTAAAAAGTACATTTTGAAAATTCACTCCTAACATAATTGTAAAAATTTAGTTATTAATACATTGTGGCTATCTCAGAAGAAGAAATCTTATTCAGATTATTACGACTAGTCATCTTCTCTTCTCCTATTGTATAGATAAAAAAGCCCATTTTAATAGGTACAAAGAAGTTATTCCCCCGACTGAATCTTCTTAATTAAGTGTAAAAAAAGAAAGGCTACCCCCTAAAGGATAGCCTTGACTGTTAACTAGGTGTAGATTAGAAAGCTGATATTAATTGAGTGTAATTTTATATAGATTCGATATATAGCTATTTCTAACAGCAGTTACCACATAAAAGATAGTTGCATTATACTTTGTTCTAAAATCGGAAAATTGATTTTTTCATTCTCTCTGTCGTTTTTATAAAGTTTGAGCTCGCAAGATAAGGAAAAAATTTATTTTAACAAATAGTGCTAAGCAATACTCATCGCCAATAAGTATCTTTGGGATTCACTTAAAAGAGAAAATAACAATCTCAAATCCGACTAAAATATATTATTTACAATGCTAAATAAAATACTGAAGTATTGCAACCAATTATACGGTGCCTTCATTATTCTCAATATCATAATCTGTTTATTGTTTATAATAAAGTCCGATGAAACAGTCGGAAGTATGGGTTTCTTTTTTATTTTACTACCTACACTCTGTATTCAGATAATAATTTCAATAATAGGTTATAATATAAAAGAAGTTAGAATCATTCATATAGTTTTGATTCTAATAAGTCTTCTCATATTAGTTACATCTCTCTATTGGACATTTTCTTTTAAATAAAAAAAGCCTATCCTAAGGGACAGACTAAACAATTACCTAATAATGAAGCAGATTGGTTTTATTTAGAAACAAACCATTTTTCGTTCTTCAAAGGAACATAAGTTTTCATTTGAAGCAACAAATCATCAATATCATTACTTACAATCAATAGATCGAGATATTCTTCTTTCAAGAAACCATCACGACTCATTACCTTAATAAATTCTAACAAGGCATCGTAATATCCATTTACATTAAGCAATGCCACCGGTTTTTTATGTAACGATAGTTGAGCCCATGTTAATACTTCAAACAGCTCTTCCATTGTTCCAAAACCACCGGGAAGTGCGATAAAACCATCTGACAAGTCTGCCATCTTGAATTTACGTTCGTGCATCGTATCCACTAAGTGAATTTCGGTGAGCGATTTGTGTTCCAATTCTTTTTCTGCCAGAAAGTGCGGTAGTACACCAATAGCTTTACCACCATTGTTGAGTGCTCCATCGGCAACTGCACCCATCAACCCTACTTTAGCTCCACCATATACCAATTCTACGTTGTTTTTGGCTAGGGCTTTCCCTAAAGTTTCGGCTTTTATCTTAAAAATATCGTTCGAACCTGAACTCGAACCACAATAAACTGCTATTCTTTTCATTTTTTTGTTTAATTTGTTACTACAAATATAAAACGTTTTTTGCCGTTTATAGTTACAAACAGAAGACATATCTGTTACAAATTTATTAAGAGTATTTAAAAACTGAATTAAAGAAACTTCGCATATGAGACAAGTATTGATTTTAATCGTTGCTGTATTGGCTCCGATATTGGCATGGGGACAAAATGGATGGAAAGATCTGGCAGTTACCGAAAATTTGGAATATTATATAGATTCTACCAATGTAAAAATGGTAGACGGGAGTATCTATGCAACCATCAAAACGGTATATATGACGTCTGAAAGCAAAAAAGCTTATGTTGACAAAATAAAAAGGGTCTTCAAAAAGAATGCTGACAAAAAGATCAAGAAGTGGGACAATTTTAGCTACTCCATTACCTATGGTTTATATGATTGTACGCACAAACGATTCAAAATATTAGAGGTGAAAGATTACACGGCAGATAACAAACTCATTATAGCAACTAAATCGAAAGAAGAAAAATCGCCTTGGTTATTAGTAGATAGCGAAACAGTGGGAGACTTCGTACTGTTTTACATCTGCGATCAGAACATATAAATTCGGAGTATTAGAGAATTGAGACTAAACAATTAATTTAGCTGCATGAAAAATATAATAGAATTTCTCTCTCAACTGAAAGAGAATAATAACAGAGACTGGTTCACAGCAAACAAAGCTTTATATAAAGACATGGAAAAGGAGTTTAATGCCTTTGCCGAAAAACTGATTGAAGGTATTTCGAAATTTGATTCTTCAATCAAAAATCTGACTGCTAAAGATTGCACCTTCCGCATATATAGGGATGTACGTTTTTCGCCAAATAAAGAGCCTTACAAAACACATATGGCTGCTTATATTTGCCCGAACGGTAAGAAATCGGGATTGGCTGGATATTATTTTCATGTGGAAGCTCCCGAATCTAATTACATTGGAGGACATCTTTTGGCTACCGGTATACACAATCCCGAGCCAAAGGTATTACAAAGTATAAGGGAAGAGATTCTAGATAATGGAGACGCTTTTATAAAAGCCATTAAACATGCTAAAGGTTTTGAATTAGACGAAAGCTCGAAACTAAAGAAAGTTCCTAAAGATTTCCCTCAGGATTATAAACATGCTGAATATTTAAAGCTTAAAAACTACTCTCTTATGAAATTTGTGTCAAATGATTTCCTTTTGAGCGAAAATCTTCTGGAGAATTGTTTAACAGAATTCAAAAAAAACTTAGAATTTAATCAAATATTGAATCGTGCTGCAAATTTTGCTTTTGAAGAAATATGATCTCTTCTAAGCTCTAAAAATAAAATTTAAGCCTTGACTTTTATCTTCTAAAAGTCAAGGCTTAATAATGCTTATATTTCTCAGTGTATCAGATTGAATACAAAATAACCTGTGGCATAAGATGCGCATTAGAGGTGGTAGACATAAGCTGCCATTGAATTGGTGTAGCAGCACCTCCGGCTCCAATTACGGGTCTTACCAATATCTCCATAATCTCGCCCGCCACTCTATCACCTAAATACAAAGAGGTGGTAAAAGTAATTACATCTCCTTTGGTTCCTACCAAATAATATTCTATTTGGTCAAGATAAGCAGTAGTACCCTTCTTTCTTACATATATATAGCCACTCAAAATATTATCGCCTATCGCATCAACTCTATTATATCCCCACCATCGGAGGGTAACCAAATATTTTCCATTTTGAGGTATAACCATATTCTCATTAAGTGCGAGCACAGTAAAACCATCAAAAGGAAATACCTGCCCAAATGTACTGGCTCTATAAGCTTTTGCATAAGACGCCGGTTGCTCCGTCCACATAGCTGTGCCATCAGCCGTTACAGATTCTAATACCTTAGCTGCAAACGTCGAATTATCTTCTATACGTAAAGGGCTATAAATATTAGAAATATCTCCAATCTCTACTTTAACGGAAGGAGTAAGAGTTCCCAAGCCAATATTACCGGCTGTTGTTATCACCACATCGTCTGCTATCTGAGCCGCAGTAGGGCTTGCACTATTATTACGCAATGCATCTACATGAAATATCCCCAATGGAGTTTCGGTATTTATGCCTATTTGTGCAGATACAAAGGCTACGGATGAAATTAATAAAAATAAAAATAGTATACGTTTCATATTATTTCACGAATTAATAAACACATATTCAGACACGATAAAAGAATACTGTAGTCAGAGCAGTATCGAGAGTCCATTGATTATTAGCAGTCTGAGGCTTTATTACCAGATAAAGTTTGTCACCTGCCGAAGCATTCAGAACCTTAAGGAAGGTATAGACTGTGAATTTCTGACCACTGATACCTGCAAAATAATTTTCGGTAGAATCCTCTCCTAAAGTTGAAGCATTAATTGTGTTCTTATAAACTATAAAATAACCCGATGCTCTCCCCCCGGTTCCACTTGTAACTCTGTAAGTTGCCGTCATACGAATCATTATAATATAACTTCCTGCTACACTTATCGGAATATAATTGAGTCCACTACTAAGAGAAAGAGTATAAGCCGTTTGAGATGCCATAGCACCTGTAGGGGCTGTAACCCTGAGTTTGTATCCCCCACTACCTTTTAGCATACCCCATTTTGCATATCCCGAGGCATCACCCAATAGTACCATACCATCGCCTTCGCCTCCATCTACCATCTTAAAAGCTCCATATGGCGTATCGGAAGTTATATCGAGTTTAGCCTTTCCTACTGTGGGCTGTGTAGACTGTCCCAATATAAGTGAGCCTGCCTCGTCTACCACTACATCATTCTTAAAACGATTGACCGAGGTGGTTGTATTATCTGCCGCTGCATCAATGTAAAATATACCTTGAGAGTTTTGTGTATTGATAGACACTTGTGCAAAACAAACGAATAATGAAGGGAAAAGTAATCCCCATAGAACTATATATTTCTTCATTCCTATAATTTTTTCAGATATTATAAACCATTATACTCGGATAATAGATTGTATTGGTTAATTGACTCCCCGATAAGCCCAAGCCTGTAGCCCATGCATATCCGTCAATAGGCTTGATAGCGAGATACAATACATCTCCCGCGGCTAAATTGGAAGCAAAAAGACTCATGGTGAATGAAAAACGTGAATAATTTGTTCCTGTTGCTGCAACATAATTAGTAGTTTCGTCGACTACAGATTCAAACGTACCGGTTACTTTTCGCAATTGTATGGTTGCTGCCGACATAAGTTTGGTACCAATCGGCAAGCCACTTATAGAACCCCACCAACGCAATGTAAAAACATAGTTACCTGCTCTTGGAATAGTAATACGTTTATAGCCGGGAGCATTCACCTCAGCAGGCAATTCGGTATATACATTTTTGGCGTATGTTTTTGGCGATCTGCTGTAATAAACTACGCCATTGGGTACAGGTTTATCCTTCCATGTAGCTCGCCCGTCAACATCCGAAAAAAGATATTTGTTCACACCTTCCGATCCATCGGCAATACGAATAGGCTTTGTTGTTGAACCTGTGGTAAAAATATGCAGTTTTGCCGTGGGAGAAACTACCCCCAAGCCCAAAGCTCCTGACATATCAATCAGAACATCATCAAGCTGTTGGGCTGTAGTAACGGTGTATTCGGAAGTATTATTTCCTTTTGCATCTATATGAAACACACTTTTGGAAAAAGGTGTCCGAGTATTGATACCTACCTGACTATACAGCGAAATAGATATAGCAAGTATCAGAAGTGATAAAATCATTTTTCTCATTCTCTAGGTCTTATTAGTTAATTGTTCATTTATTAGTGTGAAAAAACAGCGGAGTATAATCACTACACCCCACTGCTGGACATAGTTTGCCTCTAGGTAAGTTGTGTATTTGTGCACGATCCAAACGACAACAAAAAGGATCTATTGCACAACAATAGTTCTTACCAATCAAACTAAGAATATATTTATAAGGGGAATATATTGCACTTGAAGAATAAGTGATTTTTAAACACTTATTAAAAAAGGGTCGACAAACCCTATAAAAAACTAGAAAAGGAGAATATTTTAATGAGCGTGAAGTTGTATTACTCTCTCTCTCTCTCTCTCTCTCTCTCTCTCTCTCTCTCTAATATTTCAACGCACTTATCCAAACTTAAATCGTTAAAATTAAGCTTATTATCAACAAATAATGATGCTGATTTGATAGTTAAGTGTGCCGTAAGAGTCTGCATAAATCGTTTATAAACATTTATTTACTGGCACAAAGATATGTATTAAAATCATAT
>NZ_CVRU01000120.1 GCF_001261715.1 Dysgonomonas sp. HGC4 | reverse complement strand
TATAGTCCCCCCGGAGGAACTGCCAGCGCTATAATCTCCTTCTGAACGGTAAAGAAAAGTACAGTTGCCATCATAGACGCCCGAAGCGGTAACTACCGGATTATCTGTCGAAGACTCAAAGACCAGAACGTCAACCGTATGAATGGAGGATTCCCAGACTGAGGCTGAGGAAGTGGCATATGTCTGAGGCATTGAGACCGATAAGCTTACCTTTTTATATACTGTGTGTTGATACCCCTCATCCTCCTGACAGGAAGACATAAAAACGATGAACACAAAAAACAAAAATCCCCGGTATTGCTTATTAAGCAATCGTAATCTAGATGCTTCTTTCATAATCTTTTATATCTTTCTTTTTTATATATGCAGAGTTATATTTGAAACAGTATATGCTTTTATTTATTATTGTATTATATCGTCATTGATAGATACAATAGTCTAAAATGTAATACCAATACAAAATAACAACAAAGAGAAATAATAGCTATTTAAATAACGTTACCTATTTTTGTCCTGATAGTACCTATTTGACAACCGAAAACATCCTTTGAAATCCCATCATCCGGCTTAGCCTATCAATTAAAACTACTTTAAAAGCTATGGAGGTCGATAATCCTCCATGCAAATGCACGGAGGAAATTTCTCTTTTATCAAATGCGGTCCATGCCTCCCTTACTCTTGGACACAGCGTACAGATAAACCGGTGGCACGAGTGATCGCATGACTAGCGTTAAAGTCCCACATGAGGACACGCGTACCGTCTATTGTAGACGACCAATAGCGACCACTCGTGCCCTGACCGTAAAAAGCTCCCGAAAAATTATCCCGGTAGCCTGCGGCTGGCAAGTAAAGCGTTTGCCCTGCCTCGTCACCAGGGACAGATAAACGACTACCACTAAAACTCCCCCTAGAGACGATTACGTCCAATTCAGTTGAGGTCGGAAGTCTCCATCCCGCAGGACAAGGACCCTGGGCATTAGCTCCAGTCCACAAAGCATCAGCATCTGCCTGGGTAGTAGTGGAACCGTCTACATATAACCAGTTATCGAAGGATGTGATAAAATTATTAGCATATATTCCATTAACATTGACTAGAGAAACAGGACCTTTTTGAATATCACCACCACTGACTCCATATACTGAACCGTAACTGCGTCCCCACTGGTAGAGAAGCCCACAAGAAGTCAGAGTAGCAGCATAATCGAGATAGATAGCGCCTACGTTGACAGGTGCCCAATATATACCTCCCAACAGGACTGGCTTATAAGACGTAGAAAAGTAATTAGGAACTGCCTTGATAACGATCTCTTTCCTGTTATTAGAGTCAGCGACACTGGCGATGGTTATCTTTCTGTCAACAGGACTTGTTTGCTGAGGGATCGTAATCGTATAAACAGTGTTATAAACTGCTCCTGCATAGGTAACAGTTTCGGATTTGGTAACAGTAATATCCGATCCGGAATTGTTCGTACCATTGTTGTTCGTTACTCTGTAATCACTAGCACCGCTATAGTAAGAAGAGGTAGTGATCTCCAATACTGCTGTGCCTGTAGCACCCGATCCCTCGTAATTGGTAACATTACCGTCCAATGCCGATGCATTAAACACACCTCCTGTACCAACAGTAGGATTGCTTAAAACCGAAAAAGTAACCGCACCAATAGTTGGCTCTCCTAGTATATCTTTTGCATCGTTCCAGTCAGCTGCTACAATATTGAATTCGATACGGTCCAATTTGACTCTCTTTACTTTGAGTATATAACGGTGGTTAGCATCGATGGAAATGTCAGCCGTAGGTATAACCTTATAAATCTGTTTAATTCGATTGAAAACTCCCTCGATAGAAATCACCGTTTGGCTTTCTGCGACATCAAGAACAGTAGGCCA
>NZ_CVRU01000119.1 GCF_001261715.1 Dysgonomonas sp. HGC4 | reverse complement strand
AAAGAAAGCATCTATGTTTTGAAAACATAGATGCTTTCTTTTTTATTGTTGTGTCACTCTGAATAGGTAACAAACTTCTTACATATTCAAGATTACTAAAAGTGACATTACCGATATAAACACCCACAGTATCACCCCTTGCAATAGAGGTTTTATTCCGATATTCTTCAAAGCTTCTTTACTTAATCCCGCACCAATCAAGAAAAGCGTTAAAGTTAATCCTCGCTTGGCAATCATTACAATAGCAGGAGACACGGTTTGGATAGTAGGAACAAATGTATTAATAACCATTGCAATTACATACAGAAAGATAAAGTAAGGAATAGATACTTTACCTTTCCTATAAAGCAGCGCTGTTACAAAAGACAGTGGAATTATCCAAAGAGCACGTTCCAACTTTATTGTTGTTGCTATTTTAAGAGCCTCTTCTCCATACTTATGAGCTGCTCCAACAACAGAACTAGTATCATGTATAGCAATAGCAGACCAAAGCCCAAATTGCTCTTGCGTCATACTCAACAAATGACCTACTACCGGAAATACAAACAGAGCTACTGAGTTCAAGACGAAAATGACCCCTAATGATACGGAAGTTTCCTCCTCATTCGCATCTATAATTGGCACCATTGCAGCTATGGCACTACCTCCACAGATAGCAGTTCCCGAAGAAACCAAAACACTTGTTTTCTTAGCTATATGAAATAGCTTTCCCAACAACAAGCCAAATCCCAGAGTTAGCACAATAGACGATACAGTAAAAATGAGACCTTCTTTACCAGCTTCCATGGCTTCGAAAAGATTCATTCCAAAACCAAGCCCAACAACAGACGCTTGCAAGAGAATCTTAGTCGCTTTATTATTTAGATGGAGATAGGGATGGCCAATAGTGAAAGACAAAAGAAATCCGGCCAGAAGTGCAACCGGAGGCTCTACAAAAGGAAATAAGCACAATATAACGAGTAAAATAAAGACAATCTTTCTTAACAGTTTTGAATCAATTTTCATTTTTTTGATGTTTAATTTTCAGATACAAAGGTCAATCAAAAAAAGCTTGGTTGTATATTCAAATATATTATAGCCTATTACCTCTGGTTATAGTAGTTAAGCGCATATTGAATAAACATCTCCGTAAAACCTGAGGGAACACCATGTAAATGGATGAAATAGAAATTTCTTTCAATCTCAAAATCGGTTATATCAATAATCTTAAATTCCCCATTTGCTATTTCTTTACTGACCGCATTAATAGAGATAAGCCCTATACTATTAGAATTTGCAAGAAATGTCTTTATGCTTTCGGTACTACCCAAATGCATCACAACATTCAGATCTTTTAATTTTACACCTTTTTGCTTCAACTTATCAGTAATCACCTCAAGGCTACCCGATCCTATTTCTCTCAATACCAAAGGCGTTTCTTTAAGTTCATCCAGCGTTATTTCGTCTTTCTCGAATAATGGTTGCGAAACATGCACCACTGCTACAATTTCATCCTTAAGAAAAGGGATATATTTTAACTGACTATTTCTAGAATTTCCCTCAATAATACCCAGATCAAGTACTTTCTCAACAAGAGCAGTTTCTATTCGTTGAGTATTGTCATTCAACAACGATAGTTCTATATCGGGATGCTCCCTATTAAACTGTGCAAGTATGGCAGGTAAAACATATTGACCGATAGTTGTGCTCGCCCCTAATTTAAGATCGCCAGCAAACTTCTGCTTCAAGACACCCAAGTCGAACATAAACTTCTTATCCAGAGTCAATACATGCTCGGTATAATGCAATAACAATCGCCCCGCCTCCGTTAAGGTAATCTTATTTGCAATGCGATTAAAGAGACGAATATTCAATTCTGATTCCAACTCCTTGATATTCTTTGTAACTGCCGGTTGAGTAATAAACATTTCTTCGGCAGCCTTTGTAAAGCTGCAAAATGTAGCCACTGAATAAAAAACACGAAGGCGGAAATTGAGCATAGTCAAAATTATTAGGTAAAACCAATTGCAAAGTAATAAAATATCACCTATAATAGAACAAATCTATTGAATATTAACCCTATTAAGATTACAGTCCTATGTATCCTATTTGTAGATATTAACGTTATCATTCATTTAAAGAAGACAATATAATGATGTATATTCCAAACTAGTTATGGATAAAATAGACAGTAATAATTTTTAAAATGATTAACTTCGCATAATCAAAAATAAAAATGCAAAGACTTATTTGTTTTCAGTAGATTCTACCAAAGATTGCCCAAAATGAATAGTCTAAAATATAAACAGTTCAAAACATTTAGACATGGCTGATTTAACAGGAATAAAAAACTTACTCTTCGATTTTGGAGGTGTAATCGTAAGTATTAATAAAGACAATGCAGTAAAACGTTTCAAAGAAATAGGAGTAGATAATATCGAGGATTTCCTAGGTGAATTCCGTCAAGAAGGTATTTTCTTACAACTGGAAGAAGGCACTATAACTAAAGAAGAGTTTTATGATGAACTGCGTAAACTTGCAGGTAAAGACATTTCTGACAAAGATATAGATTCTGGTTGGTTGGCTTTCTTAACAGGAATACCCGAATATAAATTCGAGTTACTAAAGGAGCTTCGCAAAAAATACAATGTATACTTACTAAGCAACACCAACCCTGTTATTATGGGATGGGCAGACACTAAAGATTTTTCGCCTTCGGGAGAACCTATATCGGCATTCTTCGATCAAATGTTTTGGTCATATAAAATGGGCTACACAAAACCTTCGAAAGAATCATTCGAAACAGTAATCAAAGAAGCTCAAATTGATCCTAAGGAAACTCTTTTCCTTGACGATGGACAATCAAACCTCGATGTTGCAGAAAAGTTTGGGTTTAAAACCTATTTAGTAGATCAAGAAGAAGACTTAAGAAAAGTTTTTGAATAATACAAAGACATGTTTATCCCTCTCAAATGGATATGGATACTCTTATAAAATATGCCAATAATATAATTGAATGGACTTAATAAATTCTCCATATAATACACAACATCAGCCATTAGTTGCAACTATCGGTTTCTTCGATGGCGTACATACAGGTCACCAATATCTTATTGAGCAGCTAAAAATTGAGGCTAAGAAAAAAAATCTTCCATCTGCTGTTATAACCTTTCCGGTACATCCAAGAAGGGTACTGAGCAGCGATTATCAACCCGCATTACTATGTGGTTATGAGGAGAAGGTAAAACGCTTAGCTACAACCGACGTTGATTATTGTGTGACTCTTGACTTTACCAAAGAGATGTCAACGTTAAGTGCCAAAGAATTCATTCAACAAATTCTAAAGGACAAATTGAATGTACAAACCCTTTTAATAGGCTACGATCATCGCTTTGGTCACAATAGAGAAGACGGTTTTGAAGAATATCAACAATACGGAAAAGAAGTAGGAATTGATGTAATACAAGCTTGTGAGCTAGATTCATCCAATCACGTAAGCTCATCTCGTATTCGACGCTTACTAGGTGAAGGAGATGTTGTTAAAGCAAACCAACTACTAGGTTATAACTATACCATTTCGGGACAGATTGTTGAAGGTTTCCAAGTTGGACGTACCATCGGTTTCCCCACTGCAAATATCAAAATATGGGAAGATTTCAAAGTTGTTCCCGCATTTGGAGTATACGCTGTATATGTCCTCATTGATGAAGATCAATACGAAGGAATGCTCTATATAGGAAAAAGACCCACCCTACATAATGGGGATAATATAAGTCTTGAAGTTAACATTCTCGATTTTGATCAAAACCTATACGGTAAGTCGCTTTCTGTTGAATTCATAGAATTTATGCGCCCTGACGAGAAGTTCAAAGATCTTGAAACACTTGTCAAACATATAAAACAAGACAAAATAGACGTAGGTAACCTCCTTAAAAAGCTAAGAGGTTCTCAACAAAGCAAGTCTCAATCATAGCAGATAGAAAAGGCTAAAATCAGACTTATTCTGTAAGGAATCTGACAAGATATATTCCCATTGCTGGTTCTAAAATCTTGTTTTTAATATTCTCATTTTTCATTACATTTCCAATCAAAAATAAAAAAGCTATGCCTTAAGTTAAATTACTGAGGCATAGCATTGATACTTTTCTTGATAAAAGTCATCGATACTTTCGATCAAAACATAGTCATCTTTTTTCGATAAAAGAGATACCTTTATAGGATAAATTCAAAGATATATGCAACCGTTTATACACTTACACGTTCACTCCCAATACTCCTTGCTCGATGGGCAAGCCAGTATTTCACGCCTAGTTGACAAAGCTAAAGCTGACGGAATGAAAGCTATAGCTTTGACTGATCACGGATCAATGTTTGGGATCAAAGAATTTTACAATTATGTAAAGAAGAAAAATGCACCCGTATTTGCCGAGATAAAAAAAATAAAAGCAGCAATAGCCGAAGCTAGAGAAAACGGTCCACTTTTAGAAGAATTAAATAAGAAACTTCAAGAAGAAGAGTCTCATTTATTCAAACCTATCTTAGGCTGTGAGTGCTATGTAGCTCACCGAAACCGCAAATTAAAAGAAGGGAAACCCGACATGAGCGGTTGGCACTTAGTTGTGCTTGCCAAAAACTATCAGGGATATAAGAACCTTATCAAAATGGTATCACAAAGCTGGACTGAAGGTTTTTATATGCGTCCTCGCATAGACAAAGAACTGTTAGAAAAATATCACGAAGGACTAATTGTATCCACAGCTTGTTTAGGAGGTGAGATACCTAAAAAGATAACAAGAGGAGAACACGAGGAAGTTGAAAAGTCAATAGAATGGTTTAAAAGTATTTTCGGTGAAGATTTCTATTTTGAACTTCAACGTCACAAAACCAGTCGCCCCGATTCTAATCTTGAAGCATATCCTCTTCAAGAACGGGTAAATCAGGAATTACTAAAACTGAGCGAAAAGCATAACGTAAAAGTTATAGCAACAAATGATGTACACTTTATTAACGAAGAGGATTCAGAAGCTCATGACCGTCTGATCTGTTTAAGTACAGGTAAAGATCTTGACGATCCGAAACGAATGAGATATACGAAGCAGGAGTGGTTAAAAACTACTGCTGAAATGAACGAAGTATTCAAAGATATACCTCATGTACTTTCTAACACGCTCGAAATAGCTGAAAAGGTTGAGTTTTACTCGATAGATTCGGATGCATTAATGCCATTCTTTGACATTGATCCTTCATTCGGTACAGAAGCCGGCCATAGAGAAAAATACAATGAAACCGATCTTATTACTGAGTTCGGAGAAAAAGAATACCATCGTTTAGGTGGATACGATAAAGTGATTCGCATTAAGCTAGAAGCCGACTATTTGAAGCACCTAACAATGATAGGTGCCGAAAAACGTTACGGCAAAGATATGAATGATGAAACCCGCGAACGTCTTGAATTTGAGCTGGATGTTATGAAGACAATGGGATTCCCCGGATATTTCCTTATTGTACAAGACTTTATAGCAGCAGCACGAAGAATGGGTGTGGCAGTAGGCCCTGGTCGTGGATCGGCAGCAGGTTCTGCCGTAGCATATTGCTTGGGGATTACTGATATAGACCCTATAAAGTATGACTTGCTGTTTGAACGTTTCTTAAATCCTGATCGTATATCAATGCCCGATATTGATATCGACTTTGATGATGATGGTCGAGGAGAAGTATTACGCTGGGTAACCGACAAATACGGACAAGAAAAAGTAGCCCACATTATTACATATGGTACCATGGCTACAAAATCGGCAATAAAAGACGTTGCACGTGTTCAGAAGTTACCATTATCTGAATCTAACCGTTTAGCCAAATTAGTTCCTGACAGAATTCCCGATAAAAAGAAAGTAACCCTTAGAGATGCCATTGAATACGTTCCCGAACTAAAAGAAGCATCAAACAGTAGAGACCTCATTACTCGTGACACTCTTAAGTATGCACAAATGCTTGAGGGTAATGTGCGAAATACAGGAGTACATGCTTGTGGTGTTATTATAGGTCAGAGCCCTATTTCGGACACAGTACCCGTAAGTACAGCCGAAGACAAAGAGACTGGCGAAACGATGCTTGTCACTCAATATGAAGGATCGGTAATCGAAGAAACAGGTCTTATCAAAATGGACTTTTTGGGTTTAAAAACCCTATCAATTATAAAAGAGGCACTTGAGAATATAAAGCAAACAACTGGCGAAGATGTAGATATCAGTACCATCTCGTTAGAAGATACTAAAACCTATGAGCTATATAGCCAAGGTAAAACAACTGGAACATTTCAGTTTGAGTCTGCCGGTATGCAGAAGTACCTAAAGGAACTTCAGCCTACAAAGTTTGAGGACTTAATTGCAATGAATGCTTTATATCGTCCGGGACCGATGGATTATATTCCAGCCTTTGTCGCCCGAAAACATGGTCGTGAAGAAATAGCCTATGATATCCCTATCATGGAAAGATATCTTGACGAGACATACGGCATTACGGTATATCAGGAGCAAGTCATGCTTTTGTCTCGTCTGCTTGCCGATTTCACACGTGGTCAATCCGATGAGTTACGTAAAGCAATGGGTAAAAAGCTCATTGACAAGATGAATGCCCTAAAAGAAAAATTCCTTGCAGGAGGAAAGAAAAACGGGCATGCTGAAAAGACCCTGAATAAAATATGGGCCGACTGGGAAAAGTTTGCATCTTATGCCTTCAACAAATCACATGCAACATGTTATTCGTGGATAGCTTATCAAACAGCGTGGCTCAAAGCCAACTACCCATCGGAATATATGGCTGCCGTTCTATCTCGAAACTTATCGAACATTACGGAGATCACGAAGTTTATGGATGAATGCAAGTACATGGGGATGAATGTACTTGGACCGGACGTAAACGAATCGTATCTTAAATTCTCGGTAAATAAGGCAGGTGATATACGTTTCGGACTTGCTGCTATTAAAGGTGTAGGTGGAGGAGCTGTAAATGATATTCTTAAAGAACGGTCTGAAAATGGTCCTTACAAAAACATATTCGATTTAGTAGAACGTGTCAATCTATCGTCTTGTAATAAGAAAAATATAGAGTCATTAGCGCTTGCCGGAGCTTTTGATAATTTCCCTGAAATAGAGCGTGAGCAATTTTTTGAAACCAACGAGAAAGGAGAAACATTTATAGATCAGCTTGTCCGTTATGGTAACAAATACCAGATTGATAAAGCACAGGCAACAAACTCATTATTTGGAGAAGATATTTCGTATAAAACCAGTCCACCCGAGATACCAAAAGCCGAAAAGTGGTCGGATCTTGAGAAACTCAACAAAGAGCGCGAATTGATCGGAATCTATCTATCAGCACACCCTCTGGATGAGTTCGCCATTGCTCTTAAGTATGGTTGCAATGTAGGAATGGCTGATATAGAAGACAAGGAAGCTCTAAGAAATAAGGAAGTTACATTCGGAGGACTTGTTTCTGCGGCAAGAGAAGGCATTACCAAGAATGGTAAACCATATATGATTATTAAAATTGAAGATTTCACTGGAAGTGGAGAAATACCTTTATTTGGTGATGATTATATCAATTTTGGTAAATACGGGCGCTTGGGGCTTTATGTATATGTAAAAGCACGCGTTCAAGGACGTAGGTTCAACGAGAACCAACTCGAATTGAAAATCGTATCAATTCAACTTCTACCTGATGTTAAAGATCAGGTTATTGAAAAAATAACGATCACATTACCTATTCACGAAATGAATGCTCAGATGATAGAAGAGCTATCAACCCTGACTAAAAACAATGTGGGTAATTCGTTGTTATATTTTGAGATTGTCGATGGTGAACGAAACATGAAAGTTGAGCTTTTTGCTCGGGGTCTTAAGATCAATATCCGTAAGGAATTGGTCGACTATCTGGAGCAAAATGAAAACATCCTGTTCAAGGTAAATTGATTTTCCGTATCTCCGAGACTTTGGTTATATTTGTTATAAAATTAAACGAAACATAATAAACATTAGTAGTATGGCACTTGAAATTACAGATGCAACTTTTGAAGAAGTTTTAAAATCAGACAAATTAGTCGTGGTTGATTTTTGGGCAGAATGGTGTGGTCCATGTCGTATGGTAGGTCCAATCGTAGAAGAATTGGCTGTTGACTATGCAGACAAAGTAGTAGTAGGAAAAGTAGATGTTGATAACAATGATGAGATTACATCGAAATTCGGAATCCGCAATATTCCTACAATTCTGTTTTTCAAAAACGGAGAAATTGTAGACAAACAAGTTGGAGCTGCACAAAAATCGGCTTTAGTAGAAAAAATTGATAAGCAATTACAGTAATTTATATTTGCTCTAAATGTAAAAAGCGACTAAATAATTAGTCGCTTTTTTTAATGTATATACTGATCAGATTTCTTATTTCTTGATCAGTTTATGTGTATATGATTTATCTCCAATTTGAAGTTTCAATATATATGATCCACTTGCTAAATGACTAACATTGATAGATGAACTAACATTTGCTTGTTTTAATACTAGTTTTCCATTTGTACTATAAACTTGAAGTTCTGAAATAGATGCTCCTGACTCCAGATATAGGATATCCGTTACCGGATTTGGATAAACTTTCAAGTCTGCTATATCTATTTGAGATGTCGGAATCTCCAATGCTCTCGTTTCAAGAACGGATGTTGCTGTAGCCACAACATTTAGAGGTAAACGATCTACTAAGAAAAGTTTATCCGGCGAACGTTCTATGTATACAATATTGCTATCAATAATCAGATAAGGGATCAATGTATATCTTCCTTCTGCCACGCTAGACGCCACTTTACAAGTCAAAACATTACCATTTACGGACTCTGTTATATCGCTAACAAATGAGCCATCATCATAGTTAAATAAACCCACATTAATACCCAATGTCGCGATTGCTGATCTTATTAAAACTTTAAAGCTCTGATCAGTATTCACTTCCATCAAATCTTCTTTTGCTGTATTAATTAACAGGTGGTTGCTCAAATCTGCGGCTGTATTTCTTCCTGAAAATCCAGCCCAATTGTTTTTTACTGTTATTAATAAACGATCAATTATATGTGAACCTGCTTTACGTGAGATTACTTTTACTTCATCTTCCTCTAAAATATAAGGTTGAATTAAATAGCTTCCGCTTAGCAGATTTGTTGATACTTGGCAAGTATATGTATTACCGTTTTTACTACTTACAATATCCTCGATAAAAGTTCCATTACTAGCATTAAACAAACCTAAACTTACTTCGGACATAAGATTAGCATAGACTTCCACATCAAATCTCTCTTCTGTTTTTACTTGATAAAGGTTTTCTTCTGTCGATTTTTGGTATACCAAGTTATCAATTAAAGAGACTTTATATTCTTCAATTAGAAAGTCTTTCCATTGAGCAGCAGCTTGGTATAATGAGATACTACTCCTGGGGACATAGAGTGTGCAGGCAGTTTTATTAACTCCTATAAACACATTTGGTCCTAATGTGGGAGGGGTAGGGTTTAAAGACACAAGAGTCTCCAACTTGGCATTCTCAAAAGCACGATCTCCAAGAGATTTTACAAATACTGGAATAATTAATTCTTTTAAAGAGGCTCCTTGAAAAGAATAACCCAAAACACTTTCCAATTGGGCAGGAAGATCTACACTACCTCCAAACCAAGCAAAAGAAAGACCATGAAGTATCTTCAAAGTAGAGGGTAAAATAATATGCTTACTTAATCCACTAAAACATCCTTGACCTATAACCTTTAACGAGCGACACCCCGACAAATTGATAGTATCGCTTTCTAATTTGATTCCAGTAAAACAATTATTACCCAAGGTCTCTAAATTTATACAATTCGAGAAACTTAACTTTGGAATATTTAACTCTGTGAAACCCGATTTATCTACTTTTTTTAATGAGGCAGGTAGTTTTAATTCTTTTAAAACTGCCCTTTGAAAAGCATGACTTCCAATGCTTTCCAATTGGGAAGGAAGGTCTATACTACCCCTAAAATCTGCGAAAGAAAGACTAGTTAAGTTTTTTAATTCTGAGGGCAAAATAACATGTTTACTTAATCCACCAAAACAGCCTTGACCTAAAGACTTTAGAGAAATACAGCCAGATAAATTAAGAGTATCACTTGTAATATTATTACCTACGAAACAATTATTCCCTAAAGACTCCAAAGCAACGCAACCGGAGAAGTCAAGTTCTGGAATAGTAATCTCTGTAAAGCCGAAGGTATCTACTTTTTTTAATGAGGCAGGCAGCTTTAATTCTTTTAAAACCGCTCTTTGGAAAGCATAGCCCAAAATACTTTCCAGTTGAGAAGGAAGATCTACACTACCTCTAAAACCTGCGAAAGAAAGACCGTGAAGTATCTTCAAAGTAGAGGGCAAAATAACATGTTTACTTAATCCACCAAAACAGCCTTGACCTAAAGACTTTAGAGAAATACAGCCAGATAAATCAAGAGTATCACTTGTAATATTATTACCTACGAAACAATTATTCCCTAAAGACTCCAAAGCAACGCAACCGGAGAAGTCAAGTTCTGGAATAGTAATCTCTGTAAAGCCAAAGGTATCTACTTTTTTTAATGAGGCAGGCAGCTTTAATTCTTTTAAAACCGCTCTTTGAAAAGCATAACCTCCAATACTTTCTAATTGAGAAGGAAGATCTACACTACCCTTAAAACCTGCGAAAGAAAGGCTAGTTAAGTTTTTTAATTCTGAGGGTAAAATAATATGTTGACTAAGTCCACCAAAACAGCCTTGCCCCAAAGACTTTAGAGAAGTACAACCCGATAAGTCAATAATGCCACTCGTAATATTAATACCTACAAAACAGCTATTTCCGAAAGACTCCAAAGCAGCACAACCAGAGAAATCAAGAGTAGAAATAGTTAAATTAGAAAAGCCCCCCAATCCAACAGATTTTACTCTCTCCGGCAATACTATTTTATCCATCACTCTCTTCTCAAAAGCAGAGGCTGGAATAGCACCATTTACAATTTCCACTTCAGACATATCTAATACTTTAAGTAAAGACATCTGCTTGATTGTAGTAAAGTCTGCATCATTAATAGTACCCTTAAGAGTCAGATCCGTTACTTTTGTTTTATCGGCTCCTAGAGAAGCGGACAATGTTCCAGGGGTTATGACATCAATAGTCTTTGACAATTGTGCATGTGAATAGATCACACTCAGAAAAATACCAAGCAGTGTTAAGAAAATTTTGTTTTTCATTTTGTTTCTATTAGTTTGTAAAAAAGTGTCGATTATGCTGTATAAGAAATGTTCTATTAGAATTTAATAGATAAAGTTGGGTCGTATATCTTCAAAAGATTAAAACGTAGCTTATTTATTTATGTTAAATTTTCTTCAAATATAACAATTAAAAATAAACGAAATATCTTTTCATTTCAAAAAAACATCCAGCAGAGATAAACACCTAGTAAAAAACTAATAACAATAAAAAAAACAATACGTAAGGATATATCAATAGCTAACTTAGCTACTCTTTCTATAGCTTAACACAGCCCAACCGTTAAAGAATAATGCGAAGCAGCATAACGCAACCATCTGTGTTGTGAGATCTGCTATACCACTACCTTTCAGATACACCATTCTCATTACTTGTATAAAATATTTCAGGGGGTTAAAAGCTGTAATATTCTGTGCCCATTGAGGCATACTTGATATTGGGGTAAAAAGCCCACTCATCAGAATGAAAATCATAATAAAGAAAAACATAACAAACATAGCTTGTTGCATAGTATTAGAATAGTTTGACACTACTAAACCAAAGCCCGAAACAACTAATATGTACAGACTGGCAAAAAGATAAAGGGTAGTTAAACGACCTACGGGTATCAATCCATATACCGTTGCTGCTAATGTAAGACAGAGCGAAAGAGCCAGAAATCCTACTATCCAATAAGGTATCAGTTTAGCCAATATAAAAGTAAGTTTATTCACAGGAGTAACATTCATCTGTTCAATAGTACCTATTTCCTTTTCTCCTACAATATTCAATGCCGGTAAAAATCCACATAGTAAGGTTAACATAGTCACCATTATTGCTGGAACCATAAATACTTTATAATCCAGATGCGGATTAAATCGATTCTGGGGTACTATATTAATGACAGGCAAAATTGCCATTTCGGGTGCTTGCTTCCATTCGTTCCTGATTTCAACTGCATAATCTTGTAATATAACCGAAAGATAAGAAGTACCTAAACCTCCTTTCATTCCATTGACTGCATTAGCTAAGATCATAACATTAGCAGTACCTTCTTTTATCAGGTTCTTTTCGAAATCGGGTTGAATCTCCAGAATTATATCAGCTCGGTCTGTCTCTATACTCCGCATCGCTTCATTATTAGAGACAGAAACATCCGTCAAATTAAAATAACCAGATGCTGCTATCTTCTGAATCAAACGTTCCGAATAAGTGCTATGATCGTTATCCACAACACTCAATCGCAAATTCTTTATTTCCTGATTGGCAGCCCAAGGAAAAACAAGCATCATCATGAGGGGCATGGCAATAATCATTCTTGGAAGAAACGAATTCCTCAAAATTTGCTTAAACTCTTTTTCTAAAAGAAATTTTATCATGATTAATTAAGTCTTGTTTTGAAATTCTTAAGGCTGACAAATACTAAAAAAACCAACATACCTAGTAAAACCACCAGTTCTCTATAAACAGCAGTAATACCCAAGCCTTGTATCATTAATTTCCTTACAGCAGAGATATACCATTTTGCAGGAATAATATCCGATACCCACTGAAGTATAACAGGCATACTTTCTATAGGAAATATCATACCCGAAAGAATCATTACAGGAAGTATCATTCCCATTCCCGACACCAGCATAGCGGCAACTTGGGTTTGAGCAACGGTTGAGATAAATATCCCTAATGATAGTGCTACCATTATGAAGAGTAAAGAAATTCCAATCAAAGAATAGAAGCTTCCTGTTACAGGTACCTTCAATACATAAACAGATAATAATAAAATTGTAGTTAGATTCACTATGGATATTGCGAAATAAGGAATAGCCTTTGCTACAATAATATAAAAAGGCTTCATAGGTGACGCCAACAAAATTTCCATTGTACCCGTTTCTTTCTCACGAACAATTGAGATTGAAGTCATCATTGCACATATCAGCATAAATATTAAACCCATTACGCCGGGCACAAAATTATAAGCACTCTTTATTTGAGGATTATAGAGCATCTTTACTTCCGGTTTTATTTGTATTGGAATCTTATATTCTTGCAAAAGTTCCTGCTGATATGAGTTTATTATACTTGTTGCATATCCCGATAAGGTTGTAGCCTGATTGGGGTCGGTAGCATCAGCAATCAATTGGATAGATGCTTCCCCTGTATGTAAGAGGTTTTCATTGAACTTTTCATCAAATACAACAACCAGATTAATGTTATGATCCTTTTTGAAGATTGTACTGATTTCATCCGGATTATTCAACATCTGCACAATATGAAAATAATTACTAGCATCCAATTGATTGATTATACGCTCTGTCGAAATATCCTTTGATGGGTCAAAGACTGCAACTTGTACATTCCTCACCTCTGTTGTTATAGCAAAACCAAAAAGAAGCATCTGTATAATGGGAATCCCCAATATAATCATCATCGTTCTTGTATCTCGAAAGATATGAAAGAACTCTTTTTTTACAAATGATAAGAACTGTTTCATTCAATTAAGTCAAAGTGTTTTTTATGATACATTCTCATATTATAGTTTTCTGTAGCTATTCTACTTGACAAAGCCATAAAAAGGTCTGAGACCTTAATCTCCTTTTCGCGTCGCTTTTCTTGCCAATTGTTGAAATACCTCATCCATACTATCTGCCTCAAATTGTAACTTAAGATTCTTTGGTGTATCCAGAGCCTCAATTTTACCATCTACCATAATCGATACACGGTTACAATATTCTGCCTCATCCATATAGTGAGTAGTAACAAAAGCAGTAATTCCTCTATCTGTCGCAGCATAAATAAGCTCCCAAAACTGCCGACGGGTTACAGGGTCAACACCTCCCGTAGGTTCATCTAAGAAAACAACCTTAGGTTCATGAAATATAGAGACTGAGAAAGCTAATTTTTGTTTCCAACCTAATGGTAATTCTCTTACAAGCGTATTACGTTCAGCTAAAAAACCCAATTCATCTAATATTTCATCTGTTTTCGAAGCAATTCGTTTTGACTCCATACCATATATTCCACCAAATAGTCGGATATTTTCCCAAACCTTCAAGTCTTCGTATAAGGAGAACTTCTGACTCATATACCCAATATTTTTCTTAACCTTTTCAGACTCTTTCAAAATATCATATCCAGCAACCGAACCTTTACCTGATGTAGGATGGCTCAATCCGCAGAGCATGCGCATAGCTGTTGTTTTCCCTGCTCCGTTAGCTCCCAGAAAACCGAATATCTCACCTTTATCTACACTGAAGGATATATTATCCACAGCAGTAAATGCTCCAAATTTCTTTGTCAGGTTTTCGGTATATATTACAGGTTCTTTCATATATTTATTTGAGTATAGTTATCTTTAAGTCTTTATGTTTTACTTATAACCTTCTATAATATTGTATCAATCATAGTCATAAAAAACCGAGATCTTGTTTAAACTTTCGTTTTTTGTGCCAATTGCATATAACAGTCTTCAATACTTGGTTTAATAGCATAAACATCAATATCCTGATGACCTTTACCTATAAGATAGGTTCTTATATCCTCCATTTTCAAATCTTCTTTTACTGTTATATGGTGCACTTCACCAAACGTAAAGCAAGTTTTTATACGATCATAGCCTCTTAAATCATTCAGAAGCCTAAACATTTCTTTACTCTTTACTGCCCAAAGTATTTGGGTAAAAAGTTCAATGATATTATCAGGAGTGTCAACTTGCAAAAAAGTTCCCTCTTGAATCAATGCAATACGGTCACACAGCATAGCTTCATCCATATAAGGAGTCGATACCAATATAGTTATATTCTGCGCCTTTAAATTTTGAAGCATTTCCCAAAATTCTTTTCTTGAAACCGGATCAACACCCGTTGTGGGCTCATCGAGAAATAAAACAGTAGGTTTATGAATCAATGCACAACTAAGTGCCAATTTTTGCTTCATCCCTCCAGATAATTTACCCGCTCTTCTATCTTTAAAAGGTTCTATCTGGCTATAAATATCTTTGATCAGATCGTAGTTCTCTTTTATAGTGGTATTAAAAACAGTAGCGAAGAATTCGAGATTTTCCTCCACAGTCAAATCCTGATAAAGAGAAAATTTCCCCGGCATATACCCTATTCTATTACGAATCTGTTTATAGTCTTTGATAATATCCAATCCATCGACTGTTGCTGTTCCACTTTCAGCAAGCAAAAGAGTGGTAAGAATACGAAATAGCGAAGTTTTACCAGCTCCATCAGGACCGATAATACCATATATCTCACCTTGCTGAACATCAAAACTGATATTATTCAGAGCTTGAATATTTCCGTATTTCTTATTTATATTCTGTACCGAAATTGCAACCATATCTTTTAGTAATCTACATATATTTAATGTCCTATTCTTAACCCTAATTTCAGCAAGTATAACTCGCTCCTACATCGAAGTAGTAAATAGACATTGAAACTTAGAACTTTATTTCTCCGTACATTCCTCTTTTAATATATCCATCGTTCTTTACTGCAATTTTTACAGCATAAACCAGATTGGCACGTTCATCTCTTGTCTGTATTGTTTTAGGCGTAAACTCTGCTTTATCGGATATCCATTCTATTGTGCCCGAATATTCCTTTCGGTCTGCTTCTCCCAAATCAGAGAATACCTGTACAGTTTGACCTACTTTCAACTGCGTCAACTGACTGGCTGATATGTATGCCCTTAGGATCATATTTTCAATATCTCCTACTTTAAATAATGCCTTACCTTGCACTGCGAGCTCTCCTTGTTCAGCATATTTAGATAATATAGTTCCCTTTATAGGACTTTTAATCACCGATTTTACAATCTGATCATTTAATTGGGCTACTTGTATTTGCATAGAAGAACTTTCTTCAGAAATGCCTCGATTAGAATTCATCAAGACTTCAGTCTGTGCAGCTAATTGTTTTTCGAGGTAAAGAATCTGAGCATTGATATCATCTAGCTGTTTTTGATTAGCTGCATTCGATTTCACTAAGTTTTCGAAACGTGCTTGTTCTTTTTTTTGTGTAACAATCTGCTGTTGTATTGCTGCAATTTGTCTTGGAACATCAGTCTGTTTACTTTTTACTGCCTGATTGCTTGCCAACAACTGCATTTTTTTTAGATATAACTGTGTCGTATCTATATATCCCATAGGCACATCTGGATTGACGATCTGCCCCTCTTCCAAATTAAGTTCTAGAATTTTCCCATTTGCTTCGGATGAAACTATAACCTCCGTAGTTTCGAATATTCCCGAAGCATCATAATCGCCCTTTTTATTGCCACATGCAACAAGTAAGAAACTTATAATAAGGATGGATAATGCTTTAATAGTTCTCATATATTATTTATCTTAAAGATTTAATCGAATAAAAGTATTTATTGATCTGCTTTTTGCAACGGAAGATTTCTGTATTATCAAAAAAAGAACATATCAACTAATAATCAAACACTTACAACCAACACCTAAAATAGTTTTAGACCTTAATTATTAGTTGTATATTTTAGATTATAAATAGACAACAACAACTCTATCTCGTGCTGGATTTTGTCTTGTTTAGCTAAATCCTCAGCATTTACTTCTCGCATAAGATCAGTTACCGTCAGAGTTCCATTTGCAACCTTCACTTCTGCCGATTTTTTCACATTATTCCGAAGCATTATTATCTCATCATCGTATTTTAGTAAATCGCGATTTCTTTTTACTTCACTTTGCTCTTGAGTTACCTCCAAATTGGTATTAAACAAGAATGTTTCTTTTTCAGCGGCTAATGAACTCTGATTGGCTTCGATCAGTTTACGATCGTTCTTTTCAGTATAAAGTCCTCCAAAATTCCACGACAAACGAACTCCTGCTACATAATAAGCTGCAAATTTATCTTCTAACATATTCAAGCCAGGTCTTCCATATCCTCCGGTAGCAAATAGACCTAGCTTTGGCATATAACCTGCTTTGATTTGTTTTTTCTGAGTTTCGAGATCATTATACTGTGCATCGAACAGATGTAATTCCGGACGCCCAATCTGGGCAGATAGTAACTCATTCTCTGAATTTGGTTTCTCTAAAACAGTATTCTCATTGATCAATTCCCCAATCAATGCAGACAACATATCAATAAAAGCTTTTCTATTCGAGATCAATTGAGTTTGCGTCTGTTTTGTTTTTAGCTGTTCCACTTTTATGGCATCCAAATCAGACTGGTTAGCAATACCATTTTCTATATAACTTGAAATAAGATTAAAATTTCGTGCTAGCTCTTCTTGAATCAATAGATTCTGCTTAATTTTTGCATCAAATAAGAGTATACCAAAATATAGCTGATTCACTCTGTCGTTAATCGTATATAAAGTAACTTCCAGTTGTTTAGAAGCAACCTCTGAAGCCGTTTTCGCCATTTCTTTCTTAGAACCAATAACTCCGCCATCCCAAATAGTTTGGTTTACATCCAGAGTTACACCATACTGATCTTTACTCAATGGCTGAATATCTACACCAGGTACGGAGATAGGAAGATGTGGAACATCGGATTGATAGGTAGCCTTAGCTGTCATCGAAAACTGAGGCAAGTATCCTTTATTCGCATTCGACAAGTTATACTCTTTTGTTTTCTCGATCAAGCCATAACGCTTAATCAAAGGATAGTTCTGCTTGGCTTTCTCCTGACAAGCCTCAATAGTCAATTGTGCCGATGCCATAAAACAACTACTGAGCAAAACACACAGAACAATTATTATTCTTTTCATATTTTCAGATGACGTTTTCATTCCACAAACATTATCACTTAACAATTTTGTTAGTTACAGTCTAAAAAAATTAAACACTCAACCCATTTATAATAAATTGGATATTATTTTCCCTCCTTTGTAGTAGAAGCTTTTCAACCTCTTTGTCATTTCTCCTTATAATCTGCAACAAAGGCATTGCTAAAAATGTAATCGCATTTAGAGCAATTATATTCATCAACAATTCAGTAGGACGGATAAAACGCATAGAGCCATTCTCGACCTCAATATCGATTCTCTCCTTTAGTCTTTTTATTATACCTTTTAGTTTAGGGAAGACACTCCTTACAAGCATTTTCTTCCTCTCATCGTGAGTAATTATTTCTCCGTAAATAAAAAAGAGTAATCTGGGATTGGCAGCAACAAAATCGTAATGGCTACCAATAGCCAATTTCAACTGCTCGAAAAAAGGTAAATCTTGATTAAATGACTGTGAGAAAGATTCAGCTAGAGTCTTTATTTTTTGCTGATAAACCATAGAGAACAAATTCTCCTTTGTTCTGAAATAGTAATGAATCATTGCATGATTTACTCCCGCACGTTTTGCGATAGCAGTAGTTTTAGCACCAGCAAATCCCTTCTCTAGAAATTCATATTCGGCAGCTTCTAATATTGTTTGTTCGGTAGTTATATCTTTCTTTTCCACTATCAACTTATTTGTTTAACAATTTTGTTAACAATACAAATATAGGAGAGATTTTATGAAATACAAACATTTACTTAAAAATTAATCTTTAAACGTTTATCAAACTTATCCATACAGTAGTATATCCTATCACCCAAAATACGTTTTTGCTCCAACTTGGAATTCTGCTCCATTTGAGTATAATTAGAGCGATTCTCGGCATAAGAATAATTATAGTGACGAGTATTAATTTGCACCAATATCAAGCTTAAGGTAATAGTCGCAATAGATATAGTGCATACTCTAGATCTAATTCTAACATATTTTGAAATTGCAGGCAGTAATAAATTTAAAATAACACAAAAAAGGATCAATAAGAAAATATCATAATTATTCCACCACCAAATCTTTCCATATCCTCCAACGTAATTATCCGAAGGCCAAAATAAAGATATTCCACCCCACACCGATGAAGGAGTGGGTAAATCGCCGGTGAGATGTGCCCAGTAACCTAAAACAAATGCAATAAAAAAGACAGAGGATGCCTTGAAATAAGCAAGTAAAGGAATCGTTTTATACTTCCTCATTACTATATAAATCAACAGAAGGAATAATACAGCAACCAATAAACTTCCAATCAATGAGTGAAAAAATGCATGATGCGAATACCAAAATTTACTGCCATAAATGACACGACCTGAATGCTCTAAATTAAATAAAGAGCCTAAAGCCCGATCAAACCCAGACCACATACTTATTGCATCAATATCGGGAAATGTACCCCCAACTGCTCCTGCTAAAACAGTCTTAGCTTTACGAGATGAGCTCATCTGGTTATAATTGGCTACAACTGTACCTATTGCGGCACCAGAAAGAGCATGGGTAAGAATATCCATAAATGATATTTAAATATTTAGAATAAAAAAAATCTGACACCTTAAATACAAATTTATACTTTATAATCTAGAATAATAAATTAAATTCGTGTCCTAACAGGTTTTAAAGTTATAATCATACAAAAATACTGCACCTGTGATTTTTCGGTTCAATGAGCTACTAACAATTAAGCAACAACACCTAAATAAAATATGATATACCTCGAAGTCAGAAATATTATAAAGCAATATGCAGGTCATAGGGCTCTTAATGATGTAAGTATAAAAGTTCCTCAAGGGAAAATTTACGGATTACTTGGCCCCAATGGAGCAGGCAAAACTACATTGATACGAATTATAAATAGAATTACAGCTCCTGATAGTGGCGAAGTATTTCTAAACGGTCATCTATCCGCTCAATCCGACATTTACAATATTGGCTATTTGCCGGAAGAAAGAGGTCTTTACAAAAAAATGAAAGTGAAGGAGCATGCATTATTCTTGGCTGAACTAAAAGGTCTAAAAAAACAAGAAGCCAACCGAAGGATAGATGAATGGTTCGAAAAATTCGATATTACCTCGTGGAAAGACAAGAAGATAGAAGAACTGTCCAAAGGTATGCAACAAAAGATACAATTCATAACAACTGTTATCCACGATCCTCAATTATTAATTCTCGATGAGCCATTTAGTGGATTCGATCCGGTTAATGCTGAGCTTTTGAAAAAAGAAATTCTTGAATTAAAAGCAAAAGGAAAAACAATTATTCTTTCAACCCATAACATGGAATCGGTTGAGGAACTTTGCGATGAAATCACTCTGATTAATAAATCTCAGGCTGTATTACAAGGTAATGTAAAAGAGATACGCAATAAGTATAAAAAGCACATTTTTACCGTAATTGTAAATGGCAGTGATTTTGACTTATCTTCCGATTTATTTTCGTTGGAATCGAAAGAATCACATACTGAAACGACTAAAGTAAAAATCAAAAAGCTGGGAGGCTCTTCAAATTCACAGATTCTAAGAGAAATAACCGACAAATACGAAGTAGTCTCTTTTGAAGAAGAGTTGCCCTCTATGAACGAAATATTCATCCAAACAGTCACAAACCTATGAATGCATTAAGCCTCATTATAAAACGAGAATACCTATCACGAATAAAGAAAAAATCATTTGTGATACTTACCTTATTAATGCCCATCCTTATGGCTGCGTTAATAATTGTACCCTTATTATTATCCAATATTCAAGATTCGGAGATTAAGCGAATCTCTGTTATTGATAATACAGGAAAATACGCCTCTCATCTGAAATCGTCAGAACATTATTCATTCGAGATAGTAGGTGAGGAACAAAACGATCAATTAAAATCAAAAGTAGGAAAAGATATCTTCGGAATATTACAAATAACAGGAGACTTATCGGAAAGCCCCACAGCAGCCACATTTGTATCAGAAAAACAAATTCCTCTCGATCTACAAGGCTACATAAACAACACTCTTTCGGAAGTTGTAAAATCTGATAAAATAAATAGATTGGCACAAGAAGCCGATATTGACACAAAAATCATAGTCGATATCAGACAAGTTATTGAAACCTCGGGCAACATAAAAGTTACAACCAAAAGATGGAGCGATGATGGCTCTGAGAAAGAAACTTCATCTGCTATTGCCGCAGGAATAGGAGGAGTCTTCACATTCATCATGTATATGTTTATACTTATGTATGGCACTATGGTAATGCAAGGTGTAGTAGAAGAGAAAAGCAATCGCATTGTGGAAGTGATGATTTCATCGGTAAAACCATTCGATTTAATGATGGGAAAGATTATAGGGATCGGCTTAACAGGTATTACACAGCTATTCATCTGGTTTGGTATATTCGCTATTATCTTGGGTGCGAAAAGCACACTCTTCGCAGAAGCTGACATGGCAGGATTATCATCACAGATAGCAAGCATCGAGATGTTATTCTCTATTAACTGGGCAGAAATTATTATATATTTTCTACTGCTATTCATCGGTGGATACCTTATTTATGCTTCACTCTTTGCTATGTTTGGAGCAGCGGTGGATAATGCACAAGATACTCAGCAATTTGTAATGCCTGTAACTTTAATATTCATATTCTCTTTTTATGTAGGCATATATAGCCTTCAGAATCCTGATGGACCTCTCGCCTTCTGGTGCTCGATGATTCCATTGACATCACCTATTGTAATGATGGTTCGCATTCCTTTCGAAATACCTCTTTGGGAGAAAATTCTCTCCATAGCTATATTATATACAAGCGTTTTCTTCACAGTAAAGTTTGCAGCAAAAATTTACAGAGTTGGTATTCTCATGTATGGAAAAAAGCCTAGTATAAAAGAACTCATCAAATGGTTTTCCTATAAATAAGGTATAAGAGTTTATCTTATTCTAAATTAGAGTTGCCCGACAATAATTGTTCGGGCAACTTTCTGTTTGAAAAGAATTTTTTAAATATATCTTTGCAACCAAATAAGACCCAGATCTATTTTGATGTTTTGCGAGCATTATGGTCATAAGTCTGTTGCAACACTAAAACATAGCGTTAAACATTTTCCGTTCTAAAGTAAAGTAATGAATATCAAAAAGATCAAATCGTACATGATGCCTGTATCCATGATTGTGGGAGCCTTATTTTATCCCTATCTGGCACAGCTGGCATTTATTACTCCATATCTGATCTTTTTTATGCTGCTCATCACCTACACTAATATCTCGCTACGAGCCGTTCGATTTACAATGCTTCACTTCTGGTTGTTAGTCATTCAATTAGTAGGCAGCATCGTTGCTTATGTTGCCATCAGAGGTATAGACCCTATTATTGCACAAAGTGTGATGATATGTATTTTGGCTCCCACAGCAACTTCCGCCGTTGTTATTACAGGAATGCTAGGCGGAAATACGGCTAGCTTAACAGCATTTAGCTTACTTAGTAATTTAACAGTTGCAGTAGTAGCACCTCTTATGTTTACAATTATAGGAGAGCACTCCGAGTTTTCATTTTGGGAAGAGCTACAAAGTATTACCCAACGAGTTTTTATTCTACTCTTACTCCCTTTTGTATTAGCTATTCTACTCGGAAGATTTCTCCCAAAAGTTCAGAATAAGATAAGAACTTCTCAATCCTACTCATTCTATTTATGGAATCTTGCTCTCATGATAGTAACAGCACGCAGCATAGACTTTCTTCTCTTAGAGGGTAGTACTCATTTCTATACAGCACTAACAATCTTCGGACTCACCCTATTCATTTGTGCTATTCAATTTTATATAGGGCGACGATTGGGACGGCATTATAGTGATACTATTGCAGGAGGGCAAGGATTAGGACAAAAAAACACCATATTATCTATCTGGATGGCTCAGACTTATCTCAACCCGATTTCATCAATTGGACCAGGAGCATACATTTTGTGGCAAAACATAATCAATTCAACTCAAGTATGGCATAAACAGAGACGAAATTAGCACTGTTTCACAGAGTTAACAAAATTCTATTTTTTATCTCAAAGATTTGTGTTAATTTTGTGCGTTCCAAGATGGCTAAAACATATCGTTTTACCAAGCACACTTTACTTAAGGAGACCTTTAAAAGGATCAGAATGTGTTGCTATTTTTAACAGAAATAAAAAAGAAGATGAAACTCTCAATAACCCTTGTTCTGCTTGCCATAGCATCTTATGCTTTTGCACAAAGCAACAACTCGAATTCTCGCAGCACTAAAATTGACGAGAATGAGAAGAAGCGTCTCGAAAATCAGTTTAAAGCTCTCAATACTTTCTACATAGATGATGATGGACTAGTGGTTTATCAAAAACAAGAAAGCGGAGCACCCCAATCGCAGGAAGAAACTCCTGTGTCCACAACAACCAATGCTTCTCCGACTTCTAAAAATGTTAAATCTCAAGAAAGTGAAGAGAAACATTTAGTAAAAGAAGAGAACGAAAGACCTAGAAGCGTTCCAGTGGCAAGAACAATACAAAACTCTAATCATCAGGCAGCACCTGCAAGCGAAGCGCAATCTCCAGCAGCACACAGAGCACCAGTCTTATCAGGAGTTTTAAAAAAAGAAGCTCTCAGACCAACAGAGGCTACTGTAAGTACAGCTAGAGTGAGTGAAGCAACGGAAACTAGATCTGTAAAAAATTCACCTATTGAATTTCAACAACGAGAGGAAGAGTTACCGCAACCGGAAACGAAAGTGGTAGCAACAAAAACAAAGGATACAACTCCAGCTAAATCAACCAATAAAAAATCATCCGTATTCGACAAAAAGAATAGAGCTAGTCAATACAGAACAATGGAAGAGGCAGCATTAGCAGTGGAGGCTCTATTGGAAGATCTCCGTAAAGAACAAGCACAAACAACAAGTGCAGGTTCTATGTCATCTCGTTTATCGGGAGGAGCCGGACGATCTACTTTAAGAAAGAAACCAACAACAAACCCATCCTATAATTCAAGCAATTCGTATAATTCCGTTCCTAATAAGAGTCAAACAATTATTGAAGAGGAAGAATCTCCATTTGGCGACGAACCGACTTATTATATAAATGGGAAAGAAGTTGACAGAATAGAAGTAAACCGATTAAGAAGAAAAGAAATTATCTCGAAAGAAGTACGCACAAGAAATACGGTATCAGGCAATCCTAACGGAGAAGTATGGTATGAGGTAAAATACGACAATTGAGATAATACATAAGAATATATTATAAGAAATGGCGAGAAAGATAAACTTCTCGCCATTTTTTATACTAGTAAATAAAGATATAATACCCTTTCTTATTTCTCAATTGTATCGCTTAAAACCTTATCTATGATTTGAGGGAAATGAAGATATTCTAATTGATGTACTTTTTCTGCAACATTTTCGTAAGTATCTGTAGGTAAAACATCACATTTTGCTTGATAGACTACATTACCCTCATCGTAATTCTCATTAATATAATGTATAGTTATACCAGACTCTAATTCTCCGGCAGCTACAACAGCTTTATGTACATTATCACCATACATTCCTTTTCCACCAAATTTAGGAAGCAATGCCGGATGAATATTTACTATTTTTTGAGGATATGCCTCTATTATATTTTGAGGAACTTTCAATAAAAAACCAGCTAAGACAATAAAATTTATCTCATGTTTCGCTAAACAATTTAGAACTTCATCGGTATTTTCGAAACTATTTTTAGAAAAAGTGACCGATTCTATTCCCATTTTTTCAGCCCGCTGATGTACATAAGCATCCTTCTTATTGGAGATAATAAGCTTTATTGAAACATCTTTTCTTTCCTTAAAATAATTGGTAATATTCTCAGCATTAGAGCCTGATCCGGAAGCGAAAATAGCGATATTGATCATAAACAGGTTTTATATAATTTTGCACACAAAAACAATAAATGTGCAGTTTTAACGAATTTTCTGGTCAAAATATTTGTTTCGTATTAATAAAATACGCTTACTTTGCATCGACAAAATTAGAAATAAAATTTAATTATTCATTAAAATCAAAAAGTTATGTCTGACGTAGCATCAAGAGTTAAAGCAATTATCGTTGATAAATTAGGTGTTGAAGAAACAGAAGTTACAAATGCTGCTAGTTTTACAAACGATCTAGGAGCTGACTCACTTGATACAGTAGAACTTATCATGGAATTTGAAAAAGAATTCGGTATTTCTATTCCAGATGATCAAGCTGAAAAAATTTCAACAGTAGGAGACGCAGTTTCTTATATTGAAGCTAACGCAAAATAAAAATTTCCACAAATAATTTATGGAATTAAAAAGAGTAGTAGTAACGGGTTTAGGTGCAATAACACCGTTGGGTAACGATGTGCAATCCACATGGGACAATGCAATCAACGGAGTTAGTGGAGCTGGGCCCATTACTCAATTTGATGCGTCGAAATTCAAGACACAGTTTGCCTGTGAAGTGAAAGAGTTTGACGTAGCGAAATATCTTGACAGAAAAGAAGCACGCAAGTGCGACAGATATACGCAGTTGGCTATAGCTGCATCAGAAGAAGCAATTGCCGATTCTGGAATTAAGTTCGAAACTGAAGATTGTGATAAGATAGGTGTAATTGTATCTGCTGGAATTGGAGGTATAAAAACGTTTGAAGAAGAAGTTGGATACTATTTCCAGAATAAGGAAATGGGCCCCAAATTCAATCCGTTTTTTATACCTAAAATGATTGCTGATATTGCATCAGGTCACATCTCAATGAGACATGGTCTTCGCGGACCTAACTTTGGAACAGTTTCTGCTTGTGCATCATCTACTCATAGTGCGATTAGCTCTTTTGACCTGATACGTTTGGGCAAAGCTAGCGTAATGGTAGTTGGTGGAGCTGAAGCCTCTATTTGTGAATCTGCCATAGGTGGATTTAATGCAATGACTGCACTGTCGACAAGAAACGATTCCCCAGAAACAGCATCACGCCCGTTCAGTGCGTCTCGTGATGGCTTCGTGATGGGTGAAGGAGCAGCTTGTCTTATTTTTGAAGAGTTAGAACATGCATTAGCTCGTGGAGCTAAAATATATGCCGAAGTTGTTGGTGGTGGAATGTCTGCTGATGCATATCACTTGACATCATCTCACCCTGATGGACTTGGAGCAAAGATCGTTATGAGAGCAGCCCTTGAGGATGCAAACATGAAACCTGAAGAGATTGACTACGTAAATGTTCACGGAACATCTACACCCGTAGGAGACCCCTCAGAGATCAAAGCTATCAAAGAAGTATTCGGTGACTCTGCTTACAAATTGAATATCAGTTCAACTAAATCAATGACCGGACACCTCTTAGGAGCTGCCGGAGCAATGGAATCTTTGTTTTGCGTACTTTCTGTACAAAACGACATTGTTCCTCCAACAATCAACTTCACTGAAGGAGATGAGGATAGCGAAATTGATTATAAATTGAATCTTACATTCAACAAAGCTCAAAAAAGAGAAGTTAGAGCTGCCTTATCAAATACATTTGGTTTTGGTGGACACAATGCATGTGTAATCGTAAAGAAGTTTAATAAGTAAGTATAAATAAGTGCTTAAAAAACTATATCGAACTATAAGGCTTTTTCCTAAAAGAGGGAGAGAGCCTTATGTTTCGTTTTACAAGATACTAAATTTCTATCCGTACAATATAACATTGTATGAACAAGCTCTATTGCACAAATCCTCGTCAATCAAACTTAAAGACGGTAGATGGATTAACAATGAGCGTCTCGAGTTCTTAGGAGATGCAATCTTGGATGCGATAGTAGCAGACATTGTATTTAAGGAGTTCGAATACAAAAAAGAAGGCTTCCTTACCAATATGAGGTCGAAGATTGTACAACGCGAAACACTAAATAAACTAGCGCTTAATTTAGGACTTGATCGCCTTATAAAATCTTCTGCCAAAACAGGCAATCATAAAACCCATATGTATGGCAATGCTTTAGAAGCATTAATCGGTGCAATATATCTTGACCAAGGATACCGAATTGCCAAAAAATTTGTACACGAAAGACTCATCGTGGAGCACTTAAACATAGAAACAGTTGCTCAACAAGAAGTAAACTTCAAATCTCGACTCATCGAATGGAGTCAAAAAAATAAGATCCCCGTAGAATTCAGACTCATTGAATCGTTTACTGACGACAATAATAATCCAATATTTTATACTGCTGTTGACATCTACGATTTTGAATCGGGAACCGGAAGAGGTTATTCGAAAAAAGAATCACAACAAAGAGCTGCTGAGGAAGCTTTAGATAAAATAAATATGGATAAAGAATTCATAAAAGAAATACTCATTCTTAAAGAAAAAGAATCAGAGCTTCCTATACTAGAGGAAAGCCCTGAGCAACCCCCTTTGACAGAATACAACACAAACAACGAGACCAAAGAAGTCTAAACTTTATAATTTATTGCAAAGACTTATTTGCATATCTACAACTCAACAAACACGTCTTTAATCAACTAGAACAAAGCCTTCTAATGAATTGTTATAATTAAATATCCTATTAGTTATAATATATAAATGTAAGATTATGTTCACACTTCATGAGATAGAAGAGATCCATTCAAGAGTAAAAAGCGGAGCAGATTTCCCCCATTACATTCAAGAATTGATAGAAGTGGGAGTTACCAGTTATAGTATTTATGTAAATGACGGACACACCGATTATCATGGAAAAGATAATTTCCATATTACATCCGATGCAAAGTACCCTACCCTACCAATTGCCGAAAAAGGCAATATTGAAAGACTAGAACATGCTTTATCAATACATCAGCAAGGTCAGACCGACTACACAACCTTTTGCAAGCATTCTGCTGAAGCCGGAGTTTACAAATGGACAGTTGATATCACCAATATGCTTTGCTCCTATTATGCCAAAAATGGCAACACAATGCTTGTTGAACAAATACCACTACCTCAAAAAAAGCATTGAGATAACATTTTCATTCTTTATATGAGAAGATAGTTATTTATATTGATAAGGTTGCTCTAAGATTAATATCTTTGCAAACTAACGATTTAAACGCACTAAAGAAACTTCTATTATGACAAAGTATATTCTTACAACATTTTTATTATTAGTTGGTCTACATTCTTTCTCTCAAGAAAATAATATAATTATTGATGCAGATAAGTTCTCAGAAGAGCAATTGAGCAACATCGCAAACATTGCATCGCCAGATGGATGGGTTTTATTAAAATACGAAGGAGAAAATCATTTAAGTAATTTTTCTAATAAAGATTACATCTTATATTTTTCAATCAAATGTACAGAACCTTCTCAAAAACCTCTATTCTTAATTGAGTATTCTAATAACTACAGGGATGGTGATTATGGAGGTATTGATTTTGTAAGTTCTAAAGATGACCACAGAGAAGTTATATTTTTGTTGGATGGTAAAGAATTTAAGAACCCATTTAAGAATCCTGATGAAATTCAATTTGAAGGCTTTATTGAAGCTTTAAAGAAAGCAACAGTACTCACGATCAACATCTATGATTATACCGCCAGCAATGAGCTAGAATTAAATCGCTCACTCGATTTCAAACTAGGAAATGGAGAACTTTTGGAATCTACTGTAAATTGTTATTAAATCTCTCTTCACAGTAACCTTTTGATTAAATTTAAAACAAATAGCAAATCTTACTAAAACACTATTTGTTCAAACAAAAAAAGAGTTACATTTTCATGTAACTCTTTAATCTTAAAACCTTTTAAAGTGGTGCCACCAAGAATCGAACTAGGGACACAAGGATTTTCAGTCCTTTGCTCTACCAACTGAGCTATGGCACTCATTGATAGCATAAAGCATTAGTAATATAGAAGTTACAGTTTATATTTTCTCTACATCTATTCTTCTAACTTCTTTGGTTTAACGGATGGTTTAACTTTGTGATCTAATTCAAGAGTGATTAATATTAATTTTAATTATCTGTAAGCTTATAAAATTCAACTACTTATTAAATAATATATTTAAAATCTTCTCTAACATTGCTTACTATTTCTTATACCTCAAGCTTACCAACGTATCTAAATGGAATTGATTCTGATTCGTCTATATAAAAAACAAACGACTCTAAATCCTTCCTTTCATTGCCTATTGAAACAACAATTTCGGCTATAGAATCTTTGTCTAAATCAATACAAGACATCTGGATATAATACCCATGATTAAGGTAACCATATTCATCAAAAAAATTGAATCTAACATGAGGTAAAATTGAGAATATTAAGTTCTCTTTATGATTCCCTTTTAAAACTTCAATTCTTGTACCATTGGGATAGTCACGACCTAATCTTAACATTATGGAATCATTGTATTTTGGTAAATAGATTTGAATTGATTTTTCATGCTCCAACTCCTTAGCTGAACTTAGAATATAATTATTAGAGTTCACTTCAAATAGGAGTTCAGTTTGCTTTTTCGATTCTGAACATGACCACAATATGAGAATTGCTATTAGTAATAGTAAAAATTTCAATTTATCATTCATTATACTTTAAATTTTAATATTGAAGGATATTATATGAAGGGGGACTATAAAAGTATTATTTCTCAGAAAATATCCCCCCCCTTTTTATGTCGTCCTAGTTTAGTTTGATAAAATTGGATAGTACTGATATATCCTGTTTCGCCCCTTTACTATTCAATATTTGAATACCATTATACTATATCATTCTTCATAGAATACTGCAAAGTAAACGATGAAAGCTATATTTATGATATTGAACAAAATAGCTAACCCCATTGATATAGGTAAGAATATTATACCATAGGTAATAAGGAAAAGTACTATTCCTCCCATTATAGGTGCTATATCAATTCTATTCGTATTAAAATCATAACGTATTAATTGGGCAATCAGAGCTGATAATATGGTAGCTATGGTAGCTGAATATAACTCTACTTCATAAGGTTTTGCATCTATTTTAGCCATTGAATACCAAATATCTTTTACTATCCAAGTCAAGACAAAATAACTGATAATGCCAACTATTGTTGCTATTGTCTTCATATTATAATGCTAATTGTGTTTGACCATCGAAAATAATTCGATAATAAAATATCCCTTCGTGCTTTATTTCTTTAATCTTACTGATATACATATGTATATTTTTTGTCGGTAAATAATAATGATGATAATAGAAGAATGCTTTATTATCGTCCTTTTTGATGATTCCTTTATAATCGCATTTCCAATTCTTTGTATAATTATTCCGATGTACATACAAGTTACCCAGTGCAAATTGGAGGTTGGCTTCACTTCTGTATATATCGCCTTTTTCATCAAAAATATACAGCACATTGTAATTAACTTTAGAATTTCCTTCTTGTGCCTGCATATAAGAACCAAACATTAATACAGTAAATATTATAATTATCTGTTTCATTTTAATTTGTATTATAATTCAACATAGTAATATTCATATCTCCCATTTCGATAAACCTTAACAGTTGTATCTGCACTATCTAAACTTCCGTATTGATCTGTATAGAAATTCAAACTTCCTCCTGTATAATTGTTACTTCCGACTTGGATATATCCGCCATTACCAAAGTATATTCTAACAACCTTATCATCCAAAACATTAACTTTCAAAGTATAAGTGGATTCTGTATTCGTATTACTATTATAATACTTCACTCTTGCTGTATAGTTTCCATCCTCTAAAACAGATGACTGAATAATATGTCCTTGTGTATCTAATGGAGTATAATTAAATTGAGGCAAAGAAATGTAGCCTTGTGCATGTAGAGAATAAGCACAAAGCCATAGTAATAATATATATAGCTGTTTTTTCATGCTAATTATAAATTAAGATTTAGATAATAAGTAATACTCCCATAGACAAAGCTGTGAGAAAAGTATGTGTTGTTTTTTGTTCTTGTAACAATAATAGGATCACATGACATCCCATGCATCGAAACAATAGTGAAATAACGACCAGATGAGTCTGAATTCATTCGGATTTGGACAGTTATTCCATGTTCCTCTCCTATTTTAAAAGCAGATGTTTTAATGATATTACTACTTTGTTGTGCAGAAATAGTTTGGATGTTTATTGCCTTTATTGGAGACACACATAATAAAAGACTCAATAAAATAATACTGAAAAAAATTCTCTTCATAAATAATTTGGTTTTGTGTCTTCCTGCACCTTTGGGATGACGATTATAAGCATAAAAAAGCGTGAGGCACTTGAACTACTATCTGATTTGAAGGCTCTCGACTGCCCAATCACACCGATAATAGACAAATGCTCCCACGCCCATGCTTATATAAAACCATCTCTGGTTATATGTACAATGACGTGGAAAGCTATTTGCTACTACCCTTGGGTGATTAAAAATTGTCGAGATTTTCAAATCAAGGATAATACGTTAACGCTTTCCGTAAATAAAATTTCCTTCCAATATCAACTCTTTGATCTTTCGGAATTGTCACAAATTTAGCGGAAAATCTGATCTAATCAAAATATTATAAATCAATAATTTCGACTAAAAACTGCGTTTGTTTCATTGTCGTAATGATAGTCTGTCATGAATAGATCACTAGCGATGTTTGCGTAATCTATATAATGTTTTATATTCTCAGGTATATCGCCTAAATATCCATCTTCTACTAATAAACTGGCAAATGCTTCTTCATTAATGAATCTTCCATAGTAGCTATCTCTAAATTTCTGAACTAAATAGCTTATTTCTTCATCTTCTAAATTGCATCCTGTAAGATCCAGAAATGACAGGAAAGCATCGAGATCGTTTATATCATTGGCTTTATGTATCAGTTCAAAAATGGTTTCGCTTATCCAACTCTCATTAATCAATCCTTGTGGTATTCCTTCATGGTCTTGAAACATAAGTTCGGGGTCTTGTTCGTCTTCATGTAGTTCTAGGCAATCTTGATAGAATTCTGCTTTATCTGTGTAGTTTGATAATTCTAGCCATTTACCAAATAGTGAGCCTTGATTGTATTTTTTATATGTTCCAACGTAAACTTTAGCTTCTATCAGATCGTTTGCATCCATATCTTCTTTATGGTTTAATGGGTTTATAAATGAAAAAGAACCACAGACTAATTAAAGTCTATGGCTCTCTTATTTGGGTGTTTGGATCGTAATTTATCTTAGGCGGTATTGATCTGCTTTCAAATTTCAGATTCTTCTCAACTTTTGGGTTTGACTATAAAGTATTATAGGCTCACTTATTTTGTTGAAGATGTTTATCCAATTTTCGGGTTGTTTGCTCCTATACCGTTTCGCCTAAAATATTACTTTCCATTCATCTGGATGGGGGCGTAGAATTGCTAACACGACCGTACAGTGCGTAAAATATATTTTTAGAATTTTGTAGTGAGTTTATTCTACCAATTGTCACTATATTATTAATACTCTAATCAATATATGTGTTGCTTAAGATCGAAGCTTTCAATAATGTCTTATTCTTATAATTTTCAAAATTTAAGATGCTATCCTGTTGATATACTTGCATAATTATCATACTTTTTGTTTTTTATGTGTGTAAATAATTAGAGGATTATTAATGGTATAGCCTCTGGTAACCTGTCCATTAATTCTTTTTGCCGAACTCTCAGCATCAAACCATTTCTTGATATGTGCAGCTTTAATAATTGTAATAGTCTTTATGTTTAAATTTTCAATGGCTTTTTCAATCATTGTAACAAGATCATTATTTGAATAAAAAGTACCCATTGTAAGATTTAGCTTAAGTAAAGAGAATACCTTATCATCTGCCTTTTTATCTTGATCAATTGTAACCAACTTATTTTTTATTGCTTTTTGATTATATTTCAATTTTTTCACTTCCTCAATACCAAGTTTATTAAAAGCATTTTTTATGAATGGGTAATCTTCCTCAATTTCTTTCTGTTGGCTATCATCGAAGGAAAACATTAATTGACGAAGCTCTGCATATTCATTAAAAACATCCTTAAATAGTTTCTTTGTAATAATTCTCTTTATAGCACTTTCATCAATCTTTTCCCATTTAACCTTTGTGACTTTAGCTCCTTGATCTCTATAATATTTCTGAAGAGAATTCTTATTGGCATAAATTAAATTATTTATGCAGTAGATATATAATTCATATTTAGAGAGTATGTCATTTAGAATAAACTTAGCTGTTGACTTATCAAAATGAATATAGCTTTGGTTTGTAGACTTTTTCATTTCTTTTAAACGCTGCTGCTTAGCTCCATATGAAAGACTATTATATCCATCAATTCGTTCTTTTGCATATTCTAATTGTTCATTCTGACTCTTTACTAATTCTTCGAAACAAATATCAGCATCAAACCTTTTTGTGTTGAAAATATGTACAACTGTTTTTCTGAATGGGTTAGTCTTTGTTCTTATTCTGCCTGCTATTTGGGGAACATCTGTTGCAATATCTAACAATGTATTTGCACTATGTACATTGCTAACAACAAAACAGATTCCTGATTCTGAATAGAAATCAACCCCTTCGAAAGATTTGCTTGTGATAAAATTAAACATCTTAGGGGTATCAATAGAAGACGAAATTTTATAAATACCTAATTTCTTTTTGTTTTTATCATTATCTGCACATATAATGCGACACTCATCTGGACTTAACTCTAAATATTTGAGGATAGAAACAATATCAGCAACAGAATTGATAAAAATATAAGCTTCTGTTGACTTGTTCCCAGTCATTTTAATTGCTCCATGTTTTTTATATTGATGAATAATTTTAGCTATGAGATTGTAAGGTTTATTCGTTTGATAGGGAACGATCTTCAATCCTTCAATATCTTTCCAATCAGCAATATATTCAGTAATGCCCTCTAAAGCCATAGGCTTAAAATTAGGAAAAATTGCTGTTGCGGACATAAAACAGAACGACTTGTATCCTCTAAAGACATCAAATATACCATTAATGGCTATGCTTCTGTAAGCGTAAGATTTTAAAAGACAATGATATTCATCTATAAGCAACCTATAGTCCTTCGGATTTATAATTCCGTTTAATGAGGGTAGCTTGTCATATGTACACATAATCTTTTTCACTCCATCCTGTTTTAAATAACTTATCAGTTCTGTATTTAAAGACAAACTTTTTTGACCGAAAAGTCCAAATAAATTAACAGATGGATTTAAACCTGCTTTCTTATCTATATTATCCACATCAATTGAGTTGCCATTAAAATCGATACTTGGATATAGCTTGTTAATTATCAATTCAGTTGTAGGTACTGCTATGACATAATTTTCATTATTTCTTAAAGCGATTGTACTTCCACCACATCCCGTAACAACCTTATTGAAGATACAGTTGTGAGGGAGATCATCCATGATTAAGTATCCATCCTTTGTTTCTATTTCGTACGGTATCATTTATTTTCTCAATTTAATTTTTGTTACGGCTATCTCGACTATTGAAATATGGAGAATACCGACTCTTCTTTTATTTATAATTATCTAATAATGTATTATATATAAGGTATCAATCTGACTAAAAATGTTACAGTAGATATTAGAATACAACACTTTCAATTAGACAATACATTCCCTTTATCCTATTTAGTAAAAACTGGATTTAGTTGTTTTAATTAATGTTATAGGAGATTGGAGGTGTTTCTAAAATTAAAATCAGCGATAAAATATTGAAGAAAGCATCTGTTATTAATTTTAGAATGTCTGGCTATCTGCCTTAACTACAGATAGCCCATTCTGTATTCACTTTAGGCAGCAGGAGCTAAAGCTTCACTTGCTTTTCTCAAAGCGGATATAAAGTGAACATCTTCTCTAACACATTCGAAGTCAGATAAATAAAGACGATTCAATCCTTCGAATGCAGTATCATCAGATGTTGAGGCTGCATAAGAATTAAAACCGTTGATAAAGAATCGCTTAGTCAGAATTTTCGTTGTTATACCTGTTTTAGACATACAAATGGTGTAGAATTTTTCGGCTCTATTCAATGCTTCATCCAAGTCATTACCTTTTGGAAGAGTGCTTGTATCGTTTTTGCTAAGCATTTTTTTAATTTGAGAAGCAGTTAGCCTCTTTCCTGTACAAATAAGAATAGCGGTACTCGCATTAAATCCTTCTTTTATCAATTCATTGGCTTTTATCAATAATTTATTATCCGTAATAATTGAAGACACGCATATTTTATCTGCAGTTGTCCAACTATGCCCTGCCAAATTAATGCTTGCCAAATATTTCCCAACATTTTCATTAACCGCTTTAATTCTAACATTTGGAATAGTAATCTTATCTGCTGCTGGTTTAACAGCATTTAGCTTCGAAAAGGCTATTATTCTGTGCTGTCCATCCAAAACAATTAAGTATTCACTTGCAACTAGCTCATTAATAGGATTGCCTTCCAAATCGACAATCTCATATCCATCTTCCAATAGTGCAGTGGCTTCCGCTGTAACAATAGGATAAACATCATCATATTCCCCATTGTTGATAATTTGAAGGAAATTCACAACATTTGAATTTGCAATAGGGCGATTTTGTTTTAGAAATCCAAAACATCTGGATTCTTCCCTTGAACCATCTTTGTCAACAATCTTAATTTTCAGTTTTTCAGATTTTGGTGTTAGCTTTTTTGCTTCTACAATAACACTTCTTGTTTTCTTGTTTTCTACTGATGTTCCCATATTTTCTTCGTTTGAGTTGTTAATTACTTCGTCTGTTTCAGTTAAATTGCTCATGATTAGTAGCTATTACTTTTCTACCACTTAATACCAGAGGGCATAGTTTGTCTGGGTGATTTTATGCAAGCTAGCTTTTGCCTTAAATCACAATGAATTATATATTAGAATTTTCTTAAGAAAGGATTCTCTTAGAGAGTGTTTTGCTTTTTGAAAACTATATAGTTAGGGGACTTAATGATGTCACTATCTGTTGAACCAAAGACATTTTGCTTTCCATCTATATCTTGATACCAACCATAGGCATTGCCACCTACAAGGTATATCGCATCTGTAACACCTATATCTACCAAAGATTGTGCAAAATCATAGAAGGATTCACGACTTCTGCTTTCAACTATGATAATGGTATTATTGCGTTTGCCTATTGCTCTGCGGATAGTTTTTCCTTTAGGCTTGTTTTCTATCATCTTTCCGTTTGCCACAAGTGGATATTGACGAAAGAAAAACCCATTATTTTGTATTGTTTCATCTAATAGTGGGGTAGATGTATCTACTCCTATTGATATTTGATCGCCGATTATTGCACAGAAACCTTGTTTACTTTTTCCTTTTGCTAATTGCTTTCCTGCTAATACAAAATCACCTACTATTGATTCGCCATCTGCTCCTATATCTGCTGCTTGTGTTGTAAAAATGATACTCTTGTCATTAGCATCTGGGCGTGAAGCTGTAAGTTCAATCTTTGTATTGTGTGGCAGATAAACATACAAAGGTACATCATTGACTGTTTCTTCGAATACTTCGACATAGCTTGTTGCTTTTGTATTCTTTTCTTGTAATACAGTTACTGTGCTTGTTGACATCTCTGTACCCTCTTCTGTATTTTTTGATAGATAGATTATAACAGTTATTACTGTTACTAATATTGCTGCTATAATACAGGCAATAATTATTTTAGAATTATTCTTAGACTTTTTAGGTTGTTTGTTGCTTGGAGAATCTCCTAATATTTGAATTTCGTCTTCGTGGATATTATTATTTTTCATTTTATTAAATTTATTATTGAATGCTTTCTTCAATTACTTCTTTTAGTTGTCTTAGAGCTTCTTTTGATGCTGACAGATCAAAAGCATTAATGATATTTTCACCAAATAGCACCAATTGTTGTTTTGATGGATTAATATAGTATATATATTTTCTATTAATTATCAACCCTTTACCAATACGGATAAAATCATTTGCATTAGTCTGCAACTGTTTCTCAATGATATTTTGAAAAGAGGTTAAGTTGAAGGTGAATAATTTTTCTTGTTTGTTGGACAATACCATTGTGGAGTAGTTTCCATCTGAACTGATATATACAATTTTTTCTGGTGAGATGCGGACAAGCTCATTACTATTAACTATTACTAAGTGTTTTGACATCTTTTCGTTTTATTATTATACAAAGCAATAGTTTTTATAGTAAACAACAAAAGATTATTTATTGCTTTGTATGAAGTGTGGTGTTTGTTGTATAAAATGACTTATTTCGGTGGGATTTGAAATAATTAGGATAATGAATTAAATGTATCAAATAGATTCTCTATTTCAACTTTCTCATTTTCATATTTTTCAAGATAGGATGAATGACTTGAGTGAATATTATCAGGAATTGAATCAATATATTCATCGTAACTATCACTTTTTTCTGTGATTTCATCTATTTCATCAGATAAAGAAATGTTAAAGACATCTTGTGCTATTTCGACTTTATATTTCAAGTCAAGAATATCAGAATCATCTGTAGAACTAATTTCTCTTTGAACTATATCCTTTATTAAAGGATGAATTACCGATTCTTCATAGCTGGGAGTATAGAATGATGGGAATCTTCTTTTTAGTTTATCTATCAATTCAAAATTATCCACCCAATAGATATTTCTCAAAAAACATTCAAATATTTTAGATATTTCAAATTTGATTTTAGATAAATCTAGCTCCGTTAATAGCTTAATATAGTATTCATGCTCAGAATAATAGTTAGATTCTTCAAGATATACTAATTCTTGAAATTTTGTGTATATGAATTCTGATGCTTTTGAACTGCGACTACCATACAATTTAAATATTTTATAGAGAAAAGAATATACGTGTTCCCTTTCTCTTCCCCAAGAAAAAGACCTACCATCAGAAGACATATATCTTACTGCTTTTCCACTTCTTAGATTATCAAAAATATTTATTATTCTCTCTAAAGCTATGTTTTTCAATATATCATTTAATACTATTTTCCTTACTGCTTTATCTTGTTTCTTGGACATAGAAAATATTGTAAAGAATTGATTCGTGTATATTGCGGAATTCAGAATTTTTTCGATCAATGTATCTCGTTTTTCAATGTAAAATATCAAAAAATCTTGAATGGACGGATTTTGATATTCAACAACAAAATCATTATACGAATCCTTTTGCAATTTTATAAAAGTATTTTCCAGTTCTTTTATAATTCTTTCAAATCTAAGTGAATCAATGGATATATTTAATGATGGGTTGTTTTTTGAGAATTCTGCTATAGCAGACCTCCAGTCATCAATTAAAACAGGAGTTCCTATACTTAATAAAACAAGTAGAGAATATTGAGCAAAAGTATCTAAAGAGTTTTCAAATATATGTTCCCATACACTTGTCGGATTATCAAAATAAGAAATTAATAAAGAGGAAAATTCATTTGGAGTACAGTCTTTCCAAACTTTATACTCCACAACAGTTTGTATTATTCTTGGATTGTAATTGATATGATGGATTAATTTATTATACTTTTTGTCTTCTACCAGATTTTGCAAGTATTCAACAGGAACATCTGCAAAAAATAAATGATTATATAGTATTTTAGCTTTTATTAAAGCTGTGTATGAAGCTAAATCCAGTGTACATTTTGCTATTTCAATATTTTTTATTTGAAAAGACTCATATGTTTTTTTAGCTTGTTTTAAAATATATTCTCTTGTTGTGATTATAAATCTTTTATTGGGTGTGCGCTCTATCTTCTCTATAAAATTAATTATTTGTGCATCATCTTTAAAATTACCTCTTTCATTAAAAAAGTTACGTCCTAAAAAATCATCAAATAAAAAAACTTGTTTCCCATCTGTTGAAAAAAGCTTATAAGCATCTTCAATTTGAGATAGATAAACAAATTCATAATCTTCTTTTAATATATAATACAAGACTAGATTTCTAGCTAAAGTAGTTTTCCCAATACCAGGTATGCCAGAAATAATAACATATCTGTAATCATTCAATATGTTCATAGCATCATTAAAGCTATCGTTTTGAACATATAATTTTGCTTGTTCTTGAATTTTCTCAAATTCAAAGACAGACTGTTGGTGTATATTATTATGTAGGATTGTGGTTAAGATATTGATGCTTGATAGCCAAAGCTTGTAATATTGTTGTTCTATATTTTTGTATTGCCCTAGTAAATTATTCAGGTCATCTTTCCCTAGAATATCTTCTGTGTTTTTAATGTATGGATCGAATATTTTTTTTATTTCCTCTTTATTTGAAGGACTTAGACCTACACTTGTAGTTAGAATATATCTTTGGGGAGATAGTTTATGTACCTTTAATATTTCTTTCCTCAAAGTACTTAGTAGTGATGAGTAACTATCATATCTCTTTGCTTGTATAATGACTTTTTTGTCCCTTGATTCTGTATATCTTAAATCAATGCCATTATCTTTGCCTGATTTAAAACTTTCAATATAAACTACTAAATGCTTCTGTAGTATATCTCTTGTGAGGTTCTCAAATTCGTAAGGAGATAATGTTAGAAAATTATAGTTGGTCATTAGTATTTCGTTTTCACAAAAATAGCTGTTAATTCTGCTAAGTTATTAATGCAAAGAGGATAAAATTTGAAGATGGTATATAAAACATACTTTTCTCAAAAAATATCCTCCTTATGATTGAAATTGATAACTACAACAAATTCTTCATTGCTTCATCAATCTGACTATTCTCAAAGCTATCTAAGTAGATTTGAGTAACTTTTTCAGAACTATGACCTAATGATTCACTAATGATAGAAGTATTAACACCAGAGCGTTTTAATACAGTTGCATAAGTATGGCGTGCTACGTATGTAGTTAAATCAACAGAGAGATTAAGCTCTTTACCAATACTCTTTAATCCTTTATTGATTATAGCTAAGACTTTATGAACTCTATTCGCTTTCTGTACATCCGTCTTATGAAATGTTGATAGTATAGGGAATAAGTAAGGACTATTTTGTTTCTTGTATTTCAGAACGATTTCAGAAGCTTTATCCTGTATAGGTATTTTAATTAATTTCTTAGTCTTTCTACGAGTATAAACCAACCGTTGATCTATAATATTACTTTCGGTTAGATAGGATATATCCACAAAGTTAATCCCTCCTGAGAGGTAAGAGAAGTAAAATAGGTCAATTGCTAGTTGGGTATATGCTCTATCAGTCTTATAGCTGATTATTCTCTCTACATCTAGTTTTGTGATTGATCTCTTTACTGTTTCTTGATGCAGTTTAGAGACTTTATAAGTTTTAAATGGATAATACTCTGGTTTGACTATCTTTTCTTCAATAGCAACATTATAAATTGCTCTTAAAGTTCTAAAACGAATACCAATTGTATTTTCGGCTAAACCTTTCTCTCTTAGATGAGCTTCATAACGTTTTAACCATGATAAATCAATATCTGAGAAGTAAATATCAAGATGTCCATTAAAGATCAAAAGGGAATTCAGCACTTGTATATTAGACAATGCATACCCCTTCCTTTTTTCTTTTTCCAATCTACTTATTTGAACGAGGAAAAGCTCATTAACAGTCTTTGCATTGAGAGGAGAATTGACTTTATCAACTAAGCTAATAGCCGTAAATTCTTTACTTGTAGTTTTAAATTCAAATATTTGCTCTGAATATTCTTTCGTTTTTTCATTAATCAAATTTAAAATTTGTTCCCTTCTGGGACAATTCCGTTTAGGTTTACTTTTCTCAAAATCCCAATAATTAGGGTGAACTGAGATTCCTAAACTTTTATATTTTTTCTTGTTGTCTTTGCATATCCGTATCATTAACGGATGTTCGCCATTTGAAAGTGTCTTTGATCTGAACAAAACCGCATTAACAGTAGCATTCATGATGTTTTTTGGTTTAACTCTTGGTTTAACTCACATCATTAAAACCTCCATTTTAGCCAATAAAAAAAGGTAGCTATATTTCTATAACTACCTTATTACCAGTGGTGCCACCAAGAATCGAACTAGGGACACAAGGATTTTCAGTCCTTTGCTCTACCAACTGAGCTATGGCACCTTAACCGTTTTGCGATTGCAAAGGTATAACAATTTTCTATATCTGCAAGCGGAAGCTCATTTTTTTTATTTATTTATCGCATTATAGATAACCGACTGTATGCGCGGACGGATATTCAGACTAGATAGTTTCTTGTGTGTACGAGAGGGATTCACTCTGTTAGACAAGAAGATATAGATCATATTATTATCGGGATCAACCCAAAAACATGTACCTGTAAAACCCGTATGTCCATACACACTTATTGGGGTTTGCGGAGCTGTTGGACTCGATCTGTTATTACGTGGGTCGGGTTTATCAAACCCTAGTCCTCTCCTACTGTTCGGACTTTTAGCTGTAGTAAACAAACGTGTTGTCTCTTTACTCAAATATCTTTCGCCTCCATAAGTTCCCAGATTAAGCCACATTTGATAGAGCTTAGCTAAATCATTAGCATTCGAAAACAATCCTGCATTACCAGACACTCCACCTAAAAATGCAGCACCCTCATCATGAACATAACCTTGCAATAATTGCTTCCTCAAAAAGTCGTCCTGCTCGGTTGGAACAATTCTGCTTTTATCAAACTTTGTCAATGGATTATACATAGTAGTTGTAGCACCCAGCTTCTGATAAAGATTTTGTTGCAAAAAAGTACTCAGATCTGTATCGCTCACCTGCTCTACAACCTCTTTTAGCAACATAAAGTTGAGACAACTGTAAAGATACGATTTATTAGCTCTTAATTTACTTTCGGCTATACGATATAGAATTGTATCCTGATAAGTATCGCTTATATATAAGTTCTCTGAAACCCTTTTGGTAAAACCGGGCTTCGACACTTCTGATATTAAATTCGATTTATACTTGAAATCCGTCCTAGCCCATGCCCCATTATCAATCAAAGCAGGGTAAGAGTTTTCTTGTTTATAACTAATCAATCTGCCTGAGTAGCTATCAGCATCGATTGCAGGCATATAGTATTGAATAAAAGATGGCAATCCTGTTTCGTGAAACAAAGCTTGTCTTATTGTTATATTTTCCTTATCAGTATTCCTTAATTGAGCAACCGATTTGCTCAGTGGAAATTGAAGGGTAATCTTCTTCTCATCATACAACTTCATTATAGCAGGAATAGTGGCAGAAGCCTTAGACATCGAGGCTATATCGTACAGATCGTCATTGGTCACCTCTTGTGCTTTATTGTATTCGAAAGAACCGAATGATTGGTTATAAATAACAACTCCATCTTTCGCAACCAAAACCTGACAACCGGGAAAAGCTTGTTGAGCAATTCCATCTTTTACAATCTCTTCAATTTTATCTAGATCTGAAGATTTTATTCCGACCTCTTCTGGAAGATTGTAGGCTAGTCGTGTTTTAGCAGTTTCCATCCCTTCTCCTACCTCATATAAGCCTTTTACAGAGACTGGCAACTTACCCGAGATATTATTACCACCAAAAATAGCTTGAGCAGCGTATTCTTGCGCAAAAGGAGTATTTTCGTATCCAACAACAACAGCATCGGTACTCTTTATGACAGAATTGAAGCGAGCCATACTATAAGGTGACGTAAAGAAGGTCAGAACGCTTTGTTTCCCCTCAACTAAACTCTGTATATCTGCACTCGAAAAAACTCTGTTAGAATGAACAGAAACCAATATTGTATTATAGCCACTCAACTCTGGTTGCAATTTCCTTAGTTCACCAATACTCATTACATTAAAACAAGTAACATCTCCATACAGCTTTAAAGTAGTATGGAATGGATTATTGCGGGATGCCCCCAAAGAGACTGCTGCTATCTTCTTTTTGTCCAAAGATTTTAGAGGAACTATTTTATCCTCATTCTTCAACAAAGTAATAGCTTCTTCATTCAATTTTCGACAAAGCCATTCTGCAGAAGTAGTATTTAATCTAGCTAAAAGATTATTTGTATCAACGGGCTTTAATCTATTGAGACCTAAAAGGTATTTATACTCTAATATTTTTCGACATCTGACATTTATTATAGAGTCGCTTAATACCCCGCTCTCAACAGCAACTTTCAAAGCCTCAAATTCTCTTCTTGCATTTACTGGCCCCAACAACAAATCGTTACCGGCTAAAATGGCCCTTACACTCATATCTTTTTCAACAGACACCCCTTTCATTGCAAGCCCATCCGTAAAAATAAGCCCGCTAAAGCCCAATTCAGTTTGAAGGAGGTCAGTCACAATAGGTTTAGATAAAGAACTTGGAGCACCTGTATTATCCAAAGCAGGTATATTCAGGTGTCCTGTCATTACACTTGCCAAACCTGCATCTATATATTTTTTAAAAGGTAATAATTCTACATTTTCGAGACGATCTTTATCGTGACTTATAAGAGGCAATGTTTTATGAGAATCCGTAGAAGTATCGCCATGTCCGGGAAAATGTTTTGCTACGGGTAATACTTTTCCCGACTCCAAACCACGAGCATACGCAATTCCTAGCCGAGCAACTCGTTTGGGATCTTCTCCGAACGAACGGATACCAATCACAGGGTTAGAGGGATTACTATTAACATCTACATCCGGAGAAAAATTGACCTGTATACCCATTATCCTGCATTGGCGAGCCATTTCCCGTCCATAATAGTAGATAAGAGAATCATTTTTAACGGCTCCAAGCATCATATTTTTTGGAAAGCGAGTTGTATTGTCCAAACGCATAGACAACCCCCACTCTCCATCGAAAGTAATCATCAATGGCACACGAGCATTCTCCTGAGCCAGATTAGTTAAGATTGCTTGGTTTTCGGGAGTCCCCTTAGAAAACAACACACCTCCAGCATACTGATCTCTGAGAAGGCTAACCAAATTCTGGCGATTGGCTGCACTATTATCGCCATTTACATGGATAATAATCAGTTGTCCGATACGCTCATCTAAAGACATCTGATTATAAACAGAATCAACCCATTGCCGCATTTTCAGCTTATCAGCATTCTTCATCATCAAAGGTTCTATCTTGTCTTTCGCAAAGCACGAGAATACAGATAGAAATATATATGCTACAAAGCTAAAAATGATTCCCTTCCCCATTATTTTTTAATTTTATCCAGTTCGACCTCTATTTTATTTACATATGCTCCATTTTTTCCGGTCTGAAAAATCATAACCTCTTTTCCATCCAAATTCTTACGCATATCGGGTTCTTCCATATAAGTATGAGAGTGTCCACCTATAATTATATCCACATTCTTCGATTGCTCTGCTAATTGTATATCTGAGTTGTAGCCTACATGAGATAAGCAGATAATCAAATCACATTTTTTTGAATCTTTAAGAATCTTAGCATAGAAGTTCACACTACTTATGATAGGCTTAAACTCCATTCCATCATATTTATTCTTTTGCACAAGACCTTCGGGGTCTACTCCTACACCTAGAACTCCTATTTTCAGTCCAAATCTATTCAATACAATATAAGGCTTTATATCATTTTTAAGAACTGTCCTGGAAAAGTCATAATTGCAATTAAGAATAGGAAAATCCAACCGATCAACAATCATCTTCAGCGTATCTAATCCATAATCAAATTCATGATTTCCTAAAGTTCCGGCATCGTATTTCATGAGATTCATAGCTTGCGTTTCTACCCTTCCATGAAAAAGATTAAAATAGGGTGTTCCCTGAACAAAGTCACCCGCATCAAACAATAACACATTCGGGTTTTGCTTTCTCACTTCAGCAATAAAAGCTTCACGCGCCACAACACCACCCATACCACCATAACTCTTGTCACTTTCGGGCAACGCCTCTATACGACTATGAGTATCATTTGTACCCAAAACCATAATCTTCTTTTGAGCACTTACCATTAATCCTGCACAAAGCAGGGTAAACAATAATATATTTTTTAATCTCATCTTAAATTCTCTCTTTTTATTAAAGCAATTCCAACTATATCTTGTCATTTTTCAAAGTCAATCGAATTGAATACTCACCCAAACAACAAAAAGGTAGCAATCTTACTTCTCAATAGTTATTCTTCCATCTAATACCGATGATATTTCTTTACCACTCGCAGTCTGATCTTTTACATATTGCATCATGGCATCACGAAGCGTTATTCCCGGCTCTATTACTTCGAGTGAGTTTTTAAAGGCTTCTAATCCATCATTACCATCTGCCAAATAATCGAGAGTAATAATTGTATATACTTTATCCTTATCAACCGGTTGCCCTTTTACAGTAGCCGATTGCAGTTTTCCATCTTTGACTATCAACTTCACTGTTGATGATATTCCTGCACCTCCCATTTTTGCATAAGATTCAAAAGCATCCAACAAATCGTTACCTTTGAGCTTTATTAAGACAAGCGTATTTTCGAATGAATATATCTCGAAGATATTACCTACTGTTATATCACCCTTCGCCAGATTAGCACGATGCCCATGTACATTCATACATGCCAAATCACATGCTCCGCTTGTATACTTTTCGCCATAAGCCTCCATTACATCCGAAGTCAAGTTTGTCAACAAACTCTCAGGACGCGCATAAGTCATATCTTGCGTCGATACTCCTATCACCTGATTCATTTCATTATCAAGCTTCACCTTATATTTTTCAACAAGAACTTCTACTTCTCCCCCAGTTCGAGGATAATCAGCCGCAACAATTGGTTGTCTTTGAGCTTGTAAACTTGTCACAACATACTGTTGTCGGGAGCAGGAAAAGCACAACGCAATCAACATTGCACCTCCAATCACTTTTTTCATAAATATTCTTAATTACAGTTTTAACCACAATAGTTAAAGTATCCAAATCGGCAGTATCTATTTAGTAACAGAAACAAAAGCAACGAATTAAATATTTGATCTTAAAACAAAGCAGTTTTCGTTTAAAATCCAAATTTAGCTAATAAATAATTTTTAGCTTATTCTGAAGATTTAATAATTCGTAAATGTAGAGATATTGCGAAGGTTCTACAAAAAAACACAAAAAAGAAGATTTAGAATTAAACCTTTTAATAGAATCTTGGTCTGATGATGTTAATGATACCTATCGATCAATAATAACGCCTTTTAGTCAATGAAAAAAATACTGCTTGCATTTACCTTGGCAATAATATCTCTATTGTCTCTTGCTGCACAAAACAATATACGAATTACAGGAACTGTTTTAGACAAAGCAGACAATGACCCTATTGAACAAGCCGGGATACGAATATTACGAGAAAAAGACAGCACCTATGTTCAAGGCTTAGCAACTGACGATGCTGGCAAATTTATTGTCAGTATTAGCCCCGGTAAATATATTATAAGCGTATCTTACCTGGGATACAAAGAAGCATTCGTAAACGTAGACGCAAGCAAAAAGTCTGTTGTAATGGATGATATATTTTTAAGCGCAGACGGCATTATGCTTAGCGAAGCTGTTGTTACAGCTAAAGCTGCCGAAATTGCAATAAAAGGTGATACAATTGAATACAATGCCGACTCTTATAAAGTGCAACCAAGTGCAGTAGTAGAAGACTTATTGAAGAAGATGCCAGGAGCAGAAGTTGACTCGGAAGGAAAAATTACAATCAATGGTAAAGAAATCAAGAAAATCTTAGTTGATGGTAAAGAATTTTTCTCCGACGACCCCAAAGTTGCATCAAAAAATCTACCCGCAGCAATGGTTGATAAGTTACAAGTATTAGATCGAAAATCGGATATGTCGCAAATGACGGGCTTTGATGATGGGGATGATGAAACAGTTATCAACTTAACTATAAAGAAAAATATGAAACAAGGATTGTACGGAAGTACGACCAGTGGATTAGGTAGTGACGACAGATACGGTCTTAGTGGAATAGCTAATTACATGCATAACGACAATCAATTTACATTGATGGGTGGATCAAACAATACAAACAATGAAGGTTTCACAGATAATGCGGGAAATACATTCAGAGGGTTTCGCCCCAGCGGCATCAACTTTGGAGGTGGCAATGGTATCATTAAATCGACCAGCGGAGGCTTCAATTTCTCTATGACGCCATCCGACAAGCTCAAATGGGGAGGAAACTCTCGTATAGGCAGAACAGAGAATGATGTAATTACCAACAGACATGTAGAGCGATTTACTCCCAATGATCCAAGGGGTAACTTATTTCAGAATACAAACAGTACAGGCATAAACAAAAGTGATAATATAGGTGTAGATTTTCGTTTCGAATGGACACCTGACTCTTTAACCAAAGTAATCTTTTCTCCTAATTTACAATATGGACAAAATAAAGCTTCTAATATAAACGACTTCCTTAGTACTTATGAAAATACTAATGACAGTATAAACTGGGGTAAATCAACCTATTTCTCTGAAGGAGAAAGTAAGTCAGTAAATGCAAGGTTAGAGGTAAGCCGCAAGTTAGGTAAAAAAGGAAGGGTAATTAGCTTTAGTCTATCTGGGGGATTTAATAAGCTGGATAATGATATAGAAAATTGGTCTAAGAAAACAACTAGACAAAGTGCCAGCCCCGACTCCATCTCTCTTATCGACATACGCACAAACCAAGATAATCATGGGCATAATTGGAGAGCATATTTATCTTACGTAGAACCTATCGGAAGAAATAATTTCATTCAATTTAATTATAGCTTTAGAAAAAACTACTCGGTAGCAGATCAGAATACATATAAAAATGATGGTTCAGACAATTATACAATCGTCGATTCTACAGCTACAAAAAATTTAAAAAACGACTTCATAAATCAAGAAATAGGCATTAACTTCAAATCGGTTAGAGCCAAATACAATTACACCCTTGGAGTTATGCTACAACCCTCGAAAATGGACAACTGGGTTATTACTCCCAAGGAAAGTGCCGAGATATCTAATAATGTACTTAATTATGCTCCAGTAGCACAATTCAATTATTTATGGGATAAGAGACATAACCTCCGCGTTGATTATTCGGGAACAACCTCTCAACCATCAACTACACAATTATCAAGTGTAAGAGACGAATCTGACCCACTAAATATTAGCTATGGTAATCCAAATCTAAAACCGACATTTACCAACCGATTCAGACTCCGCTACCAGAAATTCAATCCAGAAAAAGCTAGCGCAATTATGGTATTTGGAGGTTTTGATTTTGCATCAAATGATATTGTTGCCAGAACCTATTCTTTTGAAGGAGGGAGACAAGAAAGCACTTTTGACAACATAAATGGAAATTGGAGTACAAATCTAAGATTGATAATGAACCGCCCTTTAAGAAATAAGAAATTCTCAGTAAACTCTATGACTTTCGGGAACTACGCTCGAAAGAATGGATATATTGATTCTGGAAAAAACACGGCAAATACCCTCAATCTAGCCGAGAGTTTAGGTCTACAATATCGATCTGATCTATTCGATTTCGGGCTTAGAGGAAATATTAGGTATACTACAACTGACAATAGCTTAGGAAATCTTCAAGATCGTACAATTTATAATTATGGAGGAAGTTTTAATACAACATGGTATTTGCCCTATAATTTTGTCGTGGATACAGATTTAAACTATTCCGCGAATGCTGGAACAACTCAAGGATTTGAACTAAATGAATGGCTATGGAATGCATCTATGTCAAAACAAATATTTAAAGCAAAAAATGGCACAATCAAATTTAGTGTTTACGACATATTGCATCAAAAGACGAATATATCCCAATCATTCCAAACTGAATCTGTGAGTGAAAGTATTACGAATGTTTTAGAAAGCTACTTCATGGTAAGCTTCATTTATCGTTTTCAAATATTCAAAGGTGGAGCCAAAATGACTGATATGAATAACGACTCCGGCCCTAGATTTGGACCTCCCGGAGGAGGTGGACGACCTTCTCGTCGACTATAAAAAGAATGCCAGAAATGAAGAGCAAAATAATATTTTCATAAAATATTTCCTAATCGCTATTGGATATATAATTTATTATACTACCTTTGCACTCGCTTTCAAGAAAAGCAAATAGGTAGATTCCGTAGCTCAGTTGGTAGAGCACATCACTTTTAATGATGGGGTCCTGGGTTCGAACCCCAGCGGGATCACTAAACAAAAAAAGATTTTCAAGAAATTGAGAGTTTTTTTGTTTTATTTATCTTCTAACAAAAAATTATATTGGTAGGTGCTGCTTCAGTTCCCTCAAAATATCAAACAATATATACAACAGAAAAATAATACGGCTTAATTCTCAATCAGAATTAAGCCGTATTATTTAAGCTGGAAATCATCCTTAATATTATCTGACTGATGAATAATTTTTCAGGATAATAAAAAGAGAGCAATAAAGTCGCACCCCAGATGTATATTATAAGTCAAATATGATTAGATATAACCTGACACCATATCTTTTACAGCATCTACCCATCGATCGTCTGCATTAAGACTTTCTACCATAGTTAGTTTCTCACCTCCATTGGCAACAAATAGCTCTTTGTATTCAAAATCAATTTCAACAATTGTTTCAAGGCAATCTGCGACAAATGCCGGAGCAACCACTAACACACGCTTAATTCCCTTAAGAGGAAGTTCAGCCAATGTAGCATCCGTAAAAGGCTTTAACCAATAGTTAGACAACCGTGATTGAAATGACGTTGAGTAGCGTTCTTTAGATAAGCCCAATCGTTGAGTTAAAAGACGAGTTGTCTCATAACAAGTTGCTCTATAACAAAACTTGCCATGCTCGGGCATAACCTCATCACAATTGCAGCTAGCTGTGGATATTTTTGGATGAATTTTATCTGTATGGCGAGTCGGTAATCCGTGATAAGAGAAAAGAACGAAGTCGTAATCATCAAGATTATATGATGATATACGTTGAGCAAAAGCATCTAAAAATCCGGGATGGTCATAGAATTGATTAATTATATGAACGCTCGGAATTACATTCCAACCTCTGATTTCATCCCACACAGTCTCAATAGCCGAAGAGGTTGTTGACGATGCATAATGGGGAAAGAGAGGTAGAAGAATGATCTTGCTGTATCCTTCTTTACGAATTGAATTTAGAGTTGCTCTTATAGATGGATTTTGATAACGCATAGCCATAAAAACAGAAGCTTTATCTTCTAACTTTTCTTGGAGTTTGTTTTTTAATTCAACCGTGTTTATTAATAAAGGAGACCCCTCCTTTGTCCATAGTTGTTGATATAGTTTGGCTGATTTAGGTGCACGAAAAGGTACGATGATAAAATTCACCAATATCTTTCTAAAAAGCCATGGCAAATCAATCACCCTTTTGTCATTAAAAAACTGAAACAAATAACGACGTACTGCTTTAACAGTAGGCTCATCAGGTGTTCCCAAATTCAGCAGTAATACAGCTGTTTCATTATTTTTCACGGAATTATTCATTGTCACTTCTTGTTTGTTGGTGTTATCTTCTGTTTTCGTTCTTCTGTAAAAACGTCCTATACTTTTCTTCTGAAATTCATAGAAAAAACGGTATTGTCCGAAAATAGTTCCCACAACTATCAATAATATCTGATATGCAGGAATCAAAATCAATATATAAAGCGGAACTTTTATCCAAAGAGATGTGTCGGAGGTAATACCGATCAATTCGAATACAAACTTTCGCACAACCATGGCAGCACTACCCGTAACCGAAAATACGATGAAGATTATGGTTAATTGCCAATTGGAATAAATATTCCATTTTATCTTAAATTTCTCAAACATTTTATTTTAGAATTACAATTTACTGAAATTTATGAGAGTAAGAGAGTAGATACAAATATAAAATACAATAATTACTCAAACAGAGACACATTTCGGGTTGAGAACCTACGCTACAATGTAATACAAAGTTAGAATATATAGATATAATCGATTAGCAAAATAAGTGATAAGAATAGTAATAAACAATCATTTTTGATTAAAAGACGACCTGGGATTTATTCAAATAGTTTCTCTTATTTAGAATTGTTCTATCTTTATAAAACAGAACAAATAATCTTTTATAGTGTGAAAAAGCAGAATGTAGACTCCTTGAAAGAGAATAAAGAACGAAAGAGTTGCTCTGACTATTTTTTTGTAGCTTCTCTTGATAATTGTAAAGAACAATCATTCCAAGATGCATATACAGAAAGAAAAGATACTTATGAAATACTATTTGTAACGCAAGGTTTTCTTGTAAGAGAATCTGATCCTATACAAATTCAAATAAATCCTAAAGAGCTATATGTTTCTTTACCCGGACAAACTACCTTTTTACACCCACTGTCAGATACAGTAAAAGGGTTCTATTGTTACTTCAATACAAAGTTTCTAGATTGCATACACATAAAAAACAGCTTGGAATATGAGCTTGCATACATCAATAGTTTTATGCGTCGCTATCCAGTGAGGCTACCAACAATTGCTTTCGAGAGAATACTATTTTGCTTTGAAAGCTTATCTAAATTATATAATGACGTAGATATAGATTATCAACTAATAAGAACCTACATAACAGCTGTTATTTACGAAACCCGAAAAATTCTTTCAGAGAGCGCACTTGATCCCTATCCTTCAAAATCTTTTAGAATAGCGAAACAGTACCATGATTTATTGATGCAACATATAAGTGAACACCAAAATCTGGATTTTTATGCTTCACTGTTGAATATAACACCTAATCATTTAAATAAATCGGTAAAGCAGACTACGGGAAGAACAGCGAATACAATTTTAAATGAAATAAGGATATTGGAAGCCAAAATTCAATTAAAATACTCAGATACACCCATTGGAGATATTGCCCTAAATCTGGGCTTCAACGATGCTTCTTATTTTACAAAATGCTTTAAAGACACTGCGGGAATAACTCCCTTTCAGTATAGAAATATATAAAAAGAGGAGTACTTAATAGCACTCCCCTTTTGTGTAAATTCTGCAAATTAACTCACAACCTCAATATAAAGCTTTATTATTTTCTATATTCTTTTTTCTCGACAAAGCCTCTAAGAAATAATAATCGGCATATACAATAGGAGCATCTATCTCATCCGATGAAGGGTAATTACCCGTTGAATGTAATAATAAGAAACCTTGTGTTGTTTCCTCCTGAGCCATGTAATTATCAATCAAGCTACTTAGTATTGTATCAGCCCATGTTGTGTATTGTGCTTTGTTTACACTATATTCTGAAAGTTCATATAGCGCGGAAGCAATAATACACGCAGCAGAAGCATCTCTCGGTGCATTGGGGATAGCGGGGTCATTAAAATCCCAATAAGGAATCATATCCGCAGGCATATTAGGATTAGAGAAGATAAACTTAGCTACTTGCTCTGCTAACTTCAAATAATCAACATTCTTTGTATAACGGTACGATAAAGTAAAGCCATACAATGCCCAAGCCTGACCTCTTGCCCATGCAGAGGGATCAGAGTATCCTTGATGAGTTTGTTTCTTTTCCACTTTCCCTGATATCGTATCATAGCTAACCACATGGTAAGATGAATAGTCGTTTCTGAAATGGTTCTTCAGAGTTGTTTGGGCATGTTTATCCGCTATCTCATAATATTTTTTATTGCCCGAGGTTTCTGCTGCCCAGAACAAAAGCTCTAAATTCATCATATTATCTATAATTACCGGAAATTGCCATTGGTCTCGATGATGATCCCACGAACGAATAGCCCCTATTTTAGGATTAAATCTTTTCGACAAAGTCTCAGCAGATTGTAAAAGGACTTCTTTGTAATGATTGTCATTAGTCAACTTATAACCATTTCCGAAAGAACAAAACAGCTTGAATCCTAAATCGTGAGTACTTCTATCCATTTTCTCACCTTCGATTAATAGAGATTGTTTATTCGCTTTTTCTTTCCATTCGTTTTCTTTAGTATATCCATATACATACCAAAGTGCTCCGGGAAAGAAACCCGAACACCAATCGCGTGGAGACACCATTCTTAGACTTCCATCTTTTTCTACTGTACGAGGATTAACCAGATTCTTTTTATCTGTCATCGCTAAAGCTTTATCCATACATTGAAAAGCATAATTGTATTGATGAGTAGTAAACGAGAAAACCTCATCTATTACATCGGGTGCACCAAAAAGGAGCCTGTTGCGATCCGACATTTTTTGTTTGCTGTATTTCTTATATAGTGCCAAATAATTTTGCTTGGATGGATCAAGGTCAACAATACGAAAAAGATCTTCACATAGCTCTTGTTGCTTAGCTTCCCAACCGCTTATTTGCTGATAAGGAAAATTTGAAACATCTTTGCCCAGAAAAGAACTGAGATAGTCAACCGCTTTATAAAAGCTTCTGCCATCAGACGATTCCATTTTATGTAAATCCTTACCAAAGTATTTTGCGATTGCAAACATATCGATCATATGACGAATATTATACTCTGAATATCCAAACGCTAATGTTCTCCGTAGTTCCTGTAGCTGTTTACCATCAGGTTCGATTTGTGCAAACATACGTTTTGTCGGAAATTCCTCTATAACTCGTTTTGCACCCTTCTCATTTCCTGAAAACAAGAAATAGGTTGCGAGTTGAACATCGTATGCTAAACCATGATTATTTTTAGCATTATTTTCACCAATACCTTGTTCGCTGGATTCAAACCATTCGGTAAATTCAGCAAACCATCTTTGCAAACCCTCCTTGTCTTTTTGAGTATAACTCTTTGACTTCTCCAAAAGTTTTACACTATTCAACATATCAACAAACGAATAGGTATCAATTAATCCCATAGGACGACCTTTCGAATCATTAAGTCCTGGGATGAATTGCGCGTAATTGAGATTTGGATTCATCCTTGTCTTTTCATTCAAAAACCAGACACGAAGAAACTCTGTTGCTTTTTCTGCGTAACGCTCATCACCGCTAAAGAAATAAGCCAATGATAATGTATTTACAGCATTAGCCATTTCTCCTAAAGGGTTTCTATCATAATTCTCCAACTCGGGGTTAGATTGCCCATCTCTGTGAGTGTAGGGCAATCCGTCTGCCTTTGTAGAGTCTGGCCAAACATAACGACTCAGACTTACATAGTCGTGTATGTCTCCACTGGGAGGAATAGGCGTTTTATCAGTCACCGATACAGATTTCTTCTGCATAGCTCGGTCGGCATCTTTCAAAAGTGACCTATATGCACTTGAATAAGTGAGTGAATTGATATCCATTTTTACAGATGTCATTTTGCTGATATCCCATATCCATTGAGCATTAGCGTAGGGTATTATCCCTAATAGAACGAAAAATAGAATAAGTGTTTTTTTCATAGATTAATAGGTTTAAACGATCAATATAATTATAACTTTCTAACCTTTAAAGCATTCACAAATGATTTTCCTGAAAAAGATCTAAACTTTATTTCGATATAATGCTGTTCTCCAACTTCTATGATGAACCTCTTTCTTTCGAGCCCATAAAATCCAGAGCTTCTAGCAGGGTTTATTTTCGATTCTACAACTTTGTCATTAATAGCAATATCGAAGATGCTCTCATTCTCAGAAGAATCTTGCGTACCCTCACTTAGATCATAAGCAAGCTTCTCTTTAGGTGTGAATATGTCGGAGAATGATAGTTCTACTTCATATCTGCCTGCGGGAACATCGAAGCGATACTGATCCGGCGATTCTCTTAAACTCTGATATAAGGGATTATCTGCTGTTGCAAGAATCTCTCCTTGCGTTTGATAAGGTTTGCCACCAATAAAGCCCCAACTTCCGGCAGAGTATTCTCTATCAGGTAACCAAGTCAACCCACTTTCGGGAGATGTATAAAAAGAAGAACTTCCTGCATTTATAGCTAATTCTAATGATTTTAAATTTTCAGCATCTAATATTTCGGGTATTGAGTTGAAAGAGATGGATAGAGCGGTTTCTATCGGTTTTCCATCAAATAAACCTTTAGCCATCAAAAAATTATCTCCTGTAATAAAAGGGACTTGCCATGTTGCAGTACTATTCTCACATTTTTTTATACCAAGAGACTTACCATTTTGAAATAATTCGACCTCAGTCAAATTAGAGTATATCTTCAATGGCTGTACACAAGGCTCTCCCGATTTAGTGATACCCGTTCTTTTTTGCCAATCATGAGATGCAATATGAAGAACGGGAACATCTTTCCGATAAAAGGCTTTAAAGAGGAAATAGACATCCTTAGGTGTTCGATCCGAATAAACGAGTCCCTTGTTATTAATTCTAGGCATAGACTCGTCACGTAGAGCTGATCCAAAATCTATAAAATTCCAATAGGTCGCGCCACTTACATACTTCTCTTTTTCAATCACAGACAGATAATGCTCAATGTATTCTTGCTGATACTCCACACTAAAGTCAAATCGTTTTGGAAACAAAGAGTGTATACGTTTGTCGGATCCAGCTCCATATTCACTAACTATTTTAGGATTATCTGGATGTTGCTTTTGTTGTTCTTGCAGAAATTTTTCAAAACCGGTGAAACCGTCGGAATACCAGCCCTGATACAGATTCCAGCCTACAATATCTACAATATCATTAAAGCCTGCTTTGTTATATGAATCACTTCCATGAAAAGCCATTACACTGGGACGAAATTTGTCTTCTTCTTTCAAAACCTTTTCGAGACGATTAGCTAAAGCCAAAGCTCGGTCGGTTGCTACTTTAAGGTCATCTCCCTTAAATTTTCGTTGTGTTACTAAGAGTATTTCATTCATATATCCCCACATAATAATGGAAGGATGATTATAATGCTGGCGGATCATTTCTTTCAGCATATTCTCACAATTTACCGAATAATTGGCATCCTCGGGAACAATATCTATAATAGGAATTTCTTCCCATGCTAATATTCCCAATTTATCGCATAGTTCGAGTATGGCATCGTCTTGAGGGTAATGAGAGATGCGGATAAAGTTTATCCCCATTTCTTTGATCATCTGCATATCTCTGCGGTGCATTTCATCGGTAAGAGCATTGCCAATCGGCTTTTGATCTTGATGTCTGCACATTCCATTCAGTTTATAAGATTTTCCATTGAGAAAGAAACCTTCCTTTCCATCGAATTTATACCAGCGGAAACCTGTGTTATTATTGATTTTATCTAATACCTTTTTTGACTTCGAATCATAAATAGCCGTTTCAATCGCATATAAATTAGGATTCTCAGGAGACCACAGTTGTGGATTTTCGACCTTGCCTGAATAAGAGAAATCTCTCTTCTCATTGGGTTGAATAGAAACGATGTTCTTATCTGTTTTGATAATCCTTCCCTGTGGATCTTTTATTGTATAAACTACTTCTACCTTCTTTACTAATGATTCATCATTTTTTATGGCTCCTCTCACCGTATAAAGGGCTGAAGATTCGGAGACGTCCTTGGTGTCAATAAACACACCATTAGAACCAAAGTCAGACAATTCGAAATGCTGTTTAGGTGTAGATATTAACCAAGCATCCCTATATATTCCTCCAAAGAAAGTGAAGTCTCCCGAAACTGGAGGTACATCGGTTAACGAATTATCTACTTTCACAGCTATAAGATTCTCTTTACCTATAAGACAATAGGGGGTAATGTCAAACGTAAATGAAGTGTAGCCTCCACGATGTTCACCCACCATATTTCCATTTACATATACAGAAGCCACAGTATTAGCCGCATCGAATCTTACAAATAACTGTTTGTCCTTGTATTCATCGGATAAGTATATATTTTTTCTGTACCATCCAATCCCTCTGTAATATGCTTTATCTGTATAGGCATCACTATTCCAAGTATGGGGTATCGATACTCTTTCCCATAATTTATCGTCTATACCAAGCCGAGATGCATCGGTTACATCCTGTTTTAGGAATCGCCATCCGTCATTTATGGTTTTTATATCTCGTTGGGCACCGATTGTTAATGAAAACAGAAATAAATAGATAAACACAATTGTAAATCGATAGAGTGATGTTGTACAAACTTTTTTCATCAGAGATTTTTTGTAAATTAAAAATAAGAGAGAAGAGGCAGAACACAAACTTACTAGGTATGATGTCCTTCCTCTTCTTGACTCAACTATAAAAGAATCTTTAAAAACTACTTTATTTTTTGATATTGACTGTTACTTTATAATTCTGAGTAAATGATCTCACCTCATAGTCATTCGTAATACTATTTGTGATATTTGTATATGTAATTTCATCTTTAGGGTCGAATGTTAGCACATTAAATGAACCGACCGAGGCATTGAGAGCTTTTACATATATATTTTTCACCCCCTTTATTGCTTGAGGCCAATCAGTCGTAAATGCTCCGTTTGCATCAGGTTCTAAAACCTTACCGGCTTCATCTACTATCTGATAATCTGTTCCTCTTATTAATGCTCCTGATACATAGTAATAGGTCACCACATTGTATGAACGAACCCGTTCACTATGAAATTGAATTGGTATAGCCAATGTTTCTCCCTGCTTTATGTTGAATACAACATCATTTTTCAGTTTTCCCCAATCTTGAAAACCGATATAATAGATGTGTTCCATTGCTGGGTCTCCATCACTCCATTCGTCATCACTACAACTTGTAAATGAGCATGTAGCTATTATTGCCAATAATATTAATAATATCTTTTTCATATGTCTTTTTTTTACCAATTAGGATTTTGAGTAATATTTCCTTTCGAAAGAGCAACTTCATTCAGAGGGATCGGATATAAATAATCTCTTTCAGGATCGAATCTTCGATCGCCTCCTAATTCAATAACATACATATCAGCTTCGTTATACGCTTGTTGTCCATTCAATTTTCCGTTTGCATCCGTTAGTCTCATTTGTAAATCTTTACGCACTTTAGTTGTTTCTGAATCTACAAACTTGGCTCCAATAATATAAGTAGGAAGTACTACCTCTGCAATTTTCCAGCGAATAATGTCATCATAGCGGAAACCTTCGTCCAGTAATTCAACAGTTCGTTCGCGACGAATTTCATCAATCATGTTTAAGCCATTAGCTGTAACAAAATCATTGGTCAGTTTTACATTAAATCCGGCTCTAGTACGTAATCTATTCACGGTTTTATCGAGTTGATCGTTACTTATTGATCCGTTAAGTTCGTATAACGCCTCAGCGTAAGAAATCAGTATTTCTCCATAGCGGATAATTGCTTTATCTACAGTTTCTTTATAAACTGTTACCCACTCATCCAACATAAAACCTTTCTTCAATGAATAGCCATTTCCGTGTTGTTGAACAAAAGGAATATAAGCTCCTTTATAAGCATCTTCGCCTAAGCTGTAAACTGTCATCTTTAAACGAGGGTCTCTGTTTGCCAGAGCGTCATCAAAGCTTTTCTCCGGAGAGATTTTAAGAGGAGACTTCTCTCGAGGCAATCCATCGCTATAAAGGAACAAATCTATCATTTGTCGGGTTACTGAAACGCGGTTTTCCATTTCTCTCGAATTACCATGAACTGTTGTTCCTGCTCCATTAGGACCATATACTTTTACGAAAACATTTTCTAGATTCTTAGGTCCTTCACCACTGAAAGTGAATAGTTTCTGAAAATCAGGATAAAGATCGTGCCCTTCTTTCATTAATAATTCTGTCGCATCAATCGACTTTTTAAGGTGTGTGCTGTAAGCATTGCCAAGCTTATGGTATTTAATAAAAGTACCTTCATACAATCCTATGCGAGCAATCATACCCAATGCTGCCGAGCGAGTAACTCTGCCCCAATCTTTTTCGGCCAATTTAGCCCTGGTTGGTAACCATTGTGCTGCAAACTCCAAATCTTTATAGCATTGCTGAATAACTTCTTCACGAGGTGTACGACCGGTAAAAATAGCCGGATCGTTAGGATCAGCCACTGCTTTTAGAACCAACGGAACATCACCATACAGTTTTACTAACAAGAAATGATAATAAGCCCGAAAGAAATAAGCTTCAGCTAACCATCTATTCAATGTAGCCTCTTCTAAGTTCGAATTTGGAGCTTTCTCTAATATATTATTAGCTGTAAAAATACGAGTATATGGATCAGTCCAATCATTTAAAGAAGTAGTTGGTACAGTACGACTACCTGCCGAAACTCCATTTGCTGAGGTTTGCACCAATTCATCGGAACGAGTATCATGATAAACTCTACCTCCATTGTTACTAGTGTTAGACATATAGGTAAATCCTGCTAACTCGTCATACATACGATTACATGCCCCACGTACATCGGTTTCAGTTCTCCAGAATGCAACGTCTGTTAAAGAGGTTTCCGGAACTTTATCTAAGTCACAAGACGAAAAGAACAGAACAGAAACCATTAATAATAAATATATCTTTTGCATAATTATCTTACAATTTAGAATGTAACATTAATACCAACAGTCCAACTACGGAAGAATGGGTAGTAACTTGCTTTCGCATCATTAGTTACTTCCGGATCGAAAACGGATAACAGATCTGAGTGTTCCCAAATATCATCACCGGCAATATATACTCTCAACTTATCAATAACTGTTTTTTTAACGGGTACAGTATACCCAAACTGAGCATTTTTGAGACGTATATAAGCTGCATTTTGTACCCATTTGTCTGAGGGTTGATAGTTGAATGCATTTCCATTGTATAAACGTGGCCAATATGCATCCTGATTATCTTCGGTCCAGTAATCACGATGTATGGTCCATGGCATATTTGCTGTTGATTGGAATGGTGCAATCGTACCTGTATCAATCAAAATCTTACGTTTTGCAACCCCTTGCCACAACATCGAAAAGTCGAAATTTCGCCATTGTAATGCAATGTTCAATCCATATAGATAGCGCCCATTAGAATTACCGAGATAAATAAGATCTCCCGGATCTTCCGGTGTACCGCCTCCGGCACCGATAGTATGATTAGAACCTCCTTGGGCAACATATCGGGTATCGCCCCCGCTTACATTCGCATCATTGAATGACTCATAACCGGGATTTGCTTTTTTATAAGCAAGGTATTCTTCTCTACTTGACCAGAATCCATCGGTCTGATATCCCCAAATGGTATTTAATGGGTATCCTTCCAAAAATTTCTTAGAACCGGCTGATATTGTGTTAGCTCCATTGAGTTTAACGAGTTCGTTTTCGCTGTCGGATAGATTGAAACCCAGCTGATATTTTACCTCACCTATCTTATCTCTCCAATTTACCTGAAACTCCCATCCCCAGGTTTTCAATCTCCCGATGTTACCATATGGAGCTTTCACGCCTACTAGGTTAGGCAGGTTATATTCAATAAGCATATCATTATTAGTCTTCCAATAATAATCACCAACAAAGCTCAGACGAGAGGATAGAAGATCAACATCAAATCCAATATTGGTTGTTGATACTACTTCCCAACTTTTATCTTTAGCTGCCAGTCTTTCTTGATAATAGTATTTGTCTCCCATGATTGAGCCATCGCTGAGCAGAGGTAAATAATCGTAAAATCCTACAATGCCCCCTATACCCAATTGTCCCCACGATGCTCGAAACTTCAGATTGTCAATTTTGTCTATGTTAAACCAATCTTCTTCATTGATACGCCATCCGACAGAGAACGAAGGGAAAGCTTTCCAACGATTGCCTTGCGATAAACGTGAACTTCCATCATATCGAACATTGGCTTCGAACAGATATCGGTTATTGTAATTGTAGTTTATTCTGCCAAAATATGACATCATACTCCAAGTTTCTACAAGATCGCTCAACTGTGTATTTGTAGGTATTGAAGAATCATAGGCATTAAACGAAAAGAAATCATTCGAATTCAAATTTTTAGCTATGGCTTTCACTTCATCCTTTCGGTAGTTTTCATAAGAAGTTCCCACCAGAATATTGAAACTCTGTTTACCTAAACTAAAGTCGTAATAGGCTAGAGCATCAAAGTTGTTATGATAATCGTAGTTCTTCTTTTTCTCTAGTGAATTTGGGTTGTTTTCTTGGAAACGTATAGTTGTACCCAAACGATCGTACCATGTTAATGTACGTTTTATGACTTTACTATTAAAATAGCCAGATTGTCGAGAAGCACTTAATTGGAATCGAAGTCCTTTTACCAAGTTATGTATATGCAATTCACCTCTTCCCATGTAAGCTTCGTACCGCTCTTCGTTACTTCCTCCATTTCTCATTAAATCAATAGGATTCACCTGCAAATCTCCATTATAAGGATTAGTCTTAAAGTTGATATCTTCTTCTGGATTATAAATTGGCTGACGTCCTCGTACTCTATATAGGCGTTCTAAGATATTTTCGGGTTTATAAGAATTTGCTTCCATAAATTGCCCGTTATAACTTGCATTTATGCCGAAGCTCATATATTTATTTAACTCCGAGTTAAGTTTAACCCTTAAGTTATAGCGTTCGTTTTTGTCTGGACCATATTTTAATATTCCATTTTTAGAGAAATATCCGGCTGATACCAAATAGTTCAACTCTTTATTTCCACCCATGATCGAAACTCCATGATTTTGCTGACTAGTATGATCTTTTGTTCCTTCGGCAATCCAGTTTGTTGCTTGAAAGAAATCCCAGCGACCATTTGTATTATTAGGGCGGTAATTAAAGTTAGGATTACCTACCCAAGACGATTGCTCTTCATTCCATTCGGGTGCACCGCTCGCATTTATACGAGATTCATTAATAAACTTCTGTTCTTCCCATGATGGTAAACGTTGTGGCATCAGTCCCGGAGTATTTACTGCAAAGTATCCGTTGTACGAAATACGTACTTTACCTTCACCTCCCGATTTTGTTGTTATAAGAATTACTCCGGCAGCAGCCCGAGCTCCATAGATTGAGCTTGCAGCAGCATCTTTTAAGACCGATATGTTAGCTATATCATTAGGATTTAAGAGATTCATATCACCTTCAACCCCATCTATTAAAACTAGTGCTTTGGTGTCATTGGCTGACGAAAATCCGCGAACACGTACCCCCGAAGTTTCATTTCCGGGTTGTCCTCCCGATCTTAAAACAGCGACACCCGGCATTTCACCTTGCATTGCTGATAATACATCGGATGAAGATTTATAAGAAATAGTAGATCCATCTATCGCTGCAACAGATCCCGTAAGGTTTACTTTCTTTTGAGTCCCATAACCTACAACGACTACATCGTCTAGCATTTGGGAGTCTTCTTTCATCGTTACGTTTATCTGACTTTTATTAGCAACGACTTCGTGTGGAATATAACCTAGAAATGTAAATACCAGTGTAGCTCCCGATTTTGTGTTAAGTGTGTAGTTACCATCAATATCTGTAAGCGTTCCGTTTGTTGTTCCTTTCTCGTGTACAGTAAGTCCTATTAAGGGTTCTTTCATTGCATCATCTATAACTCGTCCTCGAACGGTCATCGTTGTGTTTTGAGCATAAAGACTTACGTGAAAGAGAAGCAGAAGAAAAACGAAGACATAGCTTTTCTTTAATCTTTTTGATAGATTCTTTTTCATGAATAGTAGATTTTTGATTATTGTTAACTTTTCGGAGAAGGCCTGCTCTTACTGATAACAAAAATAGGAGGGATATTATTCTTATGTTTGTCTAAGTGGGTAATTAGTGAATTGACAAGATCCAAAAAGTAATGTAAATGTCTGTTATATTGATTTGTATAAAATAGGAGGATACACAAAAAAGTGGATTGCATATAGAGTCTATATACAAGAATGAAGGCTATTAAAGTGAAAAAACGAGAAAACGGGAGGGGTTGTCTACCTCGAGAAGGTTCCTATCTTCCGAACTTGATTTTCAAAATCACTTCTGTAAAATTTGGTTTTGTTTTTAACCTTAGCACGGTAGTTGTAAATTGTATTTACTGAGTATCCAAGAAAACTTGCAATCTGCGAACTATCACTAATTCCGAGTCTAATAAGAGCAAAAATACGTAGTTCGGTATTTAGCTCTCCTTTTTTGAGTATAATTTGTTCTTCGGCTTGAAGTAATAAGTTGAATTCTTCGATAAAATCAGGAAACAGATGTAAGAACATAGTATCAAAGTTTCGAAACAATTCTTTTAATTCATGCTCTTTTAGATTGTTGTTTTTAGTAATCTTATATAACTCATCAATCTCACGATCTTTTATCTTACGATTAACCATCTTGCGGTAAGCATCCATCTTATCAATATACTCAGAACATTGATGAAGAAAGTAACTAATATATTCCTCTTTTATCTGATTGGCTTCAACAACTTCCATATTGGTTCTTTGAAGCTCTTCATTCATATTTTGCAGGGCAACATTAAGATTTTTCAATTGAGCATTAGATTCCTTCACATGAATACTCATAGCTTCTACTTTCTTCATTTGTTTATAAATAAAGAAGATAAGCACCAACAACAAGACTAATAGGACACTTATATATATGACATAAAGTCTCAGCTTATCTTTCTGATGTTCGCTTTTTTCATGATATGCCTGATCTATGATTGTTTGTACATTCAATATTTCCGATGCACGCAGACGAGTGTTGTATATATTGGCATTACTTAAAGAGAAACGAATATAATCGTATGCTCTGTTTATATTTCCTTCCTCAAAAAGTATGTTAGCTAACATCGAAATGGCTGCATTATCTTTTATTGCTGACTGAATATCAGAAATTGCTGCTCGGCATAGATACTTTTTCTGATTCAGAATATCGCCATTCTTCTGATATAGGAGTGATCGGTGAAAAGTAATAAGAGCATAATCTTCTTTTCCATTTTGGGTAAGGTTCAATCGTAGATCGTTTATTGCGAGAGCCTCTTCCACACGCCCTTCTTGCCGGAGAATAGTCTCTTTTAACTTTAAGTATTCGGGAGAATTATGCTCTAATATCTGAAACAGTGTGTCTACGTATATTTTGTATTGCCCCCAATATTCATTCTTACTTCGTTGGTTCTGAGTATAAAAAGCCAGTCCTCCGTAAATATTTTTATAACATAAATAGTATTCTGCTATTTGCTCTTTATTTAAATTCTGTTTTGAGACTTTGCCAATCGCACTAAAAGATTCGCAATACATGCCCAGAGTAGAACATAGTCTTGCAATTTCAATATGGGTCTCATTTATTTTTTCAGATTGATTTAAAGAATAGCTAATATCCAAATTCTTATTTAAATAGTAGAGTGCCGAATCGGATATGTAAGTTTTGTACTCTTCGTATAACGATTTATTTAATAAGTAGAGTTCATTCTTATCTATATTCTGATATGTTCTCTTATTTTTTAATTCTTTTATCCTATTTTCTTTTAACTCTACATAGGTTTTATCCTGTTTTACTTTATCATCCAAAGCTTTTAGTAAAGAGTCTAATTCATTGTCCGCGGCAGACATCAAACCAATCCCCCAAATAGAGAGAGTAAAAAGAATAAATATTTTTTTCATATTATATTAGATTGAGACTTAAGATCTCTTATCACGATCAGAACTTAGCCTATGATTATCAGGTTATCGAAGATAAAGATAAGAAAAGAGATGATAATATAATTTAGTCAATCACACGATCTTTATCCCTAGTATAAAGATCGTGAATCTTTTAGAATAGTGTTTATCGTTTCCAGATCAATATCCTTAGTTGGATCAACTAATAAGATCTTCATCTTTACCCTATTTTCTCTGAGCAGTTGAGGGTGATCTAAGAGTCCACCATTTTCAATACCGATGTAGGGTTGTTTGAACTTTTTGTGTATCCAAAAATAGCAAAACGGCTTCTTCTTATAATAGTAGAAAGGCAATTGATATTTCCATGCTTCGGTTATATTCTCATCGAAAGCGAGAATATGCTCTCGCAGGAATTGAAGACAACTGTTAGTGTCCTCATCATGCTCTAAAAAGAATTCATCGATAGGTCGAAGCATAGTTAACGGTTTTTAATTGCAGATTATTCAATTTTCTCTTTGAAATAGAGTCTGTCTAAAATCACTCAAAGAGATAAACGCTTATTCACTCCAAATACCATTCTTAAAAAGCTGAAACCATTTATCAATATAACTACCATCAAATTCTAATCCCTCTAAAACTTTTTGTGTAAACTCGATAGGAGAAATACCACCGGCAGTAATGATATGGTTACAAAATACCGCTGATTGATTTTGATAATACATTTCCCCTTTATACTCAGGGGCAATAGCTTTCAAGTAGTTTAAATCATTGCTGGTATGCTCAATATTATTTAAGTACCCTTTACGTGCTAAATATACTGTAGCACCACATATCGCAGCTATTGTCACTTTATTCAGATAGACCTTTTCTACCAAGTGGTCAATATCAACTTCGTGTGGATTACTATTTTCCCAAAGAAAACCTCCAGGTAATATTAACATACTGATACTAGATGTATCAATGTTATTTAATGAGACGTTTGGTATTATCTCTAAACCTCCGATTGAGGTTACAGGTTTACCGTCAGTCGAAACGGTTAATAAATTGATTTCTTTATTTTTCTTAAGCTCTGGTGTTAGGAAAGCAATTTCCCAATCAGCGAAACCGTCAAAAAGATAAATATAGACATTCTTTTTTTCCATAATAAACTCTTTAAAATATTTGTTATTATTTGACTGATATAAAAATATCAACTTCTGCATTGTCCATATCTACAGATCGCTCTCCATAAACTTCGAAATCGGCAAGGTATGTTCTATTTAGATTCGATTGCCAGATTTCAGTCCATTTCTTATAAACAATATCATCAGACATTTTACCTTTAGCTGTATATTTTTCATAATTGTCAGCTTTGATAGTCAAACCGATAAACCCATCAGGAATATTATCCAAACTACTTACTTTACACCCTAAAACCGTGGTGTAGGGCTGAGTATAGTCGCCCTCGTATTCGGTATATATTCCGTAAACGCTATCACTCACCTTACCTGGTATCTTAGCCGCGATATTCTCCGTGATAAATTTCTCCCAAAGCTGTGGAATATCTTTTGCTGCCTGACCTCCTTCGTTGGTTGTTCTTACTGAGATGCCAATAACGAAGAATTTTTCGATTGTTGTTTTCATTTTTCTTTCAATTTTTATGATTCTCTGCAAAGAAAACCCATCGTTATGACAACCCTGTGTCAAGGGTAGCCAGATATTTTACTTTGCACTCCTCGAAATAATCCTGAAAAGTAAAGTTATGAGGTTCGAAGTTCTCTGATAATACCTTCAACTCTTTTATTCGATCTATCCGGAAGGCTCGTTTTTCTTGCCTTAACCTGCAATGAGCTATCAGTATCCAATTTTCGTATGTACTATATAAAGCCAGTGGCTCAATTATCCTTTCCGTGGCTTCATTATTTTCCGAAGTATAAGAAATATCTATTAATTGAAGATTAGTAATTGCCAACTGTAGTAAAGATAAATAATCGCTTGTAGTCTTTCCTTCCGAATTATTCCGAATTTGAATACGCTCCGACAATAGTTCGGCTTTACTCTTGGTATTGTGTTTAAGTACCGCCTTTATTTTAGTAATTGCCTCCGTATAGTTCTTTACAAACGATTGATCTTTGTTGTTAATCACTATTTTTTCAGCCGTTATCAATGCGTTAGCTTCGCTCTCACTAAACATCACAGGAGGTATGGCATAGCCCTGCATCAGCGAATAGCCTTTGCCTTCTTCCGTCAAGATAGGAACTCCTGCTTCTTCCAAAGCTTTGATATCCCGATAAACGGTACGGGTACTTATCCCAAACTTATCGGCTATGAATGTAGAGGTGATAATCTGACGCGATTGCAGCAATATCAGAATGGCGGTTAAGCGGGATAATCGGGAAGTATCTTGATGAAACATTTCTAATTTCAATATTGGAGGTCTCAGACCTGTTTACTATTTTATTTATGTAGTCGCCTATCAAAGATACTCATTCTATAAAATTTGCCTACAATATGGGGGTTCTAAATTGTTTTCCCTGTCCGAATGACCAATTCTCGCTACCGTTATTCTCAACAAGTATTATTATAATATCATCCGGTTTGATAGTTGTAGCAGATGATATCCTCTGCGCTATTTCAGCATAAAGCAGGCTTTTTTGTTCGGCGGTTCTGCCTGCTCCTGCCGTTATCTGAATAAAGACAATATCATCGGTATGAGGTATCCCCAAATAGCTCTTCGGGTATTTAATCTGATACTGTTCCAATTCTTCGATCACCTGAAAGTAATCGTCCAAAGGAATATGGAATTGAGAAATCAACGATTTATGAATACTTTCCGAAATAGCATTCTTTGTTTCCAACGATTGATCTTTACGTAAACTGATTCTTACAAATGGCATAGCTGTATCAATTAGTAGGTAAGATGGTTATAATATCTTCGTTATCCTCTAAGAGATAATAGGCTATAAATACCAATGGAATGCTATCCGAAGCATTATCGAATTTGAGGATAGGTTGGTCTTTAGGTTCATAGAACGCTGAGCCTGCTTCTAAAATTTGCTCGGATTGACCTTCGATCTGAAAGCGAACAGAGCCTGAGACAACAGAGCCCACAACAGGGCAACGATGCAGATGATAGCTAGCCTTTCCTCCTGCGGGAATGGTTATCTCTTTTATTTCAACTCTCGAAACTACTTGTTTCTGTAGTTGAGCAGTTAATAAGTCTTTTCTCGAAACGCTTACTTGTGCCATAACTTTACTGCAATTTAATGTAAGTATAACAAACAGTAATAAATATAAGTTTTTCATTATCAGACCTATTTGTTTATACTAACAAAGATATGCAGTAAGCTAACTAATTTTCATTGATGTAGGTTAAGAGATTTCAGTCGGCTCAACGATTCGGGCTTTATTCCCAGATATGAGGCTATATGATATTGTGTAACATACTGTTCTATTTGTGGATAAGTCTTCAGTAATAAACGGTATCTTTCCAAAGCCGAATCCATCAGAAGCGATGTCTCTTTGATACATTTCTTTATAAAGAGAATATCTGCAATATACTTACCCCATTTATACCAATCGGTAGACTCATTCAGTAATAGATCGTAATTAGCTCGGGATAACAGCAAAACTTTAGAATCAGTCAATGACTGTATAATTCCTACGCTTGGCTCGGCATTCAAGAAACTTCGGTAAGAAGTGATAAAAGAACCTTGCACATAGAAATCGCTGATAAACTCCTCCCCTTCTTTCTCCCGATACGATCGCAACACGCCTTCTTCAACAAAACCTATAAAAGTGCAGACCTTGCCTTCCTTCAAGAGAATGTCTTTTTTCGAAAAGGATTTTATTTCTGAAAGTGCTAACAACCTTTCGGAATGTGCTTCGGAAATTTTTAGCTTCTCTGTAATAATATTATGGAGTGACGTCATAATAGCTGTATAAAGGATGAACTAATTCTGTGGGTTCATAAAACTCAGTAGCAAAGGCTTTGAATCCCAGCTTTGTCAATAACTTACGAGAAGATTCATTTTGAGGATGATGCCCTGAGAAAATATTCCGAGCCTTTAATACTTCTAATGCATAGTTAAGGCTGAATCGGGCAGCTTCCGACGCATAGCCTTTATTCCAAAAGTCAGGCAGTAATTGAAACCCGAGTTCGTAAATATCTGTTTCGTCGTGATAAGGCTTCAAACCACAACACCCCATAAATTCAGAGGTTTCGAGATCATAAAGCTTCCAGTACTGAACACCGTATAATTTTTGGTTTTGGATTTCTCTCGCCAATCTTTCGGCGATTTGTTCGGAAGTATATATTCCCGTAGCAGAAAGTAATTTCATTACATCAGGGTTACTCCACAGAGAAGTTGCCGCCTCAGTGTCACTCTTGTGCCATACGGAAAAACCTATTCGTTCGGTCTTAAAAATATACTGATCCATAGAATCTTACTTATTGGATTACTAACTTTTAGCAAATTAAAAAAGGTTATAAAAGTGACACTTTTTTTGATCTCTTTTATTGTCACCTTTCGCAAAGGGTAAACTGCTGTATTATTAAAGATAAATATAATCAAGTTTCCAGTTTATAGCTATTCTATTCAGGCTCATCTGTATCCAAACAAAATGTATGTCCGGCAGGATCAAACATAGTTCTTGAAGTTTTGAAGTGCTGCACATCTGCGATTTTAGCTCCACATTCAACAGCATATTGTACTGCCTCCTCCAGATTTTCTACAAAGAAATCGAGATGTAACATCTGACCTTGTTTCCCCTTTTCCCAAGGCCACACAGGAGGTTCATATCCTTCAACTTCCTGAAAGGCTATAACAGCACCTGTTGGAGAGGTTACTGCCGCCCATCCGTTTGCATGAGGATGAGTCCACTCCCACCCGAGTAATTTATTATAGAAATTTGCCATCACTCCGGCATCGGCACAATCAATAACAATATTGATCTTTTGGATGTTTAATTTCATACTAAGTCCAACTATTTGATGGATTTAGTATATTTTATACTATTAATTTCGAGTTCAGTATCAGGAAACATTTTGCATATACGCTCTATTTCCTTATTCGATATTTCACCGTATAACGAAAGGCTTTCAATTTTTATATTAGCCATTTCTTCCGGTATATCTATTTTATTTGTAAAATAAATTACGATATCAGCAGCCTCTTTTAGTAATAGTAATTCATCCGGAACTTCTTTTGTTTTAAAAGAGTAAAAACCTCCAGAACTAGTATTATCAAAATAATAATTAAGAACCTTATCCTGAGGATCACTCTTACGTACCATCCAACCTATTTCAGGCTTTAATGCGAATGTATTTTTATCTTGAAGAAGTCCAATAAACCCAGCCCATATTTCAAGTGGAATAATTTTGTCCTCCTTGCCATTCGAAAACTTGTATTGCAAATTTATTTTCACAACTTCGGGCGACAATTTGTCTCCTAAGGATATTGTTTTCAAATCAGTTCTTTTCCCTTCTGATAAATAAGGGAAAAACTTCACAATCCATCCATCAACAATTTCCGGATCACCACACATTTCGGCCTCGTGATGTTTGAATATATTTTGCCAGAATTCTTTTTTTATATTTCCTTGAGATGCGCTGATAAATTCTTCGAGTATAGGCTCTAGTTCATTTATCCACCAATCTAACTTATATTTCTTTAAGTATTTTGCTTTTTTCAAGACCTTTTCCCAATCTTCGGGTGTTCCCTCTAAAGTTATTTCGGGTATGCCACAGAGGAACCAGCTGGTTTGATATTCGAAAAAAGATTCGGTTGCAGACATAATTGTAACTTCTGAGACTGTTTTAATAACAGGTGTTGTTGTAGTGAAGTCGTGGGTTAAATTATTGATTAGTTCATTTCCTGTGAAATGTGCAATTTGGGTAGGGAAGCTAGCGAACATATCTTCCCATGTAGGAATCTCATCTGAATTATAATGAACAACAAGTGTAGCTTTCTTGTCAAAGTTAACCAATTGCTTCCGTAGTTCCTCCTTGTTATTATTTACATGATTAGCAAATCCTTGAGAAATAAGTAGCCATATTATATCAGGCGATAAAACAAAGGGGCGGTGATCAGCGTAAGCACTGTATATTCCTCTAAAAAATGAGTGATTACCAAAATTAACTAATTTATCAGGGCCATTATAATGAGCTTTGATATTATAATTAATATCAGTATTCTTTACCTTGGAATACCCCTTTGATTTATTTAAATCATCCCTAATTATGTTCTCAAATATATCGTATAGATCTTGCTCCTCCAAAGCCCCATCTGGTTTACTAAGATCTTCAACCTTAAAAGTTATTTTCTTGTTAGCATACATACTATTCTGATAGGGGGTATGGACTGGATATATAACATTATCATCATCAATTACGTCAATGGAGTTATTATTGGCTTTTATCTCCTGTATTTTTGTAGCATTAATACAGGAATACATGCCCAATAAGTTGGCTATCAGAAAATATTTATATGTTTTCATTATTAATAGACTTTTCATTTTACCTTAAAATTTGAAAGTAAATATATGAATTATTACTCTACAATTTAACTCATGAAAAGGGTTTGCAAACGAATAATCAAACGGATCTAAAGTCTTATTCCCAGAAATTGAAGAAATGATGCACGGGACCATGTCCTTTTCCAATCTCATATTCCGCACCCACTGCTATTGCTTTCGTCATATATTCTTTTGCTTTTCTGACGGCATCATTCAAGGATAATCCATGAGCAAGGAATGCAGCTACAGCAGATGAAAATGTGCAACCTGTACCATGTGTATTGCGTGTTTGAATACGTTCTGATCTGAGTTCTATTACTTCATCAGTCTCAGCATTATAAAACACATCAACAAGGTTATCTTCTGTCAGATGACCTGCTTTCAATAGTACGGAAACCGACCGATTGAAAGACAAATCTTTTACTATCAGAGGCAAATCATACTGGCTTGTTATTTTTTGTCCGATCAAAATTTCTGCTTCGGGAATATTTGGTGTAATAACACGAACATAGGGTATCAATTCATTTTTAAGTGTTTCGATAGCCTCATCCTGCAATAGTTTATCACCTGAAGTAGCCACCATTACAGGGTCTAAAACGATGTTACTTATATTATATTTCAGAAGTGTTTCTTTCACAGCTCGAATCAATTCCGAAGAATGAAGCATACCTATTTTAATAGCATCTGCTCCAATATCATCCAATACCGATTTTATTTGCCCTGAAACAAAAGGAACAGGAATAGGATGCACATCAGTCACGCCAATTGTATTTTCATCTACCACCGCTGTAATGACCGTCATGCCATAACATCCACATGCCGAAAACGTTTTCAAGTCGGCTTGAATGCCAGCTCCTCCACTTGGGTCACTACCTGCAATGGTTAGTGCCCGTTTATATCGTTTTTTCATTATCTGTTTTCTCTATTTTTATTTACTAATCAAATACAACGGTATGAGACTTTATATTTGCCACTGTTCCTGTTTATAGGCACTGTCCCAGAACATCCACTCCAATTTAGAACACATAACAAATGCATCTGTCATTGCCTTACGTTGGGCTTGTGTACAAGTATCTGCCACCTCGTTACAGATGAAGATTGCGGTCTCTACCGACTCGGCAAAATCATCTCCTCCATAAGTATTTATCCAACTTTGGTATGGATTTTCACCTTTAGTCTGATTTGCCAATATATAATCGCCCACCTCTTTGTATATCCAAAAGCAAGGCAAAACGGCTGCCAAAGACACCTCTATTGGGGCATTAGCTAATTGCTTCATCAAAAAAGAAGTATATAGCAGGCAACTTGGCGAGGCTTCTATCTTCTCTTTTTTATCCAATTCGTGTACAAACGATTCGTGTAATATCTTCTCAACAGCAACACTTTCTCCTGCAAAATGAATAAAAGCTTCGATATGTCTGGGATTACTCAATTTCGAAGCAATAGCGATCAACACTCTGCCGTAGTCCGCCAAATAAATAGCATCCTGCTGAATGTAGAATATAAACTTTTTATTATCGAGTGTGCCATTCATCAATTCTTTTATAAATGACAATTCTTGTATCTTTTTGTAGACTGGTTCAATCGCCTGCCATGCTTCTTCACTCCATTTCATATGCTAATTTTTGTCTTCTGAATTATACTTCTAAGTTGTAAAGCCGATTCTTTCGGATTCACTGCCGACATTATTGCCGATACTACCGAGATACCATCAGCACCTGCCTCAATTATATCGGCAGCATTGGTTTGATTAATTCCTCCGATGCCCACAATAGGATGTTTACTTATTTTCTGAATCTCCCGTATACCACTTAATCCCAGAGCAGGAGCTGTATCGGTTTTGGTGGAAGTTCCAAACACAGGCGATATGCCGATATAGTCAACATCCAATTCGTTTGCATCAATGGCATTTTGCAGACATTCTACCGACAAACCGATAATCTTATCCTTACCCAACAGTTTTCGAGCAATTGCATAAGGCATATCACTTTGTCCGATATGTAAACCCTCAGCATCACAAGCCAGAGCAATATCTAAACGGTCATTGATAATCAATGGGATATTATAAGGTCGTAAACATTCTTTCAGAAGAATTGCTTGTTGATAAAATTCAAGAGTAGAACAATCCTTTTCACGAAGTTGCACCATAGTCACTCCTCCTTTTGCAGCTTCGCTTACAACATATTCTAATGTCCACCCTAGAGAAAGCGATCTGTCGGTAACCAGATAAAGAGTTAAGTCAAATGATTTCATTACAATTTCAATTTATTTCGGAGTGTGTTTTCATTCAGATTAAATAATTCATCCAGAAAATGAACCTGCATACTCCCATTACCTTGCGATTTCGCAGCCGCCAATTCTCCAGAAATACCCATTACAGCCATTCCATGAGTTGCCGCTTCTAACATATTAGGGTTAACAGCAGCAAATGCTGCTACAATAGTAGTAGCGGTGCATCCCATGCCTGTCACCCAAGACATCAGCGTATTACCATTTGACACCATTTCTGTTATTTGTCCATTGGTAATATAATCGGTTTGCCCACTTATAACAACTACTGCACCTGTATCCTTAGCTAAAGTTTTAGCAGAATCAAGTGCCGAATCGGATGAACTTGTGCTGTCTACTCCTTTAGTCTTAATATTGCTGTTTACCAAAGACATAATCTCAGAAGCATTTCCTCTGATTATTGATGGTTTGCACTCCTCTAGTATTTGCTGGCATACTTGGGTTCGATACGAAGTTGCTCCTGCTCCAACAGGATCGAAGATGATAGGTGTTTCCTTCGCTTGTGCTGCTTTTCCTGCAATAAGCATAGCTTTAACCCAGTCGGTATCTAAAGTACCGATGTTAATCACGAGGGCAGATGCAATATTTACCATTTCGGAAACTTCATCCACTGCATGTGCCATAACAGGTGATGCACCAATGGACAAAAGAGCATTTGCCGTGTTATTCATCACTACATAATTGGTTATGTTATGGATGAGGGGAGATTTTTCTCTGACCAGATTCAAATCTCTTACTAAGTTTTGGATATTTATCATACCTTTTAGAATCTAAATAAAAAAAAGCCGCTTCGTGCAATACGAAACGGCTTTATAAATAATATATCGATGTGATGATTATTCAAAAAGTCAACCGTTTCCCTACGATGTCAATTACAACATATCAGGTTCAAGGGTCTAATCTCAGCTCTTTCTACGAAAGAACACCCCCAACAGTGATGACTACAAACTTATAAAAAATATCTGAACTGAATGGATTTATGACCGAAATATAAATTCATTTAATAAATTACATTCTCTTTTGTGATTGTATAAAATAAACGTGAAAAAATATGCTGACTTTATTTGAGTTATCAGAATTACTAACAGCATTGAAGTGCGATTATGAGATAATTCAACATAATCAGCCTATTTTGAAAACGGAAGATGCCAGCAGATACTTTGACTATAGCAATGCCGCTCCCGTTTTTATTGTAAAAACGGAGAAAGGGTTTTATGCTTTAATTGTCAGTAATCAATATAATCGTCTTGATTTTAAAAAGCTCGCACAAGATTTAGGCTTTTCAAAAATGAAATTAGTCGAAAAATCAGATATACTTAAAATAACAGGATATGAAGTAGGTACTATACCATTAATTGGACACAAATTACCTTGCTTATTTGATAAAAGGCTTTTGGCTTTTGATTACATTTATGGAGGAACGGGAGCTCAATTTCAGACCCTAAAGATAAACCCAAAGGATGTTATTAGATTAAATAACAATACAGTAGAAATAGAAATTCAATAGTTTAGAATATAATGATGGAGAATACTATAATAAGAAAGGCTGAGCAAACAGATTTAGATTCTATTTACGATTTAGTTTGTGAATTAGAAGATACCAAGTTAGACAAAGAGGCTTTTACTCAGATTTATAAAAGGCAAATCTCTAATAGTAATTTTCACCTTATAGTAGCTCAGAAGAATGAATTGGTTACAGGATTTTTGTCCTTGCAAATAAAGGAACATCTTCATCATGCAGGAAAAATAGCAGAGATAGTAGAATTGATTATTCACGAACCTTCTCGTGGATTAAAAATTGGTGATTTGCTTTTTCAGGCAGCTAAAGAGATTACCAGAGAGAGTAATTGTTTACAGCTAGAACTCTGCACAAATGTAAGACGGATAAGAGCACATCTGTTTTATGAACGTCAGGGTATGAAGAAATCTCATTATAGCTTCACAATGCCTCTTTAGAGATTAGGCTAATGTTCTTCCAACGCAAAAAGAGCTGTAGAACACAGCTCTTTTTGCAATATCATGTAAGAGAAATCATTTCTTGTCATTCACCTGAATATAGGTCTTTTTATCTAGCCCTACCCCAGTAATAGTTACTTTCTTCCAATGAGGAGGCATTGCAGTTCTTAATTGTCTTATTCCTCCCTGAGGATTAATGTCCAGACCTCCAAAACCCATCATTACAGCTTGCAGTAGACCTCCAGCACCGGTTGCAAAGTAAGGATTAGTACCTCCTTTATATTCTGCCATTACTCTGAATGGAGGATTTAAATTGGGTAAATATGCATCTTTAAACCAATGGTAAGCTGTGGCTCCGTCTCCAGCTCTGCTATAAAGTAAGGCAAATATTGCTTGTGTCATAGCAGGAGTATCTCTATCTGGAACTTTTGTTTCATAGAATTTTAAATCTTTTATTATCTGATTCTGGTCCGTTACAATACCAAGCGGATACGCTAATAAATTTACATCTGCTTGTTTTATCTTCTGATCTGTATATGTATCATGTTCGCGTGTAATGCCATTTTCCATAGTAAAGATCGGAATATTATCTGCTATCTTACTCCATTCTTTTGGTGCCGCAACTCCAAGTACTGCAGCACATTCTGTTGCATATTGTAAATTCTTAATTGCAGCTCCATTTGTATAAGCATTGTTATCTACATTCTCTGCCCATTCATCTGCCGCAACTACATTCTTAATTTCATATTGTCCTTTATTGTTTAGTTCTACTCTACTTGCCCAAAACTCGGCAGTAGCTTTTAATATTGGCCATCCTTTTTCTTTTAACCATTCTATATCCTGAGTAACCAAATAATACTGCCAAGCTGCAATACCAACATCGGCTGTTATATGATGCTCGAAAGTTCCCGACAATGCCCAAACGGGACACTCCTCCGCTCCACTCGCTGCACTTTCCCAAGGAAACATAGCACCCGCATAGCCATAGATAGCAGCTTGTTGTCTGGCCGCATCAAGTCTTCGGTAGCGATATTCTATCATACTCTTTGCTATTTTAGGATGTAATAGTAAGAGAGGAGGATACATAAATATTTCAGTATCCCAAAAGACATGCCCATTGTATCCTAATCCACTCAACCCCATAGGTGATGGCGAAAGGTCGGTATTCTCACGAGTAAAAGAATAAAGATGATAAAGCATGCTCCTTATATCTTGTTGTGCTTGCGGATCTCCATCTATTTGAATATCACCTTCCCATAATTTATCCCATGCCTTTTGATGTCGGTTTAGCAAGCGCTCCTTTCCTTCGAGTTTTGCGTATATGGTCATACGTTCTGCTTGATTAAAAGGATCGGGAGTCTGCACAGATGAAAGCAGTGTTCCAACTACCGAAAAAGAGTATTGTTCCCCTGTTTTTATTTCTTTAGCAAACTTTGCACTATGCTTGTTACTATCTTCTACTTTATGATATATTTTAGGCTCAGACAAAGGAGCTTCTTCGAAAAGGAAAGTGTTAGAAACAGCAACTTTAATATTCTTAGATGGACTGTCTGCAATAGAAGTGAGCAAAGGAATATATAGGTGAGGTCTGTCTATTTCGTGATAATAGTTCTGCTGATCTCTAAGTGAAGATGGAGTCTCTAATACATTCTCTGCATCTATCTTTATGCCAGACTTAGCTTTTATATTTACATCAAGAAGAACGCAATGAGGTAAATTTCTCAAAGCATAATAAGAATAGGTTACCGTAGCTATATTTTTATAATCGAATGATCCGGAGAAACTCCCTTCTTTCATATTCAGTTCTTGTCTGAAATTAGAGACGTTTCCGCTATGGAGATAATCTCCATTTATGGATAGATTCAGATTTAAAAGATTATAATTAGGCAAAAAATTACTCACCCTCCCTCTATTGTATATATCATATACTCCTGCAAGAACCACTTCTTTTACCTTAAGAGGTTCGGGAGAAGATATAATACCAATCATACCATTGGCAACCGTAACCCCATAATAGTTACTAAACTCTGATTGATTCGCCGATATTATCCACGGATTTTGGGCTTTAAGAGTAAAGACTGAAATTAGGATAATAAAGAGTAATAAAGTGCATTTATGCTTCATCAGGTGAATTCTTGATTAGTTGGTCTATTTCGTTTATGTGTAAATTCAAATGGCTTAGATAGCCTTCTATCATATTGTGCAGGGTTACTTTATTCCCTTCGAAATCGTTCCAATAGTTTTTTAATTTCGTATGGTCTACTGTTTTTATAATCTGGATAATGTGAAGGTTATAAAACTTCCACAATTGCACTAGATTAATCCAATCTGTATGCTGATAGTCCTGAACTACAATCCATAAGTCATTATCCTGACGATAATCGGGAAACTCTAAGTATTTATTATATTGTAATCTTACTATTCGTTGATGATTGTTGGATGCAGAATCGACCAAATGACCTAGTATTTGTTTAATTGTGCGGCTCTGTTTATTTTTACATCCACCAATTGTGTCAATAGGTAAACCTGTAAGTATTGGTTCCCATGTTTCTACAACCCGATGAACTCCATTCGTAATATCAGTAAAATCGGTATTCATATATGATGTATTTTAAAGTTCAAGCCTGTTTTTAGATAAGGGAAATACGCCCTTCAAACAGATTAACAAATCTAGTAATAAATGATTATAATATCTTCGGCGTTATTGTAAACAAAATTAAAAATTCTCCACAATGCAGTTACATTTTGATAGAAATACCATTCAACATCTAAGCATCATCCATCTATGAAAATAAAGAAAGCCACCTTGAAAAAAGGTGGCTTTCTAATATTTAAGTGAGAAACTTCAATTTGTTTATTCTTTATTCCACAGGTGCTATCTCTTCATTATAAAGAGCTTTTACTTGACCTTCAACCAGAGCAATATTGTAGAACTTAATTTCGTCCATTGCTCCTTCGAAATGATCCCAAGATGTTGGAGTATCCCATCCAGACCAGTCCCATGATGCCAATGCTTCTTCGTAAGTAGTAGCAGCACCTATCATCAGAGGCAATTGTTTGTTAAGTGACGAAATGTAAGCCGGCATGTGTGCCCCTCCCAAATTAGGTTTAGTAGTATTTGTCCACTCTTTGGTCAATCGTCCATTTACATAGAAAGATAATTTCTGATTGCTAAGATCTAATGAAACTACTACATGTGCCCATTTACCTGGAGCCACCGATTGATCGTATTCATTGTCAGCATCTGTAAACCCTAGAGTTGATTGAACTGTGAAGAACGCTTTACCTTGTTCTTGTATCTGGAATTTCCAGTTATTCCAATAGTTTAAAGAAGCTACATAGTTTCCACCTTTTGTTACATCAGGCTTTAGCCAAACAGCAATACTCAATTGTTGTCCTAAGAAATCAGCAGGAGCATAATTAGGAATTTCAAGATGCGAACCATTTTTAAAGTGAATAGCTTTACCTTTCACTCCCTCTACAAACTCAGGTAATGATGTTATTGGAAATATTTGAGATGGACCAGCAGTTAAATTAGCCGTAAGTTTTTTAATACCATCACTCACTAAAGATGAACCTTCTCCTTCATCAAATCCCCAGCCTGCAATAAGCGCCTCAACAGGAATACCAATGAGTCTCGAACGTAGAAACTTATTTCTAGCTTCTTCAAGATGGATAGTCATATTCTTTATATCCTGACTTGACAATGAACCTTGTTCTAAAACACTTTGAATAAGGTTTAACTTAGCTTCAAATTCGTCTAAACTCGATTGCTCAAACTCCGTAGTAGTTGCTGTTTCCCAAAGGTTGAAAGCATCTGCAAGTTCAGCTTTTAATGCTGTTGGGTCTCCCGGTATAAACACCTCTTTATCATCGCTGCTACATCCGGCCAATAAGGGAAGTATAAGCAGCAGTGATACTGCCCATACACCCATTTTATATAATTTATTCTGTTTCATAACCTGTTTCTTTAAAGTTATTTAATACCATGATTAGAATCTACTTCTGCTTGAGGAAGAGGGAAGTAATAGCGTGGAGACTCCCATTTGAAATTAGGTCCTAGAGCTGCACTTGCAACTTCTTGACCCCATCTCATCAAGTCGAAGAATCGATGAAATTCAAACCCTAATTCTCTACGACGTTCCGTATAAATAGCTGATCTCATTTGAGATTGACTTACAGCTTTTACTTTATCTAATCCGGCTCTTGCTCTTACTTTATCTAAAGCAGCAACACCTTCCGAAAGATTACCTTTTTCGGTATATGCTTCGGCTTTCATCAATAAAATATCAGCATAACGCATATAGATATAAGGAAGTCCGCCATCACCTTTTGTTCCCCATGCAACTTCAGATGCAGGTTGATTGTGTTTTCTTATCAAATAACCAGTTGTACTCCAAGTCGGATCGAAAGGCTCACCGTTTACCCAATTGTGACCATCGCGACCAATAGAAATATCTAAACGAGGATCTGTTTTTCCATCAATTGTCGTTTCGTCGAAAGAAGCCACATAGCTGGCAGTAGGCGCATTTGTATAATAACCGTTTTCAATTAAAGGAGCAAACCATTGGTTCAACGAGTTTCCTACTCCTGGATTTTTGTTACTCATATGACGAACCGCAAATACTACTTCTTTACTATTCTCTGCTCCCAGTTTAAACAATGTAGCATAGTTAGGCTCTAAATCATAACCCAAAGGCTCAATATTATTCACAATGGTTGAAATACTTTCGTCCCATTTTTGTTGATAGAGTTGAGCTTTAGCTAATAAGCCAAATGCGGCTCCTTTTGTAACTCTTCCTGCATTTGCCGCGTCATAACTTGCAGGTAAAACAGCAGCAGCTTCTTTTAGATCTTTCTCAATCTGAGCGTATATATCAGCCACTTCGCTCAATCCTAAATTTACGTTAGATGGTGAAGATGGTACCAATCTCAAAGGAACTTTTCCCCAAATATTTACCAAATTGAAATAATGATATGCTCTGATAAATTTAGCCTCTGCTATCATTTGTTGTTTTGTAGCATCGTCAATACCTGAGTTGTAAACTCCTGTAATAACATTGTTGGCACGGCTTATACCTTCGTAAGTAAATTTCCAATAAGTATATAAAACTCCATTGGACGATTTAACTTCGAAGTTATCAATAGAAGTCATGTCTGCCTGATCTCCGGGGTTTCCACCTTTTACAGCATCATCCGAAGCAATATCACCAAATACCCATATCATATTTGAAGAAGTGGTGAAACTCAAATTATTATAAACACCTGTTAGTACAAGGTCGGCTTCGGCTGGAGTATTGAATATATTATCGGAAGAATGCTCCCCTTTCAGAGGCTCATCCAAGAAGCTTTCACACGATGTGAAAAGAAAACTTCCCGCTAATGCTAATATAAATAGATATTTTTTCATGTCTAATTATTTTTAAGTAATGAATAGGTTTGTGACCTTAAAAAGTCATATTTACACCCAAAGTAAAAGTCTTAGCTACGGGATAAGTACCCCAATCGATACCATTTCCTCTATCTCCTTCTCCTGAAGAGTTAGCACTTACAGTCATTTCGGGATCAAGTCCATTGTATTTAGTGAACGTGAATAGGTTCGTAGCACTTCCAAATACTCTCAGATTACTAATAAGTTTTCCTTTAGTAGGAAAAGTATAGCCTATTTGTACATTCTTTAATCGAAGGTATGATGCGTCCTCTAAAAAGCGAGAGGAAACCATTACGTTATTCGATTTTGCATTCCATGAAGCTCTTGGGTGTGTATTAGATGTACCTTCACCTCTCCAATAATTGTCATAATAATCTTTAGACACATTAAATCCGCGATAAAATCCGTCGGTTTCATGACCGATTTGACGGTATATTTCATTTCCGAAAGCACCTTGAAAAAATACCGATATATCCCAATTATTCAAGTTTCCTTGTAGGTTTAATCCCAGTGTTTGAGTTGGAATAGAACTACCCATATGCTTTCTGTCTTTTTCATCAATTACACCATCACCATTCAAGTCTTTGTACTTAACGTCTCCAGGTTGAACATTCGCACCTTGATAAGCAGATCTTACAATCTCCGATTCATTTTGGAAGATTCCATCCATCTCATATAAATAGTACGAACCTAGAGAATAGCCTTCTTCGATAAGTTTTGCATAGATACCAGTATCAACACGTCCTCCTTGAATAGGCGCATCTAGTTTCAGCATCTTATTTTTCAAATATCCCCAATTTAAAGCAATAGAGAATCCAGCATTTTTATATTGTTTTCTCATATATACTTCCAAGTCGACACCTTCGTTAAGTACCTCTCCGCTATTCACCCAATATGGTGCTGCATTTCCGATTGAAGGAGGAAGTGGTGCTTGAAGAAGGAGGTCTTTAGTTACTTTATGGTAATAATCGGCACTAAAACCATATTCTCCATTCAAGAAAGCCATATCCAAACCAAGATTTAACTGGTTACTAGTCTCCCATTTCAAATCGGTATTACCTAATTGAGTTTGAACATATCCTAAAGAGGGATCTCCTCCTCCAATAGGATAGTTAGCATAAGGCATATATTTATCAGTATAGGCATAGAGTGCAACATCTTGGTTACCTACTGCACCCCATCCTGCTCTTAGTTTAAGCAAATTAACAACGGGCGTAAGAGGTTTGAAAAATTCCTCTTCATTTACATCCCATCCTGCTGATAAAGCATAGAATGTACCCCATCTGTTTCCTTCTGCAAAACGAGAAGATCCATCTTGACGTATCAATGCAGACAAGTAATATTTATAATTGTAGTTATAATCTACTTTTCCAAAGAACGAAAGCAATGATGATGCCCAATCGGCACTATATTGTGTGTCTCCATTTATAGAAGAACCTGCATTTTTATTTGTTCCGTTATAGCGGATAGCCTCAGTACCAACCATTGCAGTAAGACGATGCGAATCGTTGAATGTATGTGAGCTGCTTAATACCGAGTTTAGAGTCCAACCCAAATCTTCATTGCTGGCAAAAGATCTGCTACTTGGGTTATTTATACGATCATTTGTACCCCATGTTTGATTGTAAGCATTCAACTCACTTTTTTTGTAGTCTATACCAAAATTGGTATTCCAGATCGAGTTATATGGTAACTTAACTTCTACATTGATTTTACTCAATACTGTAGTTTCATCACGTTTACGATCTGCCATTTCGGCTACTCCTAAAGGATTGTAACCTTCACCAAAGAAAGTATCATACATAGCATGTCCAAAATATTCACTTGGCTTGTCCACAAATTTGCCATTCTGATCATATACAGGTATTGCCGGATTACGCATATAAGCATATCTAACCACACTACCACCTTCGTCATTTCCATATCCGTCACCCGAACTTGGAACTATATCGGTTGTAGATTTTCCAGCATTTGCCGACAATCCTATTTTCAGCCATTTAGTAGCCTGATAATTAAGATTGGTACTTCCTGTAAATTTCTCGAACTTACTATTCTTAATAATACCTTCTTGATTATAGTAACTACCAGAAGCTAAATAATTAAACTTGTCTTTTCCTCCGCTTACTGACACGTCATGAATGGTCATAAGTCCTGTTTGGAAAATTTCTTTCATGTGATCTACATTTGCGAAATCTTTCATCCATTTTCCTTCAAGAAGCTCTCTTCCATCATTTTTAGCGGCAGCATTGTAGATGTTGATATATTGAGATGTATTAGCCATTTCAGTTAAACTGCCATGGATTTGTGCACCAAACTGTCCATTATACGAAACTTTGGCTTTCCCTTGTTTTCCTTTTTTAGTAGTAATCAATACAACACCATTATTAGCACGAGATCCGTATATAGCCGATGCTGATGCATCTTTTAATACAGATATATTTTCAATATCAGTAGGTATTACTGAGTTCAAACCATTACTGGCAGGAATTCCGTCAATAATATAAAGAGGATCATTAGATGAATTGATAGATCCTACCCCTCTGATACGTATAGTTGCTCCTGCACCGGGTGCTCCACTTGCATTAGTTACCTGTACCCCTGCAACACGACCTTGTAGAGCCTCGGTTGTATTAGAAACAGGCAATTGAGTAAGTTCTTTTGACTTCACGTTTGTCAAAGCACCTAATACCTCACGTTTCTTCTGTGAGGTATAACCAACTACAATTACTTCATCCAATTCTGAGTTCGACACAAGCTTTACATTAAGAGTGCTTGTGTTTTGAACTGCTAGGGTCTCAGATTTATAGCCAACATAAGAGAACGAGATACGATCTCCTTTCACATCCAGAGTATAGTTACCATCCAAGTCACTAGCTGTTCCATTAGAGGTTCCGGGTTCAATAATTGCAACCCCTATGAGGGTTTCTCCAGTAGTTGCATCTGTAACAACTCCGGATATTGTTTTTATCTGCTGTGCCAATAAAGTAATGCTGGTCAGCGATAGAAACATTATGAATAATGTTTTCTTTAACATGGCTTATTTAATTTAGGTATATCATAAAATATTTGTTTTCATACTATGTAAATAAAAAGGCTGGTAACCTTATTGGTATGAGATAGTATATTTTCCATCTGCTATTATTTTACCATTCTCAACTGCAAGTTTTGTTCCTGCAGGTAGAACGACTAAAACACGAGCATCATTTGCTCCAATTTTGAAATTGGATGCTGATGAAATATTCTTAGAAACATACTCTTTTGCAACAATATCAAATAGGTCAACAGGTTGTTTAGTCTCGAAGCTTACCGATTTCTCTTCGTTATGAGGATTGTAATACAGATAAGTAGGGAACTGACGTTCAGCATAAAAATCCGTTACATTACAATTCAATTGAAGAATTCCTTCCACATTGGTTTTTCTCACCATTGCTCCGAAAATACCCATAGGAGAAGAACTGTAAACGCTGAACATACTTTCTGTTGGATTGCCTTTTGCCCATTTAGGCCCATCGCCAATTGCCACAGGCTCTACTCCTTTTAAAGAAGCTTTACCATAATCGTCGGCTTTACGTAATCCTTCGTACGAAATATTGTTATCAGTCAGATTCTTAAGTTCTGGAGCCCATTGGTGTTTATCGTCAATATCCTGAGGGAAGAACAAACGGCTTGCATTTACATTATTCAGCATCCATTTACCAATTGCTTTTGCATATTGAGGTTGGTATTTAACCATTGGTACGAAAGGCCAAGCCGGTTTGATACTATTCATCCCGAAAGCATAACCTCCACCATCAGTAATACTACCTTGCAGACCATTTACTTCGTAATCGCCCCATTTGCCAACAATAATACCCCATCCATAACGTCCATCAGGGTTTTTACAACCATCGAATGTCCAGTCAAGTAATTTCTTAACATCATAGTTTGTTCCTTCCGTTGCGTTCAGATAAGCCGCGGTATAAGCACCGAGAGGTAATAATATTTCGTAGAAACGGCTTTCTTTTTGGTTTACTAATGCTTCAACAGCACTTTTAGCATGCTTCAAATAACGAGGATCGCCAAATTTGTGATATGCACAAAGTAATACATAAGCATGTCCCCCTGCCGCATCTTGTTGCAAAGGAATATGGTTTACCATACCTTTCATCTGTGCATAGTCGAAGTACGAATAGTCGTAATTACCATTCAATATAGAGTCTGCTTTTACGAACTGTTCGGCAACCGTACGCTGAATTTGTTCTGCCCCTTCGACATTCGGGAATACATCGGAAACAGCATAAAATAAAGCATTCGGGAATACATCGTACCACCAATCTCTGCCATATCCACCGCCTAACATGCCCACGCTAGGAGTTGTGTTGTTCATCACAATATTCCAACCATTTTCGGTGTTGAAATAATTTTGAATCATCTTCACATAGTTATAACCATCTTGATTTGTTTTGTCTATTCCTACAAGTCCTGCACCTAAAAGAGCAGCCAAAGAGTTTAAGCTTTCGTGAAATTCTCCATTATTAGCATCTTTTCCTTGACGGACATCTTTCAATGCAGTATATAAACCGAATGTAGTTTGATCTACATTGCGTCTGCTATCATCTAACCAGATGAGGTTACCTACTTCGCTTTTATTATTCCAATCAAAAGTGAAGCGGTCGAAAGATTTCGATTTAGCTTCCCAATCAAGAATCTTGTATGGACTAGGCATATTCGGCATAGAGTCTACACGTGCAATAGATACTTGTGCGACTTTCGTTCCAAACGATTCGCTTTTAGTATTCGAACACGATACAAACGAAGCCAAAACAAATAGACCTAATAGATACTTAGTTTTTTTCATTTTCATCAATCATATTAGTTTGCTTAATAATATTCTTAGCTAAAGGATAAGAGATAAGTTGTAATGCCGCTACTACTATAAGTGCATACTTAAGGGCAAAATCTTGCGACACGCCATATGCAAGGAAAATAAATAATAGTAATCCTGATGCTCTTCCTAAAAACAAGCCAAACTCGTGACTAAGGATGTAAGCATACTTATTTCTACCTTCAATTTTAGATACGGTATCAATTGTTTTCATCATAATAGGGAAATATGCCAAGTCGAATAACGGTTGGAAAATTACCTTACATAACACAAAAACAATCACACCTACTGCCGAGAAGAGAACACCATTAAAAAGTGTACCTATAAAAAATATAAGTAGTCCTCCTGTAAAGATTTTGATACGGTCTTCGGGTTTAGCAATACGTCCGAGTATATATACCAGAACTGCGGTTAAAGCACCACTTACACCTTGTATAAGCCCAAGTGCACCTTCGTCGCCAACAAGTTTCATTATAAGGATTGCAGGAGCTGTAACCAAGAAACCCTGCACCATTCCTTTAAGAGACGATAACACTAACATCTTCCTCCATAATACAGTAAAACGAAAATAGATGAAGTCTCGTTCAATGGGATTTACGAATTTACCTCTCCACAATACAATTGTAGCTAGAACTGTAAGTGCAATTACACCTATTGTTACTACCTGATATGCCAGATTTACATCAAAACTTATACCTAAAATAGTTACTCCGTCTATCTGACTAAGGAATGCACCAATAACCAACGGCACAGTTATAGAAGCTATTGAAAAGAAGAAAGATTCTAAACCAAAGAAATAATTTCGGTTTTCGTCTGTCGTATTATTCAATGTTAGTAAGTATCTGTTTGTCCAGAAAAATCCGGCAGCCGCACCCATCGAAAAGCCTGCAATACCCAATTCCATAAAGCCTAAAGACTTTATTGTCATCATGGCATACATAGACAGACCACTTACCAGTATACCTGCTGCATACAAGACTTTTACATTAACAATCCGTAACAAATAACCGTTGAGGCAAGAAGTTGCTACAATGCCCACATACATAAACAGTTGATAGAAAGCTACAGATATAGGATCGCTTGTATTACGCATAATATAAGCTCCTATAAATATCTCTACCACAGGTAGTACTAGAGCATAGAGCATGTTTGTCATCAGCAGGGTACGCATATTAGGTTCCTGCTGTTTGAAAAACAAATATTCTGATTTTAATTTATTCATTATGCTTGTTTCAATGATTTTAAGATCTCAGCGATTGAAAATTCAGCACCACATATTACCTCATCACTAGCTCCGTAATACATCTTGATAGTATCACCTTCTACTACATGACCGTTTGTAAATACTACATTACCAAAGAATCCAGTTTGTTCGTATTCAGCAATAGGCTCCATAATAGGTTCTTTGCTACGTGCTAGTACTTTTGAAGGATCGTTCAAATCCAATAAAAGAGCACCTAAGCAATAACGGTGATTGTAATCGGCACCGTGATAAATTTCCAGCCAACCTTCTTCGGTTCTGATTGGGGCAGCTCCTGCACCTACGCGAGCACAATCCCACATTCCTTCGCGAGTGGTGGCAATACATTTGTGACCACCCCAATGTAAACGGTCAGGCGATGATGATATCCAAATATAATTACCTCCTAGCTCGGGACTGCTTGGACGGTGTAGCGTGAAATATTTATCTCCTATTTTTTCTTCGAATAATGCACAGTCTTTATTGTGTGGAGGGAAAATCATTCCATGACGGGTATAGTTTTTCCAGTCTTTGGTGTGTATCAGTCCTACACCTACTGCTACGGAAGAAACTTCTGTGAATGTCAAAAAGAATCCATCTTCGGTAGTTGCTACACGACAATCTTCGATACCGAAAGCTTCAAGATCTCCTTCTCCGAAAATAGGAGGATACTCTGCTTCTTCCTTAAAGTTAATACCATCTTCGCTTGACACTAAACGTAAGTAAGACATGGTGGTTAGATAATTCTTTCCATCATATTTAATAACACGAGGATCAGAAGCGTCTAATTTAGGATCGTCTTTACCGAATGAAACAACTTCTATTTTGCCTTCTTTATTATATACTGGAAAACTGATAACATCATCTTTCTGTGTAGGGCGTTCTGCCACACGAAGCAATAACCATGTTTTACCATTGAATTTAAAAACTCCCGGATTTAGTAGACAGGTTATTTCCATTCCGTTAATTCCTGCTTCAAGGTCTGCAGGTTTTAATAATGGGTTTTGAGCGAATCTTTTTGCGATATCCATTTCTTTTATTCTTTATATGGTTAGTTTATTTTGTTATCTCGAAACAAAGCTATCGTGAACGACAAGCCATAAGGTGTACTATATTATCAAAAGAGTATACACGTGCTCTACAACATGTTTTCTCAGGTTTTAGAATCTCAATCTTTGAGTTTTCTGTAAACAATAAAACTATTTGGTTTGAGGTGTTTACTTCCCATTAGTACCGAAGTTCCTTTGGGTAGTGTTATTTCTTTTTCTATCCCGAAGTTTATTACAACAGTGATTTTATCGCCTTCGAAAGATCTGGTAAACGAAATTTGATTGTCTTCATATTCCAGATTTTCGTATTCGCCATATTGCAGTACTTTTTTACTGTTTCGCAAGGCTATTAATGCTTTATAGATATTAAGAATAGAACCTTTTTGAGAAGTTAGAGCCTCAACATTTAAGCTTTTATAATCAGGGTTAATTTTAATCCATGTTTTTTCGTTAGAAAATCCGGCAAAAGCATCTCCGTTCCAATGCATAGGGCTACGTGACTTATCTCGATTATGCTCGTTTCCAAAGCGAAGAGCTTCATCAAGGCTCTTACCCTCCTCTAGAGCCAGTCTGTATTGTGTTCGCCCCTGTATATCGACCATTTCATCGAAATTCTGAGCAATAATATTGTGCATTCCAATTTCTTCACCATAATAAATAAAGGGTACTCCTTTTGCGGTAAGCATTAAGGCTGCCAATGCTGTAGCTCTGTCTTGGTCACCATCTGCCAGCCGATCTATCATTCGTGGCATATCGTGACTACCGAAAAACAAAGTCGGGTAATTGCTCATGTTTTCTTCCATACTTTGCAATTCATCAAAAATGCGTTGTGCCGAAAATGATGCGATACTCCCAAAATTGAAATTAAAAACAACATCTAATAAATCCTGAGCTTGGTATTGTCTTAAAACCTCTATTTTATCGCTGCCTATTTCTCCCACAATAAAACGATCATCGTATTCGTTTACTGTGGCTTTTATAATCCGCATAGCATCTTTTACTCCTGATTGATTTATATCGTTTACGTGATCCTGTTGTCCATCTTTTGTTGGGTTATCAGTTGTAATTCCATCAGTGTTGAGAAAGTTGATTACGTCTAATCGAAATCCATCTACACCTGCATCAAGCCAAAAACGAAGAATGTTTTGTACCTCACTAACCACTTCTGGATTTGCCCAATTAAGGTCTGCCATTCTTACATCGAACTTGTGATAATAATATTGATTGGTTAAGCTATCTTTTTGCCATGCTGTACCCCCAAATAATGATTCCCAATTGTTGGGCTCATCTTTCCATATATAATAATCACGATAAGGATTGTCTTTCGATTTTCTTGATTCCTGAAACCACTTACAATCAGTGGATGTATGATTGAGAACCATATCTATGATTACCTTAATACCTCTTTGATGTGCTTCTTTTAGAAAAATATCAAAATCGGCTTTAGTACCATATGTTGGGTCAACTTCATAATAATCAGCAATATCGTATCCGTTATCTACTTTCGGAGAAGTCAGAAACGGGGTAAGCCAAATACCTTTAATTCCTAACGATTGTAAATAATCTAACTTATCGGTCATTCCTTTAAAATCTCCGTATCCATCCCCATTGCTATCTGCATAACTAGGCATGTATATTTGATAAAATACAGATTCTTTCCACCATTTTTTATCAATAGATTTTTCTTTTGCAACTCCTGTATTTACATTCATTATTAACAGGAAGAAAAGGGTAAGATTCAATAAGGTAGATTTCATAACTATTTTTATTTTTAGAGGTATTCTGTTCTTTTACTTTAATATTTCAGAAGAGTTGGTACAGTTCTAATTAGATAGTATATTATTAGTAATACTTCTTTTGAGTTACTCTTTAAATGTTCTGGTTTAGGTTTGTTTGCGTAATACGCTAATCAGTTTCTTTTAAACAAAGCTATCGCGAACGCCTAGCCATGAGGTGCACTATATTATCAAAAGAGTATACAGGTGCTATACAACATGTTTTCAGTTATTTTTCGTAGTTTTACAAAGGCAACTTTTGAACAAAAAAAGATCTGAAACCTTAATTCATTATCCATTCGAACACAACTATCACTATTGGTTGTGATTTAACGATGTATCATTAAGCACTTTCAGCTAGTAAAAAGAAACTGTATCTATGGAAAAATTATTAAAAATATTTCCCTTTAAATATTTCATTGGAGTGTTATTCGTAACCCTCTCATTACCTATGCATGCGACAAATGTTGTAAAATACCTATCAAACATCAACGGTTTGTCGAACAACTCGGTTAACTGCATTTTCGAGGATTCGGAACATACTGTTTGGATCGGAACATGGGATGGATTGAACGCCTATAATGGTAGAGATATTAAAACATTCAGATATAATAAAAATAACAAGCACTCTATCAGTAACAATATTATACGACAGATTGTAGAACAAGATGCTTCTTATTTATGGGTTTCTACGGACTATGGTGTAAACCGGTGGGACAGAAAGACTCAAACATTTACCAATTATTTTTTCGGACCAGATCACAAAGTTCCTAAGCAAGAGAAATCGTTTATGCTGGGACTTACATCCTCCCGAAAAGTAGTTTCGTTTGTGAAAGAACAGGGTTTGTTTTATTTTGACGATCAAGCTCAACTGTTCAAGGCTATAGATATTCAGATAAAAGGCGAGATTAAAGATTTCTTGATAGATAACAACGATAACGCCTATTTTCTCTTAAATAATGGCACTCTTAAATACTATAAAGTAAAGCAAACAGGAGATAACGTAATCTCATTCAACAATGAGAAAGAGGTGAAAAGTGATAGTTTTATTGACCGAATATTTTTTTCTGAAAACAAGCTTATCTTAACCTCTTCTAATGGACTGTCGATACTAAATGAATCATTGTCATTAATAAAACATTTAGATTTCAATTTATCTAAATCTATATCGCAAGCTGTTTATCACAAAGACATATTGTACATAAGCTTCTATGAGGGTGGGTGTATCAAATATGATCAAAAAGAAGATAAACTTACGGATGTAGAAGGTGTCTCTGATAGAGTACCTATCTTTACTATGTATTTTGGGAATCAGGATATCTTATGGATTGGAAGTGATGGACAAGGCGTTTTGCAAGTCTACAAATATGCTTCTCCTTTTCAGACTGTAAAGACGAATCATCCTGTCAGAAGTTTTTGTCAAAATGCAGATGGTGAAATATTAATCGGGACAAAAGGTGATGGCATCAAATTATTAAACAGAGAAACAGGGTTTGTTTCAGACTATAAGAATCTCAGTAACGGACTTATATCTAATTCGGTATATTCAATCAAGAAAAATAAACTGAATGACATATTTATCGGAACAGAAGGTGAAGGTATTAATATACTACATGCAAAAAACAATCGTTTACAAAAATTAAATATCCCCTCTCGATTCCCCATTTTTAAAGCAATTTATAGTATCTATTTCTCAAATAATGATTCTCTGCTTTGGCTAGGAACTTCGGGATATGGATTGATAAGAATCAAACTGAATAAAGTAAATGATGAATATGTAGTAGAAGATTTAGAACAATATATCTCCTCCGATCAGCGAAAATCGCTAAGTAATGATGTTATTTATACCATTATTCCTTCGAGTAATAAGAATGAATTGTGGTTTGGAACTCGAGGGGCCGGTCTTAATAAAGTAAATACTAAGAATGGTACTTTTGAGAATTTCGAAGATGTGCATAGCGACCTACCACTCACAAATAATGATATACTATGCTTGCTGAGCAGTAGCGATCAGAATCTTTGGATAGGCACTAGTTATGGATTGAATCGGTTGGAAACGGAAAGCAATCCGAAACAGATATTTCAATATACAGAAAATGAAGGTTTAAATAACAATACAATTCATGGGATATTAGAAGATAACTCAAACAACATATGGATAAGTACTAATCAAGGTATTTCTCGTCTGGATTCATCTTCTGGCAAAATAGCCAATTATACTCTTATGGATGGTTTGCAGAATGATGAATTTTCGGATGGTGCTTATCTTAAGGACAAAGACAATAATCTTTATTTCGGAGGGGTAAGCGGGTTTAGTTATTTCAATCCTGATAATATACAATTACGAAACTTCGATCCGATATTAAGTCTTAGCAGTTTGAAAATATACAATACCTCTCAAAATATCAATGAGAGGATTAAAGATGGAGTTTTACAACTGTCTTACGACGAACGCTATGTTACATTCTCATTTATAGCAAGCGACTTTATCAACAATGAGAACTGCGAATACGCTTATCGCCTATCTAATTATACCGAAGGATGGATTAACAACGGGAATAATCCGAATATTGTTTTTGCCAAGCTACCTCCGGGGAAATACAAATTGGAAGTAAGGACTACTAATGGAGATAAGGTTTGGAGTAAAAATATGTACGAACTTCAAATAAGTGTGGCACATCCTTGGTGGCTTAGTACCATAGCTATATTGCTTTATGTTTTATTGGCGCTTATAGCGTTGTATGTTACTCAATCGGTAATTAAGAATCGTATCAGACTTAATAGAGAGTTGTTTCTGAAAAAGATAGAGAAAGAACATCAACAAAAAGTATATGAATCTAAATTGAATTTGTTTACCAATGTTGCACATGAGTTTTTTACACCCTTAACTCTTATTTATGGACCTGCCCAACACCTGCTCGAAAGTGTAAAACTCGATAGTTATACTAAACGGTATATACAGATTATAAAGAATAATGCAGAGCGGATGCAGAAACTCATCAATGAATTGATGGAGTTCCGAAAAACAAAAACGGGACATACCCCCTTACATCCCGAAACAATTGATGTGAAGTTATTAACCGATTATGTTTCCGATAACTATATCGAGATGGCTCAGGAAAATAAGATAGACTATCAGGTGGCGGTGAATAATACATCTACTATAAATACAGATAGAGATTCATTGGAGAAAATATTTTTCAATCTGTTTTCTAATGCCTTTAAGTACACTCCACGAAATGGCTATATTCATATAAACGTATGGCAGGATGCAGAACATGAGAATGCATTACATATGACCGTTCGAAATTCGGGCAAGGGACTTACCGAAAGTCAAATGGCTGAGATATTCAACAAATATAAAATATTTGATGATACCCCTAAAGTACAAAGTGCCGTAAGTACAGGTATAGGGTTGAACCTTACGAAGGGTTTGACTGAATTGCTTGGGGGAAAAATTACAGTATCCAGCAAGTATGGTGAATCTGTACAGTTTACATTAGTGGTTCCTCCATTATTAATGGTAAAGCCGAATGTTGTCAGCGAAGAATCGAATGTTGTACCTCAGAGCAATTACCTGCTTAATATACAATCCAATAAAAAAGTATCTATATTGATTGTAGAAGACGAGAAAAATATCACCGAATTACTTAAAGATATTCTTACACCCTATTATACAACACAAGAAGCGGTTGATGGAGAAGACGCATTAAACCAAATAGAGATTAATCGCCCTGATATTATAATAAGCGATATAATGATGCCCAATTTGGATGGAATTACATTAATCGATAGATTAAAATCGAATCCTAAAACTGCACATATTCCAATTATCAGTATTTCTGCAAAGAATACAATAGAGGATCATATCAATGCTTACAAGCATGGAGCCGACTTGTACATCAGCAAGCCATTTCATCCTCGTCATGTACTATCAACTATTGAAAACCTGATAAACAAACAAGCAACATTAAAAGAGTATTTCAATTCGAGTATATCTTCCGAGGTAGTAAGAGACGGAATTACGATGCATCAAGAAGGCGAAAAATTTCTAGAAGATATAATTTCTTTCATAGAGAACAGTATGGATGACGAGTCTCTTAATCCGAACTCTATTGCTGACTTCTTAGGTATAAGCAAAGCTACTCTTTATAGGAAACTAAAAGAGCTTACAGATAAAACTCCAAGTGAGTTTGTTAGAACAATACGACTTGCACATGCGTCGAAGCTGCTCAAATCAACTCGACTAACTGTTTCTGAGATTATGTTTAAATCTGGATTCACCAACAAATCGTATTTCTATCGGGAGTTTGCAAAACAATACGAAATGTCGCCCAAAGAATACCGAGATGCCAATGATACACCCAACTAATAATTATTTGCTGATTGAAAGAGTTCCATTTAATTTCAGATCTCGAAAAAACGATATACAGTCTCTCGGTATATCTAATAAAAAGAATAGTTTCTGAGTTTAATGATATAATACCCTCTGAACATTGTATAACCAGCCAGTGTTTAAAGTTTGATTAAAATAGATATTTAATGGAAGTAGCACTTATATTTACTGGTTCACTGATTTTTTTCTCATTAATTTTTAATGCCCTTTTTGAGAAAACCAGAATACCGAATGTTCTTTTTTTACTCTTTGTCGGGTTGCTGATTGGTCCGGTTTTTCACCTTGCCAGCCCCGAAGATTTAGGTCGATTAGGTAAAATTTTCACGACTATAACTCTTATTGTTATTCTTTATGAAAGTGGAACACGACTCAACTTCGATGGTATAGGCAAAGCTATCGGTCCCGCAAGCCTCCTCACCGTATTTAATTTTCTCGTTCCGGTAGGTGTAGGTATGGCAGTAGGGTATTATGGATTGGGACTCGATTTATTACCGAGTGCTTTTATGGGAGCTTGCGTTGGTAGTATCTCTACTCCTATTATACTACCTATGCTAAAACAACTTAAGTTAGGAAAGAAAGCCGAAAGTGTAGTTTTTCTCGAATGTGCATTAAGCGATATCGTCTGTCTAATAGGAGCATTGGCTCTACTTGATGCAATGGATAGTGGTTCATTTAGTGTTGCTGATACTATAAAACACATGGCAATCTCACTTCTTTTTGCTACCTCTATCGGTCTTGCCACTGGTTATTTTTGGACGAGCATACGACGATATGTTATAACTAAACTAAAGAATAGCATGTTTACCTCTTTCGCTTTGGCATTTATTATCTATGGTTTTTGTGAACTTTTAGATATCAATGGAGGTATGGCAGTCTTATCATTTGGTTTTATGTTGGGTAATATTGATGAATTTTCCAATATTCTTGAGAAACGAGATCCGGAGAAGAATTTCATAAAGCGTAAAAATCCGATGCTACTTATGGAAGATGAGAAAAACTTCTATTCGGAAATTGCATTCATCTTCAAAACGTTCTTCTTTGTTTATATAGGAATGAGCATTAAGTTATCCGAGTCGGATCATATAATAATGGGAGTTCTATTTATATGCCTTATGTTTATTGTGCGTATACCTTCCATTGCTCTTTTTTGCAGAAAAGGTTATTCATCCCGAGATAGAAGAATCATGAGCATACTTAATCCAAAAGGGCTGGTATCCGCAGTATTGGCTTCAATGCCTTTACAGTTAGCAGTAACAGAACAACAAATACACGAAGGCGAAATAATTCAAAACATAGGCTATGCAAGTGTTATGTTTAGTATTATTATTTTCAGTTTACTGATGTTTCTAGTTGAAAAATTCGACAAGAAGGATAAGACTGTTGGTCTAAACGATAATATATAATAAGAGGATTGATTAACACCGTGCATGTCTAGCGGTTTTAGTATAGTCTTTCTCAGAAGAATAATGCACCGCAGGTTATTATCTATAACTTACGGTACATTAAGTAATCTATGTA
>NZ_CVRU01000118.1 GCF_001261715.1 Dysgonomonas sp. HGC4 | reverse complement strand
TCCCCGACAGTCCTTTTGAAAACTTTACAAACACAAAAACTTCAAGATAAAATATATCTGATTATATTTAGAAAAAATATTTATCACACTAAGTAAACACAGATAATAAAAACGAAATGTACCGATATTCACTTTTTATACTTTTTAATATTGCCATAGCGTACGGTTCACTTAATACTCAAACAACTACAAAAAACGACTTCGATTATACAACCTTTAAGTCTTATTTTGGCGATCTTTTACCTAAAAGATCATCTGATTCCCTTTTAGCAAGAAATAGCTTTACAGAAAAACTGTACACCTCTGATTCCGCCGATGAAAAAATATACGCAATCGGAAAAATAGACAATCATAAGGGAAATGATTTATTCGTTATCCGAAAAACTCTAATATATAATGATTTTGATGAAAGAAATCTAGATTTTTTGGCTCTTCTAGTTTTCAAAGACGAAACACTGATAAATGGGATAGACAATGAACTGATATTAGAGAATTCGCCAATAAGTGATGGAGGAATTTTCCAGCAATCATACGTTTTTGAGCCTGATACAACTCTAACTATTACAACTTTCAGAAGTGACTGTTGCAGCTCATCAGGATACGTAACTCCTATTGAAAATAGATCGACTATTCGTTTTGAGATTGATTCGGCAGGACACATCATACTCAAAAGAATAGATAAATGTGCATTTTCGTCTCCATTCTTTCAGATTGATTATCTCAATAAAATGCAAAAGGATAATAACTCATCGCATCCTACAGAAGATAATGAATACCAATTACAAATAGGAAATTGGGCTCTGCCAATAAATTTCTCAGAGGATGCTATAAGGTTCTTCTTTAATGTAATCTCTTACAATGGAAATTTACGGTCTCAATTTATAAGTCGCCACAAACAAGGAAACACACTAGATACATATATTGTTGGAGCTAATAACAGTTTGGCACAACAAGAAATAATCCAACCCAAAGGAGCATCAATTAAGTACACTATTAACATCCAAACATCTGATGGAGAATTAGAATCAACGCCTGCGGGAAGGTTCAAGCTTAAGAAGATGAGCTTTATTTCGGACTGAAATTGCCTTTTTAATACTTTAGAGGAACACTTCTATAATCTACAGATTTTTTCTAACTTTGTTTATTCAAGTAAATAGAATAGTTCTAAATAACAAAAACTATACAATTGTGTCGAAAAAAATAGCCGAAACGCCCTTAATGAAACAATACTTTGAGATCAAGAGTAAACATCCTGATGCAATACTTTTATTTCGGGTGGGTGATTTTTACGAAACATTCTCACAAGATGCTATCGATACTGCCGAAATTGTAGGTATCACTCTCACTCGAAGAGCCAATGGAGCTGCTCAGTTTGTAGAGTTGGCAGGTTTTCCTCATCATGCCTTAGATACTTATTTACCAAAACTTGTTCGTGCAGGAAGACGTGTTGCTATATGCGATCAACTTGAAGACCCCAAACAAACGACCAAACTGGTAAAAAGAGGTGTAACCGAATTGGTTACTCCCGGTGTATCAATCAATGATAATATACTCAACCACAAGGAGAACAATTTCCTTTGTGCTATTCATTTTGCAAAGAAAAACTTCGGAATATCATTTCTTGATATATCTACAGGTGAATTTATGATTGCAGAAGGCAGCAAAGAGTATGTAGACAAACTACTTGCTAATTTTTCGCCTAAAGAAGTATTGATAGAGCGCAGCAAAAAGAAACTATTTGATGAATATTTTGGAGCTCGCTTCTTTACATTCGAATTAGATGACTGGATTTTCACACAAGATGCAGCAAAAGACCGTCTATTAAAACACTTCGAAACCAAAAACCTCAAAGGATTTGGTGTTGAACATCTGTCGGACGGGATAATCTCTGCCGGAACAGTGCTTCATTATCTGGATTCAACTCATCACACACAGATAAGCCATATCTCTTCTCTTTCAAGAATAGAAGAAGACAGATACGTTCGTTTAGATAAGTTTACAGTACGTAGCTTAGAGCTTATTTCTACGATGAATGAAGGTGGGAAATCGTTACTTGACATTGTCGATAAAACTATATCTCCAATGGGCGCGCGTATGCTTCGCCGTTGGTTGGTTTTCCCTCTGAAAGAAGTAAAACCAATAAATGACCGTTTAGCGGTTATCGAATATTTTTTCCGTGATCCTAGTTTAAAACAAATACTCGAAGAAAAGCTTGCCCTTATCGGCGATTTAGAACGTATTATATCCAAAGTAGCCGTAGGACGCGTCACTCCTCGTGAAGTAGTTCAACTTAAGGTCGCTTTAAAAGCTATTCAACCTATTAGAGATTTGTTTCTTGCTTCCGATGAACCTAGTTTAAAAGAAATAGGTGAACGGCTTAATCCTTGTCCTATCATTAGTGATAAGATAGAGAAAGAAATACAAAACGACCCTCCCGCACTTCTAAACAAAGGAAATGTAATTAACAAAGGGGTAAACGAAGAATTAGATAAACTTCGAGCCATTGCCTATTCGGGCAAAGACTATCTTTTGCAGATACAGCAACGTGAAATAGAAACTACGGGTATTACATCGCTAAAAATCAGCTTCAATAATGTCTTTGGCTACTACATAGAAGTTCGTAATTCACACAAGGATAAAGTACCTGCTGAGTGGATTCGTAAACAAACACTTGTAAATGCAGAACGATATATTACTCAGGAATTAAAAGAATACGAAGAGCAAATACTTGGTGCAGAGGAAAAGATTTTCACTCTTGAGACCACCATCTACAACAATCTTGTAGCTAGCCTAATTGAATACATACCAACTATTCAGGTAAATGCAAACCTTATTGCTCGTACCGACTGCTTACTTTCGTTTGCTAAAACGGCACAGGAAAATAAATACATCCGCCCTAATATCGAAGACTCTGATGTTCTCAATATAAAGAACGGAAGACACCCCGTAATAGAAAAGCAACTACCTCTTGGTGAGTCATACATTGCAAATGATGTATTTCTGGATAGTAATTCTCAACAAATTATCATCATCACCGGACCTAATATGGCGGGTAAGTCGGCTTTACTACGTCAGACAGCCTTAATTACATTAATGGCGCAGGCTGGGAGTTATGTGCCTGCCGAATCGGCTCAAATAGGCATTGTTGATAAGATTTTTACTCGTGTAGGAGCTTCCGATAACATATCATTGGGAGAATCGACCTTTATGGTGGAAATGAACGAAGCATCTGATATTCTAAATAACCTATCAGATCGTAGTTTGGTCTTATTTGATGAATTAGGACGTGGAACAAGTACTTACGATGGTATCTCCATCGCTTGGGCTATTGTTGAATACATACACGAACATCCTAAGGCAAGAGCCAAAACTTTATTTGCAACTCACTACCACGAGTTGAATGAGATGGCTAAATCGTTTAAGCGAATTAAGAATTTTAATGTTTCGGTAAAAGAAGCCGACAATAAGATAATATTCCTACGTAAGTTGGTAAAAGGAGGTAGTGAGCATAGTTTCGGTATACACGTGGCTAAGATGGCAGGTATGCCTCAAAGCATTGTGAAACGTGCAGACACTATTCTTAAGCAATTGGAAACCGATAATCGCAAACAAGGTATTGCTAAACCTATTGCCGAAATCAATGAGAAAAGAGAAGGCTATCAATTAAGCTTCTTCCAATTGGACGATCCTGTACTTAGTCAGGTTCGTGATGAGATTCACTCATTAGATGTAAATAATCTTACACCTATGGAAGCCCTCAACAAACTAAGTGATATTAAGAAAATCGTATCGGGGAAATAAATCTGATATTTTTCAGTACTTCGATAAATAAAACAATTATAGATAATCACAGTTATAAAATATAGCTGTGATTTTTTTATATGCTTACCCTATTTATTCTCGTAGAAAAAGCTGAAGTGATTGCACAAAATTCAGCCATGACAAACGCTTTTTCTCAGTCTGCACATTATCTAAATAGACTTGGGTATCATTTTCAAAATAGGACTTAATACCCTCTGAAATAGCCTCCGGAGAGACCTTAACTACAATACCGGTAGCAGACATTGAAATAGTTTCACCCAATGCCCCCACATTAGTAGCTATCATTGGCAACTCCATCTGATAAGAGACAGCCACTACCCCACTCTGCGTAGCATCGCGATAAGGTAACACCAATATATCTGCAGCCGAAAACAATGTGGTTACCATATCATCTGGGATATACTGTTCAAAAACCTTGATATTCTCCTTTAATGGAGATTGATCTATTAATTGCTGATATTTCTGAAAATCACCGTAACACTCTCCTGCTATGATTAACTGATAACTATCATCTAAATAAGACATCGATTCTATCAACAAATCCAGACCTTTATAGTCACGAATAAGTCCAAAGAAAAGGAGGTTCTTTTTATCTGCATCAACATCTAAGAGTTTGCACGCCTCCGATTTACTTATTCTCTCTTTATAGTGATCATAAATAGGATGTGGAGTTACAAGCACTTTAGCCTGAGGAATAAGCTTTTCTAAGTCATCCTTAACGGGCTCACTCAGCACAATAAAACTGTCGCATTTCTCAAAGAAGTATTTTGCAAATATTTTATCAAAAAAACGCTTTTCGTGAGGTATTGCATTATGAATAAGAGAAATAATCTTTATCTTATTATCCAACAAACGGCATATTGTACCTAAAGCAGGCGCAACAAATGGCATCCAATAGACAACAATTACAACATCAGGATTATATTTGTTTATGGCTTTAGCTGTAGATAGCCACGAAAGTGGATTAACACTATTAAGGATTCGTTCTGACTGAAGAGACAATGAGGAATCTTCGCCTTCTACATATTGGGTTTTCCCCGGAAAAAGAAAGGATGGATATAATAAAGAGAAAGAAAAAGCTGATACTTCTACACCTTCTGTTCCTTGAAACTCTTGATAGAGCCTATTACTAAAGGAAGCAATCCCTCCCCTATAAGGATAGAATGGTGATAGAATAGCTATTTTCATTGTTCAACTTCGTCTGTGTTATCTATACGTCTTCTACTGTAAAGAACTTCGTCTACCTTTTTAAGTATTCTTTCTTCGGATATCGAATTCAGGCAAGCAATATCACCTCTATAACAAGGTACTTGACCAAATACTGAACATGGATTACATTCTATGTCTGACAGTATAGCATTGTTCGGATCTTGACCAAAACCATAAAAGCCTAAATGAGGGTGTGTTGCTCCCCATATTGAGATAACTGGAACCTCTACCAAAGATGCTAAATGCATATTAGCAGAATCCATAGAAATCATCAAATCCAAATAAGACATTAAAAGAAGCTCATTTTCTAGATTTAATTTCCCTGATACAGCAATTATATTTGAATATGTAGCTGCCCATTTTTCCATAAGAGCACGTTCCTCAGGTCCTGATCCAAATAAAAATAGAGTAGTATCAAGTTGCTGAGAAAGTTTTGCAACAACATTCTCCATTTTATCAAGAGGATATACTTTTTCGGCATGCTTCGAAAAAGGAGCAATACCAATCCAACGTCCTTTCTTTTCGGTAACAACAGCTCTTAGGGGATACAAAGAGCGCTCTTTTAGTTCAAAGTAGTTGGTAAATACCATTTCTGCAGGGAATCCAAGGTCTTCCAGCACCTCCATATAACGCTCTGTGGTAGGTATTAGAGGAGGGTTTACGACCTTGCTATCGATCATTTGCTTTTTTTCTGCACGTCCTTTGTCTATATGAGCTACCTGCTTTCCTAAAATAGACATGTAAAAGCGAATAATTTTTGTTCTCAACACATCATGGACATCTGCCACATGAGTATATTTGTATCGAGTGACACTACGTAGCAATCTGAATATTCCCCAAAAACCTTTATGATGGTTATTTACATCAATTGTTACTGCATTTATGTTGAATCCCAGATTTTCGAATAACGGGGCAAAAGCTTTACGGGTCAGTACAATAAAACGATCCTGAGGATATCGTGCTGCCACGGAAAACACAACAGGAACTAACATTGCAACATCGCCAAATGAAGATATTCGAGTAATTAAAACTCTCGCCATTGTAAATTAAAATATTTATTTTTATTGTAATACAAAACAGTAAACCTTATTTACTTTTCTTTTCGTAGAGGACAGGATTCAAATCAGGATCATTATACATTTTCATCTGTTTGTATACCTTCATATATTTCGATCCTGCTTCAATATCTTCAAGCAATTCATTTATAGCAGTTGAAAGATCTTTACGTTGCTCAAGAAGAATAGCTAATTTTTTAGAACACTGCTCATGGTGTGCAGCATCTACGTCTTTACGATCTACTTCCTGTTGCATATGATACAATTTCAACGCCAATATTGATAAACGATCTACCGCCCATGCAGGACTTTCAGTATTTATCTTAGCATCTGCTTTGGGTTGGATATCTTTGTACTTATCCAAAAAGTAACTGTCAATCAATTCAACCAAATCAGTACGATCTTGGTTCGATTTATCGATACGACGTTTAAGTTCCAACGCAGCCACTGGATCAATGTTAGGATCTCTGATTATATCTTCAAAATGCCATTGAACCGTATCTATCCAATTTTTTAAATACAGATAGTATTCTATCGTTTTAAGCTCATAAGGATTAGATATAGCTGTATCAACATTATCAGTTACATGATAATCTTTAATAGTCTGATCGAAGATCGAATTACACAAGCTTGTAAATTTCATATCAATAATTTTAACAAATAAATTAGAAACGAAAAAAGGTACTTTTAATTATCACACTTATTGTAAAAAAAAACAATATCTGCTAAATAAAAATACCTCCAACCAATATATATACAAATATATATATTTTTTTCATATTTAACAGAGTTATACCAATGAAATAGAAAAATAGATGTACTACCAAATTAAAAATTATTTGGTAGCCCAATTTTCTCTATCTAGATTTCGGTAATTAATAGCTTCCGCCAGATGCTTGGATAAAACCTTCTCTGAACTATCTAGATCAGCGATAGTCCTTGAAACTTTAAGAATCCGGTCATAAGCCCTTGCCGAAAGATTAAAGCGATCCATTGCTATTTTCAACAATTGTAAACCATCTTCATCGGGCGTGGCATATTTACGCATCAATTTAGATGTCATCTGAGCATTATAATGTACAGTGTGTTCACCTTTAAATCGTTCGTCTTGAATGGCTCTGGCCTTAATCACCCTTTCTCTTATTGAAGAACTATCCTCAGCCGTTCCCGAATTAGATATTTTTTCGAAGGGAACAGGAACAATCTCAATCTGAATATCTATTCGATCTAGTAATGGTCCTGATATTTTATTCAAATATCGCTGTACAACTCCTTGCGGGCATACACATTGCTTCTCGGGATGATTAAAATATCCACAAGGGCAAGGATTCATAGAAGATACCAGCATAAAACTAGACGGATATTCGACCGTAAATTTCGATCGGGAAATAGATATAGATCTATCTTCTAAAGGTTGCCTCAAAACCTCTAGTACACTTCTATTAAACTCTGGTAACTCATCTAAGAATAGGACTCCATTGTGAGCCAGACTAATTTCTCCCGGTTGTGGATAAATTCCTCCGCCAACCATTGCTACATCAGAGATCGTGTGATGAGGGGCACGAAATGGACGAATACACATCAGGGAAGTATCAGTTCCTATCTTACCTGCCACACTATGTATTTTGGTTGTTTCTAGAGCTTCATGCAGAGTAAAAGGAGGAAGAATGGATGGAAGACGTTTTGCCATCATCGATTTCCCTGCTCCGGGAGGACCTATCATAATAATATTATGACCACCAGCAGCAGCAACTTCTATTGCCCGTTTTACATTTTCCTGCCCTTTCACATCTGAGAAATTGAACTCAAAATTCTGTTGATTATTCAAAAACTCAGCCCTTGTATCTATTATAATACGTTCGAGCTCTAAATCATTATTAAAAAAATCAACAACCTCCGTTATGCTCTCAACACCATATACTTCAAGATTATTGACCACTCCTGCTTCTTTAGCATTCTTTTTGGGCACAATCAAGCCTTTAAAGCCAAGCTCTCTAGCTCTAATAGCTATGGATAAAGCTCCTTTGATAGGAAGAATAGAACCATCTAAAGATAATTCTCCCATCAACATATAATGATCCAGCTTATCGGTTTTCAGACTATCCGAAGCAGCCATAACACCAATAGCCAACGGAAGATCGTATGCCGATCCTTCTTTTTTTATGTCAGCAGGAGACATATTAATTACAACTTGTTGACGTGGAAATTTATAACCGTTTACTTGTAGAGCCGAAATTATACGCTCGTGGCTCTCTTTAACGGAGGCATCGGGAAGCCCTACTAACATAAATTTGATTCCTTTCGAACAGTTAACTTCTATTGTTATTTGTGTTGCATTGATTCCTTGTACAGCTGCACCAAAAACTTTTACTAGCATTCTTTTGTGTTATAAGTAAAAAAAGAAAGACGATACTTTCAATCCAATTTGTGTCTACAATGGCAAATATAAAAGAAAAAAAGAGAGATTTAACAAAACCTCTCTTTTCTATATATCTATTTTTTCTTTATCTATTCTTTGTATAGTTCCAATAATGCTTCAAAAGTTACATCTCTATCTTCAATTACTCCATCCTTAGAAATAAGGATCATATAAGGAGCTTCTGTTACATTATATTTCTTCACTGCTTGCGAATTCCATTTTCGTCCATCTAGTAGCACAGTCCAATCCAATGAATTAGCAATTTCTACAATCTTAGGATCCGGAGATTTATCATCTTCATCAATGACAATAGCAACAAATTGAACCTTATCTTTTAATGTCTTTTGAGTTTCTTTCAACAAATTAAAATAAGCTTCATTGGAAGGAGCTTCTTTTAGATCGAAAATTAACAAAACAGGCTTCCCTCTGAAGTCTTTCAAGCTTACCGATTTTCCTCGTGTACTTTGCAAAGTAATGTCCGGAGCTACCGAACCTACCATTGAGATTTTAACCCGATCATAGTAGTCTTTTAAAGAAGTTGTCAGATAAAAATTGGCAGCCTCACCTTTCAACAAATCAATATCATTACCTAATAAATCAACCGAAATATTATTAATAGAAAAATCATTCATCAATATTACTGCAGCTATTTTAGCAGGATCGCTTTCAACGCATTCACGAACACAGCGAGCCAATTGATAATTAACATTTTTCAATTCCGATACATCCAGATTCTCATTTTTAGCCAATATCCTATATCTGGACTGTAATATATTTGCATTCTTCTTTTTAAAGTCTGCCAAGTCATTATTGACCCTACCTCCTCTTATTTCCACTAAATCTCCCTCTAAAGCATTACCTGTAATACTAACTTTGTAATTGGGTTCAAGAAAAAAGCGAAGAGGCTTTAGCCCTTCCCCTACAAACAAAGAAACTAAAGCTTGCGACTCTACCTTCCCTTTGTACGAAAATTTCCCTCCTTTTTCCACCGTTATAGTATCAATAGATACAGAATCTTTTGTTATTTCTTTTACAGCATAGATCGTAGGTACTGACAAATTTTCCAATTTACCTTCGACGGTAAAATTTACATCTGAGTTGGTACAGCTTGTTACACTTAAAATAAGCAGACTAAATATAACTAGCCCTCTTATCATTATGGTAGAGATTTTCAAAGTTTTCAATTTCTTGATTTTTTAGTACACTTTTATATGTACAAATATTATACCTATTTATATTAAAAAATACTATTTGTAGTAAATTTGAAACAAAGATAGCAATA
>NZ_CVRU01000117.1 GCF_001261715.1 Dysgonomonas sp. HGC4 | reverse complement strand
ATAATAAAAACCCCAATAAATATATTAATAGTTGTACCGGTAGTCTTTATCGCGTAGCAGATTTGTTTTGTTGTTGTCGTTCAAACTCTATGCGAGCTAAAAACCTGCCTATGGCACAACTATGTCCGGCAGTGATATGTAGCGATTACATGTTGCTGCTCTTTTTATGTCACACTAACTATTTAAATAACAATTGTATAAATAAAACTACGATGAAGAGATATTTTCTGTTTATTTTCAGTTTGCTATCCATTGGCTTGTGCCATTCTCAGGTGGGTATTAATACCAAATTTCCTTACACTAAAAGTGTGTTTCATATTGATGCAAAAGGAAATAACACATCGTCAACCACTATCTCTGCTTCTGATATGGCGGATGATATTGTAATTGATAGTAATGGTAGTATCGGGGTGGGAACTTTAACACCTACTGCAAAGTTGCATATTGATTCGTCAAATAGTAACATGTATCCTATTCGTATTGCCGATGGTTCGGAGGGAGATAAAAAGTACTTAACGTCAAATGACTTAGGTTTTGGTTCATGGGTTGGTAAGCCCGAACCCAATGGTGTAGTTTATTATTCTACTACGCCTCGGGTTTTTCCGGCAGGAGTGTATACCGAGCTTCCTGCTGAAATTAATACACCGAAGTATCCCAAGATAACTATACCCAAAGAAGGTAATTATATTGTAACACTGCGTTGGTGGGGAAATGCTATTGGCGCACCATCGGGTGTTATGACTATTGGTGCTTTGGATATACAGCTATGCAGAATTAATGGTGAGGTTCTGGATAATACTACTTATTATGTTTCCATTGCAACCGGTAGATTTTGTTTTACTGTAAGCTTATTCGGAGCAAAATTAATTGCCGGAGAACAACTCTATTTAAGGTTGAAGCCGATGGATGGTCTTAATTGGCAAACAGGGGCAGGATTAAATGAAGGTTCGCTAACTAATCAGATATATTATCCAAGTATAATGGTTTATAATATTTAAATACAATGAAATATAAATTTATTACAGTAGTTTGTACACTGCTGAATCTATGCATATTAATAAATGCTCAGGTAGGTATAAATACATCCGATGGAAAGGGTGTATTTCATTTGGATGGAGCAAAAGATAATACTTCGTCGTTAAGTGCAAGTCAGCTAAATAACGATGTTATTGTAGATGGTCGTGGGGCTTTGGGTGCAGGAATGTCTGTTGTGACACCTCAGGCTAAAGTTGATGTGAGTTCCGATCAACTCTATGGAGCTTTTCGTATGGTCGATGGTGGCGAAAATTATGGTATGATTCTTCTGGGAAATAAAGATGGATACGCAAAATGGGGTATGTTAAAAGGGAGCGGAGGATATAGATTGGATGTAACGTCTCCTACTGCTGCAATAGCCTCGAAAGTTGAAACTCGTTTGGTTTTCGATTCAGGTTTAGATAATATCTTAATTAGTGAAGATGCCGATTATATAGTTATGATCCGCTTGACGGGTTTGTTTAAGACAACAGCAGGTCTTAATAGGATGAATGGAACTATCAAGCTATATAAAAATAATACAAGCACGAAGGTCGATGGTGTAGAGTTTTATGTAGGTGTTGTCGATAATCAAAAATTCTCAACTTATGTAGTATTTAAAGCTAGTGGAGTGAAAACAGGGGATCGCCTGATTCTTACTGTTATGCCATCTAATGCGGCAGTCTCTTGGACTTTGGATTTAAGTAATACATCTGTTTTCTTTTATAGAGTTTAAAAATAAAAAAAATAGACAATGAAACATATAGTTATAGTAGTAGTCCTGATTTTTAGAATTTCTTCTGTGTCGGGACAAATCGGTATTAATTTAGATCGACCAATGGCACTCTTTCATGTAGATGGTGCAGGCGATAATGGTGTAGGTACACCTGCGGCATCTCAGGTAATAAATGATGTGGTGTTCGATTCGAGAGGATATATAGGAGTTGGTACATTGAATCCTACGGCTCGTTTGGATATAGCCGATAGCCAATTGCAAGGGATACCTCCTTTACGTATTCTTGATGGCTCAACTATGTCAGCAAAAGTATTAGAATCGGGATCTAATGGTGTTGCTCGCTGGACCGATCAGCCTCCGTCTTATACACAATCTTTTACAGCAATACCGGGGCAGAGTTTTACATACGGAGGTGGTCAAGAGATGATGTTGAATGCTAAGATTATTATACCACAAAATGGGAGATATCTATTAACAGTACGTTGGTGGTCATATAATGTTAAGTCGGTTTGGACTAAGCGTCCGGGACTAGCTAGTATATATGTTTATCTGATATTGCGGGGAACACCAGCGGTGTCTTTGGATTCTATCGAATATTATATGGAAGCAATAGAAGGCGATGTTATTACATTTACGACCTCATTGTATGCAGGGTATAGAAGCCAGAATGAAGAGTTGTTTGTAAGGATTACTCCGGTCATAGGGTTACCAGCTAATTCTCATGGAACTGTCCAACAGCAACTGAGTAATGATATTGAATTTGTACCTCAAGTAGTACTTTATAGTATATAAGTGTAACTAAAAAGTGGGCTGTTCTTATTGGAACAGCCCACTTTTTTTAGAATTATATCAGAGAAAAGTTTCTCGTTTTTATTTAGTTCTTTTTTGATCAACATCTTTAGCCACATTATTAGGAGTTGGGGCAGTTTTCTTTTCTACACCGCTTCTTTCTAATAAGGCATCTATAGTTGGTTCTTGACCTCTGAATTTAATGTACAGTTCCATTGGGTCTTCTGTGTTTCCTTTCTCAAGTATATTTTTTCTGAAAGCTTCTGCTGTCTCTTTATCGAATATACCGTTTTTCTTGAATGCTGCAAATGCATCTGCATCCAATACTTCCGACCATTTGTAGCTATAATATCCGGCTGCATAACCTCCCGAAAAAATATGTCCGAATGAAGCAGACATGTTAGTACCCTCAGCAACGGGCAGAAGAGCAGTCTTTATCATTGCATTTTTTTCGAAGTCTTTGATATCTCCTTCATAAGGATTTTTCAGTGTATGCCATGCCATATCAAGATATCCGAATGATAATTGACGGTAACACAGATAACCTGCATTGAAATTAGAAGCATCAATAAGCTTGTTTACTAATGTAGCAGGTATAGGTTCGCCAGTTTTGTAATGTACCGCAAATCTGTCCAGATATTCCTTTTCAGTCAGCCAGTTTTCCATTACTTGCGAAGGTAATTCAACAAAGTCACGAGCAACATTAGTTCCCGAAAGAGTTTCGTATGTACATTCTGTAAGCATACCATGTAAGCCATGTCCAAACTCGTGTAAGAAGGTTTCTACCTCATCAAAAGTTAATAATGCAGGGTCGTTCTCTGTTGGACGGGTAAAGTTCATTACCAGTGATACATGAGGGCGAGAATCTACACCATCGCGTTTGTACTGACCTTTATATTCGGTCATCCAAGCTCCTTGACGTTTGCTTTCACGAGGATGAAAATCTGTATATAAAACAGAAATATATTTACCATTAGCATCAAATACTTCGAAAGCTTCTACTTCGGGGTTATACACGGGTATGTCAGTGTTCTTTTTGAAAGTTACACCATATAAGTCTGTCGCTAATCCAAAAACGCCTTTCTTTACATTTTCCAATTCGAAGTATGGACGCACCATTTCATCATTCAGATCGTATTTTTCAGTCTGAAGCTTTTCAGAATAATAAGCCCAATCCCAAGGTTGTAAATCAACTTGTTTACCTTCCAGTTTAGAAGCATATTTCTGTACGTCTGCAACATCTTCTTTAGCTCTTTCAGCAAAAGCATCATATAGATTGTCTAAAAGGTTGAATACTCCTTTTTCGTTTTTAGCCATTTTGTTTTTCAAAGAGAAAGCAGCAAAATCAGGATAGCCTAAAAGTTGAGCTATTTTAAGACGGAGATTAGCTATCTTTCTAACATTTTCTTGATTGTCAAACTCACCACCAGCAACACATTTAGTAGTGTATGCAAGATATAGTTTTTCGCGTAGATCACGACGATCAGAGTATTTCATGAAAGCAATATAGCTTGGTCCCGAAAGATCAAACATCCAGCCTTCTTTGTTCTTTTGTTTGGCTTTAGCCTTTGCTCCATCACGAACGCTTTGAGGTAGACCTGCCAGGTCAGCTTCGTCAGTAAGCAGCATCTCGAATTTGTTACTTTCTTTTAATGCATTTTGACCAAAGTCAAGAGTTACTTTGCTTAACTCTGTTGATAATGCACGATATATCTCTTTATCTTTAGCCGATAGAGTTACCCCTTTGTTTTCGAAGCCTTCGTATATCTTTTCAGTTAAACGGATTTGTTCAGGAGTAAGTCCCGAATCGTTACGTTTGTCATACACGGCTTTAACTCGTGCGAAAAGATCTTCGTTCAGACCTATGTTGTTGCTGTGTTCTGACAACTTAGGAGATAGTCTCTGAGAGATCTCCATCATTTCATCATCGCTTTCAGAACTTAGCAGATTGAAGAATACCGAACCAACATCAGATAACAATTTGCCCGAATTCTCATATGCTTCAATTGTGTTTGCAAATGTAGGTAGCTCCGGATTGTTAATTATTTGGTTAATCTCTGCTTCCTGTTCTTTTATACCTTTATCGAAAGCCGGCTCATAGTGCTCGTTTTTGATTTTATCAAAAGGATTTGTGCCGTGAGGCGTTTTATATTCTGTAAAAAACGGATTTTGAGAATTAATATTAGCTGTCATAATTGCTATAAATAAAATTAAAATAAAGGGTTTTCTCATATAAGTATACTATCAAGTTAGCAAATCTTTTGTTAATAAATATTCAAAATGTAAACAAAGTTCTTCTTTTTTCTT
>NZ_CVRU01000116.1 GCF_001261715.1 Dysgonomonas sp. HGC4 | reverse complement strand
TCATATTAATAAAATAATTCTTGGTTGATAATGATCCACAATAGCATATACATATTGTACATAATTAAGATAGACTCAAAATCCAATTTCGGAAAAATCACATATTTATCTATAAACTAGAGAACTATTAAACTATTTTTATATCTTTTATCTCTAAAGACCTCCGTGAGTTTAAAATTTTTATGTATTTTTGAAATGTTATATTTTGAGATATTAAAAAGACGACAACAATGAAAAGGATTTTTTTACTCCTACTAGGCATTTCTAGTATAGGGCTTTTACAAGCACAAGTAGGTGTTTATACAGATTCTCCTAAAGCTACTTTAGATATATATGCTAATTCAATAGATGGCAGTACAGCAGAGGGAATGTCAGCGCCTCGCCTTACTCTTAGTGAACTAGCTTCTAAAGATTCAAAATATCTGGCTGATCAGACCGGAGCGCTCGTCTATATAACAGATGTAACAGGAACAGCAACTAATAAAACAAGAAATATTATATCAGCAGGATATTATTATTTTGACGGTACTCTTTGGCAAACTGTGGGACCGGATAGAGGATTCAAATTTATTTACAAACCGTCTCTTCTTTTACCAACTGATACTTCCGACCCTGCTTATAATAGTGGCACGCAAACATTCACCGTAGATTTATACAATAACTATGCAGGTCAGTACGGAATGACCAATAATTCGACCTCAATTAAAAGTCCAAGTGCAACCTCTTTGCCTGTAGTAGTAGCTACTGATTTTGAATATCTTGTCACCTATTATGACAATACAGTATATCAGGATGTAGCAGTAAGCCCAGCCGGTGTATTAACTTACAAATTGCCTGCTACACCTCCTACCATTACTGATAAAACGTATATGAATATCATCTTCAAGATCAAATAAGAAACGCATCCAAGCAATAAATTATTCAATAGTTTACTTATTTAATCCGCACATAATTTCTTCATGTGCCATATATATCTATGCGCAAACCTACCCAAAAGACTCTAAACCGTTAGCTAGAAGAAAAGATACAGCAACTATAAAATGAAACGAGTATCTTTACATTCGAAATTTCAAGAAGACTTTTTACAATGACTAAACAAGATTGGAAACCGGGAACAATGGTATATCCACTACCTGCCGTAATGGTGAGCTGTGGCAGCACACCCGACGAACACAATATTATAACCATTAGTTGGACAGGAACTATATGTACCAATCCCGCTATGTGCTATATCTCGGTACGCCCCGAGAGACATTCGTACGACATTATTAAACGCAATATGGAGTTTGTGATAAATATCACTACCGAACAATTGGCATATGCAACCGACTGGTGTGGCGTAAAATCGGGTAAGAACGTGAATAAGTTCAAAGAAATGAAACTTACTGCCGGAAAAGCATCGGTGGTAAAAGCACCCATAATAGAAGAGTCGCCACTGTCAATAGAATGCAGGGTAAAAGAGATTCTTCCTTTAGGCTCTCATCACATGTTTATAGCCGATGTTGTAAACGTAAAGGCTGACGAAAGATATATCGACACTGAAACAGGCAGATTTCAATTAGATAAAGCAGGAATAATGGCTTATTCGCATGGTTTTTATTATGCTTTGGCAGAAAAGATAGGTCGTTTTGGATGGTCGGTAAAAAAGAAATAGGAACTTACTCTACCCATATAATAAAGAGGTAATCACCATTGATTCCTATTTTATTCAAAGAAAAAAATAAGACATACTCATCCCTCTACGGTCTTCTTCCTCCAAAAGGTATAGAGACTCCCATCTGTACGTTGATGGCTTTAGTTGAAGTAGGCATCCATTGGGGCGAAATACGAACAATACTATAATCGCTAGCTAAAAAGAAGTTTATACCTCTCGATGGAGCAATATGAACAGCCAAGCCAAATGTTTTAAAGGCACTATAAGCAAGTGAATAGCTAAAACTTGCAGCAAGCCATTCTTTAGGCGTATAATTAGCAGACAAGGTAAACTCTTTTGTTGTAAAATAATTACCGAAGCGAGTAGAATAAAGAAACCCTGCCGTCATTTTATCGTCCCACACCTCGTACTCTAAACCCACATTCATATTGGCCCGTAAGGTTGCCGTATAGCCACTTGTACGAGGGTCTTCATGCAGATTTACTGCTTGCCGAAGATCGTCCAGAGCATGATCGAAGATATCAATTATAGATGTACTTCCATCATTGTGAGTAGAATAATCGTTGGGTGAAACAATAACCTCTGTTTCGGGTGAACTAAGTTGTATAAAGTTACCTTTCGACCACGAGATAAACCCTAAATCATTTAGAGCATAAGACACTTTCAGTTTTCGAAGAAAGCCAACCGGTGCATCTTTAAAGTCGTAAACAGCACCTATATCAATTCCCAAACCATAGCCGGGAATATTAAAATCGCCAAAATTGAAACCATCAAAATCCTGCTTAGTAGGATCATATTCATTTTCGTCATATTTACCTTTTATACCCGGTCCTGCCCCCTTTAGGGTAACCCTAGATTTGGCTCGCCAGAATTCACTTCCAGCCGTTATATTCAAGCTTTCTGCATCTAAATCAACATACGATATACCCAAAAGGAGTTTACCTCTAGCACCCAGTGTAAGACTATTGTTTAAGAATGTTCGGGAATTGGTTACACCTATTTCTGCAAAAACACTACCTGCTAAGCTTACATTCGAAAGGTCGTGAGTAACGGTTTCATTTTCATCAAAGCCTACTTTCAATAATTCAAATACCGATTTAGGTACGTTCGAATCGGCATTAGCTCTTATCCCGAAATCGAAATTCCAATACGAATCGCCCCGATAAAAACCGGCAGACATAATACTAAACGCAAGATTGGTAGTTACATAATTATCATCCGAAATATTCGACAAAGCTTTACTTGCCGGAATCTGAGAATGCATAAAGGTTACACGTTCGCCATTGAGAGGAAAAGTGAGATTCTCCAGATTAAAAGTATTGGTTCGTGCATCTAAATAAATATTAGAGAGCAAAGGTACACCTATATATCCCTGATCGGGTCTTAATGCAGCATTAAGACTAGTACGGGTATAAGACGTTTTCATAAAATAGGAAGATCGGGTTGATTGTGCAAAACCATCCAAAGACAATATACAACACAGCGCGGTTGCAATAGAAATGCTAAAAAGAGATCGTAATTTCATTCTGTTCTTTGAATATAACATTATAGCTCAAGCTGTACACCTCCCGCAAAGAGAACAACCCTTCTTAAGTAGATATAATCTTGTCGTGTAAAATTAATTGCGGCAACCTTTATCGCAAATATAAAATGCAGATCTCTCGCATCCTTCATATACTTCATGTACTCAGGTCCTATTCTGATTTCAAAATTCTGATTTTTAGCCGAAACTATTTTTTGTGGGGGAATCTTTACAAACTCATTTCGGGTTCTATCTGCATTAATAATATTCAGAAGTATTTCAATTTCCAACCCTGACTCTTGAGGCATCACCATTGCATCTATCTTTGCAGAGATAACCACTCCTCTCGAACCTTCGAAAAAGAACCTGTCAATAGTATTCTTATCAAATAACCCGCGAATAGTATCACTCAAAGCAACTCTAGCTCCTACAACAATTTCAGGGGGAATAGAGGGTAAAAAATTTACAAAAATAGTATCAAACCCTCCGAGTGGAACTGGGGGCAGATTCAATTCAATATTTGTATTCAAATTATCCGAATCATATTCTTTATCTACGCACGATTGCATAGATAAGAAAAGAATAACAATGCCGATTATATTGTAATTTAATACCTTTTTCATACTCAGGGTTCTAGTTTCTCTAAATAGCACAACAATCTACCTATAAGTAGTTCCTACCTTAAACAATGATGAGCGTATGCTTTAGTTATGTGTAAGGATGTAAAAGTACATCTTTTATTTTATTAACAATCTTTAAACCTATAAAGTTTTCAGATCAGATATTGAGATACCTATTTCATCCTCCAGATCAATCATTGCATTTATTAGATAGAGCTTAGAGAAAGACATCAAATTATCGAGATTAACCTCTACTTCTCTGATAACTCCCTTTTCTAAAAGATATTGACGCTTGATCCCTCCAAGTAAATAACTCTTAGGTGTATAAAATCCGTCCTCATTCCTAAGAACTACATTAGCATAAGAAGTGTCAGTAATTAACCCATTCTTCACAATTAGAACATCATCTCCACTCGCTTTTCTGGAGTATAGCTTATTTAAAGAGCTTCTATCTACCGATTTGTATGCATAATCAATCGTATTATCCTCAACAAGAGTTAAGCTTGATATTCTACGGAAAGAGTACGGCTCAAATTCAACAGAAACAATTTGCGAACCATATACAACACGACATTTAACCACCCCCTCCCTCAAAGCCTCAGGAATCATATCTTCCGACAACTCCAATAAAGGAGCCGAGCCGAAAAATTGAATCGCAGTTCTGCTTAATCGGGCTATATGTAAAGACAGATTATAAAAAATACCATCCTTTACTTTTATGGTTTCTATAAATAACGGCTCACTCATTTGCGTAAAAGTATATTTATTATTCTATTCTTTAAAATACAGCAAGCTCTTTTTATTTTACTCTCTTACAATAAAGCTCTAGATTTTAAACGGAAAATATATCTTATTCAGTACCTCTTGATACTCATCACTGCATTTACTATAAGCTGTAATTCCTCCACCACTTCTAAAATACATTTGCTTATTGTCTTGTTCTATAAAACGGATCAATACTGCAGAATCTAACGTCGTACCATCATAGTATCCGAAAATGCCCGTATAATACCCTCTATCCTCTTCTTCTGCCGATCGTATAAGATTGACAGTAGCCGGTTTGGGCGCACCCGAAATAGAACCAGCAGGTAAAAGCTTAAATATAATATCTCCTAGATGAGAATGGTGATCTGCATCTAACTCCCCTACTATTTCGGAACTGACTTGAAGAATCTCTTTATTACGGCTTTTAATACGATCTATATATCTGAATCGTTCTACATGAACACGATTAGCAACCATACTCAAATCGTTGCGAATAAGGTCAACTATTGTATTATGCTCGGCTGTTTCCTTAAAATCATTCAGAATGATTTGTTCGGCGTTTTCAATACTTGCATCAATAGTCCCTTTCATCGGATTGGATGATATGTGGCCGTTTGCTATTTTCACAAACCTTTCGGGCGAAAAGCAAACAAATCTATCAGGCATATATAATTGATAAGGGGCTTTGCTCCTATCGAATATATCTTGTAATGAGATATTAGTTGTAATGGGTGTTTTAATAGTCAGATTAGTTAAGAACGAGTCGCCTCGCCTCAACCCCTTATGCACTATATCAAACTTATGTTGATATTCGCTCTCAGAAATAGGGGTATAACTAAGATCGGCAGATAAATCCTCAACCTCATTAACCAGCTTATTACCAATGCCCCTCAACTGGAACAGAATATCGGTTTGCGATAAAGGATTCTCTATAAAAAAGCCTTCCGACATTTCATAATTAATACCAAACAAAAAAGGTTTCTTTGCAGAACCTGCCTCATTCATTTTAAGACGAATATCATCTGTATTTCTATAAAACTTCATCCTTATCATATTTAAAAGAAAAAGAAACTGTCCGTATATAACAACAAACAGTTTCTATTCTCTTTATGAGTAGTTCTTTTTTACTTTTTAGATAGGAATTTTCCTGTTGAATCAAAAAGCAAATCAATATCATTATTTAAGTCAACCTCATATCCACCAGAAACCAGTTTTTCGATTTCCAATACTTTAGAGTCTGCATAATTAGTAGTCAAATACTCCTGAGTAATTGCTGGCAGCAGTTTAACAATAGATTGAGGCAAAGCAGTAGTAGCGTGCTCAACACTTACCCACTCACCATTCTTTTTAAAGTCAATTTCGTAACCGCCATTTAGGTAAACCATATAGTAAGTACCGTCAGCTTCAGCTACATATCTTTCTTTGACTTGACTAACCAAAGGGTCAGCTCCAAAGTGAGTAGTTACAAATGTTTTACACTCAGTTGGCAAACTTGTGTAATCGATAACGAAATCGTCCGAATCGTCATCTTCCGTACATGCATTGAATACAAACAATGTAACAAATAATAGTAAACTAGCTCTTAATAATTTTTTCATATCGTAAATAATTTAGAATATTGTGTCAATAATTATGGTTGTATATTCCTTTATTCAAATTTAATAGACTTTGCAGGAGATATTCGAGCAATAAGATATGATGGACCTATCATCATTGCCATTGATATAGCCAATGCTCCTACATTAATGAAGATTATATACCAAACATTAAGATAAACAGGCATTTCTGATACATAATAAGTAGCAGGGTCGAGTTTTATTATACCAAATAGTTTTTGTAACACACAAATACCCAAAGCAATAATGTTGCCCCAAAGCATTCCTTTCAGAATAAGGAAAGACGATATATATAGAAACACCTTCTGTATTCTAAAATTACGTGCTCCTAATGCCTTAAGAATACCAATCATATTAGTACGTTCGAGAATAATAATGAGCAAGCCCGATATCATCGTAAAACCCGATACAGCCAACATCAATATAATAATTACCCATACGTTCATATCAAGCAAACTAAGCCAACTGAAAATCATGGGATTCAATTCCTCTATCGAACGGGTATATAGAGATTGTCCGTCTCCATCGTGAGAACCTGCCATTTCATAAAACAAGTTGTTCTTTATTTCAGCCAACCTGCTATAATCCTTCACAGTCAATTCAATACCGCTCACCTGATTCTTTTCCCAACCATTCAACCGTTGCACCAAAGCTATATCGGTAATAATAAATAGTTTATCGTAATCTTCGAAATTGGTACTATATATCCCCGATATCACAAATTTTCGGGCTTTTATCGGATCTTGTATGAAGTATGTAATAAAACTATCTCCCAGCTTTAGTTGTAATCTATCAGCAATATATTTCGAAATAATAGTCTGATTGACAGTAGACGTATCCGATTTATGAAGAATATCTCCTTCAATCATATTCTGTTTGAAGAAAGTCCAGTCATAATCGTTGCCCACCCCTTTAAGTACTACTCCTTGAAAATCGCTGTCGGTTTTGATAATTCCAGGAATATTCGCAAATACTTCTATATGCTTTATATCCGAATTATTTTCTAATGTTACAGCCAAACTATCGGTCATACGAACGGGTTGAACCTCGTACGACATATTATTCCCGAAATTGGTTAGCTGGATATGCGACCCAAAACCAACCACCTTATCGCGTATTTCTTTCTTGAAACCAACAACAATGCATACCGACAATACCATTGCCGCCAGTCCCAAAGCAATACCCGCAACTGCTATTTTAATAGCCGGAGATGATACCTTTTGTTTGATACCTCCTCCGAAATATATTTTTCGGGCTATAAATAATTCTAAATTCAAAATATAATATTGAATGTTTTTTTCTGAAAACAAAGGTATAAATTATCCCTTACAATATACAACGATAAAGTCTCAAATCTATTGCCATTGCATTCAGCCTTTTAATATATAACGTCTACACATTTTCAGATCAGAATCAATTGTTAAAAACTACCATATTCAACTAACTATAAACATATCTCCCTCATGAAAAGACCTCTCAAATAACTGCATTTATTTATAGCAAAATCATCATTAAAGATACTCAATCTATACATACATTGATTTTACTTATATCGATAATATACCTGAAACACAATAGTTAATAAACAAACATAAACAACTATAGAATAGAACTTTGATAAAAAAATAAAATACCATAACAAATTTCGAGCCAAAGCATACAAAAAAACAAAACTGATATTTTTAATTGAAAAACATCACTATCTTTGTGTCGTAATGAAGCAATAATAACAACGACGACAAATAGCCTCTGATTATTAGTTCCTAAAAAAAGCTAATAACTACATAATTAAGTGCACTTAATGTATCTAAATTATAGGTCACAAAACTAAAACTGAACAACGACAACAAATAACAAACAGTATTTATGAATAAGAACAATTCAATTAGGTATAGTATACTATTACCCCTTTATTTGACTTCGATTCTAATTCTGTCAGCTCAAGTTGGCATCAATACTAAAAATCCACTAGGAGTATTCCATGTGGATGCTCGCTCAACTCCGGATTCTACCAATCCCGAGGCAGGTATCCCTAATGCACTTCAAGAAGTGGATGACTTCATAGTCACTACCAACGGAAATGTAGGAGTAGGAACTATTTCGCCTACAACTAAACTAGATATCAACGGGCAAATAGCCATTCCCTACAAACCAACAACTGGTACAATCATTAAAGATTTCATGCTACAATCCGACGCCACGGGTTTAGCCTCATGGGCTCAATCTTATTCATTCCCACTTTATCGCACGACTATAGGTGTGGACAGGACAAAGGCTACCCCTTTACAATTACTAGAAAATGTGCCCAATGCCCGCACATCGGGAAATGGTATAGGCATCACACTAAGCACATCGTATGGCTTAGGAATAGCAGACTTAGAATCGACATTCGTTCTATCTCAGCCCACCTTTACTATACTAAAAGATGCTCTATATCTGGTAACTGTAAAGCAACGGACTTCCGATGCTGCTAATAACGATATAGCTGCTTACGGAGACTTTTTGTTTGCCGAGATGCTAGACAATACAACCTACAAGGAGTTTATATACAAAATCCCCTTAAGAGAAGGTACGGCAGGTACAACATTCTTGCTTAAGGTCGAAAATGCTCCTAAGGTATACCGCTGGTATATTTCACTGCAAAACACACCAGGTATAAACTGGTTTGCATCTATACCTCTCTCAGCTTATGTGCAATTCGACGTATCCTATCTTTATTTACGTGATTTTAATTAATTACAACATGAATATAAACTTATCTTGCGTACTTGTTTTATTAATTACTTCTTTATGCCCTTTAGCAGCACAAATCGGTGTAAACCTCGAAAACCCGGAAGCATTGTTTCATCTTGATAGCAAAGCAAATAATACCACTGCAACTGCAGCCACAAAGTATTTTGACGATGCAATGATAGACTACAATGGCAATCTTGTAATTGGTGCAAAAACGGCCGTAACAGGCTCCAAAGTAACAGTCACGGGCGAATCCGGCGCTAAAGGTGTACTCCAAATAGCAGATGGTACTCAGGCAAACGGTTATATATTACACAGCGACAAAGACGGTGTGGGAGATTGGGTCAACTTCAAAACTTTCCCCTTCAATAAGTATTGCATATGGACTTTACAGAACTCGGCATTCAATTTTCCTTCACTGGGTAAAAGTGAAAATCTTACGGGTACAGCATCTATTGATTTCAGCGAAATAAGTGGAACCAGTACCACCGCTTCATCTATAACGATGCCCAAAGGACGGTATTTTATACTCGTCTCAGGAGAGATAGAAGCCTCTAAAGAAAATGCTATACTCCGCCTATTGGTAAATGGTACGGAAACAAACAAGGTATATTATTCAGATTATGTAAATGGAAGTATCTTTTATCAAGAATTACCGCAACAGTCTGCAATCAGCCTGCAATGGGAAGCCGTTGATACACATAATATATTCTATGAAACACCTCCGTTTCAGAAAGCTTATAAATATTCACTCACATTTATCCGCATAAAAGACTAAAAAGAACAGTATATGAGAAAATATATCTATATAATTATATCGCTTATTTTGTCTTTCAACCTCACCGCCCAGATTGGTATAAATACCTCCAACCCCAAAAGCGGTTTAAATATACATATAGACCCTAAAGGAGATACTACATCGTCTTTTGCCAACTCTACGGACGATGTGGTTATAGACAACTTGGGTAGAATGGGAATAGGAACAAATGCCCCCGAGGCAAAATTACATATACAAGATGGTAAAATAAGAATAAGAGGAGGCAATCCTCAAGAAGACAGATTCCTAGCCTCTACAAACGAAGAGGGCTTAGCCGAATGGAGATACCTGTCGATGGGAGGCTACAGAGTTTCCGAATGGTTAGTGCAAGTTGAAACCAATAATATAACCACAACTGCTGTACCTATTAATGGAAGCTCGTCTTTCTTATCTAATGAAATCGGACTTACTGCCAACGGAGGTACTTTAACTCTCCCTGCCCGTTTCAACACCTTCGGATATGCAGGTTACTTTATCATAGTTACTGCCGACGTAGAGGATGTACGAGAATATGGTAAACTACTTATCAATATAGGTGGCACGGCAAGCAACAGTTACCATACAAGACCCGAAATAGCCAGTCAAGATTACTTTACGTATTCCGATTATCTGTCTGCACGCATATGGTTTGTAAAATTTTCGGGGAATAGTCCTGCCGAAATCAGCCTCTCTTTTCAGGCAATGGATGTAAGGAGTAACGTCAACAAATCAATTCCCTATCTCGACCCACTACCCTACACTAAATCGTCAGGTATAAAAATCTGGGCAAAATTACAGATTATAGAAATGCAAGGTCGTGCAACATCGTAAGAAAACGAAGCGAAGAGCATAAATAATTACAAATCTACCATCGTCATAGATCGCCGTGAAAAACACTGTATTTGTATTCAATTATTCAATATCAGTTTAATCTTGATAATACTTTCAGATAGTAGTCAACAAAACAGATTAAACTAATCTATTTCCTTTCGAGAAAATAGAGAAACCTTTAAGGCTTTATCTCACTCCGCAGAGTAAGATAAAGCCTTATTCAAAAAATGTTTAACTGTATGGATAATCCACAAAGAAAAGAAACTAAGCTCCTGTTATATATTTGCTTCCGGGCAAATAAGTCAATATCTTAGACAATATGCAACACACCGTTATTGTACTGCTACCCACCAGCAAGATGGTTATCGGAGTAGAAAAATACCCTCCCAACAATTGATAACTAAACCCAAGTAAAAATATATGCATCAAGTAAATAACATAACTCAATCGGGATATCTCTTTCACTATACCATACACCCATTTACCTTGATATGATATATGCTTTAAAATGACGAACAAACCAAAAGTCATCAACACAACATTAAAAGAGCAAAAACGCCAGCTCAACTCCAATTCCTGTAAAGTAGTTGCCGTAAATGTATTGTTATAATAAACGATAGCTGTAAAAAGATATCCTGCAACAAAACATGGGATACCAATACCGAGGCTCTTCTTTAGCGACCAGTTTACGTAAGTGCGTATATAATGTCCCAAGACCAGATAACCGATAAAGCCCGAGAAGTACCAAAACATATGAAACTCGTTCCAATAACATTCGCCATACAAATCGCCCGCATACAATTTTGCATAATGCCAAAAAGTAGAAATAAACCAAATCAGCAAGAAGCACTCTTCGCCACGTTTCGAAACCGTTTTGAGCCAAGGCGAAAACACGGGCATAAAGAGATATAGCCCGATAAGCATATACACAAACCACAGATGACCGCTGGCAGGTGTAAAATTGAACAACAATTGCAACAGATTAGATTGTATATCGGCTAGCGAAAATTCGCCCCAGAAATAAGGTAGCACCGCATAAAGCACCGACCATATAATAAATGGAACTACCACTCGCACAAAACGACGTTTCGCAAAATCTTTTGTACTCCCCTTAAGAGGTAACAGCAAATAAGCCGATGCCATTACAAACAAAGGTACTGATGCCCGAAGCGCACTATCTACAACACTCACCCAAAAAGCATCCGAGATGTTACGTATACCAATAGAGTCGCCATCGATAAAGAAAAACTCACAAGAGTGAACCATTATTACCATAAAACAGGCTATTACCCGAAGGTAATCCAGAAAAACAACACGGTCATTCAGATTTAATGTTCTCACTTGCATAGTAATTAGTATTTCATTATTTTTGAACAAAGGTAACGGCTGCCAGCTAACAGTACAATACTGAATTATAACCATACGCCACAATCAATTTTATGGATGTACTTAAAACAGAACTCGAAGAAGCTTTTGCAATACAACATTTCGACAAAAGCCTATTCAACGAGCAAGCATTGATGGATTGCCGCAAGCTTATTCAGTCGCTCACCGAAATAAACAACGGATGTGCTGTGCTTACCGATATGGCCGACAACAAAAGTTATTTTTCTATCGGAACCTTTGGCGGCTTTCTCGGACTGTCGCAAGAAGATATATCGAAGGAAGTAATAGAGTCACTGGACGAAGATTGCATCTATCAGCATATCCACCCCGAAGATCTGGTCGAAAAACGAATGCTCGAACTTCACTTCTTTCAGTTCCTATGCAAATTACCTATTAATGAACGATTAAAGTACCGCTCCAATTGCCGCATAAGAATGACGAATCAAAAGGGCGAATATTGCTACATTACTAATCAGACTCATATATTACGCAATTCACCTTGTGGCAATATGTGGTTGGCTCTCTGCTTGTATGACTTATCACCCAATCAAAACCCACTGACAGGTATTGATAGCCAGATAACGAATAACGAAACGGGCGAGGTTATCGCTGTATCATTATCAGAAGCAAAACGATCTATACTCTCCACACGTGAGAAAGAGATACTCCAACTTATCAAGAAAGGTTATTTGAGTAAAGAAATCTCGAAAAATCTTAATATCACCATAAATACAGTAAACAGACATAGACAAAATATTCTCCAAAAATTAAATGTAAATAACTCGCTAGAAGCCGTTCATTCTGCCGAAGCCATGAAGTTATTTTAATCGCACATTTTTAATTGTATAATAAAACACTATACTAACTATCATATTATGCTAATAAGTAACACTATCAAAAGGTTGAAGTTAAAATACCTCACCTTTATTATTCTTTGCACAATACCCCTGCTTTCTTTCTCGCAGGAAACTGAATCATTAAATCCTGTTTCATTAGAGTCTATACTATTAGAAACTCTTCCTCTTGACGGCAGAGTAGTTGACGATGCCGATAGCTTCGAAGAGCTATATGACGATCTGCTGCTTGCAGAAGTAGTTACAACAGACGATTTGCACGCTCTTATCAACACTCAGCTAACCCCTGTTTTAGATATAGAAAAAGAGATATGCAAGCAGATGATAGAAAGCGAAGAGTTATCTGCTACCGTATCTAATGGAACATATACGGCTTCGTTCGAAGATGTGGAATGGATAAGAAAAGGCTTTTACTTCACCGTAGTAGGATTGGTTCGTACGATGCTCGATCTCACTCATGAAACAGACGAAACAGAGTTTGAAGATATATAACAGGATAAAAAACAACTAAAAAGCAGAACATTGGCATTAAAGTCTAATTCTGCTTTTTTAATTTTAATAAAGGAAAAAAGACCAGAAACGAGAAAAGGAATTACGTAATCAAAAGAATAAAATTATCTTTGCAAAGTACAACAAAGCAACTGTAAGTATTTAAAGCAACATTATTTAATGACAATCCATTGCTGCATCTAAACTTACCGAAGCCATAAGAAAGGTCTTAGCCCTTAAAATTAGCAGAATCGTTCATGAACAGAATAAAGGCTTGTATAACAAGTATTATTTGTACAATTACAATATTTCAGTCTTTCGCTCAAGAGGGTGAAAGAGCCTTTCGTTTTCTCGAATTACCCACTTCAACACGTGCAAACGCATTGGGTGGAACCAATATTTCGGTTATAGAAAACGACATTTCACTCGTTTTCCTCAATCCCGCAGCATTGGGTCCCGAAATGAATATGAATGCCAATGTCAATTTCCTATCATATATATCGGACATAAAGGTAGGGAGTGCCATTTTCGGTAAATCCATCCGCGAAAACAATTCGTTTGCCGTAGGAGTAAATTACATTGATTATGGAGACTTTAAAGAAACAACCACCGAAGAAGTTATCGGAAGCTTCTCTGCCAAAGACATAGCCGTAAATGGTGTATATAGTCACATGCTAACCAATAGGTTAAGAGGTGGTGTAACTGCCAAATTTATATCGTCAAACTATCAGGATTATTCATCCACAGCCATAGGCTTCGATGTAGGTCTGAGTTATTATAATGAAGATCGCGAATTTTCAGCAGGCTTAGTATTAAAAAACATGGGTAGTCAAATATCGTCCTACGACGACAAACGTGTGGGCTTGCCTTGGGACATACAATTGGGTATAAGCAAAAAACTCAACAACGCCCCTATCCGACTTTCGCTCACTGCCGTATATCTTACTCAATGGGATTTTGCCCGAGTAAATGAAGCTAACGGCATAGACACCAGTAGCGACGGGTTTCTTAAAACAGCATTCAAGCATACCATTATAGGTGTAGACCTCATTCCTTCCGAAAATTTCTGGATAAGTGCAGGTTTCAACCCCAAAGTACATTACGACATGGCCTTGGAGGACGGAAATAAATTTGGCGGCTTCAACGGAGGTGCAGGTATACGCATCCAAAAATTCAGTATAGGTTTTTCACTAGCAAAATATCACCCATCGGCTACCACTTATCATTTTAGCTTAGCCGTCGATATCTCCAAATTCTAACCAAATTCTCATTAACAAAAGTGCTGCATCAAAATTCAACGAACATTTTAGACACACTATTGTTGTAAATATAGCATATATGAAAACGATTACAATTGCAATTGACGGGTTTTCGTCATGTGGAAAAAGTACTATGGCTAAGGATTTAGCTAAACAAATAGGGTACATATACATAGACAGCGGAGCCATGTACAGGGCTATTACTCTGTATTGTATACAAAACAACCTGTTTGACGGAGATGTATTAAATGAGGAAAAATTGAGTCAACATATAAAGGATATACATATAAGTTTCAAGCTGAATAAGGACACGGCTACTCCCGAAACATATCTCAATGGCGTAAATGTAGAAAAGGAAATCCGTACAATGGAAGTTTCCAACAAAGTAAGCTACGTCAGTGCAGTAGGTTTTGTACGTAGAGCAATGGTACATCAACAGCAGGAAATGGGTAAACTAAAAGGTATCGTTATGGATGGCAGAGACATAGGTACTGTTGTTTTTCCCGATGCCGAACTCAAATTTTTTGTAACAGCAAGTCCCGATATCAGAGCGCAACGCCGTCTGGATGAGCTACATGCTAAAGGAGATACTAAAACAACGTTTAATGACGTTTTAGACAATATAAAACAAAGAGATTACATTGACCAGCACCGCGAAGAAAGTCCTCTGATGCAAGCCGAAGACGCTCTGGTGCTCGACAATTCAACACTAACCAAGGAGCAGCAAATGCAATGGCTCCTTGATAAATTCAATCATATCACATCACAATGAATACAATAGAAATAGATGCAAAATCGGGTTTCTGCTTTGGTGTAGTAAATGCTATAAAAAAAGCGGAAGAAGAATTGGACAAAGGTGGTATACTATACTGTCTGGGCGATATTGTACACAATAATCTGGAAGTAGAACGCTTAGAAAAACTAGGACTAAAAACCATCAATCACGAACAGTTTGCACAACTAAAAAATGCAAGAGTACTGCTTCGTGCGCACGGCGAACCACCTAGCACTTACGAGATAGCAAAAGAGAACAATATCGAAATTATCGATGCCTCATGTCCTGTAGTACTTCGTCTTCAAAGACGGATCAAAGATAAACATAAGACAGAGATAGATAGCGAGACTCAAATTGTGATCTACGGAGAGAAAGGACATGCCGAAGTAAACGGACTAATGGGACAAACGGATGCCCGTGCCATAGTTATCGAGAAAAAAGAAGAATTAGATAAACTTGACTTTTCAAGAAATATTTGTCTATTCTCTCAAACCACTAAACCGCTTGACGGATTTAGAGAAGTTATTGACATTATCGAATCAAGAATGCAAAATGGTGCTCAATTTGAGTATGTAGATACCATATGCCGACAAGTTTCGAACAGAATACCCAACATTAAGGAGTTTGCTACTAAGCACGATATTATACTTTTTGTAGCGGGACAAAAAAGTTCTAACGGAAAAGTGCTTTTTTCTGAGTGTAAAAAATACAATCCAAATTCTTATTTCGTATCTTCGCCAGACGAAATTGATCCGGCGATTATCAAAAAAGGACTTTCCATTGGTGTATGCGGAGCCACTTCGACACCTAAATGGCAAATGGAAGAAGTTGAAAAGAGGATCGACGAAATTTCATCGCGTTTAGTAGAATAACTAAAACAATATAGTCTTAAGAATTATGGCAAATATTAAATGTATTGGTGTTTTAACCTCGGGAGGAGATGCCCCTGGTATGAATGCAGCAATCCGTGCTGTCACTCGTGCTGCTATATACAACAACATCGAAGTAAAAGGCATCATGAGAGGCTACAGAGGTCTTATTTTTGATGAAATCATCCCTTTCAGAACCAACAGCGTTAGTAATATTATACAGCAAGGTGGTACAATCCTCAAAACTGCCCGTTGTAAAGAGTTTATGACAGTGGAAGGACGTCAGATAGCATACGAAGCAATGCAACGCGAAGGCATTGATGCTTTGGTTGTAATCGGCGGAGACGGATCTTTGACAGGTGCTCGCATTCTTGCTCAGGAACATAACATTCCGATCGTAGGTTTACCCGGTACAATAGACAACGACCTTAACGGTACCGATATGACCATCGGTTACGATACTGCTTTGAATACAATAATGGATGCTGTCGATAAAATCAGAGACACAGCAAGCTCACACGAACGCCTGTTCTTCATTGAAGTTATGGGACGCGAATGTGGTTACTTGGCACTTAACGGAGCTATTGCAACCGGAGCTGAAGCAGCTATCATTCCCGAGAGAATGTATGCTACTGACCAGTTGGGTGAACTTATTTCACACGGATTCAGAAAAAGCAAAAACAGTAGTCTCGTACTTGTTACCGAAGGTGATATTACAGGAGGTGCTATGGCTATGGCCGAGCGTGTAAAAACAGAATATCCACAATACGATGTACGTGTAACCATTTTAGGACACGTTCAGCGAGGAGGTTCTCCAACTGCAATAGACCGTATACTTGCCAGCCGAATGGGTGCAGCAGCTATCGACGCATTACTTGACGATCAGCGTAATGTGATGATTGGTATGCAAAACGATCAAATAGTATATGTACCATTCTCTAAAGCAATTAAGAAGAATAAACCAGTAAACGAAAATCTGGTTAATACGCTAAAAATACTATCTATCTAATAGATATTTAGAACATTATATAAAAGGAAATCATTGAACAATGGTTTCCTTTTTTCGTTACATGAATAGTAGACAAAAAATATTTAATCGAAATTGGCACTCCAATCATCCAATTTTGATTATTTTTGCAACTTATGTAAATAAAAGAAAAGAATGAAGAAGGCTATAATCATCATACTCCTATCCGTTTTAACATACGGAAGTGCTAATTCCCAATCTTTTTTAGGAGTGAGAGGAAGTTTCAACGTATCGTCATTGAGTACCGGAAGTTCAAAGAGCAGACCAGGTTTCAGTGTAGGAGCAATGTACAGTACCCAAGTATCGGATTATTGGTATTTTCAACCCGCTCTTTTATATAACCTCGAGGGAAGTAAATCAGTAAGCGGTTTTAAACCTGCCTATTCAGCATACACATACAATCTGGAAGTTCCACTTATAATGTCACGCAGATTCGGAGACGAAGATATTAGTTTTGGCTTAGATGTAGGTCCTTTCCTTAAATACGGTTTACACGGAGGATATTGGGTTGATAATCTTGAGACCAAAGAAAGAGACAGACCTAATGTCTTTGACTATAAAAATAGATTTGATGTTGGTCCTCAAATAGGATTCAGCGCAATGGTTTACGGGCTTTATATTGGATACTCTTTTCAGTTTGGTGTCATAAAAGCGTGGAAAGAAGAAAGCAACAGAAGAGGTAATTACTACAACTCTTGCATGACTTTTGGCTATCTGTTTCAAATACAATAAAAAGTACTCAATTTGAGTTTGTATTTTTCGATATAGAAATTCCAAGAAAAATTTCTCAAAGCAAAGAATAAAACAAAAAAATCTAAGAAATCATTCCCCCTAAATATCGAATAATTTCTTAGATTTTAAAATCGAGGTACACCAACTCTTACTATTGTTCATGAGATTCATGATGACCTTTAAGCAATCCAAACAGGACGAATACTGAGCCTAACACGATTGCCAATATTCCAAATAACCTATAAAGACTCGCTTGTGCCACATTCAGCTGTTCGCTCGTGCCAATCTGTAAAAAAAAGAATAATGAGGAAACAGCTACACAAATACCAATAATGGTATAAATTCTGCGTTTTTTCTTGCCTTCCATAATAACATCTTTTTAAAGATCTATATAATTTAAACACATAAGCACAGAAAACGTTCACAAAAAGAAGAGTTTATTTAGTTAAAAATCAGGCTTTAACTTATCATCAAATTTGGTTTTTTTTTTATTTACCTTTGTCCCTGTAAAAGAAAATCTCGGTTCGTTCGACCATAGGAGATCAAACGACACTAGACGGTACTTCTACTTACAGTACACCCTCGCCAGACATATCGGGAAAAACGGAAGACAGTAATACTGTTTGGGTTGATATTAAAGGTGTATTAACAAGTAAATACATCATTAATAACACTAGTGGAGTTGCCAAAGATTATTATTTCTTGGCTGGTAATGTTATTAATACTGCTAATATCAATGGCATTACTATGCCCAATGTTGCCAAGGACACCGGAGATTGCAACTAATTTTTCATCGCCCGAATAAATAGTGATATAATATGCCCTGGAGCAATTTCTACCTGCATACAATCCAAAAGTATATCTTTATCAGCTACCAGTTTTATTTGAGGTTGCAGCGTTGTAAGTATATTTCGGATATGTTTTACCATAGAAACTATCATTGCTGTATCTTTGATTTTCGATCTTGAAAAATCAGGATTTTCGCTCATCCAGAAATCATACTCAACTTTTTTGTATAAAGTGAACTAACATTATTTAGAAAATAGCGGGTTAAATTTGTAAACACTGAAATTTTACTTACATTTGCTCCTGTAAAATAACTCTTTACGCTAATAATGTCCATAAGATTAACAAACATATTTACAGATAATACTCTAAATTTTAACTGTTTAGGTTTGGCTATGTGCGTTGAAATATTAGAGAGAGAGAGAGAGAGAGAGAGAGAGAGAGAGAGAGACTAACTAGCAACCACGCTGGTAATAAAAATATTTTAGGCGGATTTTTCCGTCTTTTTTTGCGTCTGTGTGTTTTTGACACTGACCCTAATCGCCGAAAATATTTCCCCAATAAATACTTTAATAGTTCTTCCATAGAAGCTTCTTGTACAGCTTTTTGTTTTTTT
>NZ_CVRU01000115.1 GCF_001261715.1 Dysgonomonas sp. HGC4 | reverse complement strand
AGGGCTTCGCTTATTTTATATATTTAAGAGTATATTAAAAAGCTTTATATGCTTAATATGCTCTGGCAAACACAACTCGTTGAGTAGAAGGATTACCTGTTACCATACATTTACCTGGAGTTTTATCTCCTTCTAAAGGTATACAACGGATGGTTGCTTTGGTTTCATTTTTAATTTTCTCTTCAGTCTCAGGAGTTCCATCCCAATGAGCCATAAGAAATCCACCCTCTTCTATTTTTTCTTTAAATTCTTCGTATGTATCTACGTTGATTGTGCTAGCTGCTCTGAAATCAAGCGCTTTCTTGTAGATGTTTTCTTGAATATCATTTAAAAGATTCTTGATATACACATCTAAGTTGTCGCAAGATACAGTTTCTTTAGTCAAAGTATCACGGCGAGCTACTTCAATAGTGTTGTTCTCAAGATCGCGACCACCCATAGCTAAACGAACTGGCACTCCTTTAAGTTCATATTCAGAGAATTTCCATCCCGGTTTCTTATTATCTGAGTTATCATATTTTACACTGACACCCAAATTCTTTAAAGCAGAAACTATTCCTGCTACTTTCTCATTAATTTGAGCAAGTTGTTCTTCGCTACGGTAGATAGGTACTATAACTACTTGGTAAGGTGCTAATTTAGGAGGAAGCACTAGACCATTGTCATCGGAGTGAGCCATAATCAATGCTCCTATCAAGCGAGTAGAAACTCCCCATGAGGTTGCCCATACATAATCTTGTTTTCCTTCTTTATCAGTAAATTTCACATCAAAAGCTTTAGCAAAATTCTGTCCTAAGAAGTGAGATGTTCCCGATTGAAGGGCTTTTCCATCTTGCATCAAAGCTTCAATAGTATAAGTGTCAATAGCTCCTGCAAAACGTTCCGAAGCCGATTTTACGCCTCTTACTACTGGCATTGCCATATATTTCTCAGCAAATTCGCCATATACCTCAAGCATCTTTTTAGACTCTTCCTCTGCTTCTGCTTTTGTTGCATGCGCAGTGTGTCCTTCTTGCCAAAGAAATTCAGCAGTACGTAGGAATAAGCGTGTACGCATTTCCCAACGAACTACATTAGCCCATTGATTTACCAATATAGGCAGGTCACGATATGATTGTATCCAGTTACGATATGTATTCCAGATAATAGTTTCTGATGTTGGGCGGATGATAAGTTCCTCTTCCAGTTTTGCTTCCGGATCAACTATTACACCTTTTCCATCAGGATCGTTCTTTAAACGATAGTGAGTTACAACAGCACATTCTTTGGCGAAACCTTCAACGTGATCGGCTTCTTTGCTTAAGAATGATTTGGGGATGAAAAGCGGGAAATATGCATTTTCGTGACCTGTTTCTTTGAACATATCATCCAACTGACGTTGAATTTTTTCCCAAATTGCATATCCGTATGGTTTAATAACCATACATCCACGTACAGCAGAGTTTTCTGCTAAATCTGCTTTTAGTACCAAATCAAGATACCATTGACTGTAATCCTGACTTCTTGGAGTCAGTTCTTTAAGCTCTTTTGCCATGTGTTATTATAACTTTTCTTGAGTAATTTGAATGTTTATTGCCGCCTCTCATAGCTGTAACTATCTTTGGTTACTGTACTAGCCAAAGCAATAGAAAGGTTTGTAACCTTAAGTATTTGCAAAGTTAGCAAAAAAGACAATTGTATAATAGAAAAAGGTTCATTTTACAAGCTGATTGTTTGCTCCTCTTAATTTAAAAAAGCAGTAAGATAAAATCCTACTGCTTTTACTATTATATAAACCCTATAAACTTATGTGAGTATAGGATATAAATTTATCTTAGTTGATAAATGCAAGTACTTGATTCTTTTGAACCTTAGCACCTTGTTTTGTTTCGATTTGAACAATCTTACCCGATTTCAAAGCTTTTACTTCTTCAATACCATAGTAAGCTTGAATGAAAGCAATAATATCACCTTCTTTAACTGTTGTTCCTACTACAGGAGCAGTAGACTCGTCAGCTAGATCAATCTGCCAGATTACTTGTCCTGAAACAGGAGCTTGTACTGGTTGAGCATCAGGATATTTTTCTGTTACTTTTTCTATATCGAAGTTAGGTATTTCAACTACAGGGCGTGTAACGATGATTGGAGCTCCAGCTGCTGCTTTTGCTTTTTCCAAGTCAGCATTGAAACGTTCTTTAGCTAATCCCGATTTGTAATCGCGGTATTGGCGATCGTGCATTGCCAATTCGAACAATTCTTCATCATCTTCACCATACTCCCAACCGTTCTCATCCATTTCTTTGCGATAAGTATCAAGAGCATCTGGATATTCTTCTTGAGGATTTCCTGTATAGAACTCAAGATTTTTAGACTTAGCCAGTTCGATAATTTCATCATCCAGTTTACCTGGCAATGTACCTGTTCTGCCTAGAATCATATTCCAACTATCTTTGTCGATATTAGAGAAACGAGCTTGTCCTTGTGCCATCGAGAAGATGTTCATAAGAGCAATGTTCTTCACGTATTGACTGAAAGGCGTTACTAAGGGAGGATAACCTAGTTTAGGCCATATATAAGCAACTTCGTCGAAAAGTTGAACCACTAGGTCATTTAATGTAACTTCTGCCTTGCCATTGTTGCGAAGTGCCATATTGATCGCAGAGTGCATACCTTTAAGGTCGGCCATCATAGATCCCATCATTCCTCCAGGAAGACCGCAGCCTACAAGTAAAGATGTCATTATTTTGTTAGATGGATCAATAAAGTATCCTAAGAAATCGTCAATGAAAGATTGTGTCAATGCACGAGCTTCCATATAAGCTTTCATATTGATATCAGGCACAGAAAATCCTGCATCCTTCAACATTGCTTGCAATGTGATAATATCAGGGTGTACCATACCCCATGATAGAGGCTCGATAGCAGCATCCAGATAATCAGCACCAGCACGTGCTACTTCTAACATAGAAGCAACCGAGAAACCGGGTCCTGTATGACCATGATATTCGATAGGTATATTGGGATGTCTGTCTTTAAGAGCTTTTGTAAGTTTACCTAAAAATGCAGGGCGACCTACTCCAGCCATATCTTTTAAACAGAATTCATCGGCTCCAAAGTCAACTAATTTATCTGCAAAATTTACATAATAATCAACCGTGTGAATTGGTGAATGAGTGATACAAAGAGCTGTTTGAGAAATCATCCCAGCTTCTTTAGCATACTTAACTGATAATTCTAGATTTCGTGGATCATTCAAACCATCAAAAGAACGAGATATATTAGTTCCTTGTGCACATTTTACTTTAAACATCAAACGACGTACGTCTTTTGGAACAGGATTCATACGAAGGCCGTTTAGACCACGCTCCAACATATGCGTTTGAATACCTACTTCGTTGAAAGGAGCAGTCCAGTCGCGAACAGCTTTGTTAGGGTTTTCGCCATAAAGAAGATTTACCTGTTCGAAAGCCCCACCATTTGTCTCAACACGAGCAAAACAACCCATGTCAATAATAACTGGTGCGATTTGTGTTAATTGATCTACACGTGGCTGATATTTTCCAGATGATTGCCACATGTCACGATAAACGAGACTAAATTTGATTTCTCTTCCCATAGTGTTTTTATGTAATGTTCAAAGATAAAATTGGTTCTTGGAAGCCAATTTCGATCTTAAAATTATAGTGAATTCTATTGTAATATTAAACCTTCGTTAAGGGTATACAAATTTAGAGCTTTCATTTCAATTAAGACGAAAAAAGGAGTTATTAAAATTATCAATTTGATATAAAAAGTTATGATATTTAAAAAAACTGCACTTATCACTCAAAAGTGTGCAATAAAATAAGTTATGCATCCATCAAACTGTAATTTATACATTATAATGATGCTATAAAGAATATATTTTATCTCTGTTAATAAGTTATTGATTCGACTATTTCTCTTCAACAATTATATTTCATAATTTTATGTATCTATAATATCTGAACGAGTATTTCCTTTGAATATTTTGATCTGTTGTAATCTGTTGATGTGTAATTGATTATTTGAAAAAAGAATGTTTTTTCGCTTTTTTCTCTATTTTTTCTTCTCATGTTTTATGGAATTCTAATCTGATTTTACTCTATAATGTAGACAAGCGAATTATAAACAACTTTAATTCTTATCGTCATGGCTGAAATGAATACAAACTCCGATAATGGAGGCAAAAAGAAGAAAGCGCAACCTGCAAAAAAGAATCTTCGTGTTGATTTCACCCCAATGGTGGATATGAATATGTTGCTAATAACGTTTTTCATGTTGTGTACAACACTTTCCGCACCTCAAGTGATGGATATAGTGATGCCTACAAAGGCTACGGTTGATGGAAACGACAATGAAACTCCAGAGTCTAAAACGGTTACATTGCTCTTGAGTGAGAATGACCAAGTATTTTATTACTGGGGAAAACCTAAGTATGATAATCCTGCCTTCTTGGAAAAGACCGATTTATCGGAAAATGGGCTTAGAAACGTTCTCCTAAAGAGAAATGGAGATGTAGCTCAACAGGTTAAGGATTTAAAAGATAAAAGATATAAAAAAGAGATTTCAGAAGAACAGTTCAAAGATCAATTGTCTGAGCTTAAGAAATCAAGAGAAAGTATAACTGTAATTGTAAAACCAACCAGTAGTTCAACTTATAATAATTTGGTGAAAACTCTGGACGAAATGCAAATATGTAGCGTTGCAAAATATGCTATTGTAGATGTAGAGAAAGGAGACAATTATTTAATCGAAAATTTCAACAACTTTAGCTTAACACAAGCGAAATAAATATCAAACAACCCTCTTTTATTACTACTTTTGATTGAAACGCCGTAAAACAGAAACTACGCTGATTTACGGCTTTCATCTTTTTTATAGTGAGCTATTTCCTATT
>NZ_CVRU01000114.1 GCF_001261715.1 Dysgonomonas sp. HGC4 | reverse complement strand
TAATAAGCATTCTTTGTAGCTGTTCAATGTCTCATTTTTTAGGAAAATCAATCAAAAAAATGCTTGTGAAAAATAATAGTAAACTATTTAACTTCCCCAGTTTAAATTGGTTTAACATTGGCTTTGTTATAGTTGACATGTAATAACAGATAACACTATTGCAATGAAGGATCTTTCAACTTTTATTGCTGTAAATGTTTACTATTCAAGAAAGAAACGATAATAATTTATATATAGTAATATGTCTTCCTTTATTCTCAATTGCAGAGCGTATACTAAAGGTACGCATTGTGAAGAAAGTCTTTATGTTCATATAATTTACCAATGGAAATTGGTTGCTGTTATAATGGCATATTGTTTTTATCCGGATAAATGGGATAGGTATAAATGTAGCACTACTGATACGGCTAATTCGTTTTGGCTTAGATGTCTTCCTGAAATTAAAGCAAAATCCAATTAGAGAGAGTATTAGACTCGGTCTATTCAATGCGGGATTGAGTTAATACTCAAATAATAGTTTTGCTAAGTAATTTGAGGACGAAATCTAACCTATTTTTTATAAGATGATTAAATATAATAACTGTGTGGACTTTAATAGTTTGTGTGTATTAACACTAGATTATGAATCAAAAACTGAATGAAAATCTGGTGGGTGCAATTAAAGGTGCACTTCCGGAAAGAACGAATGTCGCTCTGTATTTGATGGATTTACTATCATTGGGAAAAGAAGCCGTTTATCGTCGTTTAAGAGGTTCTGTGTCTTTTAGTATAGAAGAGTCAGCGCTGATATCCAGGGATCTAAGCATCTCGTTGGATCATATTATAGGGATGAGAAGTAAAAATAAAGCAATTTTTAATCTTAATCTTATTGAAACTGCCAATATGATGGACGATTATTGTGCGTCTATAGATATCTATACACAGGCTTTCAGAAAAATTAAGTTGTATTCTGATTCGCAGTATCAATCGGCATGCGGTTCTATTCCTTGGTCTCTTTATATTCAGTACGATTTGATTTCAAAATTTCACCTCTACAAATGGGCATATCAGATGAGAGGCTACGAAAGTATGTTGAAGTTCTCTCAATTTGCTGTTCCTCAGAGTGTTTTAGATGCTCATCAGGAGTTTGTAAATGAAAGGAGCTGTTTACCTAAAGGATTCTTTGTGTTATCCAGAGACATGTTTGTCTCCTTTGCGAAAGATATAGCACTCTTTTCGAGGCTCAATCTTCTTGCAAAAATAGAAACTCAGCAAATAAAAGAAGAGCTTATGAATCTTCTTGATGAATTAGAATCAATTACAGCTTCAGGAGGAGGCAAGCAAGGTAGCGAAATTTCCTTTTATCTATCCAATATCAATTTTGAGTCATCTTGCACTTACTTAGAGTACCGCGATGTTGAGTTATCTATTTTTCATATTTTCTCTTTAGTTTCAATTAACTCTGATAAATCTCAGATTTGCAAGGCTCATAAAGAATGGATAAACTCTCTCAAAAGATCATCAACTTTGATTTCCAGAAGTGGCGATGTGCATAGGGCTGAGTATTTTAACGAACAGCGAGAGTTGTTAAATACGATTTTATGATTCGTATAATGATTCACTAGACCTATTTCTCCGAATTTTATCATCAAAATAGCTTACTATATTTTTTGAAATATAATGTATGAGGGAATAATGTTTCTTTCGGAGAAATTTATTCCTCTTTTCGAGACATATCAAACTATGAATGTTGAAAATAGAACATTCAATTCTTAAAATTCCACAAAATGAGAGATTTTCATTAGTTAACTTCGTATATCTTTGTGCATGTAGAATAAAAGGGGAAATAAAAGAAGAAAAATGACTTTAAATGTTTTTTGAGGCTAGTTGGTCTATCAACAGTTATCAAAGAATATTGTGTATGAAGTTGTACCCTCTCTTTTCATATCTGAAAACATGAATCAGAAATTCAGCGAAAATTTAGTAAGTGCAATTAAAGATGTGCTTCCTGACAAAACGAATGTAGCTATTTATCTGATGGACTTATTATCATTGGGTAAGGAAGCTGTTTACCGTCGTTTAAGAGGTGCAGTATCTTTTGATATTGAAGAGTCTGCACTAATCTCAAAAGATCTAAATATTTCATTAGATCATATTATTGGAATGAAAAGTAAGGATAAGGCTGTTTTTAGTCTTAATCTTATTCAAAGGCCTGATATACAGGAAGACTATTGTCGGTTTGTTGATAATTATATACATGCTTTTCATCGACTGAAACCGTATTCTAACTCCAAATCCTATTCAGCATATAATGTTATCCCATTTTCCTTCTATACTCCGTATGATCTAATTTCTAAGTTTTATTGGTATAAATGGCTGTACCAGATGCAGGGATTTGAAAATACCCTGAAATTCTCAGAATTCACTCTCCCTCAAAAAATATCGGATGTCCACAAAAGATTTACTGAAGAAAGTCGTTTTGTAGAAAACTCATCTTTTGTTCTCTCACGAGATATGTTTATCTCATTAGCTAAAGATGTTGACTTTTTTTTGAGGTTAAATTTACTTACCAAAGAAGAGGTACAGCAGATAAAGAGCGAGTTACTTGATCTTCTGACTAATTTGGAATCAATAGCTGCCTCAGGTGTCTGGAATGGAGGAAAAGAAATCTCTTTTTATCTGTCTAATCTTAACTTCGAATCGTCTTATACCTATTTAGAATGTAGCGATTTTGAGTTATCTATTTTGCGTGTTTTTTCTTTTGGGTCAATTCATTCTTTTAAAAATCAGGTGTGTGAGGTACACAAAGACTGGTTAAATTCCTTGAGACGTTCTTCCACCTTAATCTCCCAGAGCGGCGATGTCCACAGGGCAGAGTACTTTAATGAGCAAAAAATCTTGCTTGACGCCATTTTATAAATAATGGTTTCCGATCAAATTATTCCTTTGTTCGAATACTGAATTTACTACTAAAATACTCTTGAAATTGTTTGTATTCACCTATATCTTTTAATTGTCATTTTTTCTTCATAATGCTTTTCAATATATGTTTTGCACTATGCTTTTGGTGAGAATGGAGTTTTATTAGATTATTATTCCTCTTTTCGAGACAAAAGGATGTTTTATCGTCGAAAATAGAACATGTTTAAGAGTTTTGTTCCCTGCTTTGATTCGTTTTTATCAATAAACTCCCTATACTTTTGCAGTAAGACATCATAATATCATATACAATTTAGTCGAATTTTTCTCGAGAAAGGTTCTTCTATTCTCAATCTAGGCTTTTAGTCTTGGTTTAGATTTACTGTCCTTATTAGAAAAAAGAGTAGTGTAGTTTTTCTTTGACTATTGGGGACGAAATAGATAACAGCTAAAGTGTAAATGTAAGTTTATGAGATGATTATCTGTCACTTCTTAAGTGATGAGTAGAGGGGAAATTATACAATAAACCACATGTAAAAGACTAACAGTTAAATAACTAATTAAAAACGACCAAAAATATTATTTGTAAGATAAAAAAAATAACACATTACTGAAACGTAATAACTACCTCATGTTGGAACGAAATTTCTGGCATGCAGATGCAATGTTCAATATGATTTATTGAACACTTAACAGACAACAGTTATCAAATATTTAAAATCGTTTAATAATGAGCAAATTATTATATAAAGACGAACACCTTGCGTGCTATAATTATCAAAAAGATGATAAAGCACCAATAGAAGGTTTAAAGATTAATGCAACGCATTCTATTGAAAATATAGTTGAAGAAAGTGAAATTATATTCGTAATCGAAGGGCGTTTTAGCATATCTTATGGCGAAATTTCTGATAGAAGAGTTAATTCAGGTCAGATGTTTGTGCTTAGACAAGGCTATCAATATAAAATTGATGCAGAAGCAGATACTTTTATAATGATCTTTCGGATTAATTCTCAAGTGAATTTTTGTGATCGATTCTCCATACAGCAGCTATACCAGAAAGAATTTAAAATAGAAGATGAATTTAACCCATTGATTATTAATAATAGACTGAGTGATTTTTTGTCTCGAGCTTATGCTAATATCTCGGATGGTTTACTGTGTACTCATTTCTTGGATCTCAAAAGGCAAGAACTATTCTTCTTACTAAGAGCTTATTATTCGAAAGAAGATCTTGCTCGTATGTTTCATCCATTGTTAAATAATGATCAGGTTTTCTCTAATTTTATTTATGATAATCATTATAAAGTTAAGAATATCCAGCAGTTAGTTGCCCTTTCGAGTTACAGTGTATCTGCTTTTAATAAGCGATTTAAGAAGAGTTTTGGAATCTCTCCCTATAAGTGGATGAAAGATCAGAGAGCAAAACGTATATTCCATGAAATCAATAATTATACAAAGAATTTTAAAGTTATAAGTGAAGAGTATGGTTTCTCTTCTCTCTCTCAATTTAATGATTTTTGCAAAGTACACTTTGGCCTTACACCAGGAGAGATAAGGAAGAAAAGTTAGTGTGAATTTTCCTATTTAGATGATGCTTTCAGTTTTAGTTTAAATGATCTTTTTTTGTAAGTGTCTGTTTATGTAGTGTATATATGCTTTTGGTGAGTGCTTCTTGATGTAAATAAAGCCTGCTTTTTTAGAGAAAAATTACTCTTTTGTTTATAAATGTCAAAATTGTGAATTAAACGAGCGGAAATTATAAAAGGTGTTAGTCTTATTCGGGCTAAGTTTGTATCGGTTTATTTTTTTAGAAGTTCTCCTCTATTCATCGCTAACGAAGTGATAGGATTTAATAACATTGATTTGAAGTAAATTTCACAGCTATGGTTAGTTCATTAGTATATACACTTTCTTTATGGGATTCTTCATCGGATTTAGGATCCATTGAGATCTACGAAAGTTCGTTAATCGAACGAAATGGGCGTATGCACATTAACCTCGACTTTGGCATAAAATGCTTATCTGTGGGAGCTAATCAGTCTTTAACGTTTACACCTGTATTGATGAAAGGTTCTCATCATCAAGAGCTTCCATCTATTGTGATTTCAGGAAAGGAACGATTCAGGGCTTATCGTAAATGGAAAATGTGTCCATGGATATTATCATTTAAAAGTGATTATAACATTTATAAAGTAATTGAGGCGAAAAATGGAGAATGTATGTCTTTCTCTTATACACTAAAAACACCCATAGAAGGATGGATGACTGGTGCCTCAATAGGATTTTATGATAATGCAACAGGTAGATTACAAACACAATAGGATACATGTAATCAATTGTATCACATTCAAATTATTTATAATTTAAAGTTTTTTAAAATGAAGAAATCTTTTCTAAGCCTATTTATAATAGGAGCCTTATTCTCATCTTGTAGTAACGACGATAGTCCGATTGATTCTCCAGAAAATGTGGGTGAATTAACGACAAAATTGTCTTTTGAAGAAGCTGGAGGGAATAGTGTAAGAGCAGCATTGTCGACAGCAATTCCAATCACGAACTGGAACAATATTAAACAAGTACAAATGTTTTTGTATGATGCAACAGGTAAAGTAGCTTATTCACAAACAATTACTCCTACAGCTTCTAATCTTAATTTTACTTGGACTAATATTCCAATAGGTACAAATTATAATTTGGCTATAGTTGCAAATGCAAAAAGTAGTTCAGATAATATTTATACATCTCTAGATGGAGGTGCGAATGGTGTAGAGTGGGGAAATTATAATGTGAAAAGTAAGAATATAAATTCTCAAATTTGGATGGGGTTAAAACCTTTGGCTACATTTCCTACAGCATATGATGCAAAGAAAGAAACCAATGACAAGCCATATGCCGAAGCTTCTGAAATTTTCACAGCATACGCATCTAATGTAACAATTGCACAAGGTGTAACTACTGATCTTTCGGGTTCTCCTTTGCAATTGAAAAGAGATGTTTCGTTGCTACGTATAAGAGTAGATAGATCGGATGCTAAGCTTGCGGGTGTAAATTTTGCTCATGCAAATACATCAATACTTATTCACCGTCAACCAGTTGGGTTAGGGCTTAAATTGGGTTCATTTGCAGGAGGTATCTATGCAACAGCTTCAAATCCCGATCATATAATGGTTGCAGCTAGCGGAGCTTCTACTTTTAAAACAACAGATCCAACAACTACAACGCATAATCCTACAAAAATTATTGATAGTAATTTTTCTTTGTGGAGAGATATTGTAGTATTTCCTAATGCTACAATGGCAGAAGTTGCAGCAGGTAAATTACCAAGTGGTTTAGCTGATAATGACAGAAAATATTTTATCATGATTTCGGCTAGAACTCCTGATAATATCTCGGTAGCAAATCCTTATAAATTAGAAGACGGAACGATTTTAACTGCAGCAGCAGATTTATTCTGGTGGGCAACTGTTAATGAAGTGTTCTTATCTAATAACATACGTGAAGTAAATATTACAATAAAATCGAGTGGAAGTATTACTCCTCCGGTTAATCCAACAGAAGAAGGTGGTTTGAAAATAACAGTTAGCGCACCTCTACCTTGGAATTCAGAAATTCAAAGCACAAACACAGAAGTGTAAATATCAATAATTTCTTTTAGTTCAGTTCATAACCCTGTGCAATGTCAGGAAGAATATTTCCTGACATTGTTAAGTGGTTCATTTTGAGCTAACCGTTATCTTTATAAAGTAAGAACTAATGACCAATATACATAAATATACCGGAAGTTTCTATATTATTATTTTGCTTACATCTCTATGTTTACTTTCGTCATGTACGTATGATTACTTCGAGGATGAAACAAACTATGTGGTATATGTACCCAAAGCAGATGTCAATAAAAGAACGGAGACATACAAGGTCGATGATGTTAGAATCTTTATTTATAATACAGATCTAGAAAAAGACCGTTATTCTCTGCATCCTTTTGAAGATAATGCGAGGACAACAGTTGGAAATTTTAATTTTAAACTTTTACCGGGATTACATCCTGTTCATTGTTTTTCAAATATTAATGGTGTCGATTTCTCCGATATACAATCTTACACAACTGCAAAATTTGCATTGCAGAAGCTCGAAGATGGTTATTATAAAGAGCCTCCAGTAATTCTTTCTGATTACACGAGTCCCCTTATCCGATTTCCGGGACCACTTGTAACAGATACAGCATGGTTTGAGCACAAATATGTAGGTCGTATCTGTGTTGCAATTAAAAACCTTCAAAATGTTGACCCAAAACTCACTTTTGATAATATTAAAAAAATTGAAGTTTTAGCTTCAGGTGTTGGAACAGTCCAATATTTGTCTAACATTTCAGACTCAATCAACACACGTTCATCTCGTAAAGCAGCAGATGATGTGATGAGATTGACTACTACTCTATATCAGAATCCTTTTCAGGATTTTGACCTTGGATTTGAAAATTATTATTTACCATCTCCGGATCTCTCTTCCGAAGGAAATTCATTAGAGCCAATTGCTCTTCAAATAAATTTTCTGGATGCTAATAACAATATAATAAAAACTCTTAATGTAGATGTAGTTGATTCTAATTATGAGCCGATTATACTACATATGGCTGAAACTGTTGTGGTAACAATAGATGGAAATAATATACAAATACTTCGATTGAGCGATCCTCTTGATTGGAATCCTAACATCGAAACAGGGGAAGATAATACACCCAACGGTGGAGGTACAGAAGTATAACCAGAATTTGAATATCAATAAATATAATTAATCAGATGAAACGCTTTCTACAACACATATTAGCTTGTCTAGCACTATGTTTATTTTATTGTCCGTCGTCTCAGGCACAAGCATTAAAAACAAACATCCCTTTGATATTAACAGGAACTCCCAATATTGGAGTAGAATGGTCTCTAGGTAAACAGCTTACTCTTAATGGAGATGTTTTATGGGCACCTTACCTTTTTAAGAAGGATGAAGAAGTTTTCAGAACTCTTATCGGAAGTGTTGATGTGAGATATTACATTAATCCTAAATATTATTATACCAACGACTTGTGGGATGGTTTCTATGTAGGACCTTATGCGATGTACGGTAATTTTAATATTGGACTGAAGAATAGCGACGAAGAGAAAACCAGTTATAGACGAAAAGGTTGGGGCGTTTCTGCAGGTCTTTCAACCGGATATAAATTTTATTTATCGAGTCGTTTTAGATTGGAGGTTAATCTGGGATTAGGGTATGCCCATATGCAATATGACAAACACGAATTAGGAGGGGAGTTTGCCCACTATCCATTAGAAAGAAAGAAGACAAAAGCTTACGTCGGACCTACAAAATTTGGAGTTCATCTAGTTTATAACATATTCAGATAATATCAAAAATAATGATAAATAGAAAAATGAAAATCGGTTTTCTGGCTTTGTCTCTCTTGGCTGTAATGTCGCTGCATGCAAATCCCAAAGATAAACAACAAAATAAGCAGGACAATAAAGCTCGAAAAACGGAGATAAAGGCTGACCGAAAATTTGTCAAGCAAGAGTTTGAAGGGGCAATGAAGCTCTATGAATCAGCTCTTACTAAAAAAGCAAGTGATGATTATACTGCATTGCTCCATCTGAAAACAGCACGATTGTATCTGAGTTTACTTAACTATACAGCTTCTATACCTCACTATGAGAAAGCGATGTTGTTGAATGAAGATTTATTTGCAGCTACCGATATATGTAACTATTTGGATGCTCTTAGATATTCGGGAGCAAAAATAGAAGCTATTAAAATTGCCCGTAACTATGCATATCGCGATGTTTATAAGAAAGATCAGCGTTATCTGAATATTGTGCATGCCTTAGATTATGAAGAGGGGTTTATGCCTGTTGGTGTTCCCGAATTCATTGTAAAAAGATTAGATAGAGGTAATACTCCATTCTCCGAGTTCTGGATAGGGAAAATGGAAAACGAGTATTTCTATGCTACCAGTAATAGTAAGTTTCATGATCCTAACAAGAAGTTCTATCATAGAACAAAATACTACTCTTTAGATGAGAATTCTGAATACTCGATGAATGCTTCTGTTGGAAAGAAGAAAGCTAAACCATTGTTGCACATGGTTCCTATCGATTTGCAAAATGGACCTCTTTCTTTTTCGGAAGATATGAACAGGATGATTGTAACATCGGTATCTTATGACAAAGGTGAGCAAATTGATATTTCATCAAGAGGTATTAATGCTTTTAAAACCAAGTTATATTACTCTAATTATAATAAGAAACGTAATGGTTGGTCGTCTTTTGATCTAGCCTTTCCTCAAAAGAAAGAAGCTTCTTATGCACATCCATTTCTTTTTGATAATGACAGGTTTCTACTTTTCTCTTCTGATATGCCTGGAGGATATGGAGGTTATGACATTTATATAGCTGAATGGAATGACGAACTTCAAAGATGGGGAGATCCTATAAACCTTGGAGCACAGGTGAATACAGAGGGAGATGAAATATCTCCTACCATTTATGATGATCTGTTGATTTTTGCTTCTAACGGACATGTTGGTTTTGGTGGATATGATATCTATGGTATTATTTATGAAAGAGGAATAATTGCCAAAGGAAGCCTAGTTCATTTTGATTATCCTATTAATACTGTACTGAATGATTTTAGTATGCTTAAGATTGATAGTAACAGAGGCTATATAGTCTCAGATCGATTATTGCAGCATCAGGATGATATATTCTATTTTTACCGTAATAATATGCATCAAAATAGTAACTTAATCTACGGAATGTCAGAAGCTAATGCTATTTCTACTGGAGCTATAAATCTAATAAAGAATGGTGGAGATTTTAATGCTCCTAGACACGAAGAACTACCTAAATTTCCAATATATACAGAGTCAATGCTAAGTGTGTATTTCGATTTCGATAATTCGGAATTAAACTATGCAGCCATTGATGCACTACAAAATTTTCTTACAAATACCGATTTCAGCAGAATTGAATCTTTAATTATTGATGGGTATGCCGACGAAATGGGAGGAGAAGGTTATAACTTTTTGCTATCTGAAAAAAGAGCAAAATCTGTTTATAGCTGGTTGATGAGCCAAGGGATACGAGTGAAAGCTAAAATTGCAGGTAAAGGTCAGATTTTCCTTACAAAGAAAGATTTGGAAGACGAAGGACAAGATAAGTTACCCTCCTTTTATAGTAGAGAATCTCAATATAATAATGGTACAACTTCGGTTTGGGAACAGAAAATATGGATGAACCGTAAAGCCAGACGTGTTGAAATAAAAGCAATAATAAAATAACAAATGAATATAATTATGAAGTGCAGAAAAAAGATATATGGCAGCCTGCTTGCTTGTGCCTTATTGATTGGATTTCCGGTAAACACACTTAAAGCTCAGTATATGCCTGTTGTATTCGACAGAACATATGGCGAAAATATAGATTACCAACATTTATGTCCTACTGCTGATGGTGAAGCTGTTTTGGTGGGTACTGACAATAATAAAACAACGGTAACTTGGGTGAAGAGAGAAGGTGATACTCGTTTTTCACGTTCGTTGCCTACGGGGTTTCTTTCGGTTAATAATGTGTATTATGCCGGAAACAATAAAGTGTTGATTATTGGTCAATCAAATGTTAATGCAAAAGGTAAAAGATCTGCTCAGATTTCGGGTCGTGCCCTAATTATAGATAATAAAGGAGATATTTCGACAGATGTTTATCTGGGAAATGAAGGTAGTGAATTATTCTGCGGTAAAATTCTCAAAGACGGAAGCCTTATTTTGGGAGGTTACGAACCTTCTCCATTAGGTGTAAGAGCCGGAATGGTTGGAAAAATAGATGCTACGGGTAAAAATACAGTATATAAGTATGTTGCAAGTGAAAGTGGAACTTGCGTTGCTTTTGATGTGTTAGGCAGTTCTACTGAATTTGTGTATGCCGCTTTTACTTCAGAAGATGGAGCAGGTGCATCGGTTACTCGTCTTGATAGTAATGGAAAACCTGTATTTGTAACTCCTCTTCCTGAAGCAGGTTTTCATATCAATAAAATGATAATAGCTCAGGACGGACATGTGTTCTTAGTAGGTAACAGCAACTCAAGCGGAGGTAGAGTCCTTAAAATAAGAACCGAAGGAGATGTTGTATTCAATAAGGAAATTGTACCTGCATCACCACTAACCTCTCTTGAGCATTTATATGTAGCCAATAACGGAAACATTCTTGTTGGAGGTAATGGTAGCGACAAGAGCTATTACTCTTTATTACGTAATGATGGAACAGATTTACAAAAGTATGTAATGAAGGAAAGCATTTCGGGTATGGGTATAGACGCAATATCGGGCGAATCGGTAATCGTAGGTTTTGATAATGACAGAGCACGAGGTACAATTATTGGACTTGCTAAAGACGGACGTCAAATATATCAGAAATCAACCGACGGTAATTTCAATAAAACCCAATTAAGTCCTAACGGAATCTTTTTGGCAAGTACATCTTCGGGTCGTATTTGTATGGTTTCTAATATGGGTGACTTATTATTCGATCGTTATGCTGTTGAAGATTCAAAGAAATCATTCAATGAAATTAATTTCACATCAAATGGTGATGTTCTCCTAAAAGACATGAATAATCGTCTTGTAAAATTGGGTCATGGTGTGTATGTGTCAGATGTTAAAATAAATAAACCTGTAAATGGTTATACAACAGCATTGTTTACAGTAACTCTTACAGGGTATTCAACAACAGATCAAGGAGTTCCTGTTCCTGTTACAGTAGAGTATGCTACAAAAGAGGGTACAGCCACCGAAGCAAATAACTATTCTCCGATAAAAGGTAGTTTATCTTTCGTCCCTTCTAACGATGGAGCAGCTAAGTACATGATTAAGCAAGATGTAGAAGTTCCTATCAAAGCTAATAATTTGGTAGAAGGACGTAAATTGTTCGAAATGTATCTTGCTAATATAAGTAAAAGTTACTTAGTAAAACCTAAAGGAACTGCTACTATTGAAGATCAAGAAGTGATAGTGAAATTGGTTAATACAAGAGATGGTCTAGAAGACGAAAGAGATATAATTTATGAATTGGGAATCTTCAAAACAAATGGAGAGTCTCTGGTAAATGCAACAGGATCTGATATTGTAATAGACGGTAGCTATGGAAAAGGAACGGCAGATGCTCTTGACTTCGATATGGGTATAACTCCTCGTTTGACCATTGTTAATGGATCGAAAACAGGAAAGTTCAATGTGAAAACTTTAAGCGATACACGCTATGAATTGCCTAAAACTGTAATTGTAGACTTCAATAAAGTACATGCAATCAGCGATGCTAATGTTGGCTTCGAAAGTTCATTGTTAAGTTGTTCAGGTACAGTAATAGATCAACCAGCAATGCTTGCTGTAACATCATTGGGTGACCATGGTCGTATGAATAATATTGTATCAGGTTTCTTCCGTATCTCTTTGTTAAGAGCTTCTGATGGTGCATTGCTTACAAATTCAACTGGTGGAGATATAACCATTTCGTCTTCTGTAGCTGCTGAAACAACTGCTAGTGAAGGTAAGGATTTTGTATTCACAAATCTTCATGATTTACGTATCTGGGGCGATGGAAACAGAAGTGCAGTTAACTTAAATGGAATAATTCTTTTTGATAAAGACAAACTGGGAGCTAAAAAACTGGTTGTAGGTTTAGATTCTGTAATAACACCAGCTAATGCTCCTCAAATAAATATTTCATCAGATGGAAAATATGCAGGCTTTACTATTAACGACTAAAAAATTACTCTCTCATCATGTGGTGTCTTATCACATAAATACTAAGGCACCAGTGATGAAAGTGATGACAAAGCGTTCGGATTATCATTGTCCGTTACGTCCTTGATTGGATATCCTTTTTCGAATCGAACTTTAGAATAAGAGAAATAATATGAAAAAAAATATTTTACCCTTGGTTCTATCTTTCAGGCATTGCCAGATTAAAGAATTTAAAATGTTTGCAGGCTCAAAAAAAGGAGCTGTAGAGTTAGAAACATCGGGATTAGATCCGCAAAAAATGTGGGTGGATTATATAGGTGTCAAAGATTCTTACTTCGAACATTCGATGTTGATATTTATTGATGATTCTAAACTCTGTTTCATGCCCGAGAACTATACGTACGAGTATCGATTCGAAAAAGGTGCCCTAAAGGTTTACGATACTCAACATAGCGAATGGATAACATTTGCTTATGGAGATAGAAATAAACTGGTCGTAATGAAAGGGCTCACAAGAGTTGAGAAGTTGTATGGATCTGACAAATTAAGAGTCAAAAACAATGAAGAGACCTTTTCCGGAGCCTTCTCTTATGCTGGAATCTCTTCGATGTCTTTATTGAAGGATAAACAAGCTAAAATTTCGTGGTGTAATGTGCACTATACTTTTCAATAACTAAAAATTATTGCTGTACCTAAAGGTTAAGATTCTAAAAGTCTAAATAAAAAAAGAATTGCAAATCAATTCAGTTTCATGAATAAGATTGAACAAATAATGAGAAAAAGAAACATAAGAAAATATCTGAATGATGTGTTGGTCTCGATGCTGGTTGCAGTCTGCATATGTTCATGCTCTAGCGACAACCTGACTGACGACATAGATAATAAGGAGAAAGACCTGAAGTTTTTGGCAATCTCACTAAATACAACCGATAAGGAGAATGGAGCCGAAAATAATGTTCGCTCTACAGGAACTCCTGTTTATTCAGACGAAAATAAAATATACAGTTTAGAGGTCTTGGCTTTTAAATCTGATGACGGAACACTTGATGGTTATAAATCAGTCCCTCGTGCCGTTGATGCAACCGGCAATGCTAAAGAAATTTATGAAGTAAAAGCTGTAGGAATAACGGCAGGCACAAGGGAGATATATGTTGTTGCCAATGCTCCTGATAATTATTTCAGTGCAAAAGTTTCGAGCCCAGGAGCCTTAAATCTTGCAGATTTTAAGGCTATGACTGTCAATTTATCCGATCAGAACGAATACGCTCATTCCGGCGTGATTGTAAATCCCGAAGATATTCCTATCGGTGGAGTAACACCTTCAAATTTGAGTACTGATCTCATAATGTGTGGATATAAAAAAGTAATCTGTAGCAATCTGCACGAACAACAATATCTGGGTTATACAACAAATAACGGTCGCCCCGAGAATATCTTAGATAATTCAGGTTACGTACTTGATGGAACCGAGCCATATTATGTAGAACGTCTGGCTGCCCGCGTAGCATTTAGGAAAATAACTTTTGATTTGCCTTCTACACTCAATTTAGAGGCGGGTTATCCTACTTCTGTTTATGAATACGCTCTAGATTCTGTTTTTATGTTAAATGCTAAAACAGCATCGTACTTTGTCTCTAGTAATGCAGCTCCATTAACAGGGAACTTTGGACATGGAAACCGAGACGGATATCAGTTTTTCAGAACAGGTTTGACCGATATTTTCTCCTTAAGCACACTCTCGAACTCTCTGGAAGAAGCTATAAATGCGTCAGCCTATGATGCAACGCTTGAAGGTAACCCTATACAACCACCTACAGGTGCAAATCATTCTCCTTTGTGGTTCTATGTTTTCGAAAATTATAAGAGCGTTCAATATCCGACCTATTTTGTTATTGGTGCCAGATTCGATTTTATAAGTACTCGCGACGGCAAAGCTAGAACCGTAAAATGCTATTATCCCATAGTCATTAATTCCAATGGAGTTGCTAGTGGGAATGCTGACCATAATTTTATCAAACGTAACTATCAATATAGTGTAACTGCTGTAATAAAGGGATTGGGTAATTTTTATAACGAAAGCCTTGTTGAAGAGTTAAGATCTGCTTCGGTTAGTGAATCGTCTCGCTCTGTTATAGAAATTAAAGAAACCGTAGGACAAAATCTTTTTCCCTGGATTGGCAATGTTTACAAGTAAAAACGATATAATATGTATATAAAAATAATCGGAAAATATATTAGAAATCGAGAATTCAGAATGCTTCTGTGCCTTCTTACTATCTGTCTAGTATCGTCAGCCTTGTTTCAGTCTTGTGATAAAGCAGATGGAGACTTAGATGATGCAGATAAAACAGACGCAAAACTATCTCTGAATATGAGGTCGGTTCCTGCTGAAATAATGAGCAATACGGCTGTTTATGTTTTTGACCAGTTGGCCAACTACCATCATAAGCAACTAAATTTAGTTCAGTCAGGAGATATTATTTCTACTAATATGGTAGCAAATACATGGGACTTGGTACTCCTTAGTTGTAATACCGATATTTCAAATAAAATACTTTTACCCAACTATGGGCAAGCTATGAGTACTACTCCTATGTGGAAAACTGCATTGAAATCGGGGGGAGAGTTTTTAAATCAAATGCCCGAATTGCGATATGCATCTTTAATACCCGTTGTGATACAGCCTAATATAATAACAGAGAAATCAGCTGTACTTAATAGAAATGTGGCTATGGTGAGAGTAATTCTCAAAGAACATAATGGTTTCGATCAAGTAATTGGTACCCATGAATCAGCTTATGCTGAATTATTGGATGTACCTACGACATTGTTCTGGAATGGAAAACTATCTACCGCTTCTGCTGATATTTCGAGCAAACCTCTAAGGGAATATTTTGTATTTGATGCAACGGGCAAGGTTAATATATTAGAATATATTATTCCTGCAGATATAGATGCTGACTCTTTTAATCCAGCAACAGCAAAAAAACTGAGGCTTAAGGTCAGTATGCCTATCAATAATTTACCTTTTTATGGGAATAGCCCTGTTGAAATCCCCTTTGTACCTAAACCGAATGGAATTATTGAAATCAATCTGACATTCAGAGGTGAGCCCGGTACAAATCTGGATGTGAAAATCACAGCGAAAGACTGGGAACCTTATATTGATCAAACAGAAGAGCTTTGATTGCCAGGCTTATAAAATGGAATAAAATAATAAACAATGAAAACGATATATATAAAATTATCACTGCTATTACTAGCCTTCTGTATGACAGTAGGAGTAAGCGGGCAGTCTATCAGAAATGATGAGGGGAAAGAATTAGCTCGTATGTTGACCGATAATTCTTTTGAGATGGTACATGCTGGTGTTGTCTCTTATAAATTAGAGAATGGAAAATTCATCATGTTGTTTAATAATATTCCACATGAGCTGGGATCGGTAGGGAGCTATGAAAGATCAGATAGTAAAATTCAATATTACAATAAAGAAGGTGATATGATAGGCTACTATGTATTGGGAGAAGGTCGTTTCTATAGAGTGACAGCTAATGTAAGAAGAGTTGTAAAAGAAGAAACTGCTGCTACTATTTTAGATGGCATACTCCTTCGTAATGACGGAGAAGGAGCTACAACAAAATTTACGGTTGATAATAATTTCGATCCGACAGTTATTGGATTTATTCTCTTTTATATAATTGGTTAATCGGATATGGAAACAAAATATAAGATTTTAAGAATTATACTTTTATTTATCACTTTATTAGTGGTCAATGGGGATTTACTCGCACAGTCAGCTCAGACTATTAATCCTAATGGCGGTGCTAGTGCAAGTTTAGATGATGGATTGAAGGTTGTTGTAAATATAAATGGTACTCTTTCAGTATATAGACAAAATCAGACCCAATATTTTTCAGGATATGTTTGGCCTGATGGTGCTGGGAATGGTGTTACATTAAATTTCCGATTTGATAATGGAACTACTTATAATTCTACATCATTAACAATGACTGCTTGTTCAACGACTGCTGCACAACAAGTGGGTAATGATTGGACTACAAGCATATCTGGATATGTAACATCCCCAATAAGTAGTAAGAAATTCTTTGTAACAATGAATTTTAAATATACACACCCAAACAGATATTTCTTGGTTGATTATATTGTAAGAGCCCCTTTTGATCTGCCTGCACCAGAGACTGTTCACCTGTATTTAAGTCATGATGCATATATCTTAGGTTCCGATGGGTCGCGAGGTTATATAACACAGAATACTTCAGGGCACTTTGTTGGAGATTATCGCGATGCCTCAGATTCTAACACTACTTGTTCAGGAAGTAAGAAAAATCCTGTATTCCCATCAACACATGGATTTAAGACATCAGGAACTGGTTTTAGAAGTTATTATTCTGGGCCTTACAGCCCACGTAATACAATTGATGCTTCGACATTAAAGTTGACAAATACGCTTGGTACAACTTGTATTGATGATGGTATTGCCGTTGAGTTTACAATTGGACCTTTAGCTGCCGGTCAGGTAGGAACAAAAGGGGTGATTCATGCTTATGGTAATATTAAAGGTGAATTTGATAATACTCCTGTATCTGATCCGGTACCTCCTACAAATATTTCAACTCCTGTATCAGTCAATTTTGTATCTGCAACAATTTCAGAACCGGAAGGTAATGTTTCGCATCCAGCAAATAATATACAGATAGTTGTAGGTGGTGGACGATTGTATCAAGAGCAGGTGTGTAATTTTTCTGTTGTAAGTGGAGGAACTGCTGTTCAAGGTACTGATTTTACTTATGTAAAAGGTTTTATTATTCCGGCTGGAGATTATTCTACGCCTAAAACGCTAACATTGGATAACTTTACTATTTTAGGTAATACTACTTGTCAGAATAATAGGACTATAAGAATTCAGATCGATTCCGAAGTTTGTAACGATTTGGTACAGAGAGGAACAACTATCCTAACTACTTATACTATTGCAGATGATGATATACCTACTGTAAGTCAGCCATCAAATAAAGTATTCTGTAATAAGGAAACAGTTGCAGCTAATACGTTTGTGTTTACAGGAAGTACCTTGCCTAACACAACTTATACATGGACAAATTCTAATACAGCAATTGGCTTAGCTGCCAGTGGTACAGGTAATATTCCCGCATTTACAGCCACAAATACGGGAACTGCACCTCTAATTGCAACTATTACGGTAACTCCAAATCAAGGAAGTTGCGTTGGAGATCCTAAACAGTTTACTATCACAGTAAATCCTACAGCTACTGTAGGTACAGTTTTGAATAATTTAACTTATTGTGGAGGCTCAAGTTCACCAGCTATAACTTTAACAAGCGCTACTACGGGTACAACTTATGCTTGGACAAATAGTAATACAGCAATTGGCTTAGCTGCCAGTGGTACAGGAAATATTCCAGCGTTTACTGCCACTAATACTACCGCTAATCCTATCACAGCAACTATACGGGTAACCCCTACAGCAAATGGTTGTACAGGGATATATAAGGAATATACTATTACAGTAAATCCTACCCCAACTGTAAGTATAGTTTTAAACAATCTAACTTACTGTAATGCCTCAAGTTCACCAGCTATAACATTAGCGAGTGCCACTACAGGTACAACTTATACATGGACAAACACTAATACAGCAATTGGCTTAGCTGCCAGTGGAACAAGTAATATACCAGCGTTTACTGCCACTAATGCTACCGCTAATCCCATTACAGCAACTATTCGAGTAACACCAACTGCTAATGGTTGTGTTGGAACTTATAAAGAATATACAATTACGGTCAATCCTACGCCTATTGTAAGTAACGTTTTAAATAATCTAACTTACTGTAATACCTCAAGTTCGCCAGCTATAACCTTAGCCAGTGCAACAACGGGTACAACTTATGCATGGACAAACACTAATGCTGCAATTGGTTTAGCTGCCAGTGGTACAGGAAATATTCCAGCGTTTACTGCCACTAATACTACCGCTAATCCTATCACAGCAACTATACGGGTAACCCCTACAGCAAATGGTTGTACAGGGATATATAAGGAATATACTATTACAGTAAATCCTACCCCAACTGTAAGTACAGTTTTAAACAATCTAACTTACTGTAATGCCTCAAGTTCACCAGCTATAACATTAGCGAGTGCCACTACAGGTACAACTTATACATGGACAAACACTAATACAGCAATTGGCTTAGCTGCCAGTGGAACAAGTAATATACCAGCGTTTACTGCCACTAATGCTACCGCTAATCCCATTACAGCAACTATTCGAGTAACACCAACTGCTAATGGTTGTGTTGGAACTTATAAAGAGTATACTATTACGGTCAATCCTACGCCTACTGTAAGTACCGTTTTAAATAATCTAACATACTGTAATACCTCAAGTTCACCAGCTATAACCTTAGCCAGTGCCACAACGGGTACAACTTATGCATGGACAAACACTAATGCTGCAATTGGTTTAGCTGCCAGTGGTACAGGAAATATTCCAGCGTTTACTGCCACTAATACTACCGCTAATCCTATCACAGCAACTATTCGAGTAACACCAACTGCCAATGGTTGTGTTGGAACTTATAAAGAGTATACTATTACGGTACGTCCAGTAGTCGTTGTAGGAACTATAACCGGTAATCCTTATGCTTGTGAGGGAGATGTTCCTCAAATAATCAAAGGAATTGCAACTATTGGAGGCACAGGTACATTTACTTACCAATGGCAGCAAAGTATCAATAATATTACATGGACAAATATAAGTGGTGCAACAGGACTTGACTATACACCCGGAGTTTTAACTCAAAGTACTTATTTTAAAAGAATCTCAATTGATGCTAATTGTGGCTCCTTTGAAAGTAATTCCTTCTTGATTACTAAAGTTGCAGCAGGTGTTAAGTTTACATGGAAATCTACTGCTATTGATAATAACTGGAATAATCCGGCTAACTGGACTAATACGGGTGGTTTAGTTGATGCGGTACCTACTAAATGTAGCGATGTTCATATTCCAAGTGTTTCAAATAAATATCCATCATTGGATGCCCATACAGACCGTACAATCTATGGCGATCCTGTTACCGATAAAATTGTCTTCCATTTTGGTAGCGAACTGTCTTATCCACATAAGCTAACCTATAATAAAGCATTTATTCAATATAACTGGGGATACTACGCCGGAGGTTCTAACGAACAGCCAGGCAGTAACGCAGAAGGTCCTGCAAGTAAAATGATAACCCGAGACAGATGGTACATGCTTGCAGCTCCCTTAAAGAAGATGGCTTCCGGCGACTTTGCTCTAGGCGGTTACCCAATAACCTGGCAGTCATTATATAATGCACCACATCCATCAACCGGAGCACTCGTAGAAGGCGATTTCAGCACACCCTTTTCCTCTAATGATATAGACCTTTCAACAAAAAATAATGCCTTAGCAGTTAAAGTAGCCTGTTATAATTCTAACATAGGTTATAATGATCAACGCCACCTAGAAGGCCTACAAGGTATATTAGAGATTCCCTACTTTGAAAATAGTACAATGGCAGATTATCACCCCGGACATGTTTACAATAAGATCCGCAAAGAAAGCCGTTTCTACTATTTTGACGAAAAGACCCTTCAACAACTATCCTCACCTATCGGCACTCTATCAAGAGGAGATGAAGCATATCGTTTTGTATTTGAAGACGAGAATACAAATAAAGCTCCCAATATTGTAGTTAACGGAGTAACCGTTCCCGGCTATACACATCGTGTAACCTCAGGCACAAGTAACAACAAAACCGTAATGATAGGTAATCCCTTTATGGCAACCATAAATAGTCGTTTGTTTTTTGAAGCAAACAGAACAAAGTTGAAAGAAGATGCAGGCTATTACATGTTGACCCCCACTAATCAAGTATGGTCAAGATACGAATATAAAACAGAAAACAAAGTTCCAGCACTTCAAGCTATTGTTATAACTCTGGCCGAAGGACTAACAAGTGCCGATCTGGTATATCCCCTAGAAGGTACATATGCTTTAACAGAAGTAAGCAATCAAACACGCTCAGTTACAAGTCTCTCTGACGATTCAGGTAACTCACTCTATATTAGAGCTACAGATAGTACTAATAAAACTTCTGATTATGCAATATTAAAAGCAGAAGAAACAACAGCATCTTCGGGAATAAGTAAAATGATTTATCCCTCGAGCCATTCTGTAACAGAAGCCTTTATCGTTTCATCAGACCAGGAATACAATCTGATTGACTTCTATAATGAAAAGAGAACTGAAGTAGGATTAGGTATTAAAAGCTCTAATCAGAAAGATGTTTTAACCCTGGAGTTTGAAAATGTAGAATCCTTTAAATCAGCAACAGGATTCAGTCCCGTGTTAATTGACAAGTATTTAAATATAGAACAAGACCTCTCATCTAATAATGTATATCGATTCAATCAACGTAAAACCGAATCAGAAAGACAATATTCCGATGTAAACCGTTTCTCACTACGCTTATCCTCTGCAACTTCAGGTATTATTGATGAGCCTAACAGTGAGGATCTTATTAGAGTTACTTATTTAACCAGTCAGTTAGAAGTCTCTAGCGAACAAGGATTAAACCAAATTGATGTTTATGATCTGCAAGGACGTCATATGCATACTAGTGGAAAACTAGCCGGAGCTCCTATTAGCTATAGTAAATATCTACCCTTAAACCAGGGAGTATATATTGTAAAGGTTAAAACATCGCTTGGAAATACAGTCGCTAAGAAAATTAATGCGAAGTAATCTGAGTGGAGAAACCTATTAATAAACAAAGTGGATTCTTTTATAGAAGAATCCACTCTCTAAAAACAAATTGATGAAAGTTTTAAAAAATGTATGTATAATCTTACTCATGTTCGGTATGAGCGGATTATTACACGCTCAAACACACCAAGAGGGATTAAATAACCCATTATTAGGCACATGGATATTAGAAGACCTATCTGTTTTTAGAATAGAAGGAAATGATTCAATTCCGGTTCTTAAAAATACCCTTAAGTGGGAACCTTTTGGAGTTTTTGATAACTTGGTATTTCAAGAAGATATATTAACTGTTTCTATGTTTGGATACACTGTAGCAGGTAATTATAATATAAATACGATTGTCGGTAAAGTCGATTTTCATTTTGCTTCCAGTCCTTTTTATCTGGATTATGAGGTTCGTAATAATAAGTTGTATTTGAAGCAACAATTGAGTTATTCACAAGGTGCTTCAGAAGAAGCTGTTTATTGTGTTTTATCCACCTATAAATCACAATGAAATGAGGCAATATAAATCAAATAAAATTTTTAAATTTTTAGTATTAACAATTTTTTGTTGTTTTCCTATTGTTGTTTATGGGCAAGATAGTGCAACAGATGGTCAAGAGTTTTATATCTCTTTTACTCAGAATTATGATTATACTAGTGCATCTACTTCAGTTAAGGCTCAAGTTCGTTATGTGGTAAAAGAGACTTGTTACATTACTGCACAATATGGGGATGGAACTTATTTAGATAATAATATTTTGTATTATCCGGGTGTCTATACAAAAGATGCGGATAAGACTAAATGTTATACAGATATTACAGGTACAACTCCTTTGGAGTCTAACAGACTCATAAAAATAACATCAACCAAGAATATTGGTGTTTTTGCAATTAACTTAGCATCAAATACGACTGATGCAACCACAGTATTACCTTCATCAGCATTAGGTAATGATTATACGATAATTTCTCATGATCTTATTTCTGGAAATTATGTGACGACAATTCAGGTAATATCTAAAGATGATGGTACAACTTTCACTATAAAAGATAAAAATGGAGCAGTTCTTGTCTCAAATAAATCTCTTGCTGCTGGTAAAGTTTATACTTATGGGAGTAAAGCAAATATGACAGGTTATACTGTAGAATCTAACTATAACATTGCAGTTTTATCTGCGGTAGGTTGTGGAGCACAAATTTCATCTGGAGCCTGTGATTATAATGTTGAGCAAATGTGGCCGACTAATACAGCAGGTAAGAACTACTTTTTGTGGAATTTAAGTACTCAGAGCTTTTCTGCTAATACTAAAGATAAAGTCCAGATATTGGCATTAGAGGATAATACAGTGATTACTAAAAAAATTGGTGCAGTCGAAACTTCAATCCCTTTGAATAGGCATGGCACAAATAGCTTTTTATTAGATACTGCAGTGCATATCAATTCTTCTTCTGCACCTGTTAAATTAACAGCTAATAAACCCATTATAGTTGAGCAGTTTCTTGGTTATGCTCCATCCATAAAATGGATAAGCCCGGCTGAGCAAAGTATAACGAAGGCAATAATTTCACCATTTATTCCTTCAGGAAGTAGTGTTATTACTGCGCATCAGTTACATGTTATGATACCCAATGGTACTCAGTCGGATATGGTTATCACCGAAACTCGTTTAGGAGTTCCAGAATCTGTTATACTTAATTATTATACAAATCTATCTGATCCTACTTATGTAATTGGAACAAGAACTTATGGTGCTGTAGATAATGTTTTGATTGAGATGTCTAATCCATCAGGGTTTATTGCTTATATGACAGGATATGGGCAATCGGAATCTTATATTTTCACGGCTGGAGCAGGTGCATTTAATCTTCAAGCCTATTATAAAGTGACTACAAAGACAAGTCCTTATAAAGATACTTATTATTCGGCAACAACTCCGATGACACACACCTTTGAGGAAATAGATGAGATCACAATTAAACGTACGATTGAAAAATCATTCTCAAATATTCATTGGTTGCTAAATGGAGTTCCATATACAGGTGTAACTGAAAATACTGATATAAGTAAGGAATGGAATTTTCCTGCATCCGATTTAACTGTTGGAGAAAATACGCTGACTATGTCGGTTCGATACACGGGAAATAGTGCAGATTCTCTTTATAAAAGTAAAATATGGCTTTCGGGTATTAGCAGTTATCCCGATAATGTTGTAGATCCGACTTGTGTTAAAGAGGCCGATCCTGCAGTATGGGGAATCGAAGAATCTCTTCCTATAAATAAAACCGATTTAATACATAATTATGCACCGTTGACGGTGGGAGATATAGATGGGGATGGAGAGATCGAAATTATTGGTCTTTTGGAAGATACCCGAAGTAGTAATGGTTATGAGAGTAATGGAGTCAAGATCTTTAATTATAAAGATAATGAAGTGAAATTGAAAAAATCATTTAATATCTCTGTCGGAGGTTCTGCTACAGCCAGTTTCGGATCAATGGCTATTGCACGCTATAATAATCAAGGTTATATAGTTTTAGTGGGAGTAGACATGTATTTGTACGCTTATAATCCTAATGGTGACAGGTTGTGGAAATCAGATGTGGTTTGTAGTAAAACTGCTGTTAACATGGTTAATATTGCAGACTTTAATAATGATGGCATTCCTGAGGTATATGTAGATAATAATATATTCTCTCTGGCAAATGGCAAATTATTGTGCTCTGGACAAGCTAATAATACAGGATCAATGACCGTAAATGGGTCTTCTCCTATGGCTATAGATATTGACAATGATGGAAAATTAGAACTATGTGCTGGTACTCAAATCTATAAAGTAAATATAACTAATACTAACGGAACGGCAGGAAATACAATGACCGTTATAGCCGATATGGGATTATTAACCACCGATCTACCTCAATATGCAGCAGCTGATGGAATGACTCAATTGGTGGATATGGATGGAGATGGTATGTTAGAAGTCGTAGTTACCAGTCGTTTAAATAATAGAGTTGTTGTTTATATTTGGAAACCTCAACCCGATAATGGTTCGTATTTAATGGGTAGTTATTTGGTTCCCGCTACAAATGTTTCATATAACAGCATACCAATGATTGGAGATATTGACAATGATGGTTATCCCGAAATTGTATTTATAACCAATGGTAGTAGTTTCTTGATGTATGCGTTAGATTTTAATCCCAGCCTTCCGGTGGGAAATATGTTAAAAGAAAAATGGACTTTGACACATACCGATGGTTCAGGATGTACTGGTATGAGTTTGTTTGACTTTAACTTAGATGGAACAGCCGAAATTGTTTACAGAGATCAAACAACATTGCGTATCATTGATGGTAGTGGATCGACTCCAATAGTGAAAGAAACATTCTCAAATGTTTTATCAGGAACTTTACGTGAATATCCTGTTATTGCAGATTTAGATAAAGATGGACAAGCCGAAATTGTTGTCACAGGATCAGATGGAGGTGCAATCAGTTCAAATGCAGGCTATCTCCGTGTATTCAAATCATCTCAGACACAATGGGCTCCCGCTCGTTCGGTTTGGAATCAATATAATTATAATAGCGTAAATGTAAATGAGAATTTAACCATTCCGGCAGTACAGTTTCCAATCACTACCCGTTTCAAAGGGAAAGATGGAGTAATGGGTACAGCTGATGACATTCGGGTATTCAATAATTTCCGTCAGCAACAAACTTATCTGAATAAAGATGGAGTTGCATTTATGAAGATTCCTAATGCCAAAGTTTTAAATCCGGAGGATATTAGTTTTACTTATCATTCTGATGGAGATTCTCTGGCTGTCAACAATCTGATTGTAACTAATGTGGGTGAAGCTTCATTAAAAGCTCCTCTAAAGATAACGATATATAAAGATGCAGTTTCAACCTCCAGTCGTAAGCATTTTTATGAGTATCCTATTAGTATTGGAGTGGGAGAAGCATATACAATACCTTTGACTATTCCCGATTTTGGTGATTGGTTGCCAGTCAATAAATTGATCGTAAAAGTAAATGATGCCGGATTGGGTGTTAATGATCAGCAAGTATGTGACTCATGTTGTGTAAATAACGAAAGTGATGCATTTGTGAATGTTTCATTCGATAATATTGGATGGGCAGATAGTTATAGAAAATGTGAAGATGGAACGGTTCTTTTTGATGCTTTGACATTACCCGGAGGATCGGTTACCTATAAATGGTTAAAACCGGATGGAACTTTGCTGGCAAGTACCAAAAGTACAAGCCTGTCTCATCTGACTCTAAATAATGCAGGAAAGTATGTATTAACAGCCGATAAAATAAATAATAATTTATCGATTGCTTATACCCTTCCATATTTATCGGTTGCACCTTCTCTGATGTATTGGCGAGAAGATGCGAAAGATAGTAATTGGAATAATCTGAATAATTGGGCAAAATCGTCACTATTAGCAGATACATTAAAAGCAGTGCCTAGTGTTTGTACTACGGTTCATCTACCGGCGTACTCTCTTCACTATCCATCATTGGATGCCCA
>NZ_CVRU01000113.1 GCF_001261715.1 Dysgonomonas sp. HGC4 | reverse complement strand
TTGAATTTCTCCCGTTCTGATTTATATTTTTACTTTTTATTTAATCCAAACGTTAAGTATTTCTCCCATATACATTTTGTGTAATGCTTTTCCATTCCATTTTTTAGCAGCATCTGAAGTTGTGTCTGCTATTGCATCTTGTGATAAAGGTTGTGCAATCATTTTTTTGCACTCGAATATCATCCACGCCTCGGCAAATGCTGTTGCTCCCGAAGGTGTTTTGATTGGAGTTAATCCCGAACCTTTTATCTTATCCTCGTTACGTCCGCTTGTCGATCCACAGTATTGAATAGCATCATTATAGGCTTCAGTGTAGAAAGATATAGTGTAGGTCTCTCCTTTATCCATCGTTGAGATAGAATAACGTTGAGGATTCAAGAAGCAGAATGACACCGGTTTTTCCCAGAAAACACCCAATCCACCCCACGAAGCAGCCATTACATTTACATCATCGCCCGATCCCGAAGTTATCAGAGTAGCATTGTTGAGTAGTTTAATTATATTTCCGGGTATTTTATCAGCCGAAATTTGTCTAAATCCTGCAAGTGTAGCTCCCGATGTTGTACTGGTTGCCGGTGCCGATTCGCCTGCAGGAGAGCTAGCTACCAATGGAATCATCGGTCTGGATTGAGATTGTGTGGGCTCTGTTAAATCAGTCATCGGTACTGTTTTCTGAATTTCAGTTTCTGCAGCTCCCTCTCGTCTTTTTACTCCATTTAAATATACATCAATAGAATTAAATATTCCGTTTATACTATCTACTGTGTGAGTTCTGAATTTATCGTAATATCTGTTTAGTTTCTGACCATTAAGAGCCACCTTGTCACTAATCAATTCTTCCGCAGTATAATAATCTTTATTGCCTTTGTCGTAATAATCGTATTTTATATTTTTTACGGTTGCCTGACATTCGCCCGATTCAATCTTAAGAATAAGTTGATATGTTATTACGGTTTTATCAAGTGAAAGAGCCGATTTACTGAATATAATATCCTTTTCGCCTCTGCAAGCAATCGTTTTATCCGCCGGGTTTGATAATAATATTCGTTGTGTTGAATTGGTTGATGAAGAATAATTATCCTGTGCCCATTTATTCATCAGATCGAATATTTTTTCGTCCGATATACTATTATTTACTTTTATGGCTCTGGAGAATATTACTTTTCCGTCCACCTCTGGTACTGCTCCTTTAAGGTATTTAGAGTCAACTTGTGCATAGGTACTCAACGAGATTATTGCAAAGAGTATAAATAAGATATGCTTGTTCATGATACTTAGATAAAGTGAGATTTCTATTGTTATCTTGTTTTATTATAGTGAATTATACTAAATAGAATTGCCTTACAATAAAATGTATGTGGCTTAAACATCTAAGATGTATTTTATTCAAAGATAGGAAAATCTGATAAAAACTTGGGTAGACATTTCGAAAAGACTTTTAATGATGTAAAGATTATTAATGGAAGCAGAAAACTTAAACAAAGTCAGGCTTTTACAGTATTGTAAAAATGAATAACTTTGAGGGCGAAATTTGGAAATAAATTATCAATCTATATAACGAATGAAATACAAATCTATTATGGCGATTGCTTTGAGTGCCGGAATGTTAGCTTGTGGCTCTGGAAAAGAGAAAGCCGAAGATGCTAACGAAGTGCCTTTGATCGGAAAATCTGCAATAAAAATTACAGATGGCGTAATGACTCCAGAAGCTCTGTATAGCTTTGGGCGTGTGAGTGATGTGCAGGTCTCTCCTGATAATGCCAAAGTGTTGTACGGTGTTACGTATGTGAGCGTTGAGCAGAATAAAACTAACCGTGAACTGTTTACCATGAATGTGGATGGAACAGATAATAAGCAGATTACTAAAACACCAAAGAGCGAGAATAATGCGGTTTGGGTAAAGAATGGTTCTAAAATTGCATTTTTGAGTAGCGAAGGCGGGTCATCTCAAATATGGGAAATGAATGCTGATGGAACAGATCGTATTCAGATTAGTGATGTAAATGGAGGTGTAAATGGTTTTGCTTATTCTCCTAATGGGCAAAAGGTGCTTTATATCAAAAATGTAAAATACGGAGAGCGTGCGGTTGATAAATACCCTGATTTGCCTAAAGCTTCGGGGCGTATCATTGACGATTTGATGTATAAGCATTGGGATGCTTGGGTGGAAGAAGTTCCGCATCCTTTTATTGCAGACTTTGATGGTGAAAAATTAGTAAACGACCTTGATCTTTTAGAAGGTGAACCTTATGAATCGCCAATGCTTCCTTCGGGCGGTATAGAACAGCTTGCTTGGAGTCCCGATAGTAAAACGGTAGCTTATACTTGCCGTAAGAAAAAAGGGCTGGAATACGCTTTATCAACAAATTCGGATATTTATTTCTATAATCTCGACACTAAAGAGACTCGTAATATTACCGAAGGGATGATGGGATACGATATTAACCCAACGTTTTCATCTGATGGTAAGTATGTTGCTTGGCAAAGTATGGAGCGTGACGGTTACGAATCGGACAAGAACAGATTGTTTGTAATGGATTTGTCGTCGGGCGAAAAAATATATGTAACTGAAGATTTTGATTATAATACCGATTTTGCAGTTTGGAGCAAGGATAATCAAAGTATGTATATTGTGTCATGCGTTGAGGCTAAGACTCAAATATTTCAAGCTTATATCCATACAAAAGAGATAAAAGCTTTGACTAAAGGTGTGCATGATTACGAATCCTTCGCAATTGCAGGTGATAAATTGATTGCTCTTCGTCATTCTATGTCTCAGCCAAATGAAATTTATTCGGTGAATACTTCAACAGGAGAGGCTGCTCAAATAACACATGAGAATAAAGAAATACTTGACCAAATAACAATGGGTAAAGTAGAGGAGAGATGGATTGCTACTACCGATGGTAAGAAAATGTTGACATGGGTAGTATATCCACCAAATTTTGATGCAAATAAAAAATATCCAACATTGCTTTATTGTCAAGGAGGTCCTCAAAGTACAGTAAGTCAGTTCTGGTCATATCGTTGGAATTTACAAATGATGGCTGCTAATGGTTATATTATAGTTGCGCCTAATCGTCGTGGGCTTCCTAGCTTTGGCAAAGAGTGGAACGAGCAGATTAGTGGAGATTATGGTGGTCAGAACATGAAAGATTACCTTTCAGCAATAGATGAGCTGGCTAAAGAGCCATTTGTTGATAAAGATCATTTAGGATGTACTGGTGCCAGTTATGGTGGGTTCTCTGCATATTGGTTAGCAGGTAATCATAATAAGCGTTTTAAAGCGTTCTTAGCTCATGCAGGTATCTTCAATCTGGAGGCTCAATACTTGGAAACAGAAGAGATGTGGTTTGCCAATTGGGATTTAGGAGGATCATTCTGGGATCGAAGTAATTCTATTGCTCAACGTTCATATGCTAACTCACCTCATCGTTTTATTGAAAAATGGGATACTCCAATCATGATTACTCATGGTGAATTTGATTTCCGCATCCTAGCTTCACAAGGAATGATGGCATTTAATGCAGCTAAGTTGAGAGGAATTCCTACTCGTATGTTGATATTTCCTGATGAAAGTCATTGGATAGCTCAACCTCAAAATGGAATTTTATTTCAGAGAGAGTTCTTCCGTTGGTTTGATCAGTGGTTGAAAAACTAAAGATTAAAAGGCCATATATAAATAATATCTCAAAGAATTCTTTGGGATATTATTTTTTCTTGAGGGTTGTTGTTCCTGAATAATGTCTGATAATGAAATGAATAATGAATGTTTGTATTGCGAAATGATTTTTTTTGTAAAAAAACGTTGTAAATGTTTGGAGAAAACAAAAAACGGACATATCTTTGCATCGCATTTCAGAGGAAATGTCACTTCTGAAATGGAGTAAAACAAAAATGGTGTGGTAGTTCAGTTGGTTAGAATACCTGCCTGTCACGCAGGGGGTCGCGGGTTCGAGTCCCGTCCATACCGCCAAAGAAAAAGCTAGATATCTTTAATAATAAGATATCTAGCTTTTTTTTGCCTTATTGCGTTGTTGGCATTCCCTAATCAGTTTGCTAGCTTTTATTTATCTTTCGCTTTAGCGTATCTTTTTTATAAATAGTCCTGTCTAATTGGAGAGAGCACATCTACAACTTCTCCTGCTTTTATAATTTGCAATGAGTATTCAGTATTCGCTGGAATCGAATAAGTATCTCCTTCAGATAAGAAATATTCTTTTTCTCCAGAGATCAATTTATACTTACCTGAAATAACGTAACCGTTTTGTTCGTTAAGATGCTTATGTGGAGTAACATTGTCTGTGCTTTTATAAAACACTTTTGTGACTATTGTATCTTTTCCAATGGAAAGTACTGTGAAATCAACACCTAAGAACTGTTTATAAATAACACAAACTTTTACTACATTTCGCGTTATTTCATTGTTTTATTATTAATGTTAATTCCATTTGTATACCCGTATTATTGTACTTATTGAGGGATGAGAATGTCCAATTTCCTCTGCTACTCTGGTTATTGTACGTGGATTTCCATCAGATAAAAGAAAGAAAATAGGAAACTATGTAGCATTAAAATCCATACCATAAAGTTGATATCTTTTCGAAGCGTCTTCGACTATTATATCTGTTAGCATTCGTAGTATATTACCAATAGTCATTATACCTATTTTGTCGAAAAAAATCCATAGAGTATAATTTATAATGTAATGAAAAAATTATTTTAAATATTGCTTGATTCTATGCATTATTTCACACATACAAGGCTTCTTCATTTATTATTTAAATCTTGTTGAGCCAATAAACAAAATACTACATTTGTAAAAAAGATACTTTATGGAATTCGAACGCGATGAATCTCTGACTTTTAGTTACTCCGATATTTTTTTTAGCTATCTGTTCAATAACGACCGGAAATGTACACCTATGGTAAAAGATCATATGCTTGTATATGTTTACTCAGGAGAGTTAATAGTGGAGCAAAAAAGTAAGAAAACTATAATTCGAGTGGGTGAGTGTGTGTTTCTACGTAGAGATAATCGGGTGAGTTTAACAAAGCAACCCAAAGGAGAAGAACATTTCCAAGCCATCTTTATGATTTTCAATCGTAACTTTCTTCGCGAATTTTATCAGAGTTTTGATAAGAAACGCCTTCCAGATACAAAGACCAAAGAATTACCTAGTGTTGTTAAATTACCCCAAACACCTGATATTGCAAGCTTGTTTCAATCTATGACGCCTTATTTCGACTCCTCAGTAAAACCTGCTGATGAATTGATGAAGCTTAAATTGCAAGAAGGAGTATACTCCTTGTTCAATATAGATGAGATGTACTTTCCTATTCTTTTTGATTTTACCGAACCTTGGAAAATAGACATACTCGATTTTTTGGAGGAAAATTATATGTATGATCTTACAATTGAAGAAATAGCTCATTTTACAGGGCGAAGTTTAGCTTCCTTCAAAAGAGACTTTAAAAAAATAAGTACATTGTCTCCCCTAAAATGGTTAATGGAGAAACGACTGAAAGTAGCACATGATAAAATTCGGAATGAGAATAAAAAGGTGTCAGATGTATATCTCGAAGTAGGTTTTAAAAATTTATCACACTTTTCATCAGCGTTTAAAAAACAGTTTGGGTATTCGCCAACACAATAAATAGTGAGCCATATAGCAAACTATCTTTGAGCCACAGGGAAAAACATTCTCTGTGGCTCTGTCTTTATATTTGCATTGAACTTTGATACTTAATCTTTTCGATGATGGAATTTAATATTAACGAATCAATAACATTTAATTACTCCGATGTGTTTTTTAGCTATTATTTTAATGATGAGCAGATATGTCGGCACATGGTAAAGAACCATACATTAGCCTATGTTTATTCGGGTGAACTACTATTGGTGGAAGGGAAAACGAAGACTAAAGTTCATAAAGGCGAATGTGCTTTTCTGAGGAGAGACAACCGTGTAGTTATGACAAAGCAGCCAAAAGGTTCGGAACAATTCAGTGGCATTTTTATGATTTTCAATCGTAATTTCTTACGCGAATTTTATCAGACAATCGATAAAATGCAATTGCCGTTAGAAGTTGAGAAATGTAAGCCAAGTGTGGTAAAGCTTCCTCAAACGGTTGCAATAGCAAGCCTATTCCAATCGATGATACCGTATTTTGACTCGTCAGTAAAACCTGCTGAAGAATTAATGAAACTCAAATTACAGGAAGGTGTATTTTCTCTTCTACAAATAGAGAATAAATTTTACCCTTGCCTTTTTGATTTTACCGAACCTTGGAAAATAGATATACTCGATTTTATGGATAAGAACTATATGTATGACCTTAGTATTGAAGAAATCGCTCATTTTACAGGTCGAAGTCTGGCTTCATTTAAGAGAGATTTTAAAAAAGTAAGCACTTTACCACCTCAAAAATGGTTGATGGAAAAAAGGCTTAAGGCTGCTCAGGATAAATTAAATAATGAACAGAAGAAAGTCTCAGATGTGTATCTGGAAGTAGGCTTCAAAAACTTCTCACATTTTTCGACAGCTTTTAAAAAGCAATTTGGATATTCACCATCAAAATAAGAAAATGAGCTTTATAGAATAATTATTTGAGCCATAAGGAAAAACAGTTCACATTGCTTCCGGCTTACTTTTGTATAGTGAAATTTTAATACAGAAGAATTATGCGTCCTAAAATTATTTGTCATATGATGACATCTGTAGATGGAAAGATTACTGGTCCGTTTTTGGAAACCGAAGCAGCAAGTAATGTGAACGAAGAGTACGAGCGCACAAACGAAATATATAATCCTCAAGCATGGTTATGTGGACGTGTTACGACAGATGAGAACTTTACATTTTACCGCATTCCTGATTTGGATGATAATGCACCCATGGTGCCAGATGGCGATTATGTTGCAATAGATGATGCAGATATGTATTACATTTCGGTGGATGCTTCGGGTAAAATAGGGTGGACATCAAATACACTGCATTATGCAGACAGACCGGCGGCACATATAGTTAAGGTATTGACAGAAGGAGTATCAAATGCTTATCGTGCATTTCTTCGAAAATTCAACATCTCATATATTATTGCAGGAAATGATCGTTTAGATTGTACATTGGCTTCGGAGAAATTAAAAGCACTTTTCGGTATTAAGACTCTTATGTTATCCGGTGGTGGCTACATAAATGGCTCTTTTTTAAATGAAGGATTAATTGATGAGTTGAGTATTGTTATAGCTCCAGTTACAGACAGCTCTTCTGATACGGTGACATTATTTGAAAGAGGAGATTCTTTGCCGGAGAGAATACCTACCGAATTTACACTTAAAAGTGTCGAGGAATTAAAAGGGAATGGCGTGTGGCTTCGTTATATAGTAAAGAACTAATAAGATGTTCAAAAACAATAGCTTTGGTTTGAATGAGGCTATTACAGGACTCTCGTTTTTTAGGCGAAATATCTAATAACTCAACTCAACAATACAATGAAACAGTTCGTTATAATAGTAATGGCGTTTACTGCTAGTCTATTTACCTCGTGCAACAATAACACAAAAACAAATAACGATATGGAAACATCCAATAATTTAAAAGCAGATATGATTTTCCCTAAAGGGGATAAGCTTGAAAATAAAAATTTTAGTGGAACAGCATTGCTTAAAATGTTGGTTACCAATCAGGAAGCTTTTGATATGACAATTGGTAATGTAACCTTCGAGCCGGGAGTGCGTAATAGTTGGCATTCGCATCCAGGAGGACAGATATTACTTTGTACTGATGGTACAGGTTATTATCAGGAAAAAGGCAAACCTATACAAATACTAAATAAGGGTGATGTAGTTGAAATTCTACCCAATGTGGTGCATTGGCATGGAGCAACTCCCGATTCGGAATTTACTCATATCGCAATCAGTACAAAAATCGGACTAGGACCGGCAGTGTGGCTAGCCCCTGTAACAGATGAGGAGTATAACAGTTTAAAAAAGTAATTATGAAAAATGTTGTATTGAATAATGGAGTAGAAATGCCCATCTTAGGATTTGGTGTTTATCAAATAGAAGATAGTAAAGAGTGTGAACAAAGCGTATATGATGCTATTGAGGGAGGATACCGTTCTATTGATACAGCTGCTGTTTATTTAAATGAGGAAGCAGTTGGTAATGCTATAAAAAGGAGTGGGGTTGCAAGAGACGAATTGTTTATTACTACAAAGCTTTGGATTCAGGATATGGGATACGAAAATGCAAAGAAAGCATTCGAAAAGTCTTTATCCAGATTGCAATTAGATTATCTGGATCTATATCTTATCCATCAACCATTCGGAGATATATATGGTTCATGGCGTGCTATGGAAGAACTTTATGAAGAAGGCAAAATTCGCGCAATTGGTGTAAGCAATTTTCAACCCGATCGTTTAGTAGACCTTATTCTGAATAACAGGATAGTTCCCGCTGTTAATCAAGTGGAAACAAATCCTTTCTGTCAGCAAATAGAAAGCTCTCGGATCATGAAGGAGAATAATGTTCAGATCGAGTCATGGGCTCCATTTGCTGAGGGACGAAATAATATGTTCAAGAATGAGGTATTAATGTCGCTTGCTCAAAAATATAAAAAATCAGTAGCTCAGATAGTTTTGCGTTGGTTGATACAAAGAGATGTAGTAGTAATTCCTAAGTCGGTGCGTAAAGAAAGAATCATCGAAAATTTCAATATTTTCGATTTTGAACTACATCAGGCAGATATGGATAAAATAGCAGTATTAGATACAAAGGAAAGCTGTTTCTTCTCTCATCGCGATCCCGAAATGGTAAAATGGCTTAGTACATTAAAGCATGATATCTAGGTATTAGGTGTGCTTTTCTAGAGTAACAAATTTTGTATTTTATACCTGCCAAAGCAAAAATAGGTCTGAGACCTGACATGAACTATACCATTTAACAAATAAGATTTACACAATGAAAAAAAGAATATTAGGAAGTTCCAATCTCGAAGTTTCTGCTATCGGATTGGGATGTATGGGCATGAGCTATGGCTATGGACCTGCAAAAGATAAAAATGAAATGATTGCTCTGATCCGCAAAGCATTCGATCAGGGTGTTACTTTGTTTGATACAGCTGAAATTTATGGACCATACGTCAATGAAGAATTGGTTGGAGAAGCTCTAGAGCCCATCCGTGATAAGGTTGTGATTGCGACTAAATTTGGATTTAATATTGAAAACGGAAAAGAAACAGGAGTAAATAGCCGCCCTGAGCATATTAAACAAGTCGTTGAAGGATCGCTAAAGCGTCTTAAAACTGAAGTGATAGACTTGTATTATCAACATCGTGTAGATCCTTCTGTGCCTATTGAAGATGTTGCCGGAGCGGTAAAAGACTTAATAGTAGAGGGTAAAGTAAAGCATTGGGGATTGTCCGAAGCTGGCGTAAAAACAATTCGCCGTGCACATGCTGTTCTGCCACTTACAGCTGTTCAAAGCGAATACTCTCTTTGGTGGAGACGTCCAGAAGAAGAATTGCTACCTACACTCGAAGAACTTAAAGTCGGTTTTGTACCGTTCAGCCCGCTAGGAAAAGGGTATCTGACCGGAAGTTTTAATGCTAATTCAAAATTTGAAGGAAATGATTTTCGCAGCGTACTACCTCGTTTTACACAAGAGGCTCTTGAGGCTAATCAAGCTATTGTTGATCTTATAAAACAAATAGCAGATGAGAAAAATGCAACTCCGGCTCAAATAGCATTAGCTTGGTTACTTGCTCAGAAATCATGGATTGTACCTATTCCTGGTACAACAAAACCGCATCGTTTACAAGAGAACCTGGGTGGAGATAATGTAGAATTGACTTTAGAGGATGTGAAGATGATTAACGAAGCTAGTTCTAAAATTAATCTGAAAGGAGATCGTTATCCCGAAGAACTCGAAAAAAGAACAGGACTTTAAGCCTTAGATATCTAAAAAGCAGTAAACGCATTAAGGTGATAAATATGAAGATGACAAATGTAATATTATTGACCATTATAGCTACTTTATTGTTTAGTTATGATAATCAATTGAAAGCTCAAAACATGAAATCAGTAATAACAGAGACTGCACATAAGAATCATGAAGAGTTGTTTCCAAATTATGTATCGAAGGTGAAAATTACCGATCCTGAATTAATTGAAGTATTCGATAATTTTGCCTTTGATGAAATTCTTAGTTATGGAAACTTAGATACCAAAACAAGAGTTATGGCAATTTTGGCATCCACAATCGCCAGCCAAGCTCTTAGTGAATATAAGATGATGCTTGGTGGAGCACTAAATGTGGGGGTAACTCCTATCGAAGCCAAAGAGATTCTTTACCAGTCTGTTCCGTATGTAGGTATTTCTAAAGTACTCGATTTTATACATGCTACGAATGAAGTATTAACTGAAAGAGGTGTAGAGTTACCTTTAAAAGGGCAATCGACCACTACACGCGATACACGATACGAGAACGGGTTGGCATTACAAAAAGAAATTTTTGGAGAAGAAAGGATTAACAACATGTATAATAATGCACCTAAGAATCAAATTCATATCCAAAAATATTTATCGGCTAATTGCTTTGGTGATTATGTAACTAGAGATGGTCTTGATATTAAAACGCGAGAGCTTTTAACCTTTTCGATGCTTTTATCGTTGGGTGGATGCGAATCTCAATTGAAAGGGCACATCTTAGGAAATGTAAATGTGGGAAATGATAAGGAAACTTTGTTGAGTGTAGTTACACAACTGATTCCCTATGTAGGGTATCCCAGAGCCTTAAACGCAATAGGTTGTTTGAATGAAGTGATACCCGAATAACAATATCGAAAATCTAATTTAATATGGATATTTTTGAAAGAATGAGAGAGGGTGAATTAATCAGACTAGATGATCCTGATTATCCAAAGGTATATGCAGCTATAATGAGGGCATTTAAAATTACGGGAGAACTCAATTCATCCTATCATACTCCTGATGAAACACGTGTTGTTTTGAGTGAACTTATTGGTGAAAAGATTGATGAATCTACAACCGTGATGCTTCCCTTTTACACTGATTTTGGACAGTTCACCCGTTTTGGGAAAAATGTATTTGTAAATTTTGGATGTGGATTTATGGATAGAGGAGGGATAACAATTGAAGACAATGTCTTGATAGGGCCCCGAGTTAATCTTATCACAGAAAATCATTCGGAAAACCCTCAATTGAGGCAAAATGTTTATTCGAAGCCTATAGTGATAAAGCGCTATGCATGGATAGGTGCTGGAGCTACAATTCTTCCAGGAGTAACTGTCGGAGAGAATGCAATTGTTGCAGCAGGTGCTGTTGTTAGCAAAGATGTTCCTCCGAATACAATAGTGGGGGGAGTTCCTGCTAAGGTTATCAGAGAAATAGAATGCTAAAAGTGATGAAAATACTTTTGACCTTTCTGGTATTTTCAATGAGTTGCAGTTTTGTATTATGCGAGACAGAGAATGATAATCAAAATTTACTTGAAAACATGAAACTCAAGATAACGATAGGTGAAAAAATCCTTACAGCTACATTAGTCAATAATCCGACAACTAGAGATTTTATTTCACAGCTCCCATTAACACTAACATTGAGCGACTATGTGCAAGCCGAAAAGGTAAGCGACCTTCCAAAACGCTTATCAACTAAAGATGCTCCTTTGGGTTTCGAACCTACTATTGGTGATGTAACTTATTATTCACCATGGAATGGTTTGGCAATATTTTATAAAAATAGAGATTATGCAAGAGGTCTTATTCCCATCGCAAGAATTGATGCTGGTGTAGAAGTTTTTAGCATGTCGGATTCAGTAAAAGTTACTATTGATATTATAAAACAAGAAAAAGAATAAATTTAAAAACATTAGAATTATGGACGCAAAGAACACAAAAGCATTTGGTACAGTAGCCAGTGATGCACCTTTAAAAGAAATACATATTCAACGTCGTGAAGTAACACCAAAAGATATAGAAATAGAGATTCTGTATTGTGGTGTTTGCCATTCCGATTTACATACAGCTCGTAACGATTGGGGAGGAAGTGTTTACCCTGTAGTTCCGGGACACGAAATTGTAGGAAAAGTAACCAAAGTAGGGAGTGGAGTTACCAAGCTAAAAGTTGGTGATTTAGCAGCTGTGGGTTGTTTGGTTGATTCATGTAGAGAGTGTGATAGCTGTCAGCATGATTTAGAGCAATATTGTTTGAACGGTTTTACAGGAACATATAACAGCCCTGACAAACATCTACATTTACAAACTTACGGTGGGTATTCAGAGAAAGTAGTAGTAGATGAGCATTTCGTATTGAAAGTTCCTGCTAATCTTAATTTAGCAGCTGTTGCCCCCTTATTGTGTGCCGGAATCACTACATGGTCTCCACTTAGACATTGGAATGTAGGAAAAGATAGTAAAGTAGCAGTTGTAGGTTTAGGAGGTTTAGGTCATATGGCAATTAAGTTGGCTAAAGGCTTAGGAGCAGAAGTTACTTTATTCTCAAGAACACCCGAAAAAACTCAGGATGCAAAAGAACTTGGAGCAGATACAGTAGTAATTTCTACAGATGCAGAGCAAATGAAATCGGTAAAAGGTAAATTCGATTTAATTATCGACACTGTTCCATATATCCATGACATTAATCCTTATATCTCAACACTAAACATCAACGGAACGCATGTACTCGTGGGATATTTAGGAGATCTTAATCCGATGTTAAATTCTGTGCCTATGATTATGGGACGTAAATCGGTTGCGGGTTCTGTTATCGGAGGTATTGCCGAAACTCAAGAGATGCTCGATTTCTGTGGAAAGCATAATATTGTATCCGAAATAGAAATTATTAAAATGCAGGATATCAATACTGCTTATGAAAGAATGCTAAAGAGCGATGTGAGATACCGTTTTGTTATCGATATGGCTTCTTTGAAAAAATAAATCAGAAGAATGACTAACGTATTGATAATAGGAGCGGGTGGTGGTATTGCTCAAATCGTAATAGACTTGTTATTAGATAACAAAGATCTTAATTTGACTCTATACCTTCGCAATGCTAAGAAGCTGGTGAATAAAGATCTTTCTAAATGTCGTATTGTTGAGGGCGATGTTATGGATCTCGAAAAACTGAAAGAGGCTACTAAAGGACAAGATATTGTTTATGCTAATCTGACCGGAGATCTCGAAAATATGGCTAAGAACATTGTCAAAGCGATGAAAGAAACGGGTGGTAAACATCTCATCTTTATAAGCTCGATAGGGATTTATGATACTCCGATAAAATCGGTTTTAGTTCCTTATCGTAAAGCCGCAGATGTGGTTGAAGCTTCGGGGCTTGATTATACGATATTACGTCCGACATGGTTTACTACTACAAATGAAGTAGATTATGAAACAACAAGAAAAGGCGAACCAGAGAAAGGTTCGGTTATTTCACGTAAAAGCCTTGCGACTTTAATTACGAAAATTATGGAATCGCCAGAAAAGTATGCTCGAGAGAATTTAGGGGTAAACAAGCCCAACTCTTAATTTCGATTTACAAACTTAGCTTAAAATAAATATTTATGAAGCAGAAATTTATTTTCACATTACTATTCACTATTTTATTTTCGGTCACTTTATCTGCCCAGCATAATCATTCGCATGGAGATCGTGTTCCGAGTAAAGGAATGGCAATAATGGATGAGAATGCAGTGTTTGTACCTTTTAATTTTGACAGACATCCTGTAGGTGATAATGATGTATTGATTGAGATTCTTTATTCTGGAATATGTCATAGCGATTTGCATCACGCACAGGGAGATTGGCGAAAAGAAACGTACCCAATGGTCCCCGGACATGAAATTGCGGGACGGGTAACCGAAGTAGGGAAAAGCGTTACTAAATTTAAAGTGGGCGACTATGCAGGCGTAGGCTGTATGGTTAACTCATGCGGTGTATGTGATTATTGTAAAGCAGGCGAAGAGCAATATTGCGAGAATGGACGTGTTTTGACGTATGCCTCAAAGGATATTTTTCATGATAATGAGATGACTCAAGGTGGTTATTCGAACAACATGGTGGTGTCTGAAAAATTTGCGATCAAAATTCCTGAAAATGCTCAGTTAGAGAAAGTAGCTCCATTGCTTTGTGCAGGTATAACAACTTATTCGCCTCTCAAATATACTCATGTGAAAAAAGGAGACAAAGTTGGAGTTGCAGGTTTTGGAGGATTGGGACACATGGCTGTACAATATGCAATTGCTTTTGGTGCAGAAGTAACCGTATTTGATATTACCGAAGATAAAAGACAAGCGGCTTTGGATATGGGAGCAGCAAAATATGTAAATGTGAACAATCCTAAGGAATTAGAAGGCATGAAGAGTATGTTTAATGTGATAATCAGTACCATTCCTGCTAAATATGATCCTCAAATGTATGTCAATATGTTGGAAATTGATGGAGAATTGGCAGTAGTAGGTCTTCCCGCAACTAAGGATGTTCCGAGTATTGATCTTGCTACATTAGTATTTCAAGGACGTCGTAAGGTTTTTGGTTCACAAATTGGAGGTATCAGAGAAACGCAAGAGATGCTCGACTACTCAGTGAAAAATAACATCTATCCATATGTAGAAATAATTGAACCTTCACAAATTACAGATGCCTATAAAAAGGTAGCTGATGGTGAAGTACGTTTCAGATATGTAATTGATATGTCGAAGCTGTAGTAATTGAGTTTATTCATAAAACAGTAAAAGCCACAAGTGTATTTCTTGTGGCTTTTTGTGGCTTTTTTATATTCAGATAAAAGGAGCTTTTATACAGTTTTGTTCCGAAACCAAGCATCTAATCCTATACGGGCATCAGCTAGTTTGTCTTCCCAATGTTTTACTGAGTTTTGACCTATAATATCTGTAATGTATTTAACTGCAATAAAGGGAATATTAAATTCTTCGCAAACAATCGCTTGAGCAAATGCTTCCATATCTACAACATCTCCCTCTATAAATTCGGCTTGCGTAACAAAGCTATCACCAGTGTTGCATACACCTGTTTGTCCGTTTGAGGATATCCAATCTAGAGCTATTCCGTTTTCGGAAAGTATGGAGTTAAAGTCTATTTCAAACTCAACTCCCGGAAGTTTTACAGACTGAAAGTCTCTGTCAATAAAGCGTCGACAAACAAACACATCTCCAATAGCATGGTTTAGCGTCCCTGCTGTTCCCATATTCAATACAAAATTAGGACGCTTTTCGCAAATAGCCTCCGTCAGTTTCATTGCAGCTTTGGCTTTTCCAATTCCAGTTAAAGCATATCTTATTTTATAGCCTTCGAGAGTTATGGGCATAAACTCATCTTTTACAGCATAAGTGATCAAAATTTCTTTCATTTCTAATAAGTATATATAGATACGACTCCTTTTTTTATATGGAGTAAAGGTATAAATTAAAATACTAAGAAGATAAAACCTCATGCATTCGGGATTGAAGCCTCTTCATCCTTTTGTTTTTCGAAGTATGCTTTTAATCTCGCGCGATGTACTGTAACTACAATTCCATCTTTAACCTTACATTTATTTACAGATCCCAAGGGTAGAATAGTTATTACACCTGCACTCAACAGTTTCTCTAATTGGTTTAATGAAATGGTGAAACATCTTCTAATAACTGAGGTTAATTTCAGGTTGAGATTTATATTGGCTTTTATTTCAAAATCAATTAACTCTTCTTCCATATTCGATATATCTTCAAGCGTAATGTCTTCATGAATTATCTCATACTCGATATTACTGTAATCAAGTTCCATGCTATTCTTTCTTATCGTTTCAGGATCGAAAGCATATTGCCAAGCTGTATTTTCATCATTCATACTGAACTTTTGAAACAACTCTTTGTCAATAAGTTCGGGCTTTGTTCGAGAAAGAATTGTTATATTACATGTATTATCACATTTTACGCATCTGTAAATCAGCCATACATCAATGCTCTTTTTTTGAGAGTTTAGCCTGAATTTATTGCTGCAATAATAAAGGTTGCTACTTCTACATTTACTGCATTTTCTCTTAAATAAGGGAGTACTTGTTGGTCTCACTTCCCATGTGAAATTTTTAACTGCTTTTTTATTTGTCTTTAATTCTTTTGAATTAGTCTGCTTAATATCTTTTTCGGAATTTTCCATTTGCATTTGATGCATGTATGAATCAATCGCCCCATCGTATTGAAACGGTCAAAAGATTCGGTAATAGTTAAGCGATAGCCTTTCAAAAAGGATATCGTAAACTGATAATAAATTTTAATAATGAAAAACTCATTTGAGCTGAATTACCCAAATGAAAAATATATTAGCCTGTGGTATTAAAGGCTAATATTAAGCAGTAATATATAAGAGAATTATTCTCAAAGCACGTATGTTTATAATTTCGGGTACAAATATATAAATTTTCTTTTGACGATATTCATGCTAAAGGATAAAGAGTGGAACTATCTTTTTGAGCGAATAGCGTTCGCCTCTACAGCCAAGAATAGAAAAGTCTGTGATCTTAGACTCTAAAATCTTGAAAAATATAGTTACTTTTATTTCTTGCTTATGAATAATCGCTATAATGCGATTTATAAATAGATGAATGAAATTAAAGCCTCGCCAACCATCCTAGGTATAGAAGATTAAGGGCTGTTGTTATACTTACCCTAGCAATAAAGGTTTGAAACCTTAATTATTTTATGATGAATATAGATGTCAATAATATTACACTGAATTATACTAAATTAGGTAAAGGTGATCCTATTATCCTATTACATGGTAATGGAGAAGATCTTCATATTTTTGATCCTTTAGTTGATAGGTTGAAACTTCATTTTACCGTATATGCTGTGGATAGTAGAAATCATGGTGACAGCACTAAAACCAAAGACTGGACTTATGAAGCAATGGTTGAGGATATTTTTCAATTGATTGAAAAACTACAACTGAAAAAGGTCTCGATAGTCGGTTTCAGCGATGGTGCAATTATTGCTTTATTATTGGCTATAAAGCATCGTGATTTATTCTATAAGATGGTACTTCTCGGAGTTAATCTAAAACCAACAGATTTTAAGAAGAATATATATAAATCTCTAGTTGATGAATATGAGAAAACTCAAGACCCTTTAGTCAAAATGATGTTAGAGCAGCCAAATATAGAATTAGAAGAATTAAAAAATATAGAGACTCCTACATTAGTTGTTTCAGCAGAATACGAATTGTTTTACCGGAAAGGTTTCAAAGATATGGTGAAGATAATGCCAAATGCGAAATTGAAAATTATAAAAAATCATGACCATGGCAGTTATATTATAAATGAAGCTATTTTATATCCTGATTTGATAGAATTTATTCAATAGTTTACAT
>NZ_CVRU01000112.1 GCF_001261715.1 Dysgonomonas sp. HGC4 | reverse complement strand
TAATAAAGAAAGAGATTACCCCTAGGTAATCTCTTTCTTTATTATAATTATACCTTACCTTAAACGGTATAGGTGAGTTTATTAAAAGGGCTAGGAATTATCTACCAGCAAAAAAAGGATTGCTTCTCATTTCTTCAGCAATGGAAGTTTTAGGACCATGACCAGGATAAACAACCGTTTCGGCAGGTAATGTGAATAGTTTCTGGCGTATAGCTTCCAGAAGTTGATCTTGATTACCTTTAGCTAAATCGGTACGTCCGATGCTGCCTCTAAATAATGCATCGCCTACAATAACACAATTACCTTCAGCACTATAAAAGGCAACACTGCCGGGTGAATGTCCCGGAACTTCCAGAATCAATAGTTTTTGATTACCGAATTCAATTGTATCATTTTCCTTTATGTATGTACCTATTTCTGGAGCGTCTTCGCCATCCTTAAATCCAAACATTTTCATTTGAGCAGGCATGCCCTCTAGTAAGAACTGATCGGCTTGATGTGCTTTTGTTTTCAAATCGAACTGATCTAGAATAAACTTATTACCAAATACATGGTCAAAATGTAAATGCGTATTTAAGAGGTGTTTTACAACTAGATTATTATCTAAGATAAAATCGAGAAGTTCCTGTTTTTCATCAGGATAGAAGCAACCTGCATCGATGATAACACATTCGTTTGTTTCGTCATACAAAACGTAAGTATTTTCTGCTATAGGGTTAAATTCGAAAGTCTTGATATTCATAGAACTGAAAATTAAATCAAAAAATGAGGTCTTTTGACCTTTTGTTATATTAATAGGGTAGATCCTCTTCGGCTACACCTATATAATCTGGTGATGGATTAGTCTTGAGTTGTACAGCTTTGATATGTTTATCTTTGTTAAGCAATGCCTTTATTACTCTGTGCATTCCGTCCATAACTCTGCCTTCGGACGATAGTATAATGGGATAAGACAAATCAGCCTCTGTTATTAGAGTAATGTGTTCGGCAATCTTTCTGCATGTAGGAGCATCGTTAAACCAATACGATTCGTCAATTTCCTTAATATCATCCAAAGCTATTAGTTGTATAGGTAAATCTTTAGTCAGCTCTATAAGACGATGTACGTCCCAAGCCAAAAGACCTTTTTCGCTTTTAAGAAGATGATATTGCTTTCTCATATCCAATTAAAGATATAATTATATGGGAACGTAGACTACTTTTTTAGTTTCGAAAAATTCTTCTTCGAAAAATTCCTTAAGGTCGTCTACCTCTGCATATTTTCTGAATGGATGTATTTCTCCCTCAAGCTCACCACCTTTTAAGCAGATAAGCCCATTAGGTAGAGGATTCTTTTGTTCTTGAGATACATTCTTACGGATAATCTTAATCAAGTCACCTAGAGGCATAACAGCACGACTTACTACAAAGTCAAATTTGCCTTTTTCTTCTTCTGCTCTGCAATGTCTAAAACTGATATTGGTCAAACCTATGGCATCGGATACCTCTGTTGCTACTCTTATTTTCTTACCAATGCTATCAACTAAAAGAAAGGTTGATTCGGGGAAGAGTATAGCTAGCGGTACTCCCGGGAAGCCTCCGCCGGTGCCTACATCCAAAATTTTACTGCCTTCTTTAAATTGAATAACCTTAGCTATTCCTAAAGAATGAAGTACATGGTGTATGTACAGATTTTCTATATCTTTTCGTGAGATTACATTTATCTTCGAGTTCCAGTCAAGATACAGATCATATAACGCCGCAAATTGACCTTTCTGCTTATCTGTAAGGTTCGGGAAATATTTTAATAGTATATCCATTAATGTTTTATTTAGCAAAAAAATGAGAGATAGGAGAATCATTTTTCAAAGCTAACTCTATCTCGTTGTAGGGTATAAATATTTTAATTGCATCGAGCTTATAAGCTGAATATTCTCCTTTGTTGAAAACATATGTTATCCCCTTATCATCAAGTAGGAAGTTATCATTAGGAATCATTTCATCAATACCTAAATAACCTAGATCTTCAAGCTCATTAATAGTTTGTACTTTGTTCGATTTTATCAGATAATCTTTAAAGATAGAGGTCAAAAGCTTTTCATACCCCGGTTTGAAAATATCTTCTTCGGTTATAAGCTTCCCTGTTTTTAAATTGATAGCGTGATTCTTAAAGAACTCATAAGAACTAGCTCCGCCTTTATAATTGGACTGCGTGATTTGAAATACAAGGATGTCTCCTTTGTTGAAGGTTATTTGATTTGAAGTTGTCTCATAATAAGAGAAGTATTCTTCGTTGTCGTCATGAGCATCATTATTCTCTGCGAATATCTTCACATCCTCTTTATAATTTTCAATATATGCTTTGGCATAATTATCTACTGCTTCCTGAGGTGTAAATAGGGCATATGTTTCATCAAAAAAAGACGAGATGAAAATACGTTGAAGTGAATCTAATATTGCCCGATCATCATAAGACACAGGGTATGTAAAAGTCAACTTCAGATTACACGATGGCTGTGTAGAATCGTTGTCCCAATGATAGTTTTGTACAGAATGGATTGTGTCAAATTCAATACTATTATCACGAGTGGGGGTCTTCTTTGTGTTACAAGAAAACAAAGACATTGCAATAATGCACAATGTTCCTAAGTATATACTAAAATGTTTCATAAGACTTTCATAAATCTAGTTACAAATGTACCAATAATATTAGAGTAATCTAGTTAAAAAAGGGGATTTTAGAGATCTTAATTAGAGGTGGTATTTTGTGAATGCTCAAGCTTATTGTATTTATTGAGTTCTGAATGTCGAATGTTAATATACGGCGTTTTGACTCTATTAGCTTAGAGTCTTATATTGTGTTAACACTCTTGGTTTTTAATGTATTAATGTTTATTTTAGGAGAGTAATAAGAGTTAACCGAATTAAATATTTCAAATCTGATGCTGAAAACTAACTATCACACGAAGTTATTTTTTACTTTGGGAATATTATTCTCTCTCGTTTTATGTGCTAGAAGTCAAACATTGGAGGATTCGAAAATATGGCTGAGGCAGGAGCGAAAAGATCAGTTAAAATCATCTATACTGTTAGCTCCCCAATCTAAAATGATAACATCAAGGACGGATATTTTCTCTACTTATAAACTTGTAGATGACAAGAAGAAAGAAAAATATACGGTTGATTATTTGAATAACTCTATAAAGGTAGGGATCGAAAATATGATGCTTGAACCTCCTGGACTTTCAGAGAATGGATTTGGGGTGATAATTGGCGGCTTGAACTTAAGTAATCCAAAGGCTTGGTTTACTGCTGCAAAGTTTAAGAAACGAAAACAAAAAATGGAGCAGATAACAAATTGGGTCTATTCAATAGACTGATATTTACTTGTTTTCGTTCTTCTCCTTATTGTATTCTTTCGAAAGCATAAAAGTGGTATAGAGTAGTAAAAATGCTGCTACGAGCATAGAAATTACCCATTCGTTTTTCTGTTCGAACATCAAGTAGGTAGCTATTGCCATGAAAGCGATTCCAAATATCTGAATGCTGAATAAACGTTTTCCTCTTAAGCTTTTACCTGGGTATGGCGTTGTAAAAGTTACACCTGCAAAACCAAGTACGCCTATGGCCATAATAAATGCTGCTACTACAGGATTGAAGATATAGGATATTGCAGCAACTAGTATAAGTAGAGCCGAAAGTTTAAATATAAAATCTTTAGGTTTGGTCATAATTTGTAGGTCTGTAATCTATTCGATGATGAATACTTCTTCGTTTTCTCTTTTCATCAAATAATTTTCACGAGCAAATTTCTCAATATTGTCTTTATCAGAGCGAAGTTCGTTCAACTTACGCTTGTCAGTTTCTGTTTTCTCTTGGTAATACTCAATTTGAGTTTTCAAATTATGAATCTCTAAATCATAACCGAATCGAGAGAAGATATTACTATCTCCAATTACAAAACAACAAATAATAAGGACAACTATAATTGCCAACTGAATTTTGCTGAATTTTCGCAGGATATATCTTCCGATTCTCTTTAACTGTTCCATATTGAGTAATATTATTCTTTTCTTGCCATATAACTTATAACTATCTCTGATTGTTATAACCAGTCTAAGTAATAAAGAGGGCTTTTGAGCTGAATGTGGATTCGAAAATTAATATTCAATACAAATATATAGATATTTAATCAGATGATATCTAAGTAGTGTGAAATATTTATTATTGTACTTAGCTGTTTTAGATAGCCCTGGTTATTGTTATAGTTTATCTAAGTAAAAAAGAGATTAGTTCTTTAATTGAAATATTTTTGTGTAACCGACATAGAAAACGATACATTTGTATGAAATGGGTGTAGCAAATAAGCTGATTATAGTAAATTATATTTATGGCATCTGAAGAAGAAATAAAAAAGTCTGCGAGTTTAATCTCGAAATATAAATCATATTTATTGTTGGAGAAAGCTTTGTCGCCAAACTCAATTGAAGCATATCTGGATGACTTGTCTAAACTATTGCAGTATTTTGAAACAGAGAATCTTAAAATACAAGAGATAAGCTTAGAGAATCTTCAACAGTTTGTTACACAATTGTATGATTTGGGAATCAATGCGCGTTCTGTTGCTCGCGTTTTGTCGGGGGTGAGGTCTTTCTTTAATTTTCTGATCTTAGACGGTTATATCCAAAATGATCCGACTGAATTATTGGAGACTCCCAAGATAGGGTTAAAACTCCCTGTTGTTTTAAGTCTCGAAGAAATAGAGAACATAATCTCGGTAGTAGACCTATCTACAAAAGAGGGTCAACGTAACCGTGCCATTATTGAGGTACTGTATAGCTGTGGTTTGCGTATATCGGAATTGACGAACCTAAAATTCTCGGACTTATTCTTAGATGATGGATTTATTCGGGTCGAAGGGAAAGGCAGTAAACAGCGCTTAGTGCCCATATCGCCAACTGCAATTAAAGAGATCGGAAATTATTTACTCGATCGTAAGCATCTGGATGTGAAAAAAGGGTCGGAAGATATGGTTTTTCTCAGTAAAAGAGGTACGCCTATATCTCGTATTATGGTATTTCATTTTATAAAGCAATATGCTGAACTGGCAGGAATAAAAAAGAATATAAGTCCGCATACGTTCAGGCATTCATTTGCAACCCATTTGTTAGAAGGAGGTGCAAATATTAGAGCAATACAACAGATGCTTGGGCATGAAAAAATAACGACTACCGAAATTTATACGCATATGGATAGGGAATATCTTCGTCAGGAAATAATAGAACACCATCCACGTAATATGGATAAGCGATAATCCTTTCATTTTGTACAGCAAAACTGTAAGAACATAATAAAAAGAGGAAAATGTAGTTTCTATATTTGAAATATCCTTAGGGATTCTTTACTTTTGATAAAACAGAACGAATAAATTCACATAAAAGATGATTAAGAAATATAAATCGCATCCTTGGCATGGTATCTCTCTAGGGAATGAAGCACCTGAGGTCGTGAGAACATTTATAGAGATTGTTCCAACTGATACAGTTAAGTATGAGGTTGATAAGCAAACGGGGTATTTATGTATAGATCGTCCTCAGAAATATTCGAATATCATACCTGCATTATATGGATTTTTACCTCAGACAATAAGTGGCCCTAGAGTAGCCGAACTGAGCAATAACAGGCTTGACAGAACTGATATTGTGGGTGATAACGACCCGATAGATATTTGTGTGTTGACCGAGAAGGATATTACTCATGGTGATATTATTGTAAATGCACGCCCTATTGGAGGTTTTCGTTTAATAGATCATGGGCAAGCAGATGATAAACTGATAGCTGTTTTAGATAATGATGCTATTTATAGCTCTTATCGCGATATTAGTGATGTTCCGTTTGCTGTTATAGATCGTTTGAAACACTATTTTACAACTTACAAAGATATTCCCGGTGATAGTGAGCGTAAATGTGTGCTGACTCATGTTTATAATGTAGATGTTGCATACGAGGTCATCAGACGATCAATAGATGATTACAATGATTATTTTAGTGTGTGTGGAATATAAGACCTCACATTCTTCGATCTTTTTTTGACGCTATAAAAAATATAAAAGCCGATATTCATTTGAATATCGGCTTTTGCTATATAATTAAGAATCGCTTCTTATTTTTTGCGTTGTACACGTTTGTAACCATATACAGCTTTGTCACCCAATTCTTCTTCGATGCGAAGTAGTTGGTTGTATTTAGCCATACGGTCAGAACGGCTCAATGAACCAGTTTTGATTTGTCCTGAGTTAGTTGCAACTGCGATGTCAGCGATAGTAGCATCTTCAGTTTCACCCGAACGGTGAGAAGTTACTGAAGTGTAACCTGCACGGTGAGCCATTTCGATAGCATCTAAAGTTTCAGTAAGAGAACCAATTTGGTTAACTTTGATAAGGATTGAATTAGCACAACCTAGTTCGATACCTTTTCTCAAGAAATCAACGTTAGTTACAAATAAATCGTCTCCAACAAGTTGTACTTTATCGCCGATTGCATCTGTAAGGTTTTTCCATCCGTCCCAATCGTTTTCGTCCATACCGTCTTCGATAGAATCGATAGGATATTTTTCAGAAAGTTCTTTCAAGAAAGCAGCTTGTTCAGCAGAAGTACGTTTAGCTGCGTTAGGACCTTCAAATTTAGTATAATCGTAAACTTTAGCAGTTTTGTCGAAGAATTCAGAAGCAGCACAGTCAAGAGCGATAGTTACGTCTTTAGCTGGCTCATATCCTGCAGCTTTGATAGCTTTAAGGATAGACTCAAGAGCATCTTCAGTACCGTTTAATTTAGGAGCGAAACCACCTTCATCACCAACAGCAGTACTAAGACCTCTGCTTTTGAATTCTTTTGCAAGAGCGTGGAAAATTTCAGCACCCATTCTCAAACCTTCTTTGAAAGAAGCAGCACCAACTGGACGAATCATAAACTCTTGGAATGCGATAGGAGCATCAGAGTGAGATCCACCATTGATGATGTTCATCATAGGTACAGGAAGAGTATAAGTATTAGTACCACCAATATAACGGTACAATGGAATATCTAGAGCATTGGCAGCAGCTTTAGCAACAGCTAAAGAAACACCAAGAATAGCGTTAGCACCCAATTTAGATTTAGTAGGAGTTCCGTCAAGAGCAATCATTTTAAGGTCAACACCTCTTTGATCCAAAGCACAGTCTCCGATAAGTGCAGGAGCGATAACGTTGTTTACGTTCTCTACAGCTTTTTGTACACCTTTACCTAAGTATCTTTTTTTGTCTCCATCACGAAGTTCAAGAGCTTCATGCTCTCCTGTAGATGCTCCTGAAGGAACAGCAGCACGTCCAAATGCACCACACTCTAGTGTTACGTCAACTTCGATTGTTGGATTTCCTCTTGAGTCCAAGATTTCACGTCCGAAAATACGTTCGATTCTCATGTTTGTTTATTTTAGTTTGAATAAATAATATGTCTTAATTTTTAATTCTCACGTTTGCGTAACAAAAATACTTCTTTTTTTCGTTTATTGAAATACTTTTGTGGTGTAAAATGTTTTTTAAGGTCTCAGACCTTTTTTTATACTTTGGTAAGCATAAGTGCAACTAACTGTTATACTTAAATAATATTGCATTATGTGTTTGCTATAACTAATAATAACTTTAGTATGATAATGAGAAAAATAGTAGTGTTGATAGTAGTATGTGTCTCGATAGTAGCCTGTAAAGAGATCTCAAAAGCGGAGAATGGAAGTGATATTCAGATAGCAGGAGATTCTTTAGCAATAAAAGATAGTATTGCTAGTTCCGATTCCATTGACAATATAGATTGGATAGATGAAGAGCTTTATCCTAAAAGTAAGGATTTACCTCTATCGGTATTATCTACAGGAGTTTTTCATGGAGATGAAACGTCTCCCGAAATGATAAATAAAGGATGGTTTGGTATTTTTCAGGATAGAGGACGATATTATATTGCATCTACCACTCTTAGTATTCAAAAAGCGTTTGACGTTGTTTTGGATGAAACGGTAGATGAACACAACTCCTCGAATTGGACAGGGTGGGAAGTTAAGACTTCTCATATTGACACGTCTTTGGTTTTGATAAGTAGTTCGCCTCGCTTATCATCTCATGAAATAAAAACAATACCATTAGACAAAGATTTTATTGACCTGAATGAGAAAAAAACATTTACATATAATGGCTCATCTTATACACTATATTCGACGGGCAACTTAAAACCTGCTGAGTACAATAAAGATGAAATGATTATAAGTAATTATAAACTATATCTCAAGGGATACAAAGAAGGAAAAGAAATAAATCAATTGTTGGCATCTACCCCTACTTTTGATGATACTATGTTTAGAGTATTCTTAATAGGTGATATTGATAATGATGGATTTCCAGATTTAGTATTAAACACAAGCTATCATTATAACCTTTATAGACCAACGGTTTATCTATCATCATTTGCCGATAAAGATCAATTGGTAAAAGTGGTAGGTTTGCACTCAAGTGTGGGATGCTAAAATAAAAAGAGATCGAAAAAAGATATAGATAAAATAAATCGCTTATATTTGCTTTACAGTTTTGGTGTTATTCAGTCACTTTTGCTGAAAGAATAATGAAAAGGGAATCCCGTGAAAATCGAGAACAGACCCGCTGCTGTAAACTTCATAAAGAGTCTCTAAATAACACTCTATACCACTGTTCCTTAATGCGAATGGGAAGGATGTTTAGGGATGAAGTAAGTCAGAAGACCTGCCAAAATATATAAATTCGGATGCTTTCGGGAAACAAGGCAATGAATCTTAACCATAGAAGTTTACAATTAGTAAATATTCGGTCGGTTTTTTTACATATTGTTATTTTATAAATAAGAAGAGAACTATGTTTTTTCTTTTTTATAACTTGTGGCGCTAATTTTAGATAATAAAAGGCAAAATTATAATTACATATTCTGAAAGTATGTAATTGTTGAGTGCGTAATTGTTTGATAAAGAATTGTCTGATTGTAGTTTTCAATTGTGCAGGTATCTGCCGAAATGATAAGTGAATCTTAGACTTTATATTATTGTAGCAAAAGAAGATTAAAGATATTATAGTAATAAAATGAGAAAAATTTACGAACAGTTTGTAGCCCGCGAAAATCTGCTAAATAAGCAGTACGATGAGGCGTACTATAAAAAACAACATCAAAGAGGGAAGTTAACCGCCCGCGAACGTATTCTATTATTGTTTGATGAAGGTACTTTCGAAGAAACGGATGCTTATACGCCACCGGCAACAGCATCTTTTGGGAAAACCGTAGAAGCTTTCGGAGACGGTGTAGTTACAGGATTTGGGTCCGTAAACGGACGTTTGGTATACGCTTTCTCTCAGGATTTTAGTGTGCTTGGAGGTTCTTTAGGTACAGTTCATGCAGCTAAAATCGTAAAAATACAGGATATGGCTCTTAAGACGGGAGCTCCTGTTGTTGGGCTTATCGATTCGGGTGGTGCCCGTATTCAGGAAGGTGTAAGTAGTTTGAATGGCTATGCCGATATTTTTAAACGGAATGTAATGTCGTCGGGGGTAATTCCTCAGATTTCGGTAATAATGGGACCTGCTGCAGGTGGTGCAGTATATTCACCAGCTCTCACCGATTTTATATTTATGACTGCCGATACAAGCTATATGTTTGTAACAGGTCCAAATGTGGTGAAAGAGGTTTTGAATGAAACTGTATCGACCGAAGATTTGGGTGGAGCATCTGTTCATGGAACTAAATCGGGAGTTGCCGACTTTGTATATAATGATGATGAGAATACAATTTTAGGAGTAAAGAAGCTATTGTCTTACTTACCTTCTAATAATATGGAAAATCCTCCCTTGGTAAAATCGGAAGATCCGATAAGTAGGGTAGAGGAGAGTTTGAGGAATATTGTACCCGATGATCCCGATAAACCTTATGATGTAAAAGATATCGTAAGACTAATCGTAGATAAAGGCGAATTTTTAGAAGTTGCCGAAAATCATGCAGCCAATATATTCACTGCATTTGCACGTCTGGATGGTCAAGTGGTAGGTATTGTAGCCAATCAACCTAAAGTCATGGCCGGAACGTTAGATATTGACTCATCTATAAAAGCGGCGCGCTTTATTAATATTTGCGATTCGTTTAATATACCTATTATAACATTGGAGGATGTTCCCGGATTTTTACCCGGAACAGATCAGGAGCATGATGGTATTATTCGCCATGGAGCGAAACTATTGTATGCATATACTTATGCAACAGTGCCTAAGATTACCGTAATTTTGCGTAAAGCCTATGGAGGTGCATACATTGTAATGAATAGTAAAGGTATAGGTGGTGATTTTAGTTTTGCATGGCCTACTGCCGAGATTGCAGTAATGGGTCCTGATGGGGCAATTGCTATCCTTTACAGAAAAGAATTAAAGGAATCAGAAAATCCGGTAGTACTTAAAAAGGAGCTGACTCAGAAATATAGAGAAGAGGTTACCAATCCTTATATTGCTGACGAAAAAGGATTTGTTGATGAGGTTATTGATCCCGCTCTGACTCGTCACAAAATAATCAGGTCTTTAAAAACACTGGAAAGAAAAACTGAGTATAAGCCTAAGCGTAAACATGGTAATATGCCTCTTTAATTTGGATAAGAATCAAGATGAAACAAAAGAATAAAATAAAATCAATATTAATAGCCAATCGTGGTGAGATAGCTATTCGTATAGCTAAGACCACTAAAATAATGGGTATTACTTCGGTGGGTATTCGTACCCTTAAAGAACCGAATGCACTATATTTATCGTCAGTCGATAAAGTAATAGATTTCCCAGATATTGATAACGGCGGCATTCCTGAATTTCTCGATATAGAATCATTGGTGTTATTAGCCAAGAGAAATAATATAGATGCCATTCACCCCGGATATGGTTATCTGTCTGAAAATGCACAATTTGCAACACGCTGTACCGAAGAAGGTATTATATTTATAGGTCCTTCGCCGCGTGTTATTCAGAACATGGGTGATAAGGTAATTGCCAAAGAAATAGCTGCGAAGAATAATGTTCCCATGTTGGGAGGTAGTAATGGAAGCGTTGATACACTTGAGGATGCTTTGGATGTTGCCGAAAAGATTGGATTTCCACTTATTATAAAAGCTTCTGCCGGAGGTGGTGGACGTGGTATGCGTGTGGTGTACAAGAAATCGGAAATGAAACAAATGTATTTCTCTGCGTCATCTGAGGCTCAGAATGCATTTAACAATCCATCGGTATTTATCGAACGCTTTTTGGAAAACCCGAAACATATTGAATTTCAAATAGTAGGTGATTCACACGGAAATGTAATTCATTTAGGAGAGCGTGAATGTTCTGTACAACGCAAACATCAAAAATTATTAGAGGAAGCTCCATCACCAGCTCTTTCTGAAGAACTTCGTGAAAAAATGGCCACCGCTGCTGTCTCTTTAGCAAAAGGTGCAGGATATGTAAGTTTGGGAACAGTTGAGTTTCTGCTTGATAAACAAGGGAATTTCTTCTTTATGGAAATGAATACTCGTGTACAAGTAGAGCATCCTGTGACGGAAATGATAACAGGTCTTGACCTTATCGAATTACAAATTCGTATTGCCAGAGGTGAAAAACTTCCAATTGCTCAAAGTGATGTGAAGTTGAATGGTTGGGCTATTGAGTGTCGTATAAATGCAGAAGATGTTCAATCAGGATTTTCTCCATGTACGGGAATCATTAAAGGATTGAGAACTCCCGAAGGCGAAGGCGTGAGAGTTGATAAAGGAGTTGTTACAGGTTCCGAAATTACTCCCTATTTTGATTCTATGGTTGCTAAATTGATTGTTCATGCAAAAGACCGCCCAACGGTTATTGAAAATACATTGAAAGCATTGAACGATTTTCATATCAAGGGTATTAAAACAACCATTCCATTTTGCAAAGCTGTTCTGCATAATGAAGTTTTTAAAGGAGGAAGTTTCGATACTTCATTCATTGAAAAAGATATGGATTCTCTGGTTCATCACGAAAAAGATGAGGCTCTATTTGGTGCTCTATTAGCGATAACCAATCATCGTATAGAAAACGAGCCAATCAAAGAAGAGAAGCAATCGTTAGATGCATGGTCTTTGATAAACAGAATTAATAATATGTAATCTGGAATGGTAATGAACAAGCAAAATATAACTCAAAAACAATTGGTTGCTCTTGATTTAGATAATTCTAAAGAGTATGAGTTTCTTATTGGAGATAATGATACATATACAATTGGGGATAAAGAGCTGAACGCTCATTTGGAAGAAACTCCTGATGGTTTTACTTTTATGAATGTCAATGGAGTGAGTTATCCCGTAGAAATAGTTGCTCAGAAGCAGAATGAATATGAGATTCTGATTAATGGCATAAGCTATTGTTTTTCGGTAGAAACACCATTCTCTTTGCAGAGAAGAAAAATTCTGAGTTCGCAGGCTAATGAGTCCAGTACTATATTGCTAAAAGCTCCAATGCCCGGTAAAATATTGGATGTATTGGTGAAAACAGGTGATACTGTAAAAGCGGGAGATACATTAGTGATTTTAGAAGCGATGAAGATGCAGAATGCAATCTTAGCAAGTACCAAAGCCATTGTAAAGAAAGTAGTGGTAAAAGTAGGTGATACTACCAGCAAGAGCGATCTGCTTATAGAATTGGAAAAGGATAATTGAGAAGTTGTATACTTTGATATAATAGAAAGAAAGAGCGTGAATATTGATTCACGCTCTTTCTTTTTTAGTTACATTAGGTAATGTAATAAATTACTAATACTACTCCCATTCAGGAAACTGGCTAGTGTCCAAATCTAACTTAGAGATTTGCTGCATATCTGAGGCATCAAGTTCGAAGTCAAAGATATTTATATTTTCCATCATATGTTCTTTACTTGATGTTCTGGGAATGGCTACTATACCTCTTTGTATAAGCCATCTCAAAGTAACTTGTGCAATGCTCTTGTTGTGCTTTTTGCCAATGGCTGCCAATGTCTGATTACTGAAAAGATCATTGCGTCCTTGAGCGAAAGGAGACCATGCTTCCATTTGTATGCCTAATTTTTCCATCGCTGCTTGTGCTTCGTGTTGCTGAAAAAATACATTGGTTTCTATTTGATTGACCGCAGGTTTAATTTTAGCATACATAAGCAAATCTGCTAGTTGGTCAGGCTCAAAATTACTTACCCCGATGGCTTTGATTTTACCTGCCTCATACAGCTCTTCCATAGCTTTCCAAGTACCTTTTACATCTCCCCTTGGTCGGTGGATCAGATAGAGGTCTATATAATCTAAGCCTAATTTATTCAGAGATTCCTCAAAAGCCTTTTTGGTACTTTCGTAGCCCATGTCGCTAACCCAAACCTTTGTCGTAACAAAAAGTTCTTCTCTTTTGATTCCACTCTTTTTGATTCCCTTTCCTACGGCTTCTTCGTTTCCATATATTTTACCAGTATCCAGAAGACGGTAGCCAACAGAAATAGCTTCTGCAACACATCTTTCACCAATGGAATCTGTAAGGTATAAAGTCCCAAAGCCAAGAATTGGCATTGAAACCCCATTGTTAAGAGTTTGCTTTGGTACGGATTGACCAATCTGAGAGTAAATACTAATAGACAAAAAACAGAGTATACAGAGTGCTAAATATTTCTTCATACACTTTCAATATTAGTTTATGTAACAATTATAGTCTTAATCTGTAAGGTTGCGAGAAAGTTTGTATAGTATCTTATTGAGAAAACGATTGTAATAAGATGTGCAAATTAGACGTAAATAGTTTTACAGCAATTCCCATAAGGATAATACCGAAAAATTTACGCATTACATATACACCACCTACTCCAAGAAGCCGTTTTACAAATTTCAGATTTTTGAGAACCAAGAATACGATTATCATATTAAGAAGAAGTCCGATAATAATATTGCTGACCTGAAATTCGGCTCGCATTGATAACAATGCTGTAAATGTTCCCGGACCTGCAATCAGAGGAAATACGATAGGAACTAAAGTAGTAGACCCTGGAGGAGCATCGTTTCTGAAAACTTCTATTCCGAAAATCATTTCCACAGATATAATAAAGATAACTAATGCACCTGCAATAGCAAACGAAGAAACATCAACATTAAATAAATGTAATATCAGTTCCCCAACAAAAAGAAAAGCAGTCATTATGACAAACGAATATATGGCTGCCTGTTTAGGGTTTACATCTTCCCCCTTTTGTTGAAAGTTGAGGAAAATAGGAACTGACCCTAAGACGTCAATCAGTGCAAATAATACAACAAAGACACTTAGTATCTGAGTGAAACTTATACCCATGGTAATTCAATTTAAATACAAAAATATATCATAATAATCATCTTATTTTATCTTTTAAGGATAAAGCACTGGGAGTTTATTTAGTTTCTATTAGAATTATTCCATTAAGAGCTCTTGTCCCATATATAGCTGCAGTAGACGGGATATCTCCAGATAGCACTGTGATTTTCGTTGTCTGACCGTATTCTATATTATTTAGATCTTTTAGATAATGTGCTTGATTATCAACCACTATCAGAGGAAATTTAGAGTGGGCAGTTTTCTCGTCAATGCTCAATTCTTCTCTCATTTTTTTTTCAATGTAAATATAAAGAGATGATTTGGGAGTATTCTTAGGCAAGAATTCATCTTCTCTAATAACTGTGCTATTCCTGTGTAGACTCGATTCTGAGTGTTTGCGATATTTGAGTTGGTTGGACTCTATGTTTAATGTCGAATCCTTACTATTAGTTGAGGTTTCAATCGTTTCTTTACAGTACCCAATAAGAGGAGCTAAGGCGAAAAACAATATTATAAGATATCTCATATGTGATCTAGATTACGGTAAATCAGAGGAGAGTGCAATATAATAAAAAAGGTTACACGAATGGTGTAACCTTTATATTTATTTGTGCTGTAATTTTACTTGATTAGTTCGTTTACGCAAACTTTAAGACTGTCCTCCCATTGAGGAGTTTCAACTTCGAAAGTAGTCTTTATTTTGGTTTTGTCTAAAACACTGTATTGAGGACGACTTGCTCTCGTGGGGTATTGATCTGTTGTAATAGGGCTAACCTTGCAACTTGTAATACCTGCATATTTATGAATAGCCACAGTGAAATCGTACCATGATGTAACCCCCTCGTCGGTATAATGATAGATACCTGCTTTGAAGTGGCTGTAAGATTCACTATGATCTAATATCTTAACAATAGCTTTAGCCAAATCAGCAGCATTGGTTGGGCTACCGGTTTGATCTGCTACTACATTCAATGCATCTCTTTCTTTACCTAGCTTGATCATTGTTTTTACAAAGTTATTTCCATAGATAGAATATAACCATGCTGTGCGGATAATGATTGAATCGGGGCATACTTCAAGTAAAGCTGCTTCACCCTCTTGTTTAGACTTTCCGTATACCGATTTTGGATTTACAGGATCGGTTTCCAAATAAGGACGACTTCCTGTACCATCAAATACATAATCGGTAGATGTATGAATTACTTTAGCTTCATTGTTGGTTGCTGCAATACCCAGATTACGGGCTGCATCTTTGTTTATTTTATAACAAAGTTCAACATCATCTTCAGCTTTGTCTACTGCTGTATAAGCTGCGCAATTGACAATGTATTTGATATTGTTGTCTTTTACAAATTGCTCAACAGCTTGTAAGTTTGTAATATCTAATTCGGCAACATCAGTAAAAATAAAATTAAGATTCGCTTCATGATCTGCGGTTGCACGCTTAAGCTCGCTCCCTAACTGACCATTAGAGCCGGTTACTAATACATTTTTAGGAACTAATTGAAATACGAAAATATTTTTTGCTGACTTGTCTTCGTCATCAGCTTGTTTGTTTCCTGAGAAAAATGCCATTATAGTTAGTTTTTATGGTTGTTGAAATATATGCTTTTTTATTATTGCTTGCTTAGAAAGTAAAACGGTATGTGATTTTATATCTCTAACTTCCCTTCTTTGTCTAAATGGTATCTGTTAGATAGCATTCGAAGAAATGAACTGATTTGAGATATTGCTGCTTGAGTTTCTCCCGAAATTTCCTTTTGCTGTAAGCGTAGTAATAAGAATCCGTATAAAGCAGAGAAACAAGTTTCTAGTTCGGGGGTACTTTTGTCTTCAGATTTTGCTCTCAGCTCTACAATAAAAGGCAGCGTTTTGTAGTAGTTTGAGATGTATTCGGGTTCTTTGGGCGATTTAAGTAATCTTAAATGAAGGTCGGTTAGATCGATAATTACATTTTTGTTGATTTGAAGATGTCCCTTTTCAGTTATACCTTCTAGTTTCATCATCTCGATTAAGCCTTCATACCAATCTTTTATTTCTTTTTTAATATCATCAGTCTGGTCAAATTTATTAATGATACTTTCTTCTATAACATCAATATCTAATTTGTTTGCCCTTAGAATATCTTCTATTTGCCACATATATAGCAAATATTCAGCAATATTTTCGTTCTTTTTTTGTTTGGCTATTAGCATTCTTTTTCGATTAAGTAAGATGTTTAAGTAACGATTGCTAAATCTTATAACTATAACTGTCTCTTATTATTGTATTTATCAAAGTAATTATTTTTGCCTTGAATAGGTGCAAAGATAACCTAGTTTATAGAGATCGAGAATAAATAAACTGGGTTTATTTCCTAAAAGATTCTTAATGAAACTTTTTTTCAGCAATTGAAAAGAGAAGGAAACAAGCCGCGTTAGCCTTAATCTGTCAATCTTAGACTTAGTCTTAAGAAGTTTTACTGTTTCGGTTAAGTCTACTTTGTCATTCCCCGATTCTTGTAATAAATATAGATTCTCCAGAGCTGACTCTGTTCTTTTAAGAAATTCATCGTTTGAGATGATGCCTGTGTGAATCAATGGATTATTGACTTGAGTAATATGATGTCCTTGTTTTATTATTTCGGTATGAAATACAACATCCTCATATCCGTATTCTTGTATACTTTCGTCGAAAGGAGTAAGTAGTAAAACCCGCTTATCTATCATGAAATTGAAAGTCGAGAAATACTGATCAGGATGTTCTTTTCGTGTCTCTATCGAAATAGCTTCTCTATACATCCCGAAAAGCCAACGTAATGAATGCTGACTGTCTTTACAAGGTAGGTACTCGCATCCACCATAACACACTATGCCTGGCGATCGCATTTTTATGTAAGTAGAAATATAATGTGGGGAACAGACCTGAGCATCATTATCTATATAAATAAGATAAGGATGCGCTGCTTTTTGCGGGAAAAGATTACGGATTTTAGCCCTGCTAATATTAACAGGAAGTTCTTCGTAATGTATATTTTCAAGTTTCGATAATTCTCTATTGATCGTTTGAAAGGGCAAGTCCGAAGCATCATCAATCAAAAGTATTTCATACGGAGCATCCAAAGCCTCGCATTGTAGATGTAGGTCTGTTACAAGCTTTGTAACATCAGTATTATATATCGGGATACATACTGAAATCATTCAACACTTTCTTCTTTCTCGAATATAGAAAAGTTGACACTGCCGTAAACTCTTTTCTCTTTGAATAAAGGAGCTGATGAAAAATCGTCTGATTTCGAATGTTCCATCACAAATACTCCTCCGGGTTTCAAAAGATTCTTCTCAAAGATAAGTTTAGGTACCTCTTTCAGGAAAGGAAGATCGTAAGGCGGATCTGCAAAAATAAAATCGAACTGATCTTTGGAAATGTCCAGAAATTTAAAAACATCCATCTTGAATATTCTTAATTCGTTGGCTTCAAGAAGTTTTTGAGTTTTTTCGATGAAAGAATAATTAGGGGCGAATTTTTCTACACATGTAACCTGAGGGCATCCTCTTGATACCAGTTCGAAGCTGATACTACCCGTTCCTCCAAATAAATCGAGAGCCTTTACATCTTCCCAATCAATTGAATTGCTAAGTATATTGAATAAATTTTCTTTCGCAAAATCAGTTGTCGGTCTCGCTTTGAAGTTTTTAGGAAGTTCTAATCGACGTCCTTTATATCGTCCGCTAACAATTCTCATATGGTTGCTAATATTAATAAGTCAAGAGGGGCTTTTCTGCTGTCTGTTTCCATAAACTCTACTTCGCTGGGTACTCCAACCGTTTCTATGCGTTTGATATAATCGCGAAGAATTGGAAGAACAAACTTATCAGAACCTGCAAAATTTTCAAGGATATACAAGTAATCCTGATTCTGGTCAAAGTTGCATTTGTTCCAGATATTCAGAATGAAATATATGAGATTATGCCCATTCTCATGTTGAAATGTAATTGCATGAAGCAAATTAGATTTTTCATCATAACAAAATACATCGAGAAACTCGTTGTGAAAGTTGAGGTACATCTTCGAACGCTTTTCAGCAATTCTGTTTTTGCCCTCAATGTATTTCATTAATAAATTGGAATGATGAAAAAAGGTAGGATTATATAAACTGCGCATCAGAAATTTATAAATTTCTTTATCAGCATTAAATATGGTAATATTGTCTTGAATTGGGTCAGGGCTAATCAGAACTTGTTCAACTTGTTCCTGATGGGTAAAGTTATATAATGCTTCTTTTTTATTTTTTTCGAATAAATAACGGGGGGCAATATCATACTCTTTCGAAACAAAGACAACATTGGTTTGTATAAAAACTTGTGTCAGAAAATTGTAGTCGAAAATTATACGTTGAATGTTGCTCAGTCTATCCGATTCGTTCGAAAAAGAAGTTTCCCGATAACAATAATTGCCACCCATGCGCGGTTCGTGTATGGAGAACGCTAAGCCGTTGGGTGTTATACGAATTGTCAGAATGTATTTTTCTGATTTTCCGAGATCAATATTGTCTGGTAGAAACATAATATCTTATTTAATGTTTACAAATTTAGAAAAAGAAACTTTATGTACTATTTTTATACCTTAATAAGTGAGGCAAAATAAATAGAGCCTTGCTTTTGTCAAGATAAAACTTTTCACTTGCGAGTTGTGATGACAGCAAGAATAACTCTTGTAAAGCTAAAATGCAAAATAGGTCTGTGACCTGAATTTAAATATCAAATGTCTCTAAATAGTTTCTTCCTAGAACAGATTAAAAAGAACTTCCCGTTTGAACCGACCGGCGAACAGGCGTCGTCTTTGGATCAGATAACTGATTTTCTATTTTCGCGAACTTCCGATGGCGTTTTCTTGCTCAAAGGATATGCGGGAACAGGAAAATCTTCACTAATTGGAGCTTTGGTAAAAACGATGACCGATTTTGAACAAAAAACGGTTTTGTTAGCACCTACCGGACGTGCAGCAAAAGTTTTCTCAAGCTACTCCAACCATCCTGCATTTACGATCCATAAAAAAATATATCGGCAGAAACGCTTTTCGGGCGAGGCTTCGGGTTTTGTGCCTATGGATAATCTGCACAAAGATACTTTATTTATTGTAGATGAAGCGTCGATGATTAGCAATGATGGTATTGATTCCTTTAGTTTTGGTTCGGGTAGACTTTTAGACGATTTGATTCATTATGTATATGGTGGAGAGAATTGCCGATTATTGCTTATTGGCGATGAGGCTCAGTTACCACCCGTGATGCAGGAGACTAGCCCAGCTTTGCAAATAGATACGCTGAAAGGATACGGTTTGGAGGTTTGGAGTACAACGATGACCCAAATTGTAAGGCAGGCAGAAAACTCAGGTATATTATTTAATGCAACACATATACGAAATGCATTATTGGAAAATACGACCGAATTATTCCCTAAATTGAAATTAGAAGGCTTCGACGATATTCGAAAGGTTTCGGGTGAAGAACTGATCGATGAAATATCAGCAGCTTATGATAGAGATGGTATAGAAGAGACCATGATTGTATCTCGTTCAAATAAGAGAGCTAATATATATAATGAGGGTGTTCGCAATCGAATATTGTATAGAGAAGAAGAATTGTCGTCGGGAGATATGCTCATGGTCACTAAAAATAATTACTTTTGGACTGAGAATGTTGAGCAGATTGATTTCTTGGCGAATGGCGAACTACTTGAAATATTAAGAGTCAGACGTACACAAGAGATATATGGTTTCCGATTTTGTGATGTTTTAGTGAAGCATCCCGATTATGATATAGAATTGGAAATAAAGATATTAATAGATACCTTACATTCTGATACTACCGGACTGTCTCAAGAGAAGAACGCAGAACTGTTCTATAATATATTGGAGGATTACACTGATATAACAACCAAGAATGGAAAAATGCAGAAGATGAAAGTCGATCCTTTTTATAATGCGGTACAAGTAAAGTATGGATATGCTGTTACTTGTCATAAGGCACAAGGTGGAGAGTGGACGAATATCTTTTTGGATATTGGGTATATAACGGAAGAACATCTGGGCATAAATTTCTATCGTTGGTTATATACTGCTTTAACCCGTGCCTCTAAACGACTTTATTTGGTGAATTTGCCAGATGAGTTTTTTTAAGAGGATCATATTGATATATAATAAGGGAGACTTCAATTCTTAATATTTTGTTAATTTAATTAAAATGCAACAACAGAAAGCAACATTCTGAAGTTGTATTCATCTAATAACTGAACCTAAAAATCCGAATGGAAGAATTGCAACTAATAGAGGGATGCAAGCAACAAGATCGTAGGTCACAGCAAATCGTTTACGAACGATATGCTCGTGTGATGTATGGTATTTGTCTGCGGTATTCGTCAGATGCAGATTCTGCACAGGATTTATTGCATGATGGGTTTCTAAAAGTTTTTGCACATATAATTTCTTACGAAGGAAAAGGTTCTTTTGAGGGGTGGATGAAACGAGTTTTTATAAATTTGGCATTAGAAACCATTCGTAAGGATAAAATAAAAAAACAATACTCGGAAGATATTGAAAATCTGTCTGATATTGATGAAATAAGAGATGATTCGGAGGATGATACGGCTAAAATTTCAGAAACGGAATTGATGAAAATGATACAAGAATTACCTCAAGGGTATAGATCGGTTTTCAACTTGTATGCAATAGAGGAATATTCTCATAAAGAAATAAGTGAAGCGCTAGGCATAGCCGAGGGGACATCTCGTTCTCAATACATCAGAGCAAGGTTGTTATTACAAGAAAAGATTAAAGCATACTTAAAAAGACAATGAAACCGGACAAGGATCACATAAAGGATATTTTTTCCTCAAAGCTAAATGGTTTTGAGCCTGAGCTTCCTCCATTATTATGGGAGAGGATTGAGGCTGATCTGCCAGCTCTTCCGGTGATAGAGAAAGCGCCTGCTAAAACTCCTATATATAGAATTTTGACGTGGGCTACTGCCGCTGCTGCTGTGGTTTTAGGTGTTTTGTTTTTTATACCTCAGGAACAGAATTCTGAAAGTGTTGCCCTTTTGATGAATGACAATACAACAAGAGATAGTCAGATTCAGGAAAAGTATAAAATAATAAACTCAGAAAAGTCTAGTTTGTCAGACATCGGTGAAGAGTCTGTAAAGAAACACTCTTCATATATGCTATTGGCTGAATCTAAAGTAGAGACTAAAGCTGTGTCTGAAAAAGCCACTGTTGAATCTCCTCTAAAGGCAGAAGTGCTATCGGAAAAAACAACATCCGGAAAAGCAACCATTACTGCAACCTCAGAAAATAGAAGCTCATCAATAGTTAATAATGATATTTATGTTGCAGAAGAAAAGAGCTCTGAGAAATTTCAGCCAAAAGATGCAGCTTTTGATGAGGATCTGAAAGCCCGAATAGCGGCTTTTGAGGCTGAGGGCGATAGGGCTAAGAATATTTTGGCAGACAATAATATTCCTAAAAAAACAAAACGAAGCGATTCTGAGCCTAAAGGAATAACTCTAGGTTTGGGGGGAGGTAGTGGATTGTCTAAATCTGATGATGTTACAAACGCTCTTCGCTATGCGAATGCTTCTTCAGATGGGGCTGTAAACATGTTGAAGAGAGAGAGGTTGAAGATGGAGCATAACCAGCCAGTCTCTTTTGGAATTGCTGTCAATAAAAAAATAACGAATAGAATTTCGATAGAAAGCGGTATTGTATATACTTATGTTTCAGCAAGAATAAAGGAGGATCCGAATATGGAATTTAAGCAAAATGATTTGCAATATTTCCACTATCTGGGTGTGCCTCTGTCTGTAAATTATAAATTGGTTGAGTGGAAGAAAATCGAATTTTATACTTCAGTGGGAGGTATGATTCAAAAAGATATTTATGGAAAACTAAATAGCGATAGTAATGTAGATGGTTTGCTTAATTTTGGTAAGTCTACAAGCCGTAAGGTTTCTCAAGACAGACCCCAGTTTTCGGTAACAGGTTTATTAGGTATAAGTTATCCTTTGTATAATAAGTTATCTGTTTTTTCCAGTTTTGGAGGGGCTTATTATTTTGATGCAGGAAATGAGTATCAAACTATATTTTCAGATAAAAAATGGCTGTTTAATCTCAATCTAGGATTGAAGTTTGGCTTTTAAATTAATATACTAAATAGAAACAATAGAAATAATTAATTATGAAAAAGACCTCTTTGTATTTGTGCGTAATAGCTGTGTTGGCTACGGTCTTCTCCTCGTGTTTGGGAGATAATGAATCTACAACATCAGCTTCTAAAACTTTTACTTTTATCCAAGAAGATCCAGCTACAGGTAAATTGTATGCTGCTATAAAAATAGGTTATGGACTGGCTTATATAACTGGTACAGGTTTAACCGATGTAAGTGCAGGAGATGCAGCATTGATCTCTTATAAAGTAAATCTAAATAATCTGGGTGGTGGTACAACTATAAGCCAAGCAGAATATATTTCGGTAAATGAAGTATTTCCTAGACCTCATAAGGTTGTAAGAAATCAACCAATGGATACTTTAGTGAACAATAGTCCATTTAAATCTGTAATTATAGATGTGCCAGATCAAAACATGTCTTTCAAAAATAGATGGTTGTTCCAGTTTTCGGCAGATCTGAAAGGTGATAACCAAAATTTTGATGTGGTTTTCTCTTATGACAAGGATAGTCAAAAAGATAAAGATGGAAACGCCTTGGCTGAAAATACAGTTATAGTAGATGTTACTTTAGTGAAAACAGGTGTTGCTACAGAAGGTGCAACAGCGAAACCTAAGACCAAACCTGTAGTAGTTGATTTTACAAGTTTCAGAAATGAGCATACACCATCAACTATTCCAGACAATGGCGTGTTGATGTATGTTTGGTTTAGATATATTTATGAAAATCCAACTACTAAGAAAGCAGAACTTTACTACTTGAAATCGGGAGTTGGTTTAGGATATTGGAAAGAAACTGAAAAATAATAGAGAATACTCCAAGGAGTAATTTTGATATGATATATAGTAAGGGTTGTCCATGATTGTGGACAACCCTTTTTGCTTTATTCTTCAAAAAGTCGATTGATCTAAAAGGTAATAGGTGTAGATATTACCTCGGAAATATCAGAAATACATGACTCGCGAAGGATGCAGTTTTTTTATTCTCTCTTTTTCTTGATAATTTATAGTATTTTTTTGATAATTGACAGGAAATCTGTACCTTTGCGAGCCGATTATTATAAATGTGAATATAAATATTTGATATATAGCTGGTTATTTGCTTAAATAAGTGTCCTTAGTAAATAAGTAAAACCAATGTTGTCAAATAAAAGTCATTAACCAAATTAAAAAATAAAGAAAGTGGATACTTTAAGTTATAAGACCATTTCTGCAAACAAAGCAACTGCTAAAAAAGAATGGGTTGTGATTGATGCATCAGGTCAAACTTTAGGCCGTTTGGCTTCAAAGGTGGCTATGCTTTTGAGAGGAAAGTACAAGCCAAGCTTTACTCCCCATGTTGATTGTGGAGATAATGTTATCATCATTAATGCTGATAAAGTAGTTCTTACCGGTAACAAATGGACAGAACGTGTGTATTTGAGATATACAGGTTATCCAGGTGGACAACGTGCAACAACTCCTCAAGTATTGATGGGTAAAGGAGCTGATCGCTTAATGCATAAAGTGGTTAAAGGTATGTTACCTAAGAATAAATTAGGTGCAGCTTTATTGAAAAACCTTTATGTATATGGTGGAACAGAGCACAAACATGATGCTCAACAGCCAAAAGTAATAGATATTAACACTCTTAAATAATAACAATGGAAGTAATAAATGCAATTGGAAGACGCAAAGCTGCAGTAGCTCGCGTATACCTAAGCGAAGGAACTGGGAAAATTGTTATCAACAAAAGAGAACTAGCAAATTATTTTCCATCAACAATTCTTCAATATGTTGTAAACCAACCTCTAAATAAATTAGGTGTTGCCGAGAAATATGACATTAAGATCAATTTGAACGGTGGTGGATACAAAGGTCAAGCAGAAGCTGCTCGTCTAGGTATTGCTCGTGCTCTAGTGAAGATCAACGCTGATGATAAACCTGCTTTAAGAGCTGAAGGTTTCATGACTCGTGATCCTCGTGTTGTTGAACGTAAAAAACCAGGACAACCTAAAGCAAGAAAGAAATTTCAATTCTCAAAACGTTAATTTGGATATGGCTTTCTCCCTCGAACATTTGCTTTTGGTTGCATAAGTTTATAGGAGAGAATAGAAATATAGACGTAGATATGATACGTCGGTCAAAAGTTACGTTTAGTATCTAAATTGGCGGGACTTCATACAAAGAGCTACCCGACAATTCAATTACAGAAAAAGAAAGTAAACGCATTAAAAAAACAAAAATGGCAAAATTAGAATTTGACCAATTATTAGAAGCTGGTGTACACTTCGGACACTTAAAAAGAAAGTGGAATCCAGCAATGGCTCCTTACATTTTCATGGAGCGTAATGGCATTCACATTATCGACCTTTACAAATCAATCGCAAAAGCTGACGAAGCTGCTGCTGCATTGAAACAAATAGCAAGATCAGGAAAGAAAATTTTATTCGTGGCTACTAAAAAGCAAGCGAAAGAAGTTGTTGCTGATCTAGCACTATCAATAAATATGCCTTACGTAATTGAGCGTTGGCCAGGAGGTATGTTAACCAACTTCCCAACTATCCGTAAAGCAGTGAAAAAAATGTCGACTATCGACAAAATGATCAAAGACGGTACATTTGATACTCTTTCTAAAAGAGAGAAACTTCAAGTTACTCGCCAACGTGCTAAATTGGAAAAAACATTAGGATCTATCCAAGATCTTACTCGTTTACCAGCAGCATTGTTTATCGTTGACGTATTGAAAGAAAATATTGCAGTTAAAGAAGCTCAACGTTTGGGTATTCCTGTATTTGCTATGGTAGATACAAACTCAGACCCTTCTGATATCGACTTTGTTATTCCAGCAAATGACGATGCTTCTAAATCTATCGAAGTAATTCTTTCTCACCTTTGCGAGTCTATCAAAGAAGGTTTGGAAGAAAGAAAAGTAGAGAAAGCAGATAGTACTGCTGCTGAAGCACAAGAAGATGGTGCTAAAAAAGACCGCAAAAGAACTACAGCTAAAAAAGAACGCACCACGAAAGATGATGACGATGCTTTGAAAGCTGCTGTTACAAGCAAATTCGTTAAAGACGAAGAATAATAATTATACTAAAGGTTAAGAGTAAGTACTAAGGATAAGTTTCTTGGGCTCACTCTTGACCTTTTGCTTTCTTAAGAAAAAGCAGTATTTAATGTCGTATTTGAAAGTTATAACTATCTGTCGATATTGTGCCTGCCCAAAGAATAAGAAAGTTCTAGACCAGAATATTAATAATCAAAAAATAATATAAAGATATGGCAGTTACTATGGCTGATATCCAAAACCTTCGTAAGAGAACAGGTGCGGGTATGATGGATTGTAAAAATGCATTGAGCGAAGCAGAAGGAGATATCGAAAAAGCAATCGAAGTAATTCGTAAAAAAGGACAAGCTTTCGCAGCAAAACGTGGCGATCGTGAAGCTTCTGAAGGTTGCGTACTTGCAGGTACAAATGGCGATTTCGCAACAATTGTTGCTGTAAGATGTGAAACTGACTTCGTAGCAATCAACTCTGAATTTGTTGGAATGACTACTTCTATCTTAGACGTAGCATTAGCAAACAAACCTGCTGATTTGGATGCACTAAATAACTTGGAAATTGCAGGTCGTAAAATCTCAGATGTAGTTGTAGACCGTATGGGTATAACTGGTGAGAAAATGGAGATCGGTGCGTACGAAACTATTATTGCTCCAACTGTAGTTGCTTATGTTCACCCAGGTAACAAATTAGCTACAATTGTAGGATTTAACAAGCCTAATGTTGATGCTCAAGTAGGAAGAGACATTGCTATGCAAATTGCAGCAATGAATCCTGTTGCTTTGAAAGCTGAACATGTGTCGGAAGAAATCAAACAAAGGGAGTTAGCTCTTGCTAAAGAAAAAGCTTTGGAAGCAGGAAAACCTGAAAATCTTATCGACAAAATTGCTGAAGGTGCATTGACTAAATTCTACAAAGAATTTACTCTTCTTCAACAAGAATTCATTAAGAATCCAAAACAAAATATTGAGCAATATCTTCAATCAGTAGATAAAGAATTGACAGTTACTGAATTCAAACGTGTTACCTTGAATGCAGAGTAATTGATTGACTTCAATATATTATAGTATACGAAAGCCGTGCTCTCCAAGAGTGCGGCTTTCTTTTTTATATTCTTTAGCTGAAACGTTTAGTAGAAAATGAAAAAACAATATTTCTCAACCCGAAGACCTAAGCTATATGCTCTAACATATCTTATAATTGGATTATTTATTCTAGGTTGTTTAATCGCTGTGTTAGTTGCGTTATTACTTTTGTTTTCGCTGACATTATTTCTTAATATTTTGGATGAGTTTATAGTGCTTTTTATTGTAATTGTCATTGTGGCAATAGTTTATATATCTAGATCAATTTCGTACTATCGAAGAGAGCATATGGTTGTGGCGGAAGTCGACGAAAATGGTCTGTATTATCTTACGAGATTGAACAACATAAAGTATACATATTTTGTTGAAATAAAAGAGATATATTTGAATGTGGATAAGAAGATCAAAGTTCTTTACAAAAATGGAAAAAACTTGTCTATATCATTGGAGATTTCTGATGATGAAAAAATGGAATTTATCTCGCTTGTGAAAAAGAATCTTATAAAGAAAGGTGTAAAATAGTATGATTAATATTTTTGATTTGCGGAGAGATTTCACACTTCGTACTTTAGATGAAAAGGATGTTTTGCTAAATCCAATAGCACAGTTTGAGATATGGTTTAAAGAGGCTATTGAGGCGGAAGCTTTAGAGCCTAATGCCATGAATTTGGCTACCGTAGGGTTTGATATGAAGCCATCATCAAGAATTGTATTGTTAAAACAGGTAAGAAGTGAGGGCTTTGTATTTTTTACAAATTATGATAGCCGAAAAGCAAAACAAATGGCTGAGAATTCGAACTGTGCCCTAACTTTTGTCTGGCAAGAGTTAGAGAGGCAGGTTCGCATTGAGGGGCGGGTAGAGAAGATTCTACCTGAGGAGTCTGATTTGTACTTCGAGAGGCGTCCTGTAGCTAGTAAACTGGGGGCATGGTCTTCGCCTCAAAGTTCAATAATGCCTAATCGTGAATATCTGGAAAACTTGGTTGCCGATTTTGAGCAGAAATTTGCTAATGTTGAAATATCAAGACCCGCAAATTGGGGAGGGTATCTTGTTCGTCCTACTTTGGTCGAATTTTGGCAAGGACGCGCAAATCGTTTACATGACAGAATTCAATATACTTATGAAAATAAGGAATGGATAATTAATAGATTAGCTCCTTAATTTTAGCCGAATAACTGAAAAGGTTAATTTATATTGTAAAATAGGTAGTAAAGATTTGCAAATGTGAGATAAATATTATTCATTTGTAATAATTATAAACCAAAACTACGAAGCCTATCGAAAAAACATTACTCATAGTAATTTAGACATATAGTAATGGATGTATTAAAGAACATGACTGATGAAGAGTTGGTTATTTCTTATTCGATTGGTAATAATCTAGCTTTTGATGAACTTCTTCTTCGTCATCAAAAGAATGTATATAATTATATATACTTCATAATAAGAAATAGAGAAATGGCAGAGGATGTTTTTCAGGAAACATTCATTAAAGCTATTACCACAATAAAACAAGGTCGGTACGTAGAAAATGGTAAGTTCAGGGCATGGATAATGCGTATAGCTCATAATCTTGTGATAGATTATTTCAGACAAGAGAGAAATGAGAATACGGTATCTAATGACGAAACTGAGATTGATTTGTTGAATAACGCAAATCTATGTGAAGGCACAATAGAAGATCAACTTGTTTATGGGCAAATCTTGCAAGATGTAAAGAAGTTGATACAATACTTACCCGAAAGCCAACGAGAGGTATTGGAAATGAGATACTATCAAGGGCTAAGCTTCAAGGAAATTTCGGAACAAACAGGAATAAGCATTAATACTGCTTTGGGCAGGATGCGTTATGCTATATTGAATATACGTAAAATGGCGGAAGAGAATGGTATTATTCTTTCAGTCGGGTAAAATCGTCCCAATCCTTAAACTCTAAAGATAATTGTATAGCATCATGCCAGATGATGCTATCTGTGTTTTTTATACTTAAACCTAATAGGCGTACTTTTGCCGATATATCTATATCCTTCATTAATTCGAAACCCACTTTGTATAAAGTTTCGTAATCGGTGACCATTGATAGCAGAGTTTTGCTTCTTGTTATTGTTTTAAAATCGGCATACTTTGCCTTTAACGTAATTGTGCGTCCCAAAAATTCACTTCTTGTTATTCTCTCTACTACATCTTTCGCAATCTCATCTAGCTCTATGGCGAGTTCTTCAAAAGAGTCTATGTCTCTGCTGAAAGTATTCTCAGATCCTACGGATTTACGTTCTCTGTTGGGTTCTACTTTGCGGTCATCTATTGCTCTGGCATTCATATAATACATATGTCCAGCTTTCCCGAAAAGTGACACAAGTTCGGGTTCGCTCTTCGCTTTAAGGTCCGCCCCGTTCTTTATGCCGAGTTGATGCATCTTTTGCGCTGTGACTTTTCCCACACCAAAGAAACGCTCAATAGGTAAGGTTTCTACAAAGCTTTCGGCATCCTTAGGTCTTATTATAAATAATCCGTTGGGTTTTTTGTAATCAGAAGCAATTTTCGCTAAGAATTTATTATAAGAAACTCCTGCAGACGCAGTGAGCGAAGTTTCTTCATATATCTTTTTTCTTATCTCTTTTGCTATTTGTGTGGCATAGGGTAATGCTTTGTGATTTTCGGTTACATCAAGAAAAGCTTCATCTAAAGATAATGGTTCCACAAGATCGGTATAATCTAAAAATATATCCATAATCTGATTGGATGCCGATTTGTAGACATCAAATCGAGCAGGCACAAATATTAGGTGAGGGCACTTTCGTAATGCTGTCTTAGATGGCATTGCAGACCTCACTCCATAGGTACGTGCCTCATAGCTGGCAGCAGCAACTACGCCTCTGTCGCCGGCATAACCTACGGCTAGGGGCTTACCTCTATATAGTTCGTTGTCTCTTTGCTCGATTGAAGCATAAAAGGCATCCATATCTATGTGAATGATTTTCCTCACATACAAATTTAATGAATATAGGGATAAAAACTATTAAGGGAGTAGACCTTTTTGTGTATTTGCTAAAGGTGATGAGACTTATACTCCTCTCTGAATATTTATGTACCAACTAAATAAGGTTAAGAGGAGAAATAGAATGTATACTTTCCAAGTTATCAGTTGATTCATTTTTGATACGAAGTGGTCTTTTCCTCTTATAGCATCAAATAATAATAGAAAGAAGCTAATAAGGACGAAGATTGTGAGAGGTATTCCAAGAATATGGTAGTGGAACGATTGAATGAAGTTACCGTTGAAAAGTGCTAAAGTTGCGCGCCCCAATCCACAACCGGGACAAGGTATATGCGTAAGATTCTTGAAAATACAGATAGTGCTGTTGTGCTCGTGGTTTTGGTGAAGATCCATGAGCAAAAGGGTGGTATAAGCTAATACAATTGCCAGAGCATATTTAAGGCTCTGGGGTAATTGCTTTATTGGGGAGGTTATTGGCATAGGACATGAACATATTGTAGTTATACTCTTTGGTTAGATTGCCTATGATAAACCAATCTATAATAGTCCAAATAAAACATCCTCCACAAGTAATCAGCTTGATGACTCCTAATAGAACTTGTCCGATCATCATTCGGTCAATACCTAAATATCCGACCAGTACTGATAAGCAGATAATCATAGATGTATCTTGATAATCTAATGATGTTGCAATAATAGATTCTTGAGAAGTCATTCCTTTCAGCCTCTCTTTGATGATAGATAAGCGGTGAGAGGGAAACTTATTCTGATTATTTATGGTAAACAGAATTATATCGTTTTCATTCATAGTATAATAAAAAAAGGCTCTCTTTCGTAAGGGAGCCTTTATATTTTTGTTTTATACACCCAGAGCTTGTGTGAATAAATTGAAGTTGTATTCTCTTGCTTTATCTTGTATTAAGAACCAGTCTACAATTGTCCATACACAACATCCACCAGCAGTAAGTAGTTTTAATACACCTAAACCAGTTTCGCCTAGCATAAATCTGTCTATACCTAGAGGACCAGCCAAAAGAGATATTATAAGCATGGTTGTTGGGTCTTTATAATCCAAAGATAAAGCTAATTGAAATTTGCTGTCATCTAATTGGCTTAGTTTATTGGAAATTAAAGAAAGTTGGCTTGTTGAAAATTTCTTTCCATTTGTAGCCAAAAACATATCAATTTTGTTTTGATCCATTGGGTGTTTTTTGTTAGTTATTTTATTAAAATTAAGGCAAAAGTATTCATAATAAACGGACTATGCAATAGGCTAAAAACCATTCTGTTTTTTTGTATAATAATGTTATAATACAGTTTCTTATGGTGCTAATACATGGTAGGGATGATTTAATGTTTTGGTAAGCATCTATATCTGCAAACATTTTCGTATTTTCGCAGTTCGAAAAATATTTTTTAATTATGGAAATTGCAAGTAAGTACAATCCTGCGGAAGTAGAGGATAAATGGTATGAGTATTGGATGAAAAATAATCTTTTTCATTCTGAACCAGACAGTCGCGAGCCGTTTACTGTCGTCATTCCTCCTCCTAATGTCACAGGTGTTCTACATATGGGACACATGTTGAACAATTCTATACAGGATATACTAGTCCGTCGTGCACGCATGATGGGTAAAAATGCTTGCTGGGTTCCTGGTACCGACCATGCTTCTATTGCCACCGAGGCTAAGGTGGTAGGGCGATTAGCTTCTCAAGGAATCAATAAAAGAGATCTTACTCGTGATGAGTTTTTGAAACATGCTTGGGAATGGACTGATGAACATGGTGGAATCATCCTTCAGCAACTACGTAAACTTGGTGCTTCGTGTGATTGGGATCGTACGTGTTTTACACTGGATGAGAAACGTTCCGAAAGTGTATTCAAAGTATTTGCAGACCTTTATCGCAAAGGTTTAGTATATCGTGGAGTGCGTATGGTCAATTGGGATCCTGCTGCCAAAACTGCTCTGTCGGACGAAGAGGTGATACATAAAGAAGAAAACAGTAAATTATATTACTTAAAATATAAGGTCGAAGGCGAAGATGGTTTTGCTGTTGTAGCAACTACACGTCCCGAAACTATTTTTGGAGACGTTGCTGTTTGCATCAATCCAAATGATGAAAAAACAGCGCATCTGAAAGGTAAGAAAGTTATAGTTCCTATTGTAAACCGTGTTGTTCCTATCATCGAGGATGATTATGTAGACATGGAGTTTGGAACGGGATTTCTGAAAGTTACTCCTGCCCATGATGTGAATGACTATATGTTGGGCGAGAAACACAATCTTGAAGCTCTTGATATCTTCAACGATGATGGAACACTCAATGCGCATGGTCTTCAATACGAAGGGATGGACAGATTCGATGTTCGCAAGAAGATCGAAAAAGATTTAGCAGAATCTGGCTTATTGGACAAAGTTGAAGCTTATACCAATAAAGTTGGATTTTCGGAGCGTACAAATGTGCCTATTGAACCAAAGCTATCTATGCAGTGGTTTTTGAAAATGGAAGATTTGGCAAAGCCTGCTCTTGATGCTGTTGAAGACGATACAATAAAATTCTATCCGGCACGCTATAAAAATACATACCGTTATTGGATGGAGAACATCAAAGATTGGTGTATCAGCCGTCAGCTTTGGTGGGGACATCGTATTCCTGCTTACTATTTGCCCGAAGGTGGTTATGTAGTAGCGGAGACTCCCGAACTGGCTTTGATTGAAGCTCAAAAAAAGAATCCAAGCTTAACAATGGAAGATCTTCGTCAAGATGAAGACTGTCTGGATACTTGGTTCTCTTCATGGTTGTGGCCTATATCGGTATTTGATGGCATAAATCATCCTGATAATAAGGATATAGAATATTATTATCCTACGAGCGATTTGGTAACAGGTCCGGATATTATCTTCTTTTGGGTAGCCCGTATGATAATGTCGGGGTATGAATATCGTAAGAAGCCATGTTTTCAGAATGTATACTTTACAGGAATTGTTCGCGACAAACAAGGTCGTAAGATGTCTAAACAATTAGGAAACTCTCCTGACCCTATTGAGCTGATGGCTAAGTACGGAGCAGATGGGGTACGTATGGGCTTATTACTTACGGCTCCTGCAGGAAATGATATTCCTTTTGATGAAGCTCTTTGCGAACAAGGACGTAACTTCAATAGTAAAATATGGAATGCTTTCCGTCTTGTAAAAGGGTGGGAGGTTGATAGCTCAATAGAGCAACCCGAAGCAGCAGCTATTGCTGTTAAATGGTTTGATGATGTATTGTCCAAAACAATTGCAGAAGTAGATGAGCTGTTTGCTAAATACCGTTTGTCGGAAGCTCTAATGCTTGTTTATAAATTGTTCTGGGACGAGTTTTCATCGTGGTATTTGGAAGTAATTAAACCAGCTTACCAAAAACCGATTGATGCTAAAACTTATCAACAAACACTTGGTTTCTTCGATTCACTATTAAGGATATTGCATCCATTTATGCCTTTCATTACAGAGGAATTATGGCAAGCTCTTTCGGAAAGAAAAGATGGCGAAAGTATAATGATTGCTTCTATGCCTGCTGCAAAGACAGTAGATAGCGAACTTCTGAATTCTTTTGAGAAGGTTAAAGAAATTGTTTCGGGTATCCGTACCATCAGATTACAGAAGAATATAGCCAATAAAGATCCGTTGGAATTAGAGATTATGGGAGATCATGATGACTCATTTAATTCTGTTATTTCTAAAATGGGTAATATCTCAGAGATAAGAAAGACATCGGATAAAAATCCATTGGCAATATCTTTCCTTGTAGGAACTACAGAATTTGCTGTACCTATGGGTAACAATATTGATGTGGAAGCCGAAATTGCAAAACTTGAAGCAGATCTTGTTTATCAACAAGGTTTCTTGAATTCGGTTATGAAGAAGCTGAGTAACGAAAAGTTTGTAGCTAATGCAAAAGCTGATGTAGTAGATGCAGAGCGTAAAAAACAAGCGGATGCTGAAAGTAAGATCAAAACCATTGAAGAAACTATTCAAAGCTTAAAGAAATAAGGTTACGACTTTATCCTATACCTATATAAAAAGAGCTCTACCAACGGTAGAGCTCTTTTTATTTAAGATATGCATTAAGCAGTTGTTTCGGTTTCTTTAGCTATATATATAGGACGCTTTTTTGTTTCCAGATAAGTTTTCGATAAGTACTGTCCGAGTATTCCAAGGCAAAGCAATTGAATACCTCCAATAAAGAATATGGCACATATCAAAGATGGATAACCGGGAACGGGGTCGCCCCATAGTAAAGTCTTGGTGATAATCATACAAATCCAAACGAGTGATATAAGGAAGAATACAAACCCAAATACAGAGGCTATAGCCAAGGGACGAGTAGAGAAAGCTATAATACCTTCGAGTGAATAAAAGAATAGTCCCCAGAACGACCATTTTGTCTCTCCGGCTACACGTTCTACATTTTCATAAGCAATCCATTTGGTATTGAAGCCTACCCATCCAAAAATGCCTTTCGAGAATCTGTTATATTCTCCTACCTTCAAGATAGAATTTACCATTGCACGAGACATCAATCTGAAATCTCTGGCACCATCTACAATTTCAGTATCTGATATCTTATTGATTAGTTGATAGAACTGTTTGGCAAAAAATGAACGGATGATAGGTTCTCCCTTTCGGTCTTCGCGACGGGTTGCAACGCAATCAAAATCTTCAGTTTTAAGAGACTCATACATCTCAACCAGCAAATGTGGAGGATCTTGAAGGTCGGCATCCAACATGGCAACATAGTCGCCCGTTGCAGCCTCAAGTCCAGCGTATATAGCTGCTTCTTTACCGAAGTTTCGAGAGAATGAGACATAACGTACTCTGTCATCCTTTTTCCTGAGTTCTTTGATAACTTGTAGCGTTTTATCTTTAGAGCCATCATTCACAAAAATGAACTCGAAATCTTGTCCATTCATTTGTTGAGCTACTTTTACTAGTTCTTCATATAAATATGGAAGAGCCTGTTCTTCGTTGTAGCAGGGAACAATTGCTGATATTTTATCCATTTATAACTTTGTTTTTGTATAAAATTAGAGTGTTGAAGAGGTTGAGCAAAAGAATAAGGCGATATTTTATCATTCCGATTATTAAATCTCCTTTTAATCCTGATTTCTCTCTCTGTATATCTTTTATAGACAATCTAGTGTTCGGATTGTTTATTATTGTTTTAATATTTTTATATCGCTTGAAGAAGCTGTTCGTGTTATTTGTAAAATACTCATTATTAATAGACGTAACAGCCCTTAAGGTGTAATCGTTTTTAATCCGTTTATTAGCTTCTGCTATAAACGAATCAGATTTTGCGTGAGTATATGCTTTCTTAAGGTCATCAAGAAATATTAATTCTTGTTGCCAACGGATAGGATCGTATCTGTTAGACAGAGATTCATCATTTACTTGATAGTGATAGAAGACTGAATCTATAAAGAACATTCTGTTTGAATGTAACATTGCTGTAATAGTGAATAGTCGGTCTTCGCATCTCCTCAATTCTTTGTTGAAGCGGATATGATTTTTCTCGATAACCTTTCTTCTGAATAGATGAATCCAAAGAACTCCGAGGATAAACATACCTCCGAATTTTTCTGATCCCACCATTGGCAATACGATTTCTTGCTCAAATCTTTCCCCAGCATATTCTCCTTTAAAAGGCAGTTGATTCAATCTTTCACCTTTTCGATATGCATTGAATCTCAGTATATCTATACTGTTATTATCCAGATAGGGTATAAAAGTTTCGTATGTGTTTAGCTCTATGTAATCGTCGGGGTCTACAAAACTTATATAATCTCCCGTTGCGATATCCAATCCTGAATTACGAGCAGATGAAACTCCTCCGTTTGCTTGATGTATTACATTTATGCGGGGGTCGTTTTGGGCATAAGCATTACAAATATCTCCCGAAGAATCCGTTGATCCATCATTTATAAGAATAATGTCTAAAGCGGTGTAGGTCTGCTTCACAACGGAATCCAGACAACGCCCCAGAAATTGTTCCATATTATAGATCGGGATTATTATAGAGATAGTAGGAGTCATAAGTTACATTCAATAATATCGTTGTATGTTTACTTGTAGTGGCAGATTTGTATATCTGTCCGAATTACTACATAATTACTAAAAAGGTCTATGACCTTAGTTTTTTATAGATAGCTTCTGCTATAAAAAAATCTTCTTCCCAATCGATGTCGAAAGAATCTATATCGTTATTCTCAAATAAGAATGGTTTCTTTCCGATTCTGTCTTCAAGATTTCTGTATATATCTATATCTGCCAGAAATATCCCGCTATTGATTTCGTAAAGCGGCTCAATAGTTTGAGTTCTTGGCCATTTCTCTTTGTTGCGGTCATAATTTACAGCACCTTCTTTGTTCCAGATGAAAGTTCTCAAGGCGGTAACCGACATTAGAGAATCATGATCGCCTTTACTTAGAGCATTTCTATAAGCATCAATTGCTTCTTCGTATATCTTACCGTCAATAAAAGGTGATGTTACATGAGTCCACAACACAGCTCCTTCTGTGATGATAGTAGGTACATATTTTACGAGATCATCAGTAGATGTGCTTGATGTTGCCAGATGCTCAGGTCGTCTGTCTATTTTTATTTTATCGCTTGATACTGTTTCGGCTAGTTGAATAACCTCTTCATCATTAGTAGACAAAACAATAGAGTCAATAGCATTACAAGCTACCAGTTGTTGTAATTTTATCTTTAATAGTCCACCCTCAATATCTGCAAAAATACGGGTGTTCTTATGAGGAACTCTTTCGCTGCCTGCCCTACATGGAAGAAAAACGGATATTTTCATTTAATGAAACATTATTTAGTTATAACTAACTGTCGTATTTATATTTATGAAAGCAATAACAAGATCTGAGACCTTTAATCTATTAATAATCGGTATACCGATAAATTTTTCACTCCTTGATATTTTGTAGCAGTTATGGTTGCTACCTCTATATCGGGTCTTTTATCTACAATCTGTGAAAGCAGATATTCGTTTTCGGAAGTGAGTAGTCTTTCATTCTCATTTATCAAGCCATCGTAGCCGTCATATCCTGCAATATATACAGTTGTTGCAGATAATTCTATTGCTGTTTGCAATGCCAACGCTGTATGCGAATCCTGATAAAGTGGAGAGAATGTTACTTCTTTAAGCTCAAAGCTTTTGTCGATTAGCTGTTGAGGAATATAAGTTCCCATTTTTCGAGGATAAGAAGGCAGAACACATGAGATCTTGTTCAGGTCGAAGTCAGCAAATACTTTCTCTAAACGGTGTCCTTCGTTTCCTACTAAACAGAAAAACTGAGGAATATCTATATCATTATAATAACCTGCATTTTTGCTGCTTGCATGAATGATGCAAATTGTCTTGTCTTCTTGTTTCTTTATGAACTGTTTTATTGCAGTAGCACAATTGGCTCCACTAGGACCTCCTCCTATAATAAGGACAGTGTCGAAATGTGATTTGTTTGAATTGAAAATAGGAAGTTTCAGGTTATCTCCTTTTTTATCTTTCATATTATGCAATGCCTGCAAGATACTATTGATAGAGTAAAAGCGGCGAGTAACCCAATCCATCACATCCTTTTGTGGTAGTGAATTGAAGCCCGAAACCATATAAGGAAGGTTGGTTCCCCAACCGTATTCTTCTTTTAAACGTTCAAAATCGGCAACAGTAGTGCTAAGGCTGTTGAAATCTAACGATACACCTTCTTTTGAGGAGAAGTAAGATAGCAACAGTTCGGTTTTCATATTACCTGCACCTCGTCCCATTCCCGTGATGGTAGTATCAATAAGTTCGCATCCAGCTTTTATGGCTGCCAGCGTATTGGCAAATGCCAATTCGGTATTGTTATGACCATGAAAGCCAATTTTACATTGCAGTACCGATCTTAAGTGTCGGGTTATAGTTTCTACTTCTTCTGGAAATATACCCCCATAAGAATCAACCATCGAGAAACTATCAACTTTACCATTTAAGGAGGCTACATCTGTCATGAAATTGGGATATTCGGTCATCCATTTGGATACGTACATTACGTTGAATCCCATTTCGAATCCCATTTCCTTGATGCGAGCAGCAGTTTCCCCTGCACGCTTTATATTGGCAGGATCCACAGCCATTCTTATAATGTCTATTGTTCCTTTGCAAGAAGATAAGAGCTTTTCAAGATCATCTATCTTAACTTCTTTCTCATTCAACATAATACCTATCTTCTTCGAAGGCATATGTTGGCGAGCGTATTTCAATATATAATCGGGACAGTAATTATACTCCCCTTTATATCCATCCTGAACTAAAGATCGGTACCCGATTTCAATATATGATACAGGCAGTTTTTCCATTGCCTGAAAATAATTGAGAGTCAGGTTTTCATTAAAATCCCAATTGGTATAATATCCTCCGTCTCTAAGGGTACAATCTACTATATCTATCATAATAAGTAATTTCAACTATTTATAAATACATTTCGATAAGTATAATTCATTGTGATTATTATACTAACCGAAGCAATAAAAAGGTCTAAGACCTCAATTCTGGATTAAATACATACTTAATAATCTCTTTCATCTCTTGTCTTACTTCTTCCTCTGGTTTTTGGCTAAACTCATTTAGTTTAGTTTCGAACTCCGATAGGTTTACGAATTTGTCGTTCATGCCGATAAATTCTTCATTTTCCGATTCTGACCATCGTAAAGAAATCTTACCCAAAGCCAACGATTCGTAATAAGCAGTTGTATTAACGGCAATGGTAAAGTTGACCATATCTGATCTTAGCACTTCTTGTACCGAATGTTCCCGTCCAAGGAAAATCATATTGTCGGAAATGCTGGCAAATGATTTATGTTCTACATCCATCAAAAAAGGATGCTTCTTTATATAGAATAATACTTTGTTGTTATGTTTCTTATTGAAGTCTTTTAATAACGAAAGTAGCTTATCATTAGATGGAATATAAATGGCTCTTCCTAATAGTACTAAACATTTAGTGAAAGACTTATCGATATGAGAGATCATTAAATCTTTATACTTGGGATTCCCCATCAATATTAATCTTGATTTGTCTATACCTTTTGAGGTCAGATAATCAACTGTTGATTGCCCCCAGCACAAAAGCTTGTCAGCTATCATATTGTCGAAATTAATATAATCGAAAGGAATCATTAGCTTGAAATTGCAAAAGATTCCATGCTGCATCGATATGGTTTCTATCCCTCTGTTTTTAAAGTAAAGGGTAAGTAAGCTTTCTTCCTTATAAGCTGCATTGAAACAAATATATCTTTTGATATTTTCGGGACATTGCACCTTTTCAAGTACGTTTATCTGGTTAAACAACTTGGTCAATAAGCCTACTAAAAACAGCTTAGTCATAAAAGATTCATCAATTGGACGACCAAAAATGAGTTTGAATGCTTTTGCCAAGTGCTTTAAATAAGAGAAACTAAGGAATGACACTTTCTTATTGGGTAGGGCAGACAGTTTAACAATTGAAGAGTCGGGATAAATGGATTTTACGGAATTAGCCAAATCCTGATAATCGTCTCTATCTATCAGAAATGATATAACAGAAGATGATTTGGTGTCAAGAACTTGTCCCAGGTCTTTAATCTGTGTGCTGATATAAAACTCTTTAAATACTTCTCTTGCCGAAATAGCATCGTCACTAAACAGGAAAGTAAAATAACCTGGAACCAAATACTTTACATTATACCCTTTGTATGTATAATTTAACTTTTCGAGTAAAGATTTATACCGATTATAATAGGTTTTATCCATGTAAATAGTGAATATCTGTAATTAGCTTAAGGTCTGAGACCTCTTTATTGTTCTGACTTTTGATCTATCCTTAGAGTTATAACTGACCCAATACAGCAATGATGTTCATTATGTGTATAAAGGAACAAAGTTAATCAATTCACCATTATAGTAAGATACATCTTGGATAAATTTAATAATCAATGGATTATTTTAGAATCTTATACTTCTGAGCAATCTTTTAGTAAAATAGAATTAAATATCACTGAATGTATCAGAATGATATCTCTACATTATTATCAGCCGGGTAAAAATCTAATTCTATATTATCATTAGGAACAGGCATCGACGAATCCAGCTCTTTAGACAATTGTTTGATTGTTGTTTTTAACTCTTCGTCTACAACTTCGTCTCCTGCAAGATGCATTACGAATATTTTTCCGATCATATCAGACATTAATGATAAAGTGGCATCGGGTAATTGTAAGCCCATCGAGCGTATTTTGCTGATGGCAATTGCACGACTACGTTCCTGCATAATAGCTTTATTATCTTCGGATATTGTTAGATTATTGGGAATGGAAGTGATGTTTTTTGTCGAAACTTTCATTCCTTTTTTATTCAATTCCACAAAACGGTAAGGAAACGGGTAAGCGCAAAGAGAGCCGGTTTCTATATCATAGATTTTGTTACCCGATGGCGATCTGTATTCTGTTATGTCATTAGCATGAAAATGCCCCGTAAATATTGCTTTCATGCCCAGATCGGCAAAAAGAGGAGCCAGTCGTTGCCAGTCGTTGATCACATAATCTTTGAAAAATGTTGCCTGAAACATAATATGTTCTACCAATCCGTGGTGCATCATACTCACCACCTGAATGTTCTTTTGTTTGGCTTCATTCATTACCTCTACGATCCACCGTTCGGTTGAAGGAGATATTTGCCCTGAAGAAATAGTTGATGTAGTGTGTTCTTTGTATCGGCAGCCATCAATAGCTAGTAACCAAGTATCATTATTTAACTGAGCTACATAGCTGAGCGATGCTGTATCTCGCCTTAATGCTCTGTTATAACCACAGTCGCTATAAATATGCCTGAATTCCATAGGGGTGACACTTTCTACGGGGTATGTTCTATCTCCTTCGTAACGTACCGGATTTGGCACATTTACATCGTGATTTCCGGGAACAACAAAAACTCTTACACCTTTATCAATGAGAGGTTGAAGCTTTTTGACGAAATCAATATGACTTTGCTTCTCTCCATCTTTGGTCATGTCTCCCGGAATAAGCAATACCTCTATATCACTCTTTAAATATTCGGCCAAAACCTGATCTAAAACTTGAGGTACATCGGTTATCGCTTTCCCGCCTGAGTTCACAGCATTTTGAATGGCTGAACCATTATCCATCAATTGCTCCGATAAATAATGAGGATCACTTATTACGCCTATTTTGAGGCTTTGGGTTTCTTGGGCACACGAAGTGAAACTCCACCCAAAAAAAAGTATAATAGAGAGTATAATATGATATCTCATTGTTTTTATAATTGCTTTAGTAGGAAATATATGTATTTTGGAGCATCTCGTATGACTTTTGTTTGGTCTTCTCGTAGATTAGGTATACACATACACCTAAAACTATTGATAGAATAATCATGTATCCACCTCTCTCTATCAATTGCCTCTTGCGATGATAGATCCCAAAAGCAAGCACAATTGCTCCTATGGATGCTAAGGCTATTAAGATATATTTTGCGAAAACGGCTATTTCGGTTATCTGGTCGGGCATCATAATCTATAAAAATGTTATTAGTGAATTTTACAAAAATAATAAAAGGTATATTAATATACAGTTTGTGTTACTAAAGTTAAATGCTTATTGTCTCTACATTGTTCATTTCTCGGAGAAATAAAAGTTTGTTAGCCCTTAAATAGCTATAAATAATATGGGGAAATTAGGTTAAGATTTAGATTGTCTTTTGTTTACTGCCCAAAAGCTTTAGTCTTCGCATTAATTATTCTATTTTTGCAAAACAAAATTTAAAATATCAAAAACAAGTGATGAAAAGGTGTTTCAGATATCAATATTTATTGACTGTTTTGCTGGTAGGGCTTATCTTATCTTCGTGCGGAAGTAAGAAAACGGTAACCAGTTCGGCAGATCTCCAATATCCCAAAAGAGAATTTAGAGGAGCATGGATTCAAACGGCATGGCAAGGTCAGTACAAGTCGATGAACAGTACGCAGATGAAAGCATATTTTTCCGATGTATTGAATAAATTTCAAGCAGCAGGTATCAATGCAGTTATCTTTCAGGTACGTCCTCAGGCAGATGCTTTCTACTATTCGGAGTTAGAACCTTGGAGTAGCTTTTTAACCGGAACCCAGGGTAAGCCAATGGCTGATGGATTCGATCCTTTGACTTTTTTGGTTGAAGAATGCCACAAGCGTAATATGGAATTGCATGCATGGTTGAATCCTTATCGTGTATCTCTATCCGAGAATCAGGTACTCACTAAGAGTCATATGTATTATCAATATCCCGATCGTTTTGTAAAATACGGAACACAAATTTTCTTCGATCCGGGAATTCCTGCTAACAGAGATTTTATTTGTCAAGTAGTAAAAGATATTGTAAAAAGGTATAATGTAGATGCTATCCATATGGATGACTATTTTTACCCATACCCCATTGCAGGAAAACCATTCCCCGATGATCGCAGCTTTGCAACCTATGGTGCATCTCAGGGATTCGATCAGGCACATCGTGACGATTGGCGTCGTAACAATGTAAATTCGCTAATAAAAGAAATCAAAGAAACTATCATAGTAACAAAACCTTGGGTACGTTTTGGTATCAGCCCTTTCGGGATATATCGTAACAAAAGAAGTACACCCAATGGAACGGGAAGTAATACAACCGGATTGCAAAATTATGATGACTTATATGCTGACGTGAAGCTGTGGGTGAAAAATGGTTGGATTGACTATAATATGCCTCAGGTTTATTGGGAAATAGGTCATAAAGCAGCCGATTATACAACACTTGTAGAGTGGTGGGCAAACAATAATTTTGAACAACCCTTGTATATTGGGCAAGATGTAAAGCGGACTATGGATGCTGTAATGCCTTCGGGCGATAATCAGTTGGCTGAAAAGATGAGACTATCAAGAAGCTACAAAGCCGTAAATGGTAACTGTTTTTGGTATGGTCAAAATATAGTTGAGAATTATAGAGGCATTACCAGTAGTTTGATATCTACCTATCATAAATACCCATCGCTTATACCTGCTTATACACACATGTATAGAGGTGCACCCAAGAAGGTGAAAAATGTAAAGGAGAAATACACAGAGGCGGCTCATCTTCTGGTTTGGGATAGAGATGGCGAAAAGGGAGATCCTTTAGCGGGTACTTACTTCGTGGTTTACAGATTTGCACAAGGACAATCTGAGAATTTAGAGGATGTCCGAAACATTGTAGGTATTACACGCGATACAAAATACCCACTACCTTATGAAGGTGGAAAAAAGAAATACAAGTATGTTGTGACGGCAGTTGATGCTTTTCATAACGAATCGAAGGGTGTTGCTAAGAAGCTATCATTGTAACGAGAAACTTTTTTAAGCCATTGTTACTTTAGAGCGTATAATTGAAGTTATTTAAAAATAGAAATAGAATTAGATGAGTAGGAATACTTTTGAAATGGTTGCTAAAACAATGTCGGGACTCGAAGAAGTCTTGGCAGAGGAATTGACCGCCTTAGGTGCTGATAATCTTCAGATCGGGCGGAGAATGGTTTCGTTTACAGGCGATCAGATGTTGATGTACAAAGCAAATATACATTGTCGTACAGCTTTACGAATATTGAAACCACTGTTCAAGTTCAAAGCAAAAAATGCCGATGAGGTATACGAAGAAATCAAGAAATTCAAATGGGATGATTTCCTTTCAGAGAAAAATACCTTTGTGATAGACGAAGTAGTCTATTCATCGTTGTTTACACACTCTAAGTTTGTGGCGTATCGTGTAAAGGATGCTATTGCAGACTATTTTATACAGAAAACAGGTAAACGCCCATCGGTGAGTATTACCAACCCCGATATATTTATCAATGTGCATATCTCGGAAAATCAGTGTACAGTATCACTCGACAGCTCGGGAGAGTCTTTGCACAAAAGAGGATATCGAGTAGCTCAAACCGAAGCTCCATTGAATGAGGTATTGGCTGCGGGAATGATTCTTAAAACAGGGTGGAGAGGCGAATGTGATTTTGTTGATCCCATGTGCGGATCGGGAACATTGCTTATCGAAGCCGCTATGATTGCCATGAATATTCCTCCGGGTATTTATCGTCCCGGTTTTGCATTTGAGAAATGGCCTGATTTTAATCAAGACCTTTTCGATACCATTTATCAGGATGATAGTAACGAGAGAGAATTCAAGCATAAGATCTACGGTTCTGACATCTTGAAAAGTGCTATCGCGATTTCGACCGAGAATATTAAAAGTGCGGGAGTTGCCAAATATGTAGAGCTTAAAGCAATGCCTTTTCAGCAATACAAAGAAGCGCCATCCGAAAAAGGTATTCTTATTACGAATCCTCCTTATGGAGAGCGTATCAAATCGGATGACTTATATGGTATGTACGAAATGATAGGTGAAAGATTGAAGCACGTATTCGCAGGATATACTGCTTGGATACTTAGTTATAGAAAAGACTGCTTTGATAAGATAGGTTTGAAACCATCAAAGAAAGTACCTCTTATAAATGGTTCTTTGGAATGTGAATTTCGTAGATACGATCTGTTTGCAGGAAAGAAGTACGATAAGAAGAATCGAGAAGAAAGAGAAGAGCAGTAATTTATATTACTAACTGAGATATGTGGGATTTAAAATAAGACGAAGGAGCTTATTTTAAATCCCACTTTTTATATAAATCTACGATTTGTCCCATAACGTATGCATCTAATGTCATAAGTATATATTGGCTGGTATCTACCTTTGTTGCTATAATTTAAAAATAGAAACAAAATGGAAATAGATTTGGTTTTTTACGCTATATTAGCAGCTTTAGGATATGTGTTACTGCAATCGTTGTTCATTATGGGTGTTTGGATTGCAGCGGCTGGAGAGACAGAGGTAATGCCCGATGGTAAGGATAAGGATAGTGAGATGATTCTTTATCCTCTTAAAAAGTTCCTTATGCAGTCTGAAACGAAAACTGTTTATTTTTCAGGGGACCAATTTACCAATCTGATTAATAAAATCCAGATGGTTCTACCGGAAGTGAATTTGAATGTGATAGATGAAGCTCTTTTTTTGAATGGAGAAAGAGATAATAATACCTCGTTTCTTAACTCTTTAAATAGTGTATTATCTCAAATAGATTCACAAATAAAGATTCGAATTAATAATAATGCAATAAGCTTCTACAAAATATATCAAGAGCCGCGATTTAGCAAGTATTTAAGGAAACCCCTTATACAATGTCCTATGTGTATGGCTTCGTTTTGGAGTATATTCAGTTATTGGATACCTGTTTTATGTCTGTTTGGATTTAGTTTTTGGTATCTTTATTTGGGCGTTATAAATATCTGTTGTGTATCTTATTGTAATTTCTTATTGAGAAAAAAGCTTTAAAGATTTGATCGAATGGCAACTCAGGAAAATAAAGACAAGTATATAGTGAATAATACCTCTTATTTGAAGGAGGGACGAAATCATAATTTTCTGGAAATAATACCACTAGAGAATTTGAAAGTTTTGCAGAATCAGTTTAACTCAGGTTCCGACAGACAGGATTATTATACTATTGTATTGCTGACTTCGGGAAGTATAACCGAGACAATCGGCTATAAAACATACTGTTTCGAACCTAATACTTTGTATTGTATTCCTGCAAATGCATTGCATTCGGTCGATTCATGGAGCCGTGATGTAAAAGGGTTTCATTGCACTTTTGATGTCGAATATTTTCTTCTTTGTATTCATAATCAGATTAAGCTGACTCAGTTTCCATTCTTCCAATTGGGAAAGACTCCTTTTATGAAAGTTTCAACAGTTGAAAGGAATATGCTGATTGAAATTTTCAAAAAGATGAACATTGAATATTCGCGCAAGAAAAGTTTAAATGATGACTTATTGGTACGACTTTATCTTAATGTTCTTTTGATAGAGATTGAACGTATATATAAGCACAAATCGGATACCGGTAATATGGGTATTCCTAGGCAGCAGCAAATAGTTATGCAGTTTCAGGAATTGGTATCTCAGCATTATTTACAATTGCGTAAAGTGTCGGAATATGCTGACCTCTTATATATTAATGCGCATTACCTAAATGATCTGGTGAAAGCAATAACAGGTAAACCTGCCAGTACATATATTCTGGAACAACTATTGATGGAATCTAAGTCGTATCTGATACAGACTAATTATACTGTAAGTCAGATTGCGATAGCTTTAAACTTTTCTGATGAATCTTACTTCTGTCGCTTCTTTAAAAAATATACAAAGATGACTCCTGTTGAATTTAGACAGAATCATCATCAACATAGCAAGTAATCTATATAATTAGATGAATCTTAAAACAAAGCAGCAGGAAAATATAGATTTTCCTGCTGCTTTTATATTCTAATTCTATACTCTTATTTCCAAAGTGGAGTAGGGTACTCACCGCTATCAGCAAGACCTTGAAGCTTGTCAACTACCGATTGACGGTCTTCAGCGTAAGTTACACCAAACCATTTAGAAGTAGTATCTAATATTTTTACATCCGCAGTTTTATTTTTGATCAAATGATCTACCATAAGAGGAATAAAATATTCAGACTTCAAGTTATCTTGATTCTTTTTCAAGAAGTCTACGAAGAAATCTTCCGAATATTGGAAATACTCAGGAGTGAATCCCCACATATTCATAGATACAGGAGTGTTTTCTTCCAATTCATGCCATTCGTTTTCACCCTCTTTATACTGAATCTTACCATCTTTACGTTCGATGTGAGTACGCTCAGTAACCGTAGTCAAGAAGCCTTTATCATCACTGGCACAAACACCACGTGCAACAGATCCGCTTTCTGAAAGTGTATTACATAAACGGTATCCTACCATGCAATAATGGTTTTTGCTTCCTTCAAGATCGGTAAGGAATTTAGCAAGAGTAGCAAATCCGTCGCGACCATAGAAGTCATCGGCATTGATTACAGCGAAAGGTTCGTTGATAACGTCTTTACCCATTAGCACTGCATGGTTAGTTCCCCATGGTTTAACACGGTCGGGACTTACAGTAAAGCCTTCGGGTAGATTGTCGAGTTCTTGAAATACTATTTCTACCGGAATATGTTTGTTGTATTTAGATGCAACTTTGTCTATGAATTCTTTTTCGAAAGATTTACGGATTACAAATACTAGTTTGCCGAATCCACTTTTTACGGCATCATAGATAGAATAATCCATGATTGTTTCGCCACTGGGACCCAATCCATCCAATTGTTTAAGACCTCCGTAACGGCTACCCATACCGGCAGCAAGCACAAATAATGTAGGTTTCATTCTAATGTATTTTATGTTGTAATATTATAAGGTTTATAACGTCAAAGTTAAGTTTTTATTTGTTTAGGCAAAAGAAAGTATCGAATGATATATTTAGAAATATAGCAGTCTATAGATATTCTGTTTGCTAAAGCAATAAAAAGGGTAAGAGACTTTAATCGAGTCCTTTCATCGATAAAGCTACTCGTTTTCTGTCGGAGTCAACTGATAATACTTTCACTTGAACGTACTGATGTAGAGATACAATCTCAGTAGGGTCAGATACAAACCTGTCTGCTAATTCTGAAATATGTACCAAGCCATTTTCTTTAATACCTACATCAACAAAACATCCGAAATTGGTAACGTTAGTAACTATACCGGGTAGAACCATGCCTTCTCTTAAATCTGCAATGGTCTTGATTGTAGGATCAAATTCAAAAGCCTGAATCCCTTTTCGTGGGTCACGTCCCGGTTTATCTAATTCTTCAATAATATCGTTGAGAGTAGGTAAACCTACTTTATCATTCACATATTTATTTAGATTCAGGTTCTTTTTCAGTTCCTTGTTTTCGATCAACTCTTTTACGTTGCAACCTAAATCTTTAGCCATAGTTTCTACTACGATATAACTTTCTGGGTGTACAGCCGAATTATCAAGAGGGTTCTCTCCATCGGCAATTCGTAAGAATCCAGCACATTGTTCAAAAGCTTTTTCACCCATTCGAGGAACCTTAAGCAATTGCTTGCGAGTTTTGAATGCTCCGTTTTCGGCTCTGTAATTTACAATGTTTTGGGCTAGGGTAGGACCTAATCCCGATATATAAGTGAGTAAATGTTTACTTGCAGTATTTACATTTACGCCAACCATGTTTACGCAACTTTCCACTGTTAAGTCAAGCGATCGTTTCAATTTCGTTTGATCTACATCGTGTTGATATTGACCTACACCTATTGATTTAGGATCTATTTTTACTAATTCTGCCAAAGGATCCATCAAACGGCGACCAATAGATATGGCTCCACGAACTGTTACATCGTATTCTGGAAATTCCTCCCTTGCAATTTTAGATGCAGAATAAATAGATGCACCGTTTTCGCTTACTACAAATACTTGTACTTCTTTTTCGTAACGGATCTTCGTTATGAAATGTTCTGTCTCGCGGCTGGCAGTTCCGTTACCTATGGCAATAGCATCAATTTTGTAAGTCGATACCATTTGTGAAATCTTTCCTGCAGCTTTAGACGATTCGTTTTGAGGTGGATGAGGGTATATCGTTTCGTTATGAAGTAAATTTCCTTGCGCATCTAAGCAAACTACCTTACAACCTGTTCTATATCCGGGGTCTATACCAAGTACTCTTTTTTGTCCGAGAGGAGCAGCTAGGAGCAGTTGTCTGAGATTTTCGACAAATACACGTATGGCTTCTTCATCTGCAAGATCTTTCGACATGGTAGCGAATTCTGTCTCTATGGATGGCTTAAGTAATCGTTTATAAGCATCTTTGATAGCGACTTCTACATATTCGGATGCTTCTGTAACTCCTTTTACGAATTTACGGTTGAGGCGTTCCAAAGCATCTTCTTCTAGAGGTGCAATATTTATTCTTAGGAATCCTTCCGCTTCACCACGTCGCATAGCTAATATGCGGTGAGATGAACAACGACTCAATCGTTCTTCCAGATCAAAATAGTCTCTGTATTTGTCTCCTTCTGTTTCTTTGCCTTTAACGACTTTAGAGGTGATAAATGCATCCCTTTGAAAGAGATTACGTATTGTATTACGGGCAGCCTCATCTTCGCTTACCCATTCGGCAATAATATCGCAAGCACCATTTATGGCTTCTTTAGTATCCTGTACATCTCCTTTTACAAAAGCAAGAGCTTTAGATTCTACATCAAACTTCTGTTGTAGCATCAAAGCCTGAGCCAATCCCTCTAATCCTTTTTTACGTGCTATTTCGGCACGGGTTTGGCGTTTAGGTTTGTAGGGTAGATAAATATCTTCGAGCTCGGTTGAATTCCAGCAATTTTCTATTCTCGATTTCAGTTCGGGAGTTAGTTTCTCTTGTTCTTCTATCGTTTTTAAAATGGTTTCTTTTCGCTTTGTTAGTTCTATCAGCTTATCGTATTGCTCTTTGATATCGGCAATCTGAACTTCGTCTAGTCCTCCGGTTACTTCCTTCCGGTAACGACTGATAAACGGGATGGTAGCTCCATCGTTAAGTAAGGCTATTGTCTTTTCTATTTGGCTCTCTCTAATATTCAGAGCCGATGATATTAGCTTATTAATGGTCATATAGTCAATATATAATATTTTATTGCAAATCTACTTCCTGCCTCATCTAAGGCCGTGTATTTGCTAGTTAAAATAGATTAACAGGATCCGTTTGTATATCAAATGCTTATTAGAGTCTGGTACTTATTAATAATGAGTATTTTA
>NZ_CVRU01000111.1 GCF_001261715.1 Dysgonomonas sp. HGC4 | reverse complement strand
TTAAGTATAATTCTTTTGTGTTAGCAAAGTTATAGTATTATATATATAAGGTATTATTGTTGTTTTCTATTCATAATTTCAAATAGTTTGGCTTCTGCTTTTAGACTAAAATAATACCTTTGTCCTTGGGAAAAATAAAGAGGCAAAAGCCCATCATTAAATACTTGTAACTTATGAGATGCTGTGCTTTTATACTTGCTGAAACATTTCATAAATCTGAGACTTTAAATTAATATTGATCAATATAACTTATGCTCCAGTTTAATATAAGAAAGCCTGACGAAGGAATTATACCTCAAATTCAAGAGAAAATAGATAATCTGACCAAACCGAAAGGCTCTTTAGGAATCCTCGAAGAATTAGCACTACAAATCGGATGGATTCAGCAAACCACAAGTCCATCACTTACGAAGCCCGTTCATATAGTATTTGCAGCCGATCATGGAATTGCAGAAGAAGGTGTAAGCCCATCACCTCAGGAAGTAACCAGACAAATGGTTTTTAACTTTCTCGAAGGAGGAGCAGGTGTAAACTTCTTAGCACGTCAACATGGTTTCGGTCTGAAAGTTGTGGATGGAGGTGTGAACTATGATTTCGATCTTACGGATGATCGAATCATACATCGTAAGATTCGTAAAGCAACCCGCAGTTACTTATATCAGCCTGCGATGTTGATGGACGAGTTTGATCAGGCTATCGAGGTCGGAGCCGAAGTGGTGCAGCAATCTTATGACGAAGGTTCTAATGTTATCTGCTTTGGCGAAATGGGTATAACCAATACCTCATCATCGGCTATTTGGATGAATACATTTACGGGAATTCTTCTTCGCGATTGTGTTGGAGCAGGCTCAGATCATGCAGGTAAAATATTGGAACATAAATATAAAGTTCTTAGGCAAGCTACGGATAATTATCAGGGCGATGGAACCACCGCCGATGTAATGCGCCACTTTGGAGGTTACGAAATGGTGATGACTGTTGGTGGTATGCTTAAGGCTGCCGAATTGGGTATGATTATTCTAGTAGATGGCTTTATAATGACTTCATGCATATTGGCTGCTGCACGAATCAATCGGGATGTTTTGCATTACGCAATATTCGGACATCAAGGCGATGAAGCAGGACATAAAACATTACTAGATTTCTTGAAAGTGAAACCTATACTTCATCTCGATTTGCGACTAGGGGAGGGTACAGGTGCTTTGTGCGCTTATCCCATTCTAGATTCGGCAGTGAGAATGATTAATGAAATGAATTCTTTTAAGGCAATTGAGGTCACTAAATACTTCGATTAAACGGATTTTGATTTAAGTGCTTAAACTATAACTAAAACGAGATTTTAGATAGATCGAATCGAGCAAAATGATTAAATTAGCTGAATTATTTACTGTTGCCTTCCTCAGTAATAATTCTAAATTGCATTTAATTAGAGAACAAAAGGTCTCAGACCTTATCAGAAATACCTCATCAGATGAATAATATTGGAGCTGCGCTGATCTTTTTTACCCGCTTACCGTTTTGGCGGATTTTTAATGTGCCTAATGAATATTTCAAACAGGTCATTAATTATTGGTCGGTAGTTGGTTGGCTCACTGGCTCGATTATGGCATTGGTGTTGTGGGCTACCTCCTTTGTATTTCCTATCCACATAGCTGTTGTACTAGCTATATTGAGCCGTTTGCTTATAACAGGTGCTTTGCATGAAGATGGCCTGGCAGATTTCTTTGATGGCTTTGGCGGTGGAACTTCTAAGGAGCGGATTCTGGCTATAATGAAAGATTCTCATATTGGAACGTACGGAGTGGTTAGCCTTATCTTTTATTTCTTGCTTCTGTTTTTCTTGCTCACCTCGCTGCCTCTGCATATTGCATGCTTGGTAGTTTTGGCAGGAGATCCCCTCTGTAAGTTTATAGGTTCACTTATAACATTGCGCTTGCCTTACGCTCGCAACGAGGAAACAAGTAAGGCTAAAATGGTTTATAAAACGATGGTTTTGCGAACATTTATCCTCTCTGCATTGTTTGGATTAGTACCGTTTTTCGGTTTGCTGCCCAAGGAGTATTGGCTGGCTGTTATTCTCCCGATTCTGGCTTTTTTATTGTTGACATCGTTGATGAATAAAAAAATACAGGGATATACAGGCGATTGTTGCGGAGCATTGTTTTTAATGTGCGAACTTTCGTTCTATCTGGGAATCGTGGCTGTGTATAACTTATTAAGTACTTTATTTTAGAATCATAGCAGGCTGTAATTGCCGAACTAATAAGAAGGTGTAAAACCTTAAAAACAGAAATATGAAATTATATTTGATACGACATACCTCAGTAGATGTACCACAAGGTACATGTTACGGGCAATCTAACGTTCCGTTGAAGTCCACTTTTGAAGAAGAAGCAGAGGTTGTAAAACAAAAACTGAAAGGCATTGAGTTTGATGCCGTTTATTCGAGCCCCTTGAGCCGTTGCCGTAAATTGGCAAGATACTGCGGATTTCAGGGCGATGTACAATGGATAGATCGTCTTAAAGAAATGTACTTCGGAGAATGGGAGATGATGAACTGGGACCATATTGATGATGAAAATATAGAAAGTTGGTATGAAAACTGGATACATCAACCTGCTACAGGAGGAGAGTCATTCAAGATGTTATATGATAGAGTAGCCTCTCTTTTGGATGAAATAAAAAAGGAGGATTATAAGAATGTAGCCATATTTACTCATGGGGGTGTTATCAACTGTGCGAAAGTATATACAGGCGATTCTACTCTCGAAAATGCATTCGATACAGTGCCCGCTTACGGAGAAATAGTATGTCTTAATATATAACACTTTATAAAACTCTTGGAATCATGAATAAGAAATCGGGGAAAATTAAAAAGGCTGTCGAATACTCTTTCGCATTTGTAGCTATCTTTTGGGTGATTCAAGTGATTAAATATCTTACGGGTAACACTCTTGCAGGTTTAGGTATTTTGCCTCGTTCGGTAGACGGATTGTTGGGTATTATTACAGCACCTTTAATTCATGGCAATTTTGAGCATTTGATAGCAAATACTCTCCCGTTCTTTTTCCTGAGTTGCTTGCTCTTCATCTTTTATGAGAAAAAAGCATCACTTTACCTATTCATGATCTGGATCACTACCGGTATTATAACCTGGCTTATTGGGCGCTATGCCTCACATATAGGAGCTAGTGGTATTATCTATGGTTTGGCTTCTTTCTTAGTCTTTGGAGGTATCCTAAGCAAGAACTGGAAGTTAATTCTGGTTTCTATCCTTGTCGTTATTCTCTATTCGGGTTTGATCTGGGGAATATTCCCAACCGAAAGCCATATTTCGTGGGAGGGTCATTTAGCTGGAGCTTTAAGCGGTTTGCTATGGGCATTCTTGTTCCGAAAAACATTGCAGCGAGCCCCTCGTTAATAGATTAATTCTCAGTAAATACATAGCGTCTGTCTTTTAAAGATAGGCGCTTTTTTCTCTATTAATCTTTCAAAGGTTATGATTTTCGGCAATAAACCGTACCTTTGCGGCATCAATATTTCATATCCCAACTCTACTCATGAGTAAAGAACAGACAGCAATAAAAGCTTCGTATTTTAGTATAATAGGCAATACAACTTTGGCTATAATAAAGTGGTTAGCCGGATATTTCGGAAATTCCTATGCACTTATTGCAGATGCAATAGAATCAACAGCCGACATATTCTCTTCGATAGCTGTACTATGTGGTATTAAATATTCGAATAAACCTGCCGATGAGAAACATCCTTACGGACATGGGCGTATAGAGCCTTTGGTAACATTCGGTGTAGTGGGTTTTCTTATTATATCGGCAACTATTATTGCTTACGAAAGTATTCAGAATATAAACGAGCCGCATGAGCCTCCTAAGCCATTTACTTTGATTGTTTTGGGTGGAATTATTATTTGGAAAGAAATTTCGTATCAATTAGTAATAAGAAAGGCTCGATTAACCAAAAGTACATCCTTGGTTGCAGATGCATGGCATCATCGTAGCGATGCTATAACTTCGGTTGCTGCTTTTATTGGGATCTCGATTGCTTTGGTGATGGGCAAAGGCTATGAAGCGGCTGACGATTGGGCGGCATTATTAGCTTCATTCATTATACTCTACAATAGTTATAAGATTCTCAAACCTGCTTTAGGCGAGATTATGGATAAGGATATATATCCCGATATGGTTAACGATGTTTGCGATTTTGCTAAAACCATAGAGGGTGTGCAGGATACAGAGAAATGCCATGTTAGAAAAACGGGTATGACCTTTTATGTTGATTTGCATATAATTGTAGATAAAAATATTACGGTAAAAGAAGGGCACGATATTGCTCATGATTTAAAAAATAGATTGAAAGAAAAGATGCCCGAAATAGCAGATGTGCTTATTCATGTAGAGCCATCGTGGTAATCGTATTTATAAATTAAGAATTCGTTGGGAGTTACAGCGAATGAAATTGAAAGAAAAACAGGTCTAAAGACCTATGGCACACTAATTATAATTTAAATAAAATGAGAATTAAACTTACATTCATGGTCTCGATGTTGCTGATGTCATTAATGGCAATGTCACAACAAAAAACGTACACTAAAGCCGAGTTGGATGCGTCCAATATAATAAGATTATGCAATAGTGTTATTGAGTTGAGTAACAAAAACAGAACTAGCGCCGACAACTACAAATCGATGCTATCAACAGCCGAAAGTAATCTTTCGAAGCTGAAAAGAAATCCTAACGTTCAACCTTTCTTTGTGAACTATAAGAATTTTGAAGCTTGTTTTGGCGATCAAAAAGAATATGCTGCAGCTTATAAAGGTGCTCCTGAGTTTGCCGAAAAGAAAGAGATTGCCAATGCAATTACTCTGGCAGATAAAAATATCGCAAATGCGGTTAAATGGGCAACAGCAATGAGTGACTATTTCTCAGAAAAGGAATACCTTACTGATACTGAATTTGCAAAATATCCTGCTATGCAGGACAGTCTTGCCTTTTATTTTCAAAAAGGATATACTGGCTGGTCAGAAGCTTCTAGATTAGCATCTAAAGCAGGTAACGATGCCGAGCTTATATTGCTTCAAAAAAGCAAAATTGCTGAGTTTATCATCCCTATGAAATCGGATCTGAATGCATTGGAGGCTATCTTGGAATTATTTAATCAAGAAGCTATCGATAGCGAACTGGTAAAAGCTGGAATATCGGCGGCATCAAAATCAATAGCTCAGAATAAAGACATATCAACTAAGGATGTGAAAAAGTTGAGTGATGTTTATTATAAAGAAGTGTTTCAAAACTTTTACAGAAAAAGCGAAGAGGCTCTAAAAGCGATGGATGCTCTGAATCTTGAACTGGAAACAAATCCAAAATCAGATCGTCTAAATAACTTATATTCGTCTGCCATGAGCAATTATAGAGGTGTTGTAGAAGCATACAATACTTTCATAGGTCAATAAGTAAATTAGACTAACAAATAGTATATAAGAGAAGTGAGTGCATGAAAATGTGCTCACTTTTTTATTCTGATTGCTGATTAATATCGTGTCCACTACTGCCCTCAACCGCCCACAGTAAAATCTGTCCTGTAACGTGAGCTACTTTTTCGAGAATAGAAGGGGCTTTCTTTTCAGTCTTGGGCTTTTTCTCTTTCTGAGGTTTAACATAGAAGAAGTCGCCACGCCAGTTTCTGTAAGCTTCAAGTTTATTAAGAGACCCACTTCCTTTGATTAATTCAGACATGTAGAAATCGTTTTCGTAGAAAAAAGCTTCGCCTGCCTCCATAGAATCTTCGTATATGGTAAGGAATGTTCTCAAATATATGGGCGAATTAGATGCAATATATCTAATCGCATTGTATTTTTTATTGTCTCCTCGGCTATCAGCCTCTGTGTTCCATTTAAGAAAAAGAGTATCAGGTATTTTGTCGAAATTAAAATTAGTCAGTTCCAGAATCTGTTTGTTTAATCTCGAATAAGGTTTTACGTAACCCAATCCATCGGGATCGTCTAAGAATGAGCTAAAGTTAACGATAGCCTCATCGTCAATCTCGTGTACATTGGGATCTTGATAAGGGGAGGGGATATCGTCTATCATTATGCCCGACTTTCGCCAGTTTATATACAGTGGCTTAGACATTTTGTTGACTACGCTCACTGCTATGGGTGCATTTTCGCCATAGAAATTGTAAATAACATCCAAGCTATCTCCCTCTACCAAAAATTCGCCATATTCATTCTTTATAGTATATGGGTCTTTAGTATTCATAGTAGAGCCATAGTAGGTTGAGCATGAGTTTAATGATGCCAAACCTACCAACAGTAGCAGAGATAAATATTTGATGTGAATATTCAAAATCTATTAATTTGCGTCATTATGAATGATGGGTGCAGGAGGAATAATTGTACGAACATCTATCGTGTACCATTCGTTTAAGTAGCCATCTATAAATATGAAAGTATATTTATTGTAACCTTCGGTTAGCTCAATAGATTCTTCTAATGCACCATCCTGTAATTGTCGGGCACTTGCCGTTTTAGCTGTCCCATGAGCCGATTTTAGAAGTGTGCGAACTTCCTCTTTACTCATTCCCAGACGAATTTCTTCAGTCTTAGCTCTTCCTATTATTGATGCACAGCTTGTAAGGAGGCATATAAGGAACGAAAAGGCTATTATTTTTCTCATAGAATTTATGTATTGGTTAATATTCTAAAGTTAAAGATTTTTGAAACTTTCGAAACCAGATTAAATTTAAAACTCCCATCGTTATTGTTATAGGGAACATAAGTATATTACCCAGTATTCCCAAAAAAAGTCCAATACTCAGTCCTTTCAAGGTGTCAAAAAAATAATCCGATTCTTCTCTTTTTAGTCCAGTAACAACCGAGGCAAGAGAGCAACCAATTAATTCGATAACAACGCAAGCAAAAATAGAGAAGAACATTAGTTTAATTATATTCCAACTTTTGAGATTGATATATTTAAAGATAAACAGGTAGCATAATATACAAGATAAGGACATACCTATCATCAAATCCCAGTTTGTAGAGGGCGAAGACCAAAAGTACACTATACTATTCCCTATTAAAAGATTGCAAAGAATACAAAGAAAAATAATTAGACGACTACTCATTGATTAAAAGTATAAGAAGCTCCAAGACTAACTCTGAAACCTGACCAATCGATTTTGTTACCTCCAAGTTTATCAATCCCTGAGCCAAAATTAAAATCATAGCCCGAACTTAGAAGAAAGCCAATATGGGGATTCAAATTAAATTTTAGCCCTATTTGAGGTAATATGGTAAAACTTGTACTATTTAGATGTATTTGATCCATATGCTGAGTTTCATTTCCAATTGAGATATGCCCTTCAGTTTTCATTTTTGTAAATATAAGACTGGGCGATATTTCTCCAAATAAAGATAAACTTCTATTATTGTTCATATTGCTAGTGTAGAAATAGTTCCTATAAAAGACGCCTTGCCGATATGCAGAAAGCGTTATTTTTTCTTCATATTCACCTGAATAATCGGCTCGCGAAAGTTTTCCTCCGGTTGTTAGGAAAGTAGCTTTTTGCCCAAATTCATTTTGTTGTATTCTATATCCTACATCTAGGGTATGAGTGATATAGCCTGGAAAATTGTCGACAATCTGAGCATCTAATCCGGGATATTGTGAATTAATTATTTCTTCAGCCGACTTTAAGATGTTTTTCATATCACCCATTTTATATGTACCATATCCAAATGAATAACTTATTGAAAATTGTGCTTTAGCCTGTAAGCACATTAATATACAGAATAATATAATAGTTGTTTTTTTCATTTTTTTAGATATTTAGAGACGTCCATATAAGCAGATTCTTTAATTATAAAGCCATTAATAAAACGGAGATCAGCAAACGAAGAGTTGGCATTATAAGCTATTTCAAAAATAGTACTGGTCATCTGTGAATTCAAAACAGATAACCTTGCAATAGTCTCAGTTTTAATGCTGTATAGCATATTCCCTGTGACAGGATCTATAGCCTCTAAATACCCTATTGCTTCTTTTGATTTAGTTAAAGTTTGGACATTTAATTTATAAAATATTTTGCCATTACTAAGTATTAATTCATTTGAATTAATAGGGTCGAAGCGGCAGAAATAATTTTTATCTACGGAATTATCCTGTTCTAGAATTAATTTTTGCTGAGCTTCCCCCAATTCATATATTTTGAGTTTGGTAGTGGTGTAATAACAAAAGTATTTTCCAGTTGAAGATATGGTCATAGAGAAATATTCCGACTGTTCGGCAAACTTATATAAGAATTGTCCATTATTAGCATTATATATATGAACTACATAGCCACCCTCTTTATAGTTTAGGTATTTTATAATCAGCCTATCATCTGTTAACAAAAAGTCGTAAAGATAATTATCCTCAGATTCTATAAGAATTGGTGATTTAAAATCATTGTTTTTGACTAAATATATTTTCTGATAACTACTGTAAGCTATCATTCCATTTGTAGGAGAGCATCTCACCTTGTCTCCTGTAGTGCCGTTATTGTATTTAATGAGTGATTGCTCACCTATAAATTCCATATTCTTAGCATTATAAATATACATCTTATTAAACGTTACTCCTAGTAATTGCTTTTGCTTAGCATTATACGCAATGTCGTACGAGTAATTTTTGAAACGAGGGAAAGCATAATCGGCACTAATATAATGGGCTCCTTCGTAATTATCTTTATTCTGATTATCTGGTAAAATATACAATTGAAAGTGTGTAGCCTCGGTCGAAAAATAGGGACGTTGTACTATAATACTTGATTTTCCATCTTCAATGGGTATAATCTTATTATCTATCCATTTAAGTACAAAGCGAGATGGGAATTTATTGTTCCATGATATTTTTATTTTATCTATATCAGGAGTATCTTCAAATGTAAAATTATCACCTGTTATTGTCGAATACTCAGCAGTATGCAGGTCTGTCCAAGTTTGCATCCTTCCATTCTCAAAAACAGTTTTAATTGTATAAGTCCGATATCCATATACATAGCTCTTATCAACAATATAGGTTGTATTTGGATTGCTTATTGTTGTCAACTTTATTTCCTCTCCATCACCGTTTTTATATGATATTTCATATTTTTCGACTTCTAACCCTTTCAACTCAGGTTTATTCCAAACTAGTTTTAAATAACCTTCGGGGTCTTGTTCTTGTTTTATATTTAATTGAAGAGGTAAACCTGTGATGAATTTTAGGTTATAAGATATCTGTCCTATGTATTTCTCGTAACCAAGGGCATCAGCCATACTTCCGCTATTAGATTTAAGCTCGATGTTTATATCTAATTTGTGATTTTCTCCATCTGAAAAATAAGGATTTATATTCAAGTAACCATTTGATAAATATATATTCCTTCCATCAAGGAAAAAATTTTGATTTAAAATTTCTTTTCCTTGAGTGTCTAATGAATAATGTAGCTGCGTATTCGCATAGATATAAATAGTGTCATCAGGATTCACTCCGGCGAGATCAACGCCTATTTGAATGTCCTTTGGCTTCTCAATATCCTTATAATGGATATTATCGCTGTCGTATTCACAAGCCGAAAAGAAGAGTATAGTTAGTAGTGTGAAAATGATATTTCTCATAGTTTTCTAATAAATAGTTTACGAAGTGCTAAAATATATAAATAAAAGTAATCTTATGTTCTTTCCCTATATGAATGTTTAGATGGTGGTAAATATTTCAGCTATCAGATCAGTTAAATTAATAAAAAGCTTCTTACCTTAAATATTCGGTAATCGATAGAAATCAATTTCGCCCTTTAGTGCTATTTTCCTATATTTGTGATACCATAAAAACATCACTAAAATATTATGAAGAAAAATTTCTTTACATTAACATGTTTACTACTTCTGTCTGCTTTTGCGCTGCAAGCTCAAACAGCTAAAGTAGAACCAACTTGGGAGTCGATCAAAGAACGAGGTTATCCCGAGTGGTTTAACGACGCTAAACTAGGTATATTTATCCATTGGGGATTGTACTCGGTTCCATCATGGACTAAAAAGGAAGGATATTCCGAATGGTCTTATAAAGGATGGAGAGACGGAAAATCGACTGCTGTTGATTTTGCTAAGAATGTGTACGGACAAGATTTTAAATACGAAAATTTTAAAGATCTATTCAAAGCCGAATTATTTAATCCACAAGAATGGGCTGACCTTTTTAAAAATTCAGGAGCTAAATACGTAGTTTTAGTTTCAAAACACCACGATGGATATGCCATGTGGCCTAGTAAATATGCTCCGGGATGGAATTCTATGGAAACAGGTCCTAAAAGAGATATTGTAGGAGAACTTACTACTGCCGTAGAAAATGATGGTTTGAAAATGGGATTGTATTACTCACTTCCTGAGTGGTCTAACCCACTTCATTATTGGGAGATAGATCCTAATGATTCTATTGCAAAATATGTAGATACACATATGATTCCTCAGTTTAAGGAATTAGTAACTAAATACCGTCCTTCTCTGATCTTTACAGATGGAGAGTGGTGGAATAGTGCCGAACAATGGCATGCTCGTGAATTGATTGCTTGGTATTACAACTTAGTAGGACCTGAGGCTATTGTAAATGACCGCTGGGGTGGAGGTGCTGATTATGGATTTAAAACTCCCGAATATAGTGCTGGTATTACAATGACTGATCGCCCTTGGGCAGAAGTTAGAGGAATAGGGCGTTCTTTCGGCTTAAACAGAAATGAGCCTCTTGAAAATTACCTTACAGAAGACGATCTTATTCATCATTTTGCTACACTTGTAGCTAATGGGGGAGGGTTGACGCTGAATGTGGGACCTGCCGGAGACGGTCAGATACCATTGCTTCAACAAGAAAGACTTATGCAACTTGGACAGTGGTTGAAAATAAACGGAGATGCTATTTATGGAACGAGAGCCTATAAAAAGCATATCGAAGAAAAGCAAATCTATATTACTCGTATCGATTCTACAATAGATTTCAATTGGGTGCGTAACTCTCCCGATCCACGCATTCGTGTAGACCACTTTACCGGAGAATGGACTGGTTATATCAGCCCTAATTTTAGCGAAGAATATACATTCACAGCTAAAGCGGACGATGGTGTACGTGTTTGGATAGATGGAAAATTGATTATCGATCAGTGGAACAAACAAGATCAAACTCAGGATGGCTTTGTACAAGGTGCTCAAACCTCAGCAACTCACAAGAGTAGTATTAAATTGAAGAAAGGGCAAAAATACCCAATCAAAGTAGAGTATTTCGAAGACGTTCAAAATGCTTCAATTCAAGTGAAGTGGGCATCAAAATCGCAAGCCGAAGAAGTAATTCCTTACGCAGCATTGTATACCGATAATACAGGTACTCAGCATGGTCTGAATGCGACTTATGGTTCAATGAAAACGTATGTAGCTTATACTCAAAAGGGAAATAATATTTATGCTATACTTCTTGAATGGCAAGATGATAAATGTGTGTTGAATATCGACAAACCTGCCGATAATGCAACCATATCGCTTCTTGGACGCGAAGGTAATCTTCCTTGGAAGTACGAAAATGGACAACTTATTGTTGATATGACTTCTATCAAATTTACAGAAATACCGGGTCGTTCGGCTTGGACACTGAAAATAGCTCAATAAATAGCTCACAATATAAAAAGCGGCATATCTCCAAAAGAGATATGCCGCTTTTATTTTTCTTAAGTTTCAAACCTTAAAGTTTCCAGAATACAAGCGATGTTTTATCGGCTGTTAATCCAGGGTTGGCAGACATGGTGACTTGTTGAGACCAGCCAACATTATAATGAGCAAGTCTAAATTCTACTTTATCGCCTACTTTTAGATTATTACCTGTCAACATTACAGTACCACCCAATCGGTTTTGAGCACCTACTATAGCTGGATCCACTAAAGCCCAATTCACCTCCTGTACATCTATTTTTACACCATTTATCATCAATGTAAAATATACGCACGATCTACCCATTGTTTTTCCTGCTTGAAGATTACCTATACCATATACTCTGATTGCAAATGCATAAGATCCGCCATCTTTAATTGTGAAATATTTAGTTGTTGTACCAATATCACCAAAAGACATTAATGTTCCTCCTTGAGAAGAAGCTGGATTTGTAGCTGTTGAATTAACGCTGGCAGTCAAATCATAACCAGTAACCTTGTTTTCGGGTATCTCTGTAACAAAAGCTTGCCAGTGAGTATTGTTCCAATAATAAAATCCCGGTTTCAAAAGACCTACTGTTGCCGTGTTATAAACTAACATTCCATTCACAGCATTAGCAACCGGTGCTTTAACGGTAGGGCTAGTTAAAGCAACACGATTGGGAAGAAACCCTTTGTTGACATCTGATAGTTCTAATTGAGCTGATGCATTATATGTGGTGTTTCCTCCAACCTTACTCAATCCTGTGATATACTCATTACCTACAACGTGCAATTTCTGACTAGGACTTGCAATTCCTATTCCTACACTACCGGTCACTATTTCATTACCATTCACCGTAAGATTACTATTTGCAGCTGTAGTACCAACAGTAGTAGGTGCTGCTATTGTTAGAGTATTAGTTGCTGATCCTGTAATACTTGTGGCCTTTGTTAAAGCCCCTCCCAATTGAGTAGTTGTGCCACTCATGGCAATACCGTTATTAGCCGTAGTTACAGCAACTGCCGGTAGAGTGCCCCAAGTTGCATTACCCGATGCATCGGAAGTCAAGAACTTACCTGCTGCCGGAGTCCCGCTGCTTATTTGAAGTGCTCCCGAAACAGTGGTTGGTGTTGCCAATGTTAGTCGACTCGTACCCGTAATATTCGTAGCCTTTGTTAATGCTCCGCCTAATTGAGTAGCTGTACCACTCATTGCAAGACCATTATTAGCCGTAGTTACAGCAACTACCGGTAAAGTACCCCAAGTTGCATTACCAGCTGCATCGGAAGTTAAAAACTTACCTGCTGCCGGAGTCCCGCTGCTTATTTGAAGTGCTCCCGACACAGTGGTTGGTGTTGCCAACGTTAATAGACTTGTTCCTGTAATACTCGTAGCCTTTGTTAATGCACCTCCCAATTGAGTAGTTGTACCACTCATTGCAAGACCATTGTTGGCTGTAGTTACAGTAGCTGCAGGCAAGGTAGCCCAAGCCACGCTTCCATCAACATTAGAAGCTCTTAGGTATTGTCCTACAACGGGAGTTGTGCTGGTATATTTCATCAATCCCTGTATGTTGGTTGCGTTAGTCGTAGTTGTGCCGGTAACAGTCAAGGCATTATTCAGAGTAGTAGCACCTGTTACAATGAGGGTGCCGCCAACCGTTTGGTTGCCCACAACCGTAGAACTAGCTACTCGCGAATTTGCGGTTACATTGCTGGAGCCCGTTACCTGAAACATATAGGCAGAAGGTACGGCTGTCATAGCCCCGATTCCCACACTTCCTGTTTGATAGATATTCTGAGCATTCGCAGTAGCGGCAGTTGTTGATCCTTGCACTTGCCAAGGTTCAGTAGGAATAATAGAGCTTGGCTGAGTAAAAGGTTGCCAAACAGTACCATCAAAATAATAATAACCAGTTGCCGTTACATGAGTTGTTTTAGCAGAAGGAGTGTCATCTAGGGTAGTTACATAGATTATTGCTCCTCTTTGCTCTGTATTATAGCGTACATCTTTTCCAATTAGTTGAGCACGTGTAAGATTGGGTGCTATGATTCCCTCAGCTGTAGTACCATCTGTATTTTGTGGTGTGATGTGAAGGGACGCTTTGGGTGTGGAATTGTTGATTCCAACCTGAGCCTGTAATGTAGCTGTTACAATAAGGCAGACGGAAAATAAAACCTTTTTTTTCATTGTCTTAATTGTTTATATGTGTTTGATTTTGTTGTTGATTTATATAAATGTTGTCGGGAAAAGAGCAGCAACGTGTAATCGCTACATGCTGCTGCCGGACATAGTTGTGCCATAGGTAAACAGTTGATTTGTGCCGATTTTGAACGACAACAAAAAAACAAATCGGTTACACAAAAGTGTTTACCGAAACAACTATGAATATAGTTATTGGGGAAATACTGTAAATTATAGATGATGGTGTTTTTTAGACGCAATGATAACAAAAGACAGAAAGTTCTGTCAGGAAATTGGGGAAATGAGTATTTATTAAAGTGTGGAGAGGTATTAGTTATCTCTCTCTCTCTCTCTCTCTCTCTCTCTCTCTCTCTCTCTCTCTCTCTCTAACATTTCGACGCAAACATCCAAACCTAAATAGTTAAAATTTAGATCATTAAATATGAATACGTTTGTTAAACTTTGAGACATTTTTGTTATAAAGAGCTATTTTTCAGGCACAAATATAGCTAAAAGAAATTAATTTATCAAGTTTACAAAATTCAGCTTCATATATAAATTGGAGTAGTGAGACAAATACGCAAAAATATTGTATCTTTGCATCTCACTAAAAACGATTTATACCGTGTGAACGGTACATGCAAAGTATGACATTTGAACAATTAAACCTCATAGAGCCAATATTAAAGGCTCTTAAAGACCAAAACTATACAACTCCAACCCCTATACAAGCTGAAGCGATACCAACCCTGTTGGAGGGAAACGATTTATTAGGTGTGGCTCAAACAGGAACCGGTAAAACGGCAGCATTCTCTATTCCTATTATTCAACAATTGTATAAAGAAAATTCTCATGGTGGCAGAAAAGGAATAAAAGCCCTAGTATTGACTCCTACCCGAGAACTAGCTATACAGATTGAGGAAAACGTAAAGGAATATAGTAAATATACATCTTTAAGACACACCGTAATTTACGGAGGTGTTCCACAAAAGAAGCAAACCGATGCTTTGCGAGCAGGAATAGATATTCTGATTGCAACACCCGGAAGACTTTTAGACCTTATCAGTCAGAAATATGTAAGTTTAAAAACTCTGGAGTTTTTTGTGTTGGATGAAGCCGACCAAATGCTCGATATGGGTTTTATACACGATATAAAGAAAATATTGCCATTGCTGCCAAAGCAACGACAATCGCTCTTCTTCTCGGCAACAATGCCCGTTGAAATAGCAAAATTGGCAAATACCATTTTACATAATCCTACACGAGTAGAGGTAACTCCGGCTTCTTCTACTGTCGATAAGATAGACCAATCACTATATTATGTAGATAAGAAAGATAAAGTAGATTTGCTTATCGATCTTCTTAAAAGTAAAGATCTGGAATCTGTTTTAGTATTTGCACGTACTAAACATGGCTCTGATAAAGTAGCGAAAGCTCTTAACAAAGCAGGCGTTAAAACAGAAGCTATACATGGAAATAAATCTCAAAATGCCCGTCAAAATGCATTGAAGAGTTTCAAGGATAAAACCACACGTGTACTTATAGCTACCGATATTGCAGCACGTGGTATAGATGTAGACCATCTTTCTCACGTATTTAATTTCGATTTGCCGAATGTTCCGGAGACTTATGTTCACCGTATCGGAAGAACAGGACGTGCGGGACGTAGTGGAGTTGCAATCGCTTTCTGCGATCGCGAAGAACTTCCATTATTGAAAGATATTCATAAGCTGATCAAAAAGAATATTCCCGTAGTAGAAGAGCATGGTTTCTTACCATCTCAGACACGTCCGTCTTTAGGTCCAAAACCTGAATTGACAAAAGGTGGTAGCGGTAATAGAAATCAAAGTAGAAGCGGTCACCAAGAGCGTAATCCAAATAAAACACAACGACCTCAGGGTAATACTAAAGTTATTGTAAAGAAACAAAACTAACCATTTTAAAGGTTACTCAGATAAAATCAACAAGAGCATTTCAGTACTGAAATGCTCTTGTTGTATATATACTATCTTCAAGATGGACTTTTTATGTTGCTGTTTTGCTTATTCGTGTTTATTCATATTTATGTTCAAAATGTTTACTTTGATGTGATAAAATAAAAGGATTAGATTACAACCTGAATAAAGTTCTTCTTAACTTTAGAAGTGGCTTATAATAACAGTAAAAGAGGAGCAATATAAATAATATATTGCTCCTCTGTATATCAGTAAGGTCTGTAATCTTAATTAATAATTATTTCATCAACAAATATAAAAGCAGAACTTCCTTTACCTGCGTGCCAAGCCGGAATAGATTGCTCGTTCTTAACGATAACTTTTACATATCGAGCTTTCGCAGGAGCAAAAGTTAATGTAAGATCAACTAATTTGGCTTCGTCTTTAGTAAGAGCAGGATATGCTTCGTTAGCTACTTGTTTGAAAGTTTTATTATCGTCCGAAACAAGTACAGTAAATTCTCTTGCATTAAAGATCCAAGAACCAGCACTGATTAGTGTACCTACGCTAACTGTAGATATTTCGGTAGGCTCATCTAAGTCTACAACAGCGATAAGACCTTTTTTATTGAATCCTAGCCATTCGCCGCTTCCAAATGAGTTGTTTCCTCTTTTTCCGTCAACAAGCGTAATAGCGCCATTGTATGTGTATTGGTCATGAGATTCGGTTTCAAGAGTTACTTTTTTCAAAGTAGCTTTGTTGAAGCTGAAAGTTTCAGTATATATCTTGCTCGGATTTCCCTCTCTTATTGCTACGGCTTTTAACTCAGCACTTGCAGTTATTTCAATGGGTTGAGTATATTTTGTACTCTTGTCCGTTGGTGCGGTGCCATCAAGTGTATAATAGATGGGTGCATTATCGGCAGTAGCTAGAGTTACTGTTATTGTTTTTTTGTCTGAGCTAGGCTCTATCTTGCTTGATATGTTGAAAATGTGTTTAGCATAATTGTATCCTAAACGATCGTACAATTTCAACATTCTGTTTAAGCGAGGTAAAAATGTGTTGAAGTCTTTCTTTGCAGGTTCAGTCCATTGTACTTCTGCAAGAGCAGCCATACGAGGCAATACCATATACTCAACTTGATCAGTATTGTCAATATATTCAGCCCATAGGTTGGCTTGAGTACCGATGATGTATTTTTGTTCGTCTGCACTCAATTGAGATGGAACTGGTTCAAAAGCATACACTTTTTCGATAGGAGTATATCCTCCGATTGCCAAAGGTTCGTCTTGAATATCACGTGTTTGATAAGCATCAAAATACAGATGACTGTTAGGAGTCATTATTACCTCATGTTTTTGTTTAGCAGCTTCTATTCCGCCTTCCATTCCTCTCCACGACATAACTGCTGCGTTGGGTGCTAAGCCACCTTCAAGAATCTCGTCCCAACCGATGATCTGACGACCTTTGTCGTTTAAGAATTTTTCGATGCGAGAGATTACATAGCTTTGAAGTTTGTCCTCTGCAGAGTGATGTGCATCAGCTTTCAAGCCCTCAGCTTTTATTTTAGCTTGACATTTAGGACATGCTTTCCAACGAGTTTTAGGGCATTCGTCACCTCCGATATGGATATATTTTGATGGGAATAGTTCGATAACTTCTGTGTACACATCCTCTAAGAAAGTGTATATGCTGTCGTTACCTGCACAAAGTACATCGTCAAATACACCCCATTCGCCGGTTACTTTATATGGGCCACCGGTACATCCAAGATTTGGATAAGTTGCTAAAGCTGCTAACATATGCCCTGGAAGGTCTACTTCGGGTATGATTGTAATAAATTTCTTTTGAGCATAAGCTACTATGTCTTTGATTTCTTCTTGTGTATAGAAGCCACCATAGGGTTTGCCGTCGAATTCGCCAGAGTTGCGCCCGATTACGGTTTGCTCGCGTTGCGAACCTATTTTTGTAAGTTCTGGATGTTTCTTGATTTCGATTCTCCAACCCTGATCGTCAGTAATGTGCCAGTGAAAACGGTTGATATTATGTAATGCTAAGATATCAATGTATTTTTTGATAAATTCGGCGGGGAAAAAGTGACGACTTACGTCAAGATGTTGTCCACGATATTGGAAACGAGGATAATCTTTGATCTCTACTGCCGGAAATACTACTGTGTTTTGTGTAGCATCGGCAGGCATCGATTTACGTAGAGTTTGTACACCATAGAATGTACCCGCTTCATCCGATCCGTTTATTACTATTTGTTTTCCGTTTACAGTCAGATTATACGATTCGGCTTTTTCGCTCTTATAATCAGCTTTTAAGATAATTACGTTGTCTGTTGATTCTTGATCTGTAACTTTCAAATTAAGACCTGTGCTCAATTTAATGTATTCAGACAGAAACTCTGCGGTTTGTTTTTGAACATCGTTTCCGTTTGGATAAACAATTTTAGTACTGTTGTTTAAGGTGAATAATTCTCCGTCAGACTTCGTTATTTCCTGAGGAAGAGGGATTACCGTGTAGTCTGCCTCTATTTTTGGCTTGTCTGCACATCCCACTAATAGCAATGACGCTAATAGGCTAAAGATAGTTTTCTGCAATGTTTTCATTAGTAAAAAATTTTATTAAATAGATTCAATTTTTAAAGATATGAAAAATAGGTTACGAATATTAGCTTCAAATCTTAATTAACACTTAGATATAATTTCTTCTGAATTGCGAGAAATATATTTAATGTAATTTTTTGTGATAATTAATAATTTAGAATTAAATTCGTAAGGTTTTAGATATAAGGATAGTAGGGCGAGTATTTATAATATCAATACATGTGTAATTAAAAGATGCATACAATGAATGTTTATTTTATATCGGGAATGTCGGCAAATTGTAAGGTGTTTGATGCTATTGAATTGCCTGAAGGTTTCGATAAGCAGTATATCGAGTGGCTTATTCCCTTTGAGAAAGAGACATTAGACGAATATACACATCGAATATCTCTTGATATAGATACTTCTAAGCCTTATGTGTTGGTTGGCTATTCGTTTGGAGGAGTTATAGTGCAGGAAATGAATCGGTTTCTAAATCCTCTAAAGACTATTATAATAGCTTCGATGAAAGCTGAGAATGAGATTCCAGCTTTGTTTAGATTAGGACGAAAAATTGGATTTTCCGAGTATTTACCGTCTCGTTTCTTTAAAACAAACGATCTGATCTCAGACTTCTTTGCCCGCTTTGTTTATCGTGCTACTCCCGCAGATATGGCAAAATATGTATCGTACACCGATCCTGTTTATACCAAATGGTGTTTAAATCAGATTCTCTATTGGCATTCAAATTTTGCGTGTCCCAACTTATATCATATACATGGCACGAAAGATCAGATGTTTCCTTTTAAATTACTAAAGGATGTTTATGCTGTTGATGGTGGCGATCATTTACTGGTGTTGAAAAGAAGTAGGGAGGTAAGCAATATTCTTGCAGAGATTTTATATAAATAATAAGGATTCATAAATAAAAAGGCGACTATAAAAAATAGTCGCCTTTTTGTTATATATGCTTTTGCAAGCCTTATTCAGTTTCAGCTCCGTTTTCGTTTTCAACCTCAGCGTCTGCTACTAAAGTAACATCACCACCGTTTTTAGCAACAAAGTCAATAGAGTAGTACTGTGTTTCGGTTACAAATTTGCCTCCTTTGAGTTTGCTCTTGCTATCAGCCTCACTGTGAATAGAGAATAAATGCACAATATCTTTAGAGTTTTTATCCGTAGAGATAGCATAATCACCTAATCCCGAGAATGCAAGTCCTTCAGCTATAACAAGGTCAGATGCTTTGTTGATATTCTCTGCAATCTTAGAAAAATCGATACTCGAAAGAGGAACAGCATTTTCAGAACTATAGTTTTCTGTATCACGATCTATTAAAGTGTGCGTTCTGTCCTTTGTTTCATTGTTGCTAATGTAGATAAGAGATCTTTTCAGATCAGTTGAATTAGCTTCATAAAAATCAATTTGGAAGATGCCGTATTCTTTAGAAAATTCGTTAGATGATTGTGTCATAAATTTAATGCCGGCAATTAAAGCATCATTGGGGATTTCTTTCGAGATCTTTTCTTTAGCCTTGTCTACAGCCTCTTGGCTTGTAAAATCGTAACTGCTTGTAAGAAAATCGCAGGCAGTAAAAGATAGTGTTAATGCAAATACCATTGCTGAGAATAACACGCGTAGAGATAATTTTTTCATAAATTGTAGTTAGTTAGTTTACTCGCTTTTATAATTAGCGGGGTGCGAAGGTAAGGAAAAATAATTTAACAAGTAAAACGGACGCCTCAGAGAGCTGAGACGTCCGTTCATTTATTTATTAAGGGTGTTTTACTCGTATTTGCCCACAGTAGACTTTCCTAAACTAACTACTGAGGGTATGATAAAGAATAAACATCCGATCAAAGATATTGCGATTCCTGCAATCACAAATACGTTGGTTATACCAATTGCATCGGCAACAAAACCCGTAGCAAGTAATCCCGGAATAGATGGCAAAAGCATCATACTATCGTATGTTGAGAATGCTCTACCCAATACTGAGGGATCTATTTTCGTTTGAAGTATTACCGTAAACGAACTATTCCAGATAGTACCCCCAATACCACTTATTCCCGTTAAGGCAATAAACCATATAAGCCCACTTGCAGGTAATAAGCCCGATATGAGCGAAGTTAACCCGATGAGAATACTTGCAATACCGATAAGTACTATTTTATTCATCATCTTTATTTTCTTCATACCTATAAGTACTCCTCCGATAAATATACCTACACCCCACGATGCTTCTACGATACTCATGTCGTACGTATCGCCCAAGAAATGTTTCAAGGTAATAAGTGGGAATAGTGCTGAAATGGGGATTATAAAGAACAGCATAACTACATCGCATATAAGTACCCATTTAAGACCTTGTGTACTGAATATGGCGTGTAGACCTTCCTTTATTTCGGCAATAATATTGGGAGTTCGTTCTGTGTCTTTCTTCTCTGGATTGGGTATTGTTACAAATAACAGAGAGGTACATGCTATAACTGCCCCAATAATATCAAGAGATAAAACGTATGTCATTTCCATCAGGTTGATAAGTAATGCAGCCAATGCAGGGCCTGCAATATTACTGATGGAGAAAATGATCTGATTGACACCTGCCACTCGCATCAACTCCGATTCGGGAGCCAATAATGGCACACTAGCCTGCATAGCAGGTGTATGGAACGCACTTCCTGCCGAACGTAGAATCAACAGTATGTATATTTGCCAGATGGTAACAGTATCGAAGTAAAACATGATACACATAACGGCTGTACAAATAGCTATAAAGCTATCGGCGAAGATCATGGTTCGCTTTCTGTTCCAGCGATCTACAAAAACGCCGGTGAAGAGTCCCAGTACCAATTGTGGCAGAAGGGTAGCGATCATTGCATAAGCCAATACTTCGGCAGAACCGGTTTGTAGGCTCAGCCAAAATACGACTGCATAACCTACGATAGAACTTGTGAGGGTCGAGAATAATTGACCACTCCATATTATAGCGAATGTTTTTTTCCAATTATTATTCATTGGGAATATTTTTATTGATAGCAAACAACTCTTTCATTGGAAGAGAGAGTAAGTCTGAGTTTATAAACTAAAAAAGAGGGAAAAAGTTCTCCAAAAGATATTTTGAAGAGGAAGGAATAGAATTTGTTAGCTATATAAGCAACATTGTGTAAGGACGTAGAATAAACATTGTACTATTTCTAAATTAAGGTCTAAGACCTATTTTTTTGTTTTGGCCAATGCTCTTAAAAGCCAAAATCATTATAATTATAAAAACGTTGCAACTAATACGCTTTATAATTAGAGCGGTGCAAAGATAATGATTTTGTTTGGATCAAAAATTTTAGTTTTCTAAAAATAGGTGAATCTAAATCAAAATGGTTAAATTTGAAAATACGACGCTTAGATAATCACAAGCTTTAAATAGCAGAAAAAATAATATTATTATCGAATCGTTTGAATGATAATTGAATGTTCCTTATTTCTGTTTTAGGAAGTTGTCTATTACCACAATTAATGTGATGAATGGGCTTGTAATTTTAGGTGTGAGGTCTTTGATTTGTTGAATAAGAGTATATTATCTGTGTTGTCGATCCTCGGGTATTTTCTTCCTTTTAGTCATCAACAACTTTTGCCTTTAAAATATCTGATTTTTTTATTTGTATATCTTTGATAATCAAATATCTTTCTTGCCATTTAAAACGGCTATTAATTGAACCGTATGGAATTGGAATACCGTATTTTGGATTACTTTGGCTTCTTTGTCTCCCTACTTAGTTGTACCTAATGGAATTAAAATTGCGGATTATTGTCGCTTCTGACCGAATTAAGTAACTTCTAATTGCACCATATTGGAATTGAAATATTGTAGGGATTCCGGAACATACAATCGTTCTGGGCTTTCTAATCGTACCATATTGGAATGAACTGAATTTAAAGGTGTAGAATCTCTAATTCAGAAGAAACAAGCACAAGTAAACTGTTTACTTGTGCTTGTTTTGTTTTAAGGCTTTGGGAAATAAAATCCACTATCGAAATGAGTGGATTGCTGATTGCACGAAGAGCAATAATCTCTATCGGGTTTCCAAAGAGGATAACTATCCTTGCACGAGCATAAAAAGTCAGCAAGTAAGCCAACAAAAATTTCAGCATCATCACGAATCCAACGGCGGAGCTGAGCCACATCCTTAATGTCTATGCCTTTGCTATTTTCACTTTCGCGAATTGTTATCCCTTTATTCACGATGGTGGCCCAATGAAAAGGCAATCCCTGATAGATAGAAAAGAACGATAGGGCAGGAGCAATTTTCACGATTAAGTCTCCATTGATTTCCGTTAGCGAGTTTTGAGCAATCTGCTCTTTCAATTCACTCATCAGGGATTCGCCCAATATCGGTGCGATATACAGTTCTTGAGCAATAGAAAGGTAAGGAACAAACTCTGTGAGATCGGTATTCCCCGTGATGGGAGAGTGTAGCTTAAAAAGCTCTTCGTTTATTAATGTTATCGGTGTATACATCGGTTTGTAATTTTGTTTAAAGGTTGCAGATCGGTTTACTGCTTAAATACTTTGAGTTGGTTCGGTGTTTGAGGAAGCCTGACTATCTTTATTCTCGTATTCTTTTATTTGTGGAATTACTTCCAATTCCTTTATGGCTAGTTTGTTGTATCCGTTGTTTATTGCAAAAATATTGAGTGTATCCAAAATCTTACGTCTCAGTTTATGAATAACCGTATAATTGTATAGAATAAAAGAGTTGATGATTTCACTTGCATTTCCGCTTAAATTTCCAGAACCCGAAATACCAGCTAGAGTAGGAGAGGATAGTCGGTGAGCTGATATGATTTTCTGAAAAATAACCTCATTTACATTGTTATACAAATCGGCATTTCCACTTGCAGAGAAAGGTGTAACATCGGGTTTAATATCCTGACTCTCGCCATATAATACAACAATAGAATTGGCACCGTTAGTTCCCGCAAAAGATGCCGTCATGTCTTTGTTGAATTGCTGTTTAGCCTCTTCACTCGGATTACTCGGAATTGTAATAATAACAGAGGGTGCAAAACCATTATTGATAGAATTACGGTAAAACCTACCTAAGAGTCCGTCAGCCTCCACATAATTGAGTGCCGAAAAGTAATGAGGTACAGGGTAATAATCGAGACTTGGTTCATAGTCCTTGTAGTAATATAAGTAAGGCACACCCTGTTGAAGCTCTTCCGAAGCGTATGCTTTTATCTGGTTTGGAGCATATTGTCCACTGGTTTTTCGCCAGTCATTAGAGATATAAAAGCTGAGAGGAATACCATATTCGTTAGTTTCGCCTACACGTATTTTACTGAAATCGGTATGAAATAAGCTTACATTCGCCCCGTTTTTGTTGAGTACAATCTGAAAACAAAAGCCACCAAAAGTAGTGTAGTCTTTGGCAATTTTTTCGATTAGCGTATCCCAGTCTTCATTGGTGTTGGGCTGACCGCAATATAGAGTGTCGTCTATGCCAGCTCCGCAGATGTAGGTAACCTTGTTCTCGATAATCGATTTATTAACAGCCGATTCGTTATTCAAATCAATAATGCGTTGAGGAAGATTGTTATCCTGTCCATAATTGATCCACCCTCGTGTATTACGAGTGAAGGTTGGATAAGTAGCAACGTTTGCCGACAGATTGATAACGGAATATCCCATTTGCTTTTTATTCTTCATGCTAAGATTATTTATGCTTTTTAGTATAGATAAAAGAATTAAAAACAGAGATAATGGTGTCAAAATATATTCGTCGATATGTGAACTAATGTATATGAATCAATAAAAACAAACTTTTTTTATTGATTCTAAAACTATCGTAATTGTGTCTATATCTATGTTTGGCTTACTTAATGATCTGTCAATTAAATAATTTCTGTCTATTTAGTGAACTTTTGCGCTTAATTAGTGTTTATAAAACACACATTCTTTGCATTCTTAATACACAAAATATGATAAAAAAAGCATTGTTTTTTTTAATTGCCGTTGCGTTGGCAATTAGCCCTGTTTTATCACAAGTTGGTATAAACACTGAGGATCCTCAAGCAAGTTTAGACGTTAATGGCGATCTTAAAGTTCGGACAGTTGTGGTCGATAATACATCTTCAAGCGTATTAGTACTCGATGGTAATAATGTAGTTCATCAAAATACAGCTTTGTTAGGACTTTCTACAAAGTCTTTTGTTGAAGCTACGGGAGCTACAGCCATCACATTATTGGATTTGGTTTTATTAAGTGGATGGAATAAGATCCCCTTCTCTACTGAAGAGTTTGATGAGCATAACGATTACAATAATACTACTACCTACGAATTTACTGCTCCACAAGCTGGAATATATAACATCTACGTTCAACTCGAAACTACGGGGGTGGTAACGGCGGGAGAAGTAGGCGTAGCCATCTTCAAGAAAGCTTTCGGAGCGAGTACTTATACCATGTTGGCACAAGAGTCGTATCTAAATGTTAGTATTAATGTGTTAGGTATTGGTGTTGGTGTTTCGCCCCCAACTCGTAATGTGCAGCGTTTAGTGAAGCTAGCAAAAGGAGATGTTATAACATTTGGAGCTAAAGTTCCTTTATTATCAGTAACTCTGGTTGGAGGTTCAAAATCATTCTTTACAATTGAACATGTAAAATAGGTTATTATAAACAATCAATCATTTTTGCACAACCACTTTTCTAAAAAGGATTTCTTCAATTTAGGTTTACAATGTTGTGTCGATTGACTAAAAAGGGCTGCCTATAAGTAGACAGCCCATTCTTATCTGATATTTTATGTAATTCTTATGAATTGATGTTTTTATCGAAGTGATCTAGCTTATCCTGCTCACCTGCAAGCCATAATATATCGCCCTCTTCTAAGATGGTATCTGCCGAAATATCGGTGATCGATTCATCATTCCGATCTATACCAATAATCATAGTGTCTGTTTTCTCTCTGATCTGAGAATCTTTAATCTTTTTGCCGATTAATGAACAGCCTTCTTCTAACTCAAATTGTGTGAGGCGAATCTGATATTGAGTATCGGTATGTTGTTCCAATCTCTTTTCTTCAAGGGTAGACATAAATGTTTGTAACTCTTCGTCGGTTCCTGCTACAATAAGTTTATCAAAGGGATAAATATACTCGTTAGGATCGGGTATGTTTATTTTGAGATCACCTCGTATGATACTAACAACATCCACTCCCGTAGTTTGTCTGAAATTGAGTTCTGCCAAAGTTTTACCTATGCGAGGCGAGTTTTGTGGAACTTCAATCTCTTCCAGATGGATATTCTTATTCAATAGATCGTTTTTTACTTGTTGATTGATGGTACCCTCTAAATCCTCAGCCAATTCTTTGTCGTTGAGGTTTTCAAGAAACTGTTTCTCCATTTTATTGGTTTGCTTTTTAAAGCCTTGAAAGAAAGTAATAGCTATGGCTATCACCACCGAGGTAACTAACAGAAGCCCCGTAGCTCTTGGGAACAAAGGTATAAGTACCATGAGGATAAGAGTTACGCAGAGTGCTATTCTCAACAGATTGAGAGCAATAAGTGCCCCTTTGTTGAAATGGTTGTCTTTCCACAATCTTTCGTGCTCTTCTGTTTTGCTATTATTCTTCATAATGGCACGCATAAACGGCCCCATAAGTAGGAGTGTTATTATTGCTGCAGTAATGCGCCCACCCAGATTGGGAATATAGCTCATTACAGGCCAGTATAATAATTCTCTACAAGTGAAAAATATAGCAAGCGATAATACAAAATAAATGGCTACTGTGGTGATTACTTTCTTAAGTAAAACATTCCAATCATTTTGTCTGTTGACAGTTTTGCGATTAGATGAGGCATAACCCGTAATCAACTTTTCCCATTTCGGAGGTATTCTTTTTTCAATAGCCTCATATACGGGGGTTGATACTTTGATGAAGTAGGGAGTCGTAAATGTAGTGACTACCGACACCGCTACTATTATAGGATAAATAAAGTTGCTGATAACACCCAGTTGCATACCGAGGGTAGCTATGATAAATGAGAATTCGCCAATCTGCGCCAAACTGAAACCTGCTTGTATAGATACTTTCATACCTTCACCCGAAGCTAGAACTCCGAGGGAGGCAAAGATTACACGCCCTACAAGAACTACTACGGTGAGGAGCAAAATGGGTATTGCGTATTCTATTACTATGCTTGGAACGATCATCATACCTACCGAAACAAAAAAGACTGCTCCAAACAGGTTTTTGATAGGTTCTATAAGATGCTCAATGTGTTTCGATTCTATGGTTTCTGCAAGTATCGATCCCATAATAAAGGCTCCTAGTGCTGCCGAGAAACCAACTGTATCGGCAAATAGTACCATACCGAGACATAATCCTACGGCTACAATAACCAGAGTTTCGTCATTCAGATGTTTCTTTAATTTCTTAAGGAAAGTAGGGATAAGGTAAATACCTACTACAAACCAAATCATCATAAAGAATACAAGCTTAAGCACGTTTTCGAGCAAGCCTGCACCTTCAATATCGCTGCTTCCTGCCACGGTTGATAGGAGTACCATCATGAGTATGGCAGCGAGATCTTCGACTATGAGCATCCCGAATACGATGTTTGCAAACTTTTTCTTTTGCAATTTCATATCGTTGAATGCCTTTATTATTATCGTGGTGGACGACATGGAGAGCATTCCTCCGAGGAATACACTTTCCATTTGAGTCCAACCCATCAATTGCCCAATGACATAACCGATGGCTATCATCGACCCCATATTTATGAGGGTGGCAATGGAGGCGGTTCCTCCGACATCGATGAGTTTCTTGAAACTAAATTCGAGTCCGAGAGCAAAGAGGAGGAATATAACTCCAATTTCTGCCCAGGTGCTTATATTTCCTATATCGGCTACCGATGGGAAAAGTACAAAGTGGGGACTTATCAAAAATCCGGCAACAATATAGCCTAGTACAACAGGCTGTTTTAAGAGTTTAAATAAAATAGTTACTATTCCGGCTGTAATCAGAATAAGAGCTAAATCACTTACTAATGGTGGAAGATGCGACATAGAGTTTTTATTTCTTTTTTGGCGTTTGTCTTTAAGTTAGACTGCTTTCAAGCAAATATAGTGAAAAAGGAGCAAAAAAACATAGATTCGGTGGCATAATGTTAATAAAAACACGAATTTCGATGAAATATACAGTATAAATATTATAGATATGTTATAGTTTACGTCTATTTGATTGTTTCTTCAGAATAAAATAAAAGAGATTTTTCTTTCAGTATAAATGTATTTTACAATCAAATACAAATACTAATATGTTTGTTTGTAACGATTTGCTTTCTTCGGATAATGTATCCACCGTTGAAAAATTAGGTTGATTTATCTGTTTTATTTTAGGCTGTTTTCTCTCTTTTTCCTTTGTTATAGTCTCTTTTTACTTAAAGGTTATGTTGTGTTTGTTTGTTAAAAAATACATTTGGATTATAGTTCTTTTAACTTAACTTCTTTGTTATATATTTGCCGCCTTAACACTCAATTATATACTTATTTAAACTGGATTTATAGATTATGAAAAGATTGAAAAATTTGAACATGTGGTTTGCTATGCTTCTTTTAGCAACTATCTCATTGTCGTTCAACAGTTGTGGAGATGATGACGACAAGGATAATGAAATCGCAACTAACCTTGCTAAAGAACTTGTAGGTACATACAGTGGCGAATCTGTGGATGTGGATCTTCTTTTTGAAGGTGCTTCTACAATAAAAGTAACAAGCGTAAGTGAGAATACTGTAAAAGTTGAATTTACAAGTCCTGCTGCATTAGTTTCAAGAGAAGCTATTACAATCAATCTGAAAGCATACGGCGAGGATATGATAGCTGCTACTGAAGGGTCTCTTACTCAGTTGCTTTATTCTAAGACCGAAAAAACAATGAGAATAGCTGGTACTAAGACAACTTTTGTTGGAACGAAAAACTAAGATATATTTTCATCTGAATAAAAAAGGATTCAACAGCAATGTTGAATCCTTTTTTGTATCTGTATGTTTTGGGTGTGAGAAGTCGCATTAATCCTCCATTACCTCCTCTCTTCAATTTCTTGTAAGACCAATTTATTAATATCGGTTTTAGCATCTCTCATAATATGTATTCTTGTTCCTCTCTCTCGAGCAAGGGGAGTTTTTATCTCATCAAAATACTCCACTGTTTCGAACAATGGTCTTTCTTTATCTCTATCCAGATCGTTATCCGTCAGATCGTGTACCATAATTATATTCTTTATTTCTTTACTCAAATCAAACCAGTTGATATAATCGGCATTAAAAGAAACTGCTTGATGAGTCTTATTCTTTGTATAGAAATTAAAAGCTCCCGCTTCTCCGTAATTACTGCATAAGATGAGGGTATGCTCTTTGTCTTGAATAGTATTTAAGGCACTGTCTACCTTGTGAGCCATTTCTTTCCACCCAAGCATATCCGAAAAATCCTGAGGTATGGGATGTTCTTTTCCATCTTCCCAACGAGGCTGCCCCATTTCCTTATATCGTTCTTCAAGCACCGATGGCGGTACATTGGGATAAAGGAAACTTAATGTAGGAATAAATAAAAGTATGGGAATAATAATAGCAACGGGTTGCAAATATCTTCTCCATCCCTTGCTGAGCAACACCGACAGATAAACCGAACCGAATGCGATAAGGATAGGATATAAGCCAATAGCATAATATCCTTTGGCTTTGAAGTATGTGAATACTACGAGTGTAAATAAAAATGACCAGAAGAAAACCTGATATTTACGGAAAGGTTCGTATATGAAAAATGCAGCAAAAGCAGCCAGAATTACAAAAAGAGAACCTAGAAAGAACATGATTTGTTCGCTTAGAAAAGTAAATCGGCTGGAGTTTTCTAATTGAGTTTTTGTAAGTTCTTCTAAATGCTTGAAAACAGGAAAATCGTTCTGGTATTGCCATATTAAATTGGGCAGAATCAATACCAATGCTAAAATTGCCGAAAAATAAAGATGCTTGTTGGTATATACTTTCCTTAATTCGGTAAGCAAGAGAGCAGGCAATAATCCCAATATTAGAAAAACAATATTGTATTTATTCAGAAAACCAATAGTAAACAGTATTGCCAGAGAATAGAGGTATTTATTCTCTTTAGTATTTATATATTTTAGAATAACAAAATAGCAAGAAGTCCAGATTAATATATCGAGCGAGTTAGGCTGATAAAGTGTATTGATGCGAAGGAGCGAAGAGAATAAAATGGCAGTGGCTCCCAATACCAATGCAAATAAATTGCCTTTGAGTTCTTCAATCGTTTTCCATACCACTGCTATGGTTAAAGCTCCAAAGAGAGCAGGGAAAAGTTTGACAACAAATTCGCTTTTGCCCAATAATAAAATAATAGAAGAAAGCCACGATGTAAGTGGTGGAACGGATGCATATCCCCAAGCTAGATGATATGCCTGATCGATGTGTAGATACTCATCTCTATGCAAATCGTATTCGGGACTAATGAGGAAATACTGAATGATAAATTTTGCAATGATAAATGCCCAAAATATACCGGTCTTTGTATTCATAGTTTGAAATAGATCGATTAGTTCTGTCTATATTTTTTTGTAAAGATATATAAAGGTCATTATAAATTTTACGCTGTAAATAATAAAAATAACAGCTCTTTGGTATAAATCCAAAGAGCTGTTGTCTTTTATAGTTAATTGCTTAGAATCAATTATGTTATCTTAGCTTATCTGCTGTGAAAGTATCCATATCATCATAATCAAGATTCTCGCCACACATAGCCCATATAAAGGTATAGTTGCTTGTGCCTGCTGCCGAGTGAATAGACCACGATGGAGAGATAACCGCTTGCTCGTTAGCCATAAAAATATGACGAGTTTCCTGAGGCTGTCCCATAAAATGACATACTGCTTGTTGTTCAGGTACTTTGAAGTAGAAATATGCTTCCATACGACGCGAGTGTGTGTGAGGAGGCATGGTGTTCCATACGCTACCTTCTTTGATCTCGGTCATACCCATTTGCAATTGACAGCAAGGTACTATTTCGCTTAGAATAATTTGGTTCAACAGACGTTCGTTAGAAGTTGCTTTAACTCCTAAGTCTCTTGTACGACGCATTTCGGATGTAATTTGCGCAGTAGGATATGCTTTGTGTGCAGGCGATGATGCAAAGTAAAATTTAGCAGGTTTACTGCTATCGTTACTTTTGAAGATAACTTCTTTTGAACCACGACCTACATAAACAGCGTCTTTAAATGCTAACTTATATTCAGTACCATCTACCGTAACAGAGCCTTCGCCTTCGATACAGATGATACCCAATTCGCGACGTTCACAGAAATACTCTGAGCGGATCAAATCAACAGTCTCCAACTTCAATGCTTCTTTTACAGGTAGTGCACCACCAATAATCAGACGGTCGTTGTGAGTATAAGTCATCAATACCGAATCAGCATCGAAAAGCTTTTCAACTAAAAATTCTTTACGCAACTGTGCTGTGTCATATTTTTTGACATCATCAGGATGCGTCCCCCAGCGTTCTTCTATACTTGTTTTCATTTTAATTAATTATAATAGAGTTAATAAATTATGCTGTTTTTCTACGTGCTAAGATAGCAAAAAATATCCAATTTGTATATCACACTTTACAAATTAGCGAATGTTGTGATTGGCTAAGAGGTGCAGAAACCAGCTTTTATAGTTAAGGTATTAGTAAACATAAAGAATAAAATAAGAGGTAAAACCTTTGCGGATATTACCTCTTATTTGGTATTTGTAGAATGAGATATTTAATATTTCAATCCCGCTTTAGATGCTGCATCTTTAGTGCTCGATACGGGTATCAAGGTAAATGCCCAGTCGTAATCTTCATCCGAATAGATAGTAGCTTCGGGTATTGGGCGCGATCCCCAACTGTCGTAACCGGCTACACCTTGTTGCTTAAAGTCTACACAAATCTCAACAAAGTCACGAGGCGTAATGTCGTTGATGTGTGTATGCTTAGGCAAAATATTGCGGGCTTTCTTCATATCTTTGTTTGCAATTTCTGCTGCTGAGAAATTGTTCCATTGGTATTCAGCATCAGCTTCTTCCGAATCGAAATCTTCTACCGAGTTTCTCAGTGCATTGAATCCGATTGTTTTTTCTGCCTGAATCAGTAACCCCTTGCCAGTGCTTTGGGTAGCAGTTAACCAACGGGTATCGGTATGATGTCCGTTTTCCTGTGGACGTACGTAAGGATAGTATAGGTCTTCTGCTGTTGCTTTATACTGCCCTACCATTGTACCCATGAAACGATCCACATAGTTTTCCTCAGGTCCGCGTCCAAAATATTCGATGTTATTCATTCCCACCGGAACTCTGAATCTTACACCTATACGTGGCACTTCCAATACATTGTTCTTGGCTTTAGCTTCTGCTTTGGCTTTAGGTGTATAAGTTGCCATTTCTTCGGCTTCCGATTTAGCAACGCTTGCTTCTTTAGCCTCTTTGAGTGCTGTAAAGCGAGACGATATATTGACTACACCCGATGGATAAATCTTATAATCGATTATATAGTGGTTTCCTGCTGCAAGTAGATAATCTACACTTAGCAATACATTATCACCCTCTTTGCTCGTTTTAAGATCTGCAATCTTGAAATCTTTGCTCGATTCTTTCCATATCTGTAAACGACTTGGCGCTCTGTTGCCATAATCGTTGTCGGTAGGTGCTCTCCAGAAGTTAGGCTGAATACCAAAACCATCTTTGAAATACTCCTGACCATCTACTTTGTATGAAGTTACAATGCCTTTCGATCTGTCTAAAGTAAAATTCACCTTAGAAGACGAAACAGTAACAAGTCCGCTTTGCTCAGCAATATTCAAAGCAGGAGCATTAGGCGATTTGTATTCTTTCTTGTCGGCTGCAATAGGTAGTTGAAACTGATCGTAAGCTATGATATGACCTACGGGAATAAGAGGTTCGGGTACTTTGGTTGTTACCTCAAAATTAACGAAGTATTCAATGCCGGCTTCAGGTTTTAGACCCGTCACCGGAATGTTTACCGTCTTAGAAGTCTGCGGAGCAAGCGATAAAGGAAGATTGCCTTCTTTTATAGAAGTACCGTTTTTATAGATTCTATACTTGATCTGATATTTAGATAGATCGGTAAAATAGAATCTGTTGGTAACTTTTACTGTACCTGCCGACAAGTCTACTGCTTCGAATGCTATATTCTGAAGGTTGTATTTCACTTCTGCCATAGCAGGGTGAGGGCGTTGATCGGGACCTATCAGTCCGTCAGCCACAAAGTTTCCGTCCGAAGGCATATTTTTTCCATAATCGCCACCATAAGTCCAGTAAGGTTTACCATCCTTGTCGTAAGCCAACAAAGCATGATCTATCCATTCCCATACATAGCCGCCTTGTAAGTTCGGATATTTGTAGATAGCATTCCATTGTCCGTGGAAATCGCCTGTCGAATTACCCATTGCATGAGCATATTCCGATGGTACTACGGGGCGGTCGCTACCTTCTTTACCTATCTCCTCTAACCATGCAGCCGAAGGATATTGAGGTACATACATATCGGTATTCCATTCCCACAATGCACGTTCGTAACATACGGGACGGTTCATCAAATCCTTGTCATGCTCCTTTACCCACAGATAGGTTTGATAGAAGTTGTATCCGTTTCCGGCTTCGTTTCCTAACGACCAGATGGTTACCGATGGATAGTTTTTGTTTCTTTCGAACATGTTTTCGGTTCTGTATATGTGATTAGCCAACCAATCGGGATTGTTACCCAACGATTTGCCTTTGCTCAGATTGTAGTACATACCATGCGACTCTATATTTGCCTCATCGTATACGTACAAACCAAATTCGTCGCACATTTCGTAGAATTTACGATCTTGAGGATAATGGCTCAAACGAACTGTGTTGATGTTGTTTAGCTTCATCAATTCGAAGTTCTTACGCATTTCTTCGGGTGTAACATAGTGTCCTGTGTATTGGCTGACTTCGTGAATATTAGTTCCCTTTAGTTTGATGGGCTGTCCGTTTACATAGAAAAGGTTTTGTTTTTTACCATTCACTATATAATCACTTTCTTTGATTTCGATCTTGCGGAATCCAACTTGAAAGGGTACAACCTCAGCTGTTTGGTTTCCTTTCTGAACAGTCATAACCAGTTTGTATAGATTAGGATATTCAGAAGTCCAAGTAGCCACATTATTCAGAATTGCATCAAAGTTGGCAGTCTTCATACTGTTGGCATCTATGTTTAAGGTGCTTGATGAGGTTGCCACAATTTTGCCTTTATCGTCAATCAGTTCGTAGCTAATATTTACGGGCGATGCAGCCGAACTTGTGTTCTTCACATCAATACCCAGTTTGAATATTCCGTTCTTGTAACTGTCGTCTAATGTAGATACTACTCTGAAATCGTTTACCGCTGTTTTGGGTTGCGACCATAAGAATACATCTCTTTCTATACCACTGATACGCCAGAAATCCTGACACTCAAGATACGAGCCTGTACTCCATCTGAAAATCTTGATCGCTAATGAGTTCTTGCCGGGTTGAACATACTTGTTCAGAAGAAATTCAGCAGGGTTCTTCGAATCCTCGCTGTAACCTATTTCTTTCCCGTTGATATATACATATACCCCCGATTTTGCTCCGGCAATGTGCAGGTAAATATCTCTGTCCATCCAATCGGCAGGAATGTTTATATCACGGCGATATACACCCACCTCATTATCATCCGGCAAAAGCGGAGGGGTAGGGTTGCGAGGTTGAAACTCGTATCCGTGATTTATATAAATAGGTAGTCCAAAGCCTTGTACTTCCCAGTTGCCCGGAACTTTTATGTCGCTCCAAGTTGAGGTATTGGTGTTGGCATCCGTTACATTGGCAGGTAGTTTTTTGTAAGTGTCGGCATAGTAAAATTTCCAAGTACCGTTCAGTAGCTCGTAGTATTTACTGCTTTCGTATTTTCCCGTTAAAGCTTCGGCTTTGCTGTCGTACGACATAAAGCTCGTTCGTGGTTTTTCTTTGTTTACCGACAAAACATTCATGTCACGCCAGAAAGGAAGTTTCTCCTGAGCTCCTAACGACATCCCCACTGCCAGTATACAGCATATGGAAAATAGTTTTTTTATCATGTCTTATTTTAATTATTATATGAATGAGTAATATTGAGATTCTTTTTTGAATATAAGGATAGAGTTTTGCTCTATCCTTATTGCTATTCAATTATAAGATCTGAGTCTTTAGTCTTTCAACTTTTTATATCTGGTCAAAGCTTCTAAGAAATAATAATCGGCATAGGTAAGAGGCACATCAATTTCGTTTTTGTGAGGAATACTTCCTACACTGTGCATCAAAATGAAGTTGCCATTTCTACCCAATGTTGCTCTGTAATTGGGTGATGCTAAGCTTTTCAACATCTTTGTTGCCGAATCGATATAGGCTTTGTTATTTGTGAGCTGACCCAATTCAAACAATCCCGAACATACTACTGCCGCAGCCGAAGCATCTCTTAGTTTCTCTTTGAATTCTACTGCATACGATTTTCCTTCAGGTGTAAAACCTTCTTGTCCCACATTGAAATCCCAAAGAGGTACAAGATCTTCGGGTAAGTTCTTCAAATAAAAGTCTGTTGCTTTGATAGCTGCATTAAGATAGGAAGAGTCTTTTGTTTCGCGATACATCATTGTATAGCCATAAATAGCCCAAGCTTGTCCGCGCGACCAAGTTGAATTGTCGCTGTAACCCTGACAAGTTGCCTGATCTTTTACTACTCCCGTTATAGTATCGTAATCTACCACGTGATAGGTACTGAAATCGTCTCTGAAATGATTCTTCAATGTTGTGTTGGCATGGCTCACTGCAATATCGTAGTAACGTTTGTCGCCACTCACTTTAGAAGCATAAAACAACATTTCCAGATTCATCATATTATCTATAATAACAGGATAGAACCATTCGGTAGTATCGTTCCAAGCCTTGCGATAATTCCACGATTTTATACATTTGGTAACATCGCTATAACGTGACGATAACGATTGTGCACTCTGAATCAAAATATCTTTGTATTCGGGTTTAGGAGCCAAACGTTCGGCATTTCCATAACTGCAATACATCATAAAACCCAAATCGTGATGACCTGTAAAAGTTTTAAGAGGCTCTAGGCTTTCAGTCCATTTTGCAGCCTGATTGCGCCATGTGCTGTCGCCCGTAAGTTCGTACAGATACCAAAGCGATCCGGGGAAGAAGCCGGGAGTCCAGTCATACATATTGGTGACTACCAATTTGCCTTCGGGATCGAGCGTACGAGGATAGTTTTTGCCTGTTGGCTCACCCACACTTTCGAGCATCTTAAGAGTTTGGGCAGATGCAAATGCTACATTCTGATCGATAAATTCGGCTTTTACTTTTTCCGCCTTCGGGGTACATGAGAAAGCCATTATTCCCACAATGGAAAGTGGCAGGAGTTTGTTTTTGAAAATTTTCATAGTTATTAAGTATTGAGGTAATATTTATAGATGTATTTTATAATTGTCTTTGTATGTTATGATTAATGATATTGTAAGTAGAACTTTCTACTTTATTTTTTAATTGATTCATGGTAATCCTTCGGGAACGATTTTCCACTCCAAGCCCTTTTAGAAGTCCATTCCTCAGCAGGAGCAGTCCAGAAAGGAGCATCGGCAGGTAATCCCAAAGGTAAAAATACCAATGAGGTAAGGTATAAGCTTCCGTTGTTGGTATAGTAATCAGCCAATTCGGGTTGATGCCCAACGAAACCTAATTGAAGAAAGTCGTCTTTTCCGAAGTTGCCTTCAACCGAAAACATGTTTTTCATCACCGTTGTCAATGCACTTCGTACCTGCCCATTGGTGAGGGTTTTAGGTAATCCGTATTTCCATACAGCCAGAGCCAGTGGCTGAAACGATCCCATACGATAGGTCATAGAACGACCTACGGCAGGAAATGTTCCTTCTGGAGAAATCAACCTTTCTATCAATTGATTGTAACGTTGCATACGTCTGATTGCCAAATCGGAACTGATAGCGGTGTACATTTTCTTGCTTTCCAATATCTCGGTTATTTCCACCAACATCGGGTGCATCACATAGCCATTGTAATAGTCGAGCGAATACTCAGGACCATCCGAATACCATCCGTCTCCCAAATACCATTCTTCCATCTTTTGTACAGCCAATCGCAATGCAAAACCATCGGCATCTTCATCTATGCTAACCAAAAAGGCTTCTATTATACCTCTGAACAGTATCCAATTATTGTAAGGAGGTTGTATGGTGCGAAGGCTTTTAAATTCTTTGATGTATCTATCTTTAGTAGTCTGATCTAAAGGCTCCCACAGCGTTTTAGGCGCACGTATAAAGCTTGTAGCTATATAAGCCGCATCAACAAGTGCTTGGCTGGGACCTTTCCATCCCAAATAATCGGGACTGCTGGGATCAACCGAATGCGCATAGCTTTTGAGTGCCCACTCGCGTAATTGTTTTCTTTGTTTACCTTCGGTGGTATTGTCGTCAGGCAGATTCAGCCAAGGTGCTACTCCCGCCATTAAGCGTCCGAATGCCTCCATGTAAGTAACGCTGATGTCTCTTTTATCCCATTGAGGGCTTAGCTCAACGGTCATGTTTTTTTTGAGTTCGCCTTTGCTCATATTGCTCAATACAGGAGCCGAAATTTTGTAGCAGAGGTTTGCCCAATAGGCTCGATCCGATTCGGGAGATGTGTCTTTTTTCTGAGCGTAGGTTGTAAAGCTCAGCAAAAAGCATAGTGTTAAAATGCAGTTTTTCATCGTATAAGTATTATTTGAGGTTTAATAAAATATAATGCTGTTACTGTTTAGGTTTGCGCAAATAATGTGAAAAACAGCTACAATCTTTCACAAAGATATAATCTGGCATAGACTAAACAAAAATAAAAAATACATGACTTAAATTTATATGTTTTTCATTAAAGGGGATATCCTTTTGCAATATAAGAAATAGGGGTGATAATATATTGATATTTAATCTATTTTTAAAGCTTTTTTGCTTTTGATATTCGGGGTAGCGGCAATAGAATGAGAAAAATGAAAGTCTGACCTTAATACTGGCTGAAAAAACAAATAATTCTGATTCAATTTTGTTTCTTTGTTTCCTTATTCCGAAAACTGATTTTTATGTTTATACGACTATTTGCATTGTTCTTTATTTTGCTCAGTGGCAGTGTTTCGATGCATTCGCAAGGTATAACTGATTGTAGTACTTGCAGTACAACCCTTTTGAAAGCTCAGGATATAGATACTTTGAGTGTGGATGAGCTTCGGTTGTTTACCAATGAAATTTATGCCCGTAAGGGATATAAGTTTTCGAATGAGCGCTATCAAGATTATTTTCAGGGGTTTGAGTGGTACAAGCCTTTAGCAGACAATAGTCTGGTGAAGTTATCTACTGTTGAGGAGCAAAATGTAAAGTTGTTGCAAGATCGTCGCAAGGCTCGTGAAGATGAAAGGCTGGTTATTCTTACTTACTTTAAAGGGTTTAAACAGTTGGCTGTAAACGGAAATGATGCTGAGTTGAAGAGAATCTTCGTAAGTTCACCTTATGCCGAAGAGGCATCGATAGACTATTTAAAAGCGGTACTTGTACGTATGAATTTTGATGATGTCAATTGGTACAAAAACAATGCTTTACACAGAGTGGAAGTAGACAATGGGTATGTGAAGATGCGCTATTCTTTTTCCGTATCTAGTGAAGGTATTACTTTAGAATACAATTATATGGCACATTCTGATCTTATGGAAGACTTTGGAACGATATTCTCCGATTACATGTCAGAAGAAGAGTATGCCGTTTGGTGGGTCTTTTCTTATGAGAATGGTAAAGTTGTTTTTAAGAATATCGGAATGGCTGGTTGATAAGGTCTAAGAGCTTTCAGTTACTTAATTTCTAACAATAGTATTTACAATGGATATTATAAATGGTTTCTTATCGTTTTTTGTACCTCTCTTTTTAGTATTGGTCTACTATTGGTACATTACTATACCTCTGATTGCTATAGCAATATTTGGTTACATAAAGACAAAGAATGAAGGTTTGAAACGTGCGATTCGTATTTTTTTCGCATTCCTTATACTTTCGGTAGTCGGTATTCTTGCAATGTTAATTAACAATGGCTGAAAATACATTTACTTGAAGGGCATTTGCTACGTTTCCCAATGAAAGCAAACAAATATCTTTAGAACCTTCACAACTATAAAAAGGTCTTAGACCTTTATTGCTGATAACTTTCTCGCGATTCTTGTATAACCTCCGTATTTTTTAGTGCCCAGTTTACTAATCCTCTCAACGGCTCTAATAAACTATATCCCAGATCGGTCAATTGATACTCTACACGAGGAGGTACTTCCGGGAAAACTTGTCGGCTCACCAAACCGTCAGCTTCCAGCGAACGAAGCGTAACAGTAAGCATTCGTTGCGAAATATCAGGTATCGATTTGTGAATCTCTCCAAATCTCATCTTCGGATTCTGGCTGAGGGTGTATATAACCAATAGAGACCACTTGTCGCTAAGGCTCGCAATTATATCGCGAATAGGACAAATACCTTCTATTATATTATTTACTATTTTTTCTTCACTCATAAGTATCTCTTTCTCTGTATTAGTTATCTCCATGTAAGTATCTTATTATCATGTGCCTTCTTGTTTATATAGATCTTCATGTCTATATTTACATGCACAAAAGTAATAAAGTTCTTAAAAGTAACTATTGTCAAATTTTAAAAATATAATCTTATGGGAAAAAAAGTAGCTGTAATAGCATTTAGTCCGGTAAACGGAATGGGTTTATTTCAATACTTGGAGGCATTCTTCGAAAACAAAATTCAATACAAAACATTTGCTATTGATAGCACCAAAGAAATCAAAACCAATTCGGGTATAACTATTACTTTGGATGATGTAATCGCAAACCTCAAAGGTCACGAATCGGAATACGATGCACTCGTTTTCTCTTGCGGTGATGCTATGATGACGTTTGGGGACAATGCTGACAAACAATATTATAAAGATATGTTTGAGGTTTTGAAAAAATTCAACGATCAGGGAAAACTTATCGCAGGACATTGTGCTGCTGCCGTAATCTTCGAAAAAGCAGGAATCACAGCAGGCAAAAAAGTAGCTGTACATCCTTATGGAAAGCCAGCCATTCAGAGCGGTGTTGCTACAGATGATAAAGCAACGGTAGATCAAAATCTATATACTGCTCAATGCGAAGGTTCTATCTGGGAACTTATGCCTCAGCTTTTGGCTGCATTGAAGTAATACTGATAAGGCTCATCGAGAAAGGCTTTTGATTCGGAATCTCTGAATCAGAGCCTTTTTTGTTTGATTTGATAATAGAGGTTTTCTATTTACGCTATATTCTGTTCTAATAATTAATTATATTTTTGTAGTTGAATAATTTGATTGGCTATGACTAAGAAAGAATATAGAGAGACGTTTGACGAAGAGGAGGCAGTAGGCTGGTTGGCTATAGATAAAAAGGTGGAGGAAGTTTACGGTACTCAAAATCCTCGTCATTATGCATCTGTGCTGCGTTATGTACTCGGAGGAAATGATCCTTTGGATGGAACAAGTATCTACGATTCTGAGAAGCAAGAATTTCACCGTCATTTTGTGAGTTATGGAATGTCGGAGTTGTATTATAACGAAGATGCGGTAGAAAGCGAATTCAGCAGATGGGGATTCGAGTTTACTTTCCGTTTGAAACCTTTCGAGGAAGACGAAGAAGATCCCGTATGGATTATTGAGGTCATGAATAATTTGGCTCGATATGTATTCGAAAGTGGAAATTGGTTTGACGAGAATCACTTTGTTCCTGCTAACGGACCTATTCGCACCAATACTAAGGCTGAAATAGATATAGTAGGTGTGGCATTTGCTTTAGACCCTGAGTTGGGAACAATAAGTACACCTAACGGTAAAGTCTCGTTCTTGCAGATGGTGGGTATAACCTCTGCCGAGCTTGAACGATTAAAAGCTAATCCTACAAAAACAGAGGTTAAAGCTTTGTTGGATGAGCTTAGAAAAGACAATCCTCTATTGATTACTGATCTTACCCGTAAGTAATGTCTCATATCTATAGATACACATTTATCTAACTAAGAAGAAACAAATATAATATAGAGAAGGCGGCAATTGATGTTATAATCATTGTCGTCTTTCTTGCTTTTATGAAAAAAAATGGAATGTTTAAGTTGTCCATAATTAGTGTTTTATATTTTTGTTGGTAGAAAAAATATTGCGAAAGATCATTTTTTTTGAAAAATTTTAAAATATATTTCTGACTTGTTCGTCTTCAATTGTAGAGACATGCTGATCATTAAAATTATTCGGAATAACTAATAGAAAAATAGAAAATAATGAAAAATAAGAAATTTAAAAAACTGTGGGGAATTCCCTTATTCATCGCTATATTTGCTTTACTCGTTTGGGCTACCATGTTGTTGTGGAATGCTTTACTACCAGCTATATTTGGTATTGTAACCATAACCTATTGGCAAGCTTTGGGCTTACTTGTATTGGGACGCCTTCTATTTGGTGGTTTTGGACGTGGCGGAGGAATGCACCGTTTCAGGCGTCATCGCCATCATCACGGATGTGGTAAACGAGGAGGCAATGGTCGTTTTGGACGAGGTGGTTTTGATTTTATGTTAGACGGTAACGAACGTTTCGACAGACGTGGCGGAGACCCTTTTCATAGAATGAGAGACAAAATGAAATCGATGACGAAAGACGAACGTCGCGAGTTTTTTCATGACAGATTACACAATCAGCATATCCTTTGGGAAGAGATGCTGGATGATTTTGATAATTTCGATAAAAAAGTAGATCGGGATGACCAACAATGAGCCATCAAAAAATAAAATATCAGATGTTTTTAAAAAGTATCAGGCTCAGTTAAAAGGCTACATCAATAAACGTGTAACTTCTAAAGAGGATGGCGAGGATATTTTACAGAATGTATTTTATCAGCTCCTCAAAACAGATTCACTAATTAACCCGATAGAGGAAATGACAGCATGGTTGTATGCTGTTGCTCGTAACCAGATTATTGACTGGAAGAGAAAACGCAAGGAGGAAGAGATGCCTTACATTACGGCTAGTGATAGTGATGAGGTGTTTATGAACGAGATTTCGAGTTTTCTGTTTGATGAAGAGTCATCAAGTCCCGAGGATGTTTACTTACGTTCGTTAGTTTGGACTGAGCTGGAAGCTGCTCTCGAAGAATTACCGCAGGAACAAAAAGAAGTATTCGAATGGACTGAGCTGCAAGGGTTACCCTTTAAGGAAATATCGGAAACGACAGGGATTGCTGTCAATACTTTGATTTCGAGAAAACGATATGCAGTGCTTCACTTACGCCTGCGACTCAAATCGTTGTACGACGATCTGTTAAATAAATAAAGTTGACGCAAACTTTTTATAGCCTCGATACGATACAGTAATAAATATTTGAATTTATATAGTTTCTAATTTTGTAATTCAGCCGATAAGTGTGGTTCTTATCGGCTGATTTTATATATAAATTTCTATTGATAGCTTAATTTTCAAGCAACTAAATGAATTTTTAGAGTCTTTATTTAGGTTTTAAAATCGGTGTTTATGTATGTTAAAAAGAAATAAATAAGATTTCAGCTGACTGGTTGAAATCGTTCGGTCTCAATTATATTTATACCTTTGTGCCTGATTATAAGTATGGAAGAATAACAACGACAATGTTTTTTTGCCCTTCACTACCCATACTAAACCTATAACCATCAAATTTTATTAAACTATAAAAAGCTTTTTATGCGCTTTCTATAGTTGATTTGACGATCATAGTTTTATAAACGAATTATACAATAGCATGAGATTTTTGTTATTATCATTATTTTTTACTTCTACAATAAGCGTTTTTTCGCAAGTAGGAGTTAATACCGAATCGCCAAAGGCAACTTTAGATATTGCACCTTCAACAACAGGTAATGCCACCGTAGAAGGAGCAATACTTCCTTACCTTACAAGAGAACAGTTAATTTCGAAAGATGCTCTTTACAATCAAACACATAAGGCTACTATTGTTTATGTAACAGATTTATCGGGAGTAATAACACCCAAAACGGTGAATATAACAGGCGTGGGGTACTATTATTTTGATGGTGCAGTATGGCATCCGTTTGTAGTAGAGGCATGGAATAAAATAGGCTCACAATTACCTTCCAATAATAATACTGACGATATATATCAAAGTGGTAAAGTGGTGGTAAATGGTGTATCAATAGGAAAAGTGAATGGTGGCGATGCTGCTTTGACTGTAACTGGCGGCGATGCTCTTATCAATGGAGTAACGGTAGGGCGGGGAGCAGCAAATAATGCGGCTTCGGTAGCCTTGGGTTTTTCCGCTCTGGGTCGAAACTCACAGGGGATTTCTAACACCGCAGTGGGGTCGTACTCGCTCTTTTCCAATACAACAGGATCTTCTAATACGGCAATGGGATCATCCTCTCTTCTTGCTGGAACTACTGGTTCAAATAATACAGCGATAGGTTCTTCTTCGTTGCGTACCAACAGCGTTGGTGCAGGCAATACAGCTATAGGCTCGGAATCTTTGTTTTCTAATAGCACAGGATCTGATAATACGGCGGTTGGTTTCTCAGCCCTTCGTACTAATATTGGAGGTTCGGGCAATACTGCAATCGGCTCTTCTTCTCTTTTAGCCAACAATGGAGGTTCGGGCAATACGGCAGTTGGTTTTCAGTCTCTTAAAACAAATACATCAGGTGCTCGTAATGTGGCACTGGGTTATCAGGCTCTCACCTCTAATGTTACAGGTAGTGCCAACGTTGCTTTGGGATACACTTCTTTATATAGTAATACCGCAGGATCCAACAATTTTGCTGCCGGCACTCAGTCTCTTTATAATAATACTACGGGTAGTGCTAATGTAGCTCTGGGTTCTTCTTCTCTTATGGCTAATACTACGGGATACGAGAATGTAGCTATTGGAATTTCTTCTCTTGCTGCTAATACTACCGGCTATGCAAACATGTCTTTAGGAGCATATGCCTTAGCTTCTAATATTGATGGTGCACGTAATACTGCTGTTGGCTATCATGCATTAGAAAAAAATACGGCAGGTTTTAATAATGTAGCTCTTGGGAGTTATGCACTAAATATGAACGTTTCGGGGAGAGATAATCTGGCTCTTGGTGGAAGTGCATTGTATGCCAATACTACGGGACTCAATAACGTGGCTATTGGGAATAGTGCCTCGCAAAACAATACTACAGGCGAGTATAATATTGCAATTGGTTACAGGGCTTTTATTAGTAATGTTATAGGTTCTCGCAATGTTGTTATTGGTGCAATACCATCTACAACAGCCTATAAGGATGTAAACAATACTACAATGCTTGGCTATGGGACATATGCTTATGAAGATTTTGGTATAGTAATAGGCTCGGGTTCTCAGGCATTGGCAGGATCAACCAATAGTATTGTTATTGGTAACAATGTTAAAGTATCTACCCCAAATACAATAGTAATGGGAAACCCCAATGTGGCGTATGCTATGAAAATTGGTACAGGTACGGTTACCGTCAATTCAGATAAACGAATCAAAAAAGATATAGAAAGCGATGTTCCCGGTTTGGAATTTATCAAAAAACTAAGACCGGTTACTTATCATTATGATTATGAGTCTCTTTCTTCGATACAAGGTACTGCCGATAGTATCAGAGATCGAAAAACTGAGATAGAGCAAGAGAAAGTTGTACGAACTGGTTTTATCGCTCAGGAGGTAGAAGAGGCTGCTCAAACTGTGAACTATGATTTTGATGGTGTATCCGTTCCTCAGAATGACCAAGATGTGTATGGATTAAACTATTCAACTTTTGTAGTGCCATTAGTAAAAGCCGTTCAAGAACAACAAGTACAGATTGATGAGCTGTTAGAGCAAAATAAGGAGCAGCAAGCTCAGATAGCAGAATTGCTTGAGCGTCTTCATCAACTTGTAGTGTCAAAGTAAAATTAATTCTTTCATATAAAATAATAGAAGCCTTTGATCAATCAGAGGCTTCTGTTATTTATAGAGATATATTATGTGTGATAACTGTTAAACTTATCACATATTCTTAACAAAGTTTCCGTACCCGTCAAGTACACTATCGTCATCCAAGCGATATTGGGTATAAGTGGGGTCGATATCTAATACATATCCCCAACTGCCAATAATAAGTGGTAATGCTTTATAGATATTGTTGTTTTTATCAATAAGCATGGCTTTGCCATCTTTCTCTACATAAGCGTATTCGCCCTGAAAGGGTAGGGCTCTGTCATATTCAATGGGAATTGTTAGCTTACCTTTTGTATCAATATACCCGTATTTATATTCTTCCGTTTCGGGGTCTTTTTGCTCAACAACTGTCATTCCAAACCAGAACTCATTGTCGAACTCATAGTCGTTTGATTGTGGAATTACTATCTCTGCTTGTTTATTGATATAGAACTTACTCCCGTTTTCATCCTCAATTAATACCAGATCGGAGTGAGGGGTGAATTGATTTTGTGCACTCCATTTATCCTTTGTTATTTGTTTGATATCAGTATCAAATATGGTAGTTAATAGCCTCTCATTATCATAGATGGAGGCGTATATATAGCCATCTTCTCCAACATTTATCGGATAGTATATCTCAGGTAGTATTACTTCACCCAATTCGTTGTACAAACCGGTTTTAATAGTTTCTCCATTACTAGCTTTCACAATGAACAGATTTTTCAGAGGAGAGTAAATAGAATATTTTTCGAGAGGTATTATTATCTTTTCGTCTCTATCCATCAGTCCTGTTTTATCCGAAGATTCACCTTCATAAACCACATAATACTTGCCCGATATGGTATCTGCTATTTGGTATTTATAGGGTGCAAGTATTCGTTTTTCAATATCCAGTTTATAAGTTTTATAGTCTTGATCGTTCTCATCTTTCTCTCCTTCAAAAAAGAGGTCGTTGAAATGTTTCAACCAAAGGAATTGAGGTTCGATAATCCAATTACCCGTATTGTCTACAACACCATACTTGTAGGTTTCAGAGTCACTGGCTAGATGAAAACCTTTTTTTGAAGACCTAGATAAATCTCTATTGGAAATTGTTTCAGATATCTCTATACTATCTTGTTGTGTTGTATAATATATATCAACGCCTTTGATTTTTCTCTTGAATTGTACCCATGCTGTATAGTGTTGACTTTCTTCGGGGGCTTCAATAGACGATAGTCTCTGAAGCATGTCTTTTTTTAGATCGTCAAACGAAGCGTATTTCTTATTGTCTATATTGTCAATTATTACCTGACTTTCTTTAGCTACTTCTTGAAAATAGATACTTGTGGATGGTGAATAATTAGAAGATGTGCTTTTAGAGGTATGGTCTAATGCCTTACCATTATTGTCGATACCTTGTATTACTATCAGATTGTTATAAACTTTTTCGGATAATGTAAGGCTGGCTTCTCGGTTTTGGATAGAGGTCATTTGTATAGTGCTGTCTTCAACAGACGTCTGCTCTGCCGATAAGGATATCTTTTGTACAGCCGTAGGATAATGTAGCACCATCTTTACTTGCATACTGTCAATAAATCGGGCGTGGTCAAATTCCTGATATTGCTTTAGGAATAATTCTTTCTCGGGACTTTCAATTGTACCATCTGCGTAATATATTTTATGAGCTGTAAGATTAATCAGAGCATCTGGGTTGGATAGGGGGATACCAAAAATAAGTGCAAGGTCGGAAGCATCATAACCACTTCTAAACTCAGACGTTGGAGGTGTTAAGTTTTGAGTGAAGGATATTTTCTGAAAATAATTTGCAAGTTTGGCTTTTATACTATCACCATTTATATGGGTAGGAATAGAAATGGCTGGCTTGTAATCCTCATCCTCGTTACTATCTTCCTCATCCTCGTCTGCCGACATAAGTTTTATACTTTGCAGGCTATGCATGCTTTCTATAAAATCGATAGCTTTTATTTGTTCGTCCAGTTTATCGCGGGCGTCCTCAATACTTTGAATACTTTCTATGTATTTTTTTATGTCCTCTTTCATGTTCTGAGCTTTGGCTCCAGAATATAGGACTAGTAGTGTGAAAATTGTAACAGAGATTCTCTTTAGCATAGTGTGATGTGTTTTTTAACGCTAACAAAAGTAATAAAAAAAATAAAAGAGTAGAAGTTCAATTTCTACTCTTTTGGTTGTTAGTTTATTATATCGATGATATCCGATTGTTGAGACATTGCTCCGGGATTTATACCCTTTTCGCCTTCGGGTATAGGTATGCCCAGCTTCTTGAAATGTGTGACCCAATTGGGCGAATATTCACCCGTTTCCTTCGATTTGAAAGTCATTACATTCAATGGAAATATGGGTACATTATTATTTGCCTTGAGTAGAATGTCATAAATAAGTTCCGAGCAATAATATTGATCGTTGCTGAGGTCGAAAGCATCGTCGTAATCTTTGCCTACCAGTTTCTTTGCTTCTTCCAAAGCTTGTGGTATTAAAGCTCTGAACTGAGGCTTTAAACGTCCGACAACCGATTTTGGAGCACATTTGGCATCCTCTGGGTGTATATATTCCTGCAAGGGTGTTATACGCACTTTAGGGTGTGTGGCTTCAATAACATACACCACATTGGTTGTAGCATCAATATATACAATGCCCACATGTGTGAAATTATAGCCCTCTATGCCTGATGTTACATCTTTTATGGCATCGCCCATATCTCCGTTACAAGATTCCTGAAATATAAGATCTCCGTCTTGAAGACTGTTTCCTACATTGTCATTCGGGAAGAAAGGGGAAAGAAAGATAAATGTCGATAATATAATATTAAGCATCTGGTCTTATTGTTTTATACCTATTTTGTTATTTAGTGTCTTGTCTTCTTCATCTAATAGTCTGATGTCATACAAAATACTTGAGAGTTTCGTTACTCAACGGATTTCTTATCAATACCATTAACTGTTCAAAGTTATCACAAACTTTTGTAACTTCTTCAAATTCGGGTTCAAGACCATAAACTATCTCTCCATGTCGATCGTTTTCCAAGCAAATAGCCAAATATTGATATTCGCCTTTCACCGATAATACAATCGGGAGATGGTTGTTCCAGAATTTCCGTACATTTTCAGATTCCTTCTCACCTGTGTGATAAATTTCGAGACTTTGCAATTCAAAATCGTTCCATGTAAATACATTTTCAGATTCACCATTAAAATCTTCAATTGAGTTGAACCATGTTGTATCGTCGTCTGTGGCTATTAGCTCAAACTGTTTCAGAAAAATCAAGTAATCCTCTGGAATATTCTGGTATCGTTTGAGTATTTCAGCAGGTAAATCTCGAGGGTTTTCTCTATGGATGAAATTAAAACCGCCAATTTCAAGATTTTCTATATAGTTCATTTACTATTTGTTTTCTTCGATTTTACTTCCACAAGTCGGTGATAGGCTTACCTATACATCCGCTTGGCATTTGTATATGTAGCAGTGCAGCAACTGTTGGAGCTATATCTGTCATGTAAACCTCGGTGTTCGACGATCCTTGTTTAATTCCCCAACCCATCCACACCAATGGTATGTGTGTATCGTAAGGATTCCATGTGCCATGTGTAGCACCTTTTAAATCGCTGTCGCTGTACCATCCCGGTTTTAGGATAATTTGTATTTCGCCACAAAGATCTCTGTTATATCCGTTTACTATCTTTTCTTTGATAACGGCAGGAATAGTTGCTTCCGATACCTTAGCGGTTTCTACTACATAAGCCACACCTTCAACTTTTTGCAGATATTGGATAGACGCTTCACGCAAATCTTCCATATCGATAGATGAGTTGATTTGCTTGTAATTATAGTTTACCTGATAATTGTATAAATTATAGACTAGATTATCTACACCAAATTTTTCTGCCAGAAATTTATTCAATCCATTATTGATTGTTTTTACATCCCAGTTTCCTGCGGGAATTTTATTATCCCTAAGGAATTGTCCGTTATGTGCACCACCGTGGTCGGCAGTAAGGAATACAGTATAATTGCCCTTTCCTACTTTCTGATCTAAGTATGCAAAAAAGTCACCTAAGTCTTTATCCAGACGTAGATAGTTGTCTTCCACCTTTACCGAGTTGGGTCCAAACTGATGTCCAATATAATCGGGTGACGATAGGCTGACAGCGAGAAAGTCGGTAACTTGATTGTTGCCCATTTGTTCGTTTTCGATTACTAATTTGGCAACATCCAAAGTCAATGTATTGCCATAAGGAGTGGTGCGGATAAGTCCCAAGCCATTCTTTTTTACCAGATCGGATGTTTTAATTGGGAACTTTACTTTATCGATGCCTTTGAATGTTTCCTCATAGATATTATCATCGCTTGTGCTTTGTACATAAGTATCAATAGGGTAGAGGGTATTCCAATTTTGATCGAGATATTTTTTAGCTACTTCTTTGCTGTTGAATTCTTTCAACCATTTGGGTAGATCGTCCATGTACCATGTACTTGTAATCCAGTTCCCCGATTCTCCATCGAACCAATAAGCAGCGTTGGCAGCATGTCCTGCAGGAAGTATACTTCCTCTGTCTTTAATAGAAACACCTACTACTTTGGAACGAAAATTGGTAGCAAGTTTCAATTCGTCTGTTATGGTGCTGGCTTTCAGATTAAAGGGCGACATTTTTCCGGCAGTTGCATTCTTGTCTTTAGTGCCTACACTGTTTACATTATCGTCTTGTGTGCAATATAGCGATTGCCCCGTAGCCTGTACTATAAAATCGTTGCCTGCTATGCCATGTATAGCAGGAACCGAGCCTGTGTAAATAGTACTATGCCCGATTGCCGTATAGGATGGTACATAATTGAGCATGGTGTTTTCGCACGTGAAACCTTCGTTCAGCATACGTTTAAAACCATTGTTACTGTATCTGTCATAGTATCGGTAGAGGTAATCCCAACGCATTTGATCTACTACAATACCAACTACTAATTTGGGACGGTTTACTTGAGTCTGATTTCCCGATTGGGCAAAAATAGAGAAGGTTGCCAACAAGAGAGGAAATGTAAGAAATTTTTTCACATTCATTGTTTTATGCTTTTTTCGTATAATGATAGATGCGAGGTTTCAGGCTTTAAAAGCTTTTATTTTTTTAATAAAAAACGAGAAACTATGCGTCGTTTAATCTCATGTAAAGTTATGAAAAAAGACACAAAAGGAAGGGAGGCTATCTTGAAAAATAACAGCCTAAAAAGTTAAGAATTTCACTTAAAAATGAAAATAAGGTTACTAAAAAGTTAAAAAGTAGATGACGTTTATAACTTCTCTTATTTTACAATAACCTTAGTTGTATAGATTTCTTTAGAGGATTTTATTCTGATAATGAAAACACCTTTCGAGCGTATAGGCACTGTAACAAAACTTTCTTTTGCTACTTTATTGTAGATGTTTTGTCCCGAAGGATTAAATACCCATATATGCGAACCCTCTGGAATAGAAGAAATAAGAATAGCTTCGCTCGTGGTGGATATAACATAGGAATACCTATTACCATCCTTAGAAGTAGGATTCAAGAATTCAGGATGAGGAGAGCCATGATAATTCCCACCAACAGAAATGCCTGTTATGCAGCAGAAAAATAACACGATGATAATAAGTTGCTTCATAGCTCAAATATGATAAATCCTAAACCTTAACAAATGTAAATAAATAATTCGAATCACCAAAGAAATATACTGATTTAACTCTTGTGCTAGTTTGTAATTGATTGTTTTCTAAATCGTTTTAGCTGAGAACCTTTGTTTGTGAAAGAACAAAGGTTTATATTGGATAAATAAGGAAAGTTGACTTTCTAGTTTCTACTGTTACTTGTTTTTTATGTAATGCCGTCTATTTTTAATCCAATGAATAGCAATGTTAATAGGTTCAGTAGAGTCAGAAAATGTAAGGTTATGACCTAATGTTGAAAATAAGCAGTATTCGTAAGGCTTCCCCTGCGCCTTGAGTGCGTTGAGACGCTCCATTGATAATCCGACTGGTATTTGCACATCCTTGTTACCAAAAAGCCAAAGCCCCGGAATAGAAAGTGTGCAGAGGGCATCGCAAGGATCGGTGTTTGCAAATTGATAACGATCGGCATCATCCCGTACATGTTCGCGTACCTCAGCTTCGGTATGGTTGTCCCAAAAATTAGGCTTTCCTTCCGTGAAAAACTGGAATCGAAGTTGTTCAAGAGTTGGGACCAGAGATCCACTAAACAATACCATAAAATCTACAAGCGAATTGTTGTTTGCGGCAATAGGAATAATCCACCCTGCCTGACTAAAACCAACTAAACCAATAGGTACATCCTTGTTTTGCTGATGAAGTACATTTATGGCGGCGCTTGCATCTTTAGCTAATAGGGTGAGGTTAGCCGAATCGATGTTATTGGTGCCTACTTCGGGACCTGCATAAATTCCTCCCGATTCGCCAACTCCACGTTTGTCATAGGTTAACACCGAAATTCCATTTTTAGCCAAAAGTGATGCAAAACCCTTCGTGCGAGATTCCTGACCAGACCCATGTACAATAACTACGGCTGCATGCGAATGCTGAGGTTTGTAGATTGTGCCAACCAATGTGACTCCCTCACTATTAAAGCTGATATTTTCAGTAATCATCTCTGGCGATTGTGCTTTTACTTCATTGAATGATACTAAGAGGAACAGTAAAAAAAGACATTTCAGATAAGAAATAGAGATACTTCTTACTCTATCAAAGCTTTTAGTGTAGCTTATGGTGTAATTATTTTTGTTCATATATGTCTTTTTATTGAAGGCTGTTGAGACAAAATTGATACTTATACTGTATTGATACTATTTGAATTGCTGTTTGTATTTTGTGAGATAGATATAAGACTGCCTCTTATTGCAGTCTCTCGAATATCAAAGACGAAAATGTTTTGACTCCAATTTTGATACACTCTTCATCCACTCCATAGTTAGGAAAATGGGGCATTGATATAATTCCTTTTTCGAAATTAGAACCTCCGAGGAAGAAGTAAACTCCGGGTATTTTTTGTTGAAAATAGGCGAAGTCGTCATTGGAATAAGGCACTTGTCCATAGCACGTTGCAACAATCTGTTTTCCATAAATATTGCTGAGTATATCTATGGAAGCATTTGTCAGTTTAGGGTCGTTTATAACAATTGGATTTCCTCTTATAAATGAAACAGAAAGTAATTGAGAAGAATACTTTTGGTCTTTAATTACTTGTTTTATAATAGGAATGATATTCTGTAATCTGGCTGAATCTGTTTCATATAATTGAGCATCAATCTGTATTTTGTCATTTTCAGAATGAATTCTAAAATTTTCTTCTGCAATCAGAAAGTCCTTGAAAATAGAGTTCGGGCTTGCCAATCCAATCTCAGGGTCAACAAGCAATTGGAGTTCCCAGGGCTTACTTCCATCCTTTGCTCTAACTAATGAATTGCGGATCTTTGTTGCAAGTTCTTTTGTTTCTTCTTGGGATAGCGTATTTTTAAGTTCTATTCTTACTTCTTTTTGGTAGGCATACATTTCGTTTGGCTTTACCATTATTTGTCCCACTTGTAATGGTATTATATGAAGTCCGTAAATCTCGTCAATCTCAAATTTAGTGAGCAATTTATTGTCAAGCATACCTTTTGCACCTTCAAAGGTTTCCTCTTCCGGCTGAAAAATAAAATAGACTGTTCCTTGTAAAGAGCTTTTGTTTTTTGAAAGAACCTCTGCTATTCCTAATGCAATTGCCAGATGCACATCGTGCCCACAACTATGTTTAGCACCTTGTATTATAGATTTGAAATCAACATTATCAGGAGAATTATCCGGTAAAGCATCCATATCAGCTCGCCAAGCAATCTTTTTTCCTTTTTTATCTCCTTCTAGAATGCCTACAATGGCATACCCGTAGATGTCTGTTTCAACTTGAAAACCTAATTCTAATAGATGTTTTTTTATAACTTCTTGTGTTCTCTTTTCTTCACTCGAAACTTCCGGGTATTTGTGAAAATCTCTTCTAATTTCAATTAACTTGTCTAAAATCTTATCAGTTTCAAGTCGAATAGATTCATGAATTAAGGTTTCACTTTTTTTATCTTGTCCATAAGCAATATTTGAGGCGCAAGAAACGATGGTTAAGACAATCAGCGATAGTATAATTTGTTTCTTCATTGCAAATATCAGTTAATTAGTTCTCTTTCTAAATAAGACGCAATAGATTAAAAAGGTTACATGTTTTTGCAGTGTTTCTCTGAATTAAATTCGCGCATAAAATATGTGTCAGTAAACTATAGTTAATACTTATAGCTTGCTGACACAGTTTATTCAGTTACAGTTGTAGACTTTTTAGAACTTATATTTTAGTTCAAACTCTACGCCTTTCTGCTTAAAGTCTGTTACATACTTGGCTCCTAAGCCCAGATTGTGATAAAAAATACCTCCGCCCATACCTATATAGTTCAATGTGCTGTACGATATGCTTGTATAAGGCATCCACACTTGCTCTTTTCTGATTGATATTTCTTTTTGTATAGGGGTGAACTCGTATTTAAGTGATTGTAATTGATTGTATTGTATGGAAGCATCTATCGCTAAAGTTCCATGTTGATTGTCAAAAAGATTTTTTTTGTAGCTTCGTTTTATTATCCAATCGTTTAATATTGCGTTGGTATCTACTTCTGTTGTAATAGTGTTGAATACTGTATCCGACTGTTTGTATAAATAAATGGGTTTTGAAGGTATTTCTATTTCGTAGGGTATTGGTATTTCTACTAGTTTCTCTATCGTCTCCCCTTTTATGTATTTAATAGATTCTTCTGATTGCGAGGTTTGTCTACCAATTATAAATCCGGATATGAAACCGATGAGTGCGTATATTATGTATAGAGTTTGCTTTTTCATTGGTTTAGAATCTGTTTTGCTCGTTGCCATATTTTATATCTGTCTGTGTATCCGTTATAACCTCCGTTAATAATGCGTGTGATTCGTTTAAAGTTGGCTTCAGAATCACCATCTGCTAACTCGTTTAGCTTACGATTGTGCCACCACCAGCAAGCCGATTTTACAGCATACTCGGGTTCTTTGAGTAGATCGGGTTGGTCTACAAAATCGACACCTAAGGGTAGTCCTCTTATTTCGTTTGTTAGCTTTTGATAGTTGGCTCTTCCTGTTATCTGAATCAACCCTCTGCCTTTAAACTTTATGCCATCACCCTTTTCTGTATTTCCAAGATCAAGCCTGCCTTCGTAAGCTTTGCCCGAAGCTATCTCTTCGTTATAGAAAAGCTGTCCCGATTCGTGCCCAATTTGTGCTAAGAATGCAGCTGCTCTGGCTTGTGTATTGATTTCGAAGAGTGGCATGAATTGATTGAGGTAAGGTAAATATTTCAACCTGTTTTTCTCAGTCGAGAATGGATACATCTTCTTTAGTTGATCGTTAGTTAGTATCATGTTGTTCTGTTTGATGGTTTTCCGAATTCTTGAGTATTTCTGATACTCCTTTCAGTAGATTGTCTTTATTTTCGATGAGTATTACTAGGTCTTTTATGCTTTCATTTATTTTTCGTCTGTCTTTATCCTGAGCTTTTTCCAATACCGATTTTGCTTCTATAAATACCAGAAAGAAACTAGCTAACATCGAAAAATAAGATAGTGGTAATACTAAGGATGCTAGTACATCGAACATAAAAGCAAAGCATAATAGTCCATAATATTGTACCATTTTACTTACCGTACGACGAAATCCATATGAAGTATGTATCTCTCCCAAAAGAGTAGCTTTGCGTAGTCCCGATATGAGGTCTATGATAATGGCTATGAGTACAACTACCCACATAATGATAACTAGTTCTAGTTTGATAGTTAGTACTTCATAATCCTTGTTCAGAAATGAATTAATTAAAAGTTGTGTCATATTTATATAGGTTTATATTTCTACCTTATAGATAAAATAGGGGTGTGGCCTTACGCCTTTTTTAACGAAAAAACTGTGCCGAGAAGAGTAATTTACTTCGACACAGTTTTTAATTGAGGTTGCAGACAAGTTTATGATTTATTCTGCAATGGATCTTTAACCTGAAGTCTTTATATTTATAAGTAAAATAGAACGATGTTTTTACCTTCAGGCTCGGTAGCGAGTACTATATTATTAATAGAGTATGGTTTTACATTGCCTTCTACCTTTTCTGTATTTATAGTAATAGACTCTATCGATTGTGGTTCTAGCTCTTTAGGTTCATCAGTATCTATACTTATGGTTTGTATCCTCTGACTCTCTGCTGCTTTATATTCAGAACTATCTAAGGTTATATTAGAGATTCTTTTACCTGTCAGATCCGTGTTTAGAGGGGGTAAACCATTGTCGAAGTCTGCCATATTACATAGGGTTTATAGTTGTTATTGGTATTCTTAATTGTAAGAATGATCCTACAATGATATCATATGGAGGTATTTTTATACCACTTGCTCCTGTTATTGCATTATAAAACTCAACATGACCAGATGCAATATATTTCCCATCCTCACCTACTGCCATTTCAACAGAAAGTGGATTACTATCTTTTAACAAGCATCTAAGATCATTACTCGCAATATCGAAATAATAAGGCTTTTGTTTATTTTCCCAAAAGGCTTTGTCTGTAGTTTCGGTGCTGTGATTATAATCTTGTTTCCAGCATCTTCGCAAGCGAACATTGGCTGTCGTTTCAAAAGTTGCTGTTGAGTCAGCCAAGAAAGAATCTAATGCTGGTCTTTTAGTTTGCTTGTAGGTAACATACCCTGTTAAGTCGTTCAAATTTGTGGGTTCTACGAAATACCAATAATCTTTTTGTAAATTGCCAGATGTAATTGTGGCAGTAGGAAGTTCACGCATTAAGCGAGCCTGAATACTTTTTTGATTTGACATATCAAGCACCTGAAATACTTCTGGTTGTCCACTCTCATCCGTATATGCAGGTTGTTGTGTTATATTACTGGTTAAAAAGACATTTTTTCGTAATAATACGGAAGATGAATATACTACGTTATTGTATCTTATAGAACTAATTGCATTATATCCACTTTTTGATCTTACAATATAATGAGTACTGGGTTGTAACTTATTTTTTTCGGTAGGGTCTTTAGCAAGTCCATAAGAGCTATCTGGTGATATCCCTGCGAACTCAGGTAGATTATGTATAATGTTTAAGTCCTTTAATTTGCATAATCCTCCAAGCCAAATAATTTTGCTATCAACGTAAGCTTCTGTTCTCTGTGTTACATCGGCTATATTTAAAGAAATAGAGTCATTTTGAATTACTACGTTTTCTTTTGGCATTTCAGCACTTATAGAAGCTGGTATGTTTAAGGCTGTAGTTATAGGGATAACTCTTTGGGCTATATCTGAATGTCCAAGATATATACCTCTTGTTTTGGAGAATTTATCTATTTCACTATCTTTTATAGTAATATAGTCTCCCGATACGGATGTCTTGCTGAAAATCCAGCGACCAGCAGCTATGTCAGTTCCAAAATCATTTATAGTTGGTACTTCTAATCCTTGAGAAACACAGCGAGCAACAAAATTCGCTCTTAATTCACTTTCTGTATTACCTGTTAATGATGTTGCATTTGTTTCATTTCCAATTTTAAATAAACAGTTATTAAATCCATTATATTGAGCTATTGTAGTAGTTGCTACTAAAGATGTTTGGTCGATATTAAAAGTACACCTGTTAAATAAGGAACTTCCAGTTAATATTGCATAATAACTTTCTTCTGCCATAACACAATCAACGAAAGTATTTTGTACACAGAATAGAAAGTTGACAGGATTGCCAATTATATTTCTTACATATGCTTTGCCTTTTTGTATACAGTTAATAACAGCTTTTTCTGCTGGTGATTGTGGAATGGGGTTACCAGAACTAGATAATACTCGCAAATTATCATAGATGCAATTCTTTCCGTAAACACTCATCTTTAAGTTGCTAGGGTTAGTTGTTGTAACTGATTTCCATGTTAAATTTATTCCATGTAGTTGATTATCTGTTGTTTTAAATGGATCTATTATAGTTGATTCTATTGATTGACCAACGATATACGGAATAGCATATAAATATAAATTTTGAAATAAGCCATTGCTTAATACCATATTAGCGTCGCTATTAATTAGTGATTTATTTGCTGGATACGGATTTTCCCTAGTTCCTGTTCCCGTTTGGGTACCAAGTATTGAAATATATTTAGCATAACCAGCTATATTTGCTCCTCCATTTGTTACATAACTATCTTTCCAATCAAATGTTTTCATTTTCTATTTCATTTAATGATATTAATACTCTATTTGATTTGGTGAATAGCGATGCTGTTGCATTGTCAAATTCGACCATGAAAATTCCATCAGCTGTTATTTTCTCGGCTTCATGAAAAGCGGACTGAAATTCTTGCGATTGTTGATTGAACGGCTTTAGGTCATCGATTTTGTATGTTTTTTTTGCTTGTTTTACTTCGTAAATCATAATTGTTATTCTAATATTTTAGTGAATAAATAAACAGTAGCTGTGTTATCAGTACTAGTTCTTTCTATCTGAATCAAAGCATCAACCCCAGCATCTACATAACTGCTGAGGTCTATGCTTATAGTATTATCCTTTAGTGGGACTGGAGTCCAATTAGTAGAAGAATTATTTGCTTTAATTTTTAAGCTGCCCAGATTATTGCCTCTGGCTTCTGTTATTTTCATTTTTTCGCCAATAGGAATGACTTGCTCATTGGTCTCCATAACAATACCTATCCGTCTTTCATTCGAAGCTTTGGCAACAGCCGAAAATGGAATTTTGACAGATTGTTCATTTAAAGGTTTGTTGGGGTCGGAGTCGTATCCGAAAAAGTACGTTGATTCTACGCTTCTGCTGTCTGGCAGATCGCTGATTTTAATAATTCGAAGATTGTTACTCATGGAATTTCTATTAAGTAATTTGTATTTATGATATCGCTTTTTTCGGTAGTTATATACGAAAGAAACTCACTGCCTAGCACCTTTGTCTTTAAAGTATCACCATTAACTTCGAACATGGGATAGATAGAGTTCTTTTCTAGTTTGATCGTTGTTCCATTTACATCACCCATTTGTCCGGTTTGTGCTGAGTAGGAAAGTTTTGCCCCTCCATCTGATCCAAAAGTGAAAAAGCGATCGTGCATTGTTCGGAAAATAACCAAGTATCTTCCCTGCATAGCATATTGAAGCCAGTTCAAAGTCTCTTCGCTCAACGTGCGAACAAAAGTGTTGAGTTCTTGTTTGTATATTCCGTTTCCTATTGTTTCTTTTAGATTGGTTTCGTCTACACGCCCCAATTCGATAAAGGGATTGCTTTTATAGACTTCATCTACATAGCCTGAATTATATAAGCTATCATCTCGAAACTGATATGCCTTAAAATCGTCTATGTTAAGTAGCCAAATATTTGATATTCCCCCTAAATTATATTCTGGAACATTATCGATACCTTTTGTCAATTTATAGGCCATCTTTTTATTGTATAGATAAATTCATTTGTTTTTGATATGTGGTGTGTAAAATTATTTACATATTAATATAGTTTATAATGTAAACTTATTTATATTTGTGGAGTGAAATTGAAAAACAAGCAATGAAAATAATTTATATCTGCCTCGTACAATTAATTTTTATTAGTGCCTATATGAGTTTATACGGACAAGAAAATACAGTCAAAGGGTTAATCAGTGATGAGAATAATGCTCCACTCGCATTTGTGAATGTGTCAATAGCAGGAACTATAGATGGAACAAGTTCCGAAGAAGATGGAATGTTTGAATTAGAAACATCAGCGTTTGGAACAGTCATTTTAAAGGCAACCTTACTCGGGTATGAAGATTATAGCAAAGAAATAAACATACCACAACAAGATAAACTTATAATAGTATTGAAACCAAACGCTAAAGTATTATCAGAAGTTGTAGTTTCAGCAAGTAGCTTTCAATTAAAGGGAGGCTCTCCCGATAATCTCAAAAGTGCAGTTGAGTTGGTTACTGTTGCCGGATCAGATGGCGATTTGTATAAAGCAATGTCTGTTTTGCCTGGAGTACAGGCGGCAGGAACAGATGGTAAATTGCTTGTACGGGGAGGGGAAAGCCGAGAGTCGCAAACCTACATAGATGATATGCATGTGTTGAATCCATATTCTTCGACACCCGAAAATACGGCTGCCAGAGGTCGCTATTCACCTTTCTTATTTGATGGAATCAGCTTTCAACTAGGAGGTTATTCTTCCGAATATTCTCAAGGTCTGTCTAGTATTCTACCATTATCAACTAAGGACGAAAGTCGTGTTTCAAAACTAGGAGCTAGTATATTAAATGTGGGTGCAGGCGCAGGAGGAACTAAATCGTGGGCACAATCTTCAGCCTCTTTTAATGTGGATTATACCAATTTGGGACCTTATGAGAATTTTCTGTATTCAAGAGGTCGTGGGGAATGGATTAAACCTTACTCTACATTATCGGCACAAAATCAGTTAAGATTCAATATAGGAGAAAATTCGGTTCTTAAAACTTATTTCGCTTATGATAAAACCCGATTTGAAAGAGTCACAAAGAATAACTTTTCGACCAATGAACGAAATCTTAATTTCAATGAAGACAATACCTATTTGAATACAACATTTAGAACGAAATCAAAATCAGGATTCAATTTCTTCTCAGGAGCAGCACTTTCTGTAAATGATAAAAGAATAATGGGCGGATTGGTTGCCGAAGACAGGGTAGGGATGAAAGAATCGGAATTACATTTAAAAACAAAAATCTCTAAACGCTTTAGCGATACCTATAAATTGGGTGTTGGAGCTGAGTCGATGATAAGAGCATACAACTTTTCTTATGCCGACACTGCAACCTTTAGTTCGGATATCGACCATTCTATAAACGGACTATATGTGATGAATGATTTTATACTAGCCTCTGATCTGTTTTTGAACATATCGTCCCGATTAGAATATACTTCTATAAATAAATCATGGAATGTACTTCCCCGAATATCTCTTAGCTATGCTTACAATGATTATACTATCTTGGCTACTTATGGTAAATATCAACAGTTAGCAGATCGAGATTATCTCCTGTATAATAATGAGTTGAAGACTGAAATTTGTCAGCATTTTCTTTTTGGAGTACATCATCAATCTAAAAACAAAGTATATCGAGCTGAGCTTTATCACAAAACATACGATAACCTAGTGACTGGAAGTAATTACAACTACAAAGCTTCAGGTAAAGGTTTTAGCAACGGTGTAGATTTGTTTTTTAGCGATACTCAATTCCTGAAGAACTGGCAATATACACTTGCTTATTCGTATAATAATTCGAAACGTAGCTTTCTGAAATATACCGAGAAAGTTACACCCGAATATGTGACTCAGCATAATGCTTCTATTACCTTGAAATATAACCTATTTAAATATAAAACGATATGGGCAGTAACTAATCGGTTTGCAAGTGGACGCCCCTATCACAATCCTAATAAAGCGGGAATTATGAATTCTGAAACTTCGCCTTATAATAGTCTCGATTTTTGTGTAACCTATCTGGCCCATAAAAAGGTGATTGTGTATGCATCGGCTTCTAATGTCTTGAATCGTTCCAATGTATTTGGATATAATTATTCATCTCAAAAAAATAGTTCCGGAAAATTCGATAGAGTAGCTATACAATCGGATAGAAACCAATTCTTTGTAATCGGTCTTTTTATAACGCTTGGAGGGAAAACGGCTTATGACCCATCTACATTCTGAGGTTCAAGACCTCTGTATTATCGTATAAATAAAAACATGATTGAATTAAATCAAACAAAAACACTTAATTATGAAAAGTTTAAAAATCAGTTTATTGTTCTTTTTCACTTTGCTTACTATATCTCTATCTGCTCAATCTACAGATGAAGTATATACTAAAGGTCTGGAGAATGCCATTACTAAAATGGATACAGCAAAAACTATTCGTTCAATAAAACAAGTCCGTAATCAATTTGATCGTATTGCTCAAAAGTATTCCGACCAATGGTTACCTATTTATTATGTGGCTTATAATAATCTGGAAATGATATACCTTAATCCCCAATCAGAAGATAATCTTAATTTGTTAGTTGAGGCTAAAGAGCGATTAAATCAGTTGGAAAAGCTCAAAGGTGTAAACAAATCGGAACTAAGTACCTTATGGGGATACTATTATAGTGCTTTGATTGTGACAGACCCTGCAACAAACGGTGCAAAGTATTATAACGATGTAATGTCTAACTACAAGAAAGCAATAGAATTGGATGCCAGTAATCCCCGCCCTGTTTTTTTACTCGCCTTTTTTGAGCAAAACTTACCTTCGTTTTTGCAATCGGGTAAAGATTATTGTGGAGAATTAAAGAAATCGGAAGCCCTTTACAATGAAAAGAAAAACTTAACAAGCGAAATTCATTGGGGAAAGAATTTTCTGACAATGCTACTCACAAAGTGTCAATAAGATTATAAACCTATCTTACACTATTCAAAAATATATATCTTTATACATTATTAAAGTCTGAGACTTTTTATAGCTTTGGTAAGCACAGTAATAAGCTATTGTCATAGCTGTAAAAAGTTGTAGTAAAGAGACGAAATTACTTATATACAAACAATGGAAAATAACTTTAATGAACAAGATAGCTTGAAGTTAATCAATGAAATGATTACTCAGGCACGCAATAATTTTAGAAAAGGAGCAGGAAACAGCTTTATATTGTGGGGATACGTAATTGCTATATTGGCAATATCAGATTTTATTCTTCTGCAAGTTCTAGAGCCCGCTTATTATGCTAATTATGTATGGCTTATAACAATACCTGTGTTTATTGGTAATTATTGGAATGAGTCTCGAAAAGCTAAAGAAGCACTTGTGATTACCCATCTCGATAGGGTTGTAGGCTTTATCTGGTTAGGTTTCTTTATATCGAACCTATTATTTATCTGCTCTATATTTTTTATTGCCATTAATTGGAATACATATATTCCATACCTGTTTATTACTCCTATAATAATGATTATGGTTGGGTTGGCTCTATTTGTTACAGCAAAAGTGTACCGCTTCAAACCTTATTTCTATGGAGCTTGTATCTTTTGGTTGGGAGCAGTTTTATGCGTTTTACAATACTCATTCATCAAGAATATTGATTTTGAGTTTATTATATTATCAGTATCCATGATTTTAGGTTTTGTTATTCCCGGACATATTCTAAATCGAAAAGCAGAATCTAATGTTTAAAGAACTCGATCCGTTATTGCATTCTCAATTACGATTGGCAATAGTATCATTACTATTGTCGGTTGAGGAAGCCGATTTTGTCTTCATTCGGGAAAAGACGGGGGCAACAGCAGGTAACCTGAGCGTGCAGATCGAGAAGCTAAGTGAAGCCAAATACATTGAAGTCCGCAAATTTATAGATGGTAAAAGACCTCGTACTGTTTGTAAAATAACCAAAAATGGTATTGCAGCTTTTAATTCGTATGTACAAGCCTTGCAGGATTATATCAGCAAAAAGTAAATTCTGAATATATAATAAAACGAGATGAGACGAATCGTAGTATTTCTCGATTATGTGACAGGCAAAGGAAGCGTAAGGCATACTCAAATATGGTTTGCTATTGCTGTTATTCTTACCTCATATACAGCTTATGGTATATTGGCTAGAGGTGAAGATACGGTTTCTAATGTTGCTATATATTCTATAACCGCTCTCTTGGGATATCTGTCAGTAGTTTCCTTAGCCTTTCGTAAGCCAATATCAGGAAATGTTTTGGGTATAACCGCCAATCTGGGCGAAATGTATTCTCAACTTCAATTCCGCAATATAGGATTAGTATTTAGTGCAGGATATTATCTGCTTTTTCATGTTGTAGGACTTATTACATGGACTAAAAAAGAGAATCAGGATGAAGAAGGGAGGGTGAAAACAACAGCGACTAATCAAGGGTTCGTCATTTTTACTATCATATCGGGTATAGTTGGTTGTGTTTGTTTGTATCTATATGGTTCGCAATGGGGCTTAATTAGTCAAGATCAGCCATTACTTCTCTATCTAAATATCCTTGCCTTTGTAGTGGGAATTTTGTCTCAAATGATAATGATTTTGCGGAAACCTTGGGCATGGTATATGTGGCTTACCTCCAATGTTATTTGGTTTGTGTTAAATCTGATGTCGGGTAATTATATTTTTATGGTTCAATCAGTCCTCTATGAATGGAACTGTATTTTGGCAATCTATATCTGGCATAAAGAATCTAACCAATAAACTCAACTTATATACAATAAAAAAGACCTTTTACCTTTAGAGTAGAAGGTCTTTTGTATTTTGAGCAAAAAAGAGTCTAAGGCATTAATCTTCGTCCTCTTCGTCGTATTTGTCTAGCTCAGCCTCATAAAAGCCTAAAGCTTGTTCTATCAAATCCTGCATAGCTTCTTCTTCAACTTCCGATCCATCAAGAATCTCAAACTCTTCACTATCTACATCTAGAATAAAACGAGGTTTTTCGGTATGTAGCACATAAGTATTTTCGGGATACTCCTCGTTGTCGGCGATCAAAAATCTAGGTAATTCCATCTTATCTGTATTTAATGTTTATTACTGCAAAAGTAGAGATTTATATTATAAATAAGTTGTTCTTTTTCATAACTATTTATGCTTTTTGAATTTTAAAGGAGAAGGAAAAGAGCGTTTTTCTAGATTTAAATGTTATATTTGCATAAAATTAACACAAAAAGGTCGCGTTTCAATAATTATTTTAACTTTACGAATTTCCCCTTGTTTGTTGTTTATTTTTACTCTTTAGGCTGAAAAAACTCTATTAATAACTCATTCCTATTTTATTAACTAACAAAAAAAGATGAACAACAAACTTTTTTTAACATTACTCAGTATCTTTCTGAGTTTAACGTATTCACATGCTCAATTGTTAAAAACAATTGATGTCTCTACTCCCGGAACATTATCTGTTTCCTTGGGAGATGATAAAACAAAAGTAACCGATCTTACCATTACTGGTACAATTAATGATGCCGACTTTACAACAATCAAGCAAATGTCTGTACTTAAGGTATTAGATATGTCTGGAGTGGAAATTGTAAACGCTACTATTCCAGCTTATGCCTTTTCCGGAGCTAATATGGTCGAGCTAATATTACCTTCCAGTCTGAAAACGATTGATTCTTTTGCTTTTGCTAGTTCCAGTTTTAATCGTTTAGACTTGTCTTCGTGTAATCAACTGGAGACAATGGGACGTGAGGTTTTTAAGCGAAGTAAAATAACGAATGGTGTTGATTTATCGCAATGTAGTTCATTAGTGAACTTTGGTGTAGAATGTTTTTACCAAAGCACCTTACATGTTATTCTTCCTTTAAATCTAAAAAAAATAAATGATGGAACCTTTATTTATTTCTTAGGTACTGTTGATCTCCCCCCCGTTTTAGAAACGATCGGAGCTTCTGCCTTTTCCGGAGCTAATATGGTCGAGCTAATATTACCTTCCAGTCTGAAAACGATTGATTCTTTTGCTTTTAATAGTTCCATCTTTAATCGTTTAGACTTGTCTTCGTGTAGTCAACTGGAGACAATGGGACGTGAGGTTTTTAAGCGAAGTAAAATAACGAATGGTGTTGATTTATCGCAATGTAGTTCATTAGTGAACTTTGGTGTAGAATGTTTTTACCAAAGCACCTTACATGTTATTCTTCCTTTAAATCTGAAAAAAATAAATGATGGAACCTTTATTTGGTTCTTAGGTACTGTTGATCTCCCCCCCGTTTTAGAAACGATCGGAGCTTCTGCCTTTTCAGGAGCCCAGGTTACAAATCTTTTTTTTCCTGATTCTCTTAGCTTAATTGGAAACAATGGACTTTATAACTGCACAAAATTGGAGACTCTTGTGTCTTTAAACCCTACACCTCCTGCATTAGGAGCAAATGTATTTACAGGTGTAGATAAAGTAGCGTGCACACTTTATGTGCCTACAGGTAGTGTTGAATTATACCAAGCAGCAGCACAATGGAAAGATTTTTTAATTGAAGAATATAAAGTATCTCTTATTGATAATTTGGTATTCCAAAAATCAACAGAAGAAAACCTTTATCAAGTAAAAACAGGAGAGAAATTTACTGTCGATGTCTATGCTAACTTCATGTCTGAAGTTCGCTTAGGTTTGTTTAATGCTAGTAATGGAACCTTTATAGAGGATATTGTAAGTAATAAAAGTAATAATAGATATACTTGCCAAGTATCAACAAACTTACTTAGCGGAAGCTATTTAATCCAACCTTATATTTTAGAGAAAGGTGAAGTAAAAGCAATCTCGCGTAAGGCTGGATCACATATAATTGATCGTTTACTAATAACAGTAAAAAACAATTGGGCAGGATCTCCATTTACAGGTGTAACAGCAGAACTGAATAATCATCTTCAAATAAGTACGGGACAAGAAGACCTATTAGAAATAGCTACCAATAAAAGCTTTAAAGTATTAGTGAGATATGCAACAAGCCTAGCCACAGATATTAAAATTGGTTTGTTTGATCCAACAACGGGTTTATTGGTAAGTGATGTAACGAAATCGGTGGAAGGAAATATCTTTACATGTAAAGTTCCAACCGCCTTAGCTGATGCAAAATATAATCTGATTCCTTATCAAGTTATAGACGGAAATAATGTGTATGTAGAGCGTTTGACTGATAAATCGTTTTTGGTAGATCGTTTGCCATTGTCGGTAGTCTTAGGTGAACCAGAAGAAGTTGTTGCGGGTTGTCTGACCATTGAAGCTATTGATAGTAACTCTAACAATCAGCTTATTGGTGGAAAGTACAGCATAAAAGGAGATAGTATTCAAGAAGAGTATATTCTAACAGCTGATGGTCTTAAATTAGAGAACCTGCCTCAGGGTGATTACACTATCACAGAGGTATATCCTGTAGGTAAATACAAACCTAGTTCTATAAAGGAACAGAGAGTAAGTATTATGTTGAGTAATGATTGTCAAACAGTAACTTTTAAATATAGTCTTATACCTAATAAAGTTGATTTAGTTTTTAACTTAAACTCAGATACTACACATTACACAGGTGTGAGAGTTGGCGAGTACTATTGGATGGATAGAAATATTTATAAACCGGTAGATGGCAAGCAAGTAACAGCTGATGACATCAATAACTCTCATACATGGTACAGAATGTTCCAATACCATGGAGACCCTCTTTATACAGATTTAGTAAGCGTATCAGATTTTAATAAATATTATGGGCAATACTATAGTCGTGGAGCTTATGAATATATTTTGTATAATGCCAAAATGCAAGAGTCTGTAAATGGAGTAACTTCAATTACAGCAACAAGCTGGGGAGATGCATGGATCACTGGAGGATTACAACTAATTGGTATGTGTGGAAATGTATCAAAAGATGAAGTTAAACAATACCTTTCGTACGGATATAATTCAAACGGAAATAATCCACCTGTTGTTATTCAACCCAAAAACTATTTCGATTGGTTTTACCATTCTTATGGTAATACAGTAAACTTTTTGGATAAGAATTATGAGACTAACGGCTTCGATCCCAATAATACTAATAAATACGGATTTAATCTTCTTCCTAATGGATCGCGATTTAATGGACCAGGTGTGATGCACCTTAACCATGATGGGAAAGATGATCAAGAGGATATTCCGGTAGTAGCGGGTGATTTTAACGGACTAAATCAAAAAGCTGCGTTCAATTTAAGTATGAGCGGCCTTGATATTGCTGAAGCTCCACAAATGCATTACATAAAAGTAAATCATTGGTCGACTGTACGTTTGACAAGACGATTGACAAATGAGGAACTAGGTTATAAACTCTATATTAATAGAGTTAATTATCAAGGAGTAAGCCCTTATGGAACAGTAAAGAATTCGGATGATTATATTGTTAAATGTATTTGGAAAACGGCGAATTTACATCCAGAACTAGATGCTAAGACTATCATAAGAGACTATTTAAAACTAGATATAATTAAATTAGGTTTAAATGAAGCTGCTCCCGAAGGATATAGCGAATTGCCAAATGGCTTGATTCGTGGATTATATGTTCAGCATTTTATTGAAACTCCTAATGGAGGAAGAACCGTAAAATCAGTGGATGATATAGTTTACATTGCACAATTTAATCCTTTGTTATGGGCACCTATCTATAATGAACAAGGTGTTTACCAACCTCATAATGATATAGGTGTAGACTTAGTTCCTTCAACAAGAAGTTTGCAAGTTGCAACTCCAGAGTTGGATAACAGCCCAGTAAGTATCTATCCAAATCCTGTAACAGATATTCTTTATCTGGAGTCTGGAGCATCTATTTCAGAAGTTCAGGTTTACAGTACAAATGGAAAGATGGTGTTAAAACAAGCTAATGTTGGTTCATCTATCAATGTTGGTCATTTAGCAAGCGGAACTTATGTATTGAAACTTCAAATTGGAGATAAATCATATACACATAAGATGATCAAGAAATAAAAAATCTGATCGATATATATAAAATAAGGAGCTGTCCCATTCGGACAGCTCCTTTGTTTGTTATAGAATTAAACTCCGTTTGTTTATCAAGGAGTAACAACTACTGTTGGAGCAACTGGAGTGATAACCGATTCATCTTCCAATAATTTTGCAATCTCCAATTCAGTTCCTGCAAGTACAGTAGTCCATCCGTTAGCGTCGGCATCTCCGGCACCCGAAGCGTAGTTGAATGAAGTTGCACTTAGTCCGTTGTTGCGACCTAATACGATTGAACGACCCGATTTGTCTACAATGATAGCAATAAATCTGCCTAAGCTTAGTGCATCACCTTGATTCATGGTATTGTAGTCGTATTCGCTTACTGTGAAGTTAACGGTGTGAGTGCGGTATTTTCCACCGTTTCCGTTTACTGCTAAGTCGTCAGAGAATGAAGCTGTGCCTTCCACGAAATTTACTTTGTAGATAGACTCCGATGCATCAAGAGTAATCTTACTGATAATTTTGTTATCGGCTGTAGTTCCGTCAGGATTTTTCTTAAACTCGAATGTTGGGTTTGCATCCAAATTGATTAAATATACTGATTTGATACCTGCTACTTGATATTGGCAGTTTTCTTTTGTAATGTTTGCTGTTAATTTACAAGACATAATTTATGTGTATTTGTTTGTGTATACTAGTTTTGTTTAATGAACTTTATTGAAAATAGGTACAGACCTTAATTGTAGAATACTACTTCGTCTTCGAATGGAATTACAAAGCCTAGACGTAAGCGTCCGTCGATGAAGATTTTGCTGTCGTGAGGAGCGGGGAATTGTCCGATGCGGATTTCTTCGGTGTCGCTCAACAAGTCTGTAGCCAATAAGAAGTTGGTAATGTCGGCAGCAATCATAGTTTTGTTATTCAAACCTTTAACAGGAACTATTTCTACTCCAAGATAGCGAAGTACTTCGGTTTCGATAGTAAAGGCAGTTGCTATCACTTGATTGCTTACAGAGGCTAGAGCCATCTTTAGACGTTGTAGTGTTTCGTATGCAACATATATTTTCACTGTGTCGAATTCTAAGCCTTTTACCAATACATTTTCAGGAATGGCATCATATACTTTCTCAATTTCGCTGATTACGTTTGCTTTTGTAAGAGCCGAACCTGTAATCTTAACAGCTTCAGTGCTTGCTGATAGAACGGTTACTGCACCATCAAAATCGTTAACGTCTACTGAGCTGTCTCCTGTGAATATTTTAGACTCTATCTCAGAGCTAAGTTCGGCAGCAAGCATTTGCATCGTAGCTTCTTCAAGAGCATCGGGCAATTCGGTGTTTTTTGCACCCGGTTTAAGCATGATATTGATACGTTTGCGTTCTAAGTCGTCAATGCATTGCTCAAGGTTGATTTTGTATGTTTTGATTTTTACTTCCTTTTCGCTCAACTTGAATACTTGTTCGGGAGTCCAAGCACAATCGCGACCATCGGGTTGTAATAGAGTATGTTCGAAGTTTAATAGGTTAAGAAATGTGCTTTCTTTTACACCTGTGATGACATCGATTTTACCGTTTTCGATCAAACGACCTCCGAATAGTGCTTTCGTAAACCAATCCATATTGGTACTTGGCTGATAGCTAAGAGGTGAAATATTATACATATTTGCCATATTGTTTTAAATTGAAGTTTTGTAATGTGTTTGTTAAATTTGTTTTATAAACAGTCTAAAGCATTTGCGCTCAACAAAGCAATAGAGAATACCTTATTTACGGTTTTTGATTGTCATAGAAAGAGCTTGTGCCATTTGTTCGTAGCGTTTCAACTCAGACAATTTGCGGCAGGCGGCCATTGCTGTGGCAGGCATGCTGCTTGGTGTTTGACTGCGAAGCTTTTGCACCTCTGTGTTTGCTTCTTTGGCCAATCCGGCAAGTTCTGATAGTTTAGCTTCGAGATCTGCAATTTTCTGTTTCAAAATTTCTGTTGATTCAGTACCTTCTGATACTGTTCCTTGTGGTTTGGCGATGGCTTTGTCTTCGAATTTTTGTCTGAACGCTCTTCTTAATGCTTCGGGAGCTATTGCTTGTGCTGGATCCGAAGTTTCGGCAGACGCTTCTTTGGTTTCGAGAAATTGCCCCTGCTCGTCAACTATCAGTATATTTCCGTCAGCCAAAGGATGTTCGCCAGCCGGAAGTTGTTCTTCATTGAGTGTTGCAAATCCGTCGGCATCGATATATACTTCTTTGCCATCGGCTAGGGTGAAAATTACGTAAGCTACTCCGCTTGTTGTAGCATCGGCTTTTTCTACTGCCTGAATGTCGAGAAAGAACTGTGAGATACGAGATAGTAATGTTCCCGATTTCTTGTTTCTTTGATTCATTTTTTCATTTCGATTTTGATTAGTAACTGATTTATTAATTTTGTTTTTCTTTATTTCCTGAAAGAAGAAACCCTCTAAAGAAAATCCTCTGACGTTTCCTGTCATCACTTGCGTATCCCAATAATTTTTGTCAGCGATTTTATAGCTACACATAAGTGTGCCTTTCGGTAAGTCGGTAAAGCCGAGAGCTTGAGATTTGTCATGTTTCGGATTTTCAACAATCCACAGTTCGGTCAGATAATTTCCTTCCAGAGGGTTTTGGTGTTGGTGTGTAGTATTGTGTAAAGCGATGCCTGTACGCATCATTTTTTGTGCAATTTTTTCGATTTGATCTGCCGAAAACTGGATGTAATATTCGCCTCTGTTGTCGTTGCGATATATTAACTGATCGGGACGGAGTACTGCTCCTGTGAGTATTTGCTTTTTAGAATCACGATTTAGCTTTTCCTCTTTAGGCTGTTTGGCTAATGTAATGAAGTCTATTTCGTTGGCGGGTACATCTACAAACGAAATGGCATAGATACCGCTTTGATCTTCTGTGTTTTCGTCTATCAGACAGTTGTAAACGGGTATGTTCATAAGTGCTTGATTTTACTTATAGATAAAACCAAAACTTATTTTTCGGGGAAAGAAAATATTTTAGTATATATTTGTCAAACTAACTAAACTAACAGAAAGAGATGAAAAAACTAAAGTACTTGCTATTATTTTTAATAATGCTATTCTTTACTGCAATTCAGTTGCAAGCACAAGCTTATAGGTTGGATGTAATGCGAGGAATAGAGCATCCTCCCCAAGTTGTTAAAATGCCTGCTTATCCAACGGGTACTGATGAAATGATGAAATTTATAGAAAAGTTTTTAATCTACCCTAAAGATGCACTTAAGAAGAAAATAGAGGGTCGGGTTGTAGTTCAGTTTATTGTTTCAAAAGAAGGAAATGTTCAGAGTATCAAAGTGGTGAGGGGTCTAAGCCCAAGTTGTGATCAGGAAGCAGTGAGAATTATTTCTATCATGCCTAAATGGTCTCCGGGGGAGGTCGACGGAAAGGTTGCTGATCTTAAGTATACTTTGCCGATTTTATTTAGCTTTTCCAAAAGCGAAGAGACGAGCCATATTAGCGTGGTTTGTGATGGTTTAAGCGTGAGAGAATAAGTAGTATTATATTGATAAATAGGAATAAATGAAGTATATATTAGAGACCGAAAGATTGTATTTAAGGGAAATTGATTCTCAGTATGTATATGACTTGTTCGAAATGGACTCTGATCCCGAGGTGCATAAATACATAGATAATAAACCTGTAAAGTCTAAAGAGCAAATTGTAGAAGTAATAGAAATGCTTCGAGCACAATACAAAAAGAATGGTATAGCTCGTTGGGCGGTTGTAGATAAGCAATCGGGTGAGTGTATTGGATGGGCTGGCTTGAAGTATTTCAGCGAGCCATTGAATAATCACTCCGATTTTTATGAATTGGGTTATCGTTTAAAAAAGAAGCATTGGGGGAAGGGCTACGTTACAGAAGCTGCCACTTCGATAGTGAAATATGGCTTTGAAAACTTAGGTCTTGATATTATATATGCCACTGCCCATACTGAGAATGATGGCTCAATAAATGTTTTGAAAAAGTTAGGATTTAAATTTACAGGAGTATTTGATTACGAAGGAGACCCAACAAATTGGTTTGAGCTACAAAAGACCAATTGATTTGACCAATTTTCTAAAATGAAAAAGTTGCACCGATATAGATGCAACTTTGGTAAGAAACGAAATAGTTTATTTAAAATTTATATCCAACTGAGAATGTTAGGTTTCTGTTTCTCCATGTTTCTCCCATATTAATACCTTCCGAATTTCGTGCGGTAGCAAGGCTAGATAATCCGTATTCGTAATTTGCATTTAGTGAGAATTTCTTGTATTCTAGTCCAATTCCCCCTATTAAGCCATAATCAGCATCACCCTTTTTGCTTGTTTTACCTTCTTCATAAGTGGTGTTTGTTTCACCATCAGCATATATATTAGTTACCCATGTTTGTTGTGTGCCTTTTCCTGAAAGTCCGATTGCCAAATAAGCTCCAGCATTAAAGGCTATATTTACATCTTTAGATACTGGAAGTCTATATCCTAAGGTTAATGGTAATTGAAGATATTTGAATCTTCGCGAGTCACTGATAGAGCGATAAGTCCAATAAGGATCTCCATTTTCGGGAAGAATAGAATTCAAAGGACCTGCTGTGTAATAATCAGCTCCTTTTGTTGTAAACTCCAATCCTGAGTGCAGAAAGAAATTATTACGCAAAGCATACTCCACGGTTACACCTCCATTAAAACCGGTTGTTCCATCCATACTACTTAAAGTCGTTCCGTCGGACTTGAAGGTTGATAAGTTAACTCCGGCTTTAACTCCGAATGTCCATGGTGACTGAGCCTCTTGTGCATTAATAATGGGAGTTGAACATAAGCAAATTCCCGAGATTGTTAGTAGTGTACGAAATTTCATAAAAAATACTTTAATAGGGTTTTATAATAAAAATAGACTATTCGATTATATGAAGAGTTAGATCATAATAAGCATATCTCATATTTCGTTGTCAGGGCAAAAGTATGGTAAACCTAAACATAGTAACTTCTTAATGCCGCAAAATAAAGTCCCAAAATAGCAATTGACGATTCTCGTTATTGCAAGCTGTTTATAGTTAATGGCTTTAGTGTTTTTATTTTTCGGTTTTATATGTTTTTAACCTAGAAAAATGAGTGGGTTCTAATTTAGATATTCGAACCTAAAGTGTTTGTTTTTAAGTTTTTGAGTCTTGCTTTCTTAGTTTTATGTAAAATTGGGGATGTTTGTTTAATTTTATATAAAATTCCGCGGTTGATATTTTAGTCAAATATGAAGTCTTTTACTATCTATTTCTTATAGATATAATTTTTTATTGGCTATTTAAGGTGTGTTTTTTAGAGTCAATTACTTGCTTTTTCTCCAATAAGTAAAGTTAGTGTTGCTATTTGTGATAAAAAGAATGTCATCAGCTTATGTAGGACGATTGCTTATCGTTTTAATTTTAGTTACTTAAAATAATAATAAAAACTCGCATTTTCGGGAGTTGGTATAAATTCGCCGCTTAAGTGATCTACTGTCATGATGATGGGCTCATCTGCTATACGATTTTTTTCCAGATACATAGGTGTTGTTAAGTATTTTCCGAAATTAAATTTCTTATTCGGATTTGGTATTCCAACAGTATGAAAAAAGGTACTGTTTCTTATCGTTCCTTTGTTTATAAATTGGTACTCTCCATCTTTCTTAAAAATAGGTACATAGCATTTGTAATTCGATACATATGCCTGCCCGTTTATAACAATAGCATACACCTCGTCTGTTTTAAACTTGATCTGTTTGTTAGTCTTAATATCTGTTGCTTTGAACGATACTAAAAGGCTATCTTCAAAATAAGGTTCTATTGCAACCTCTTTAGGTGTTTGGTTTGCAAAGGATTTAAAGTCTTTGTAAAGCCCGTCCTTTAGTTGATGGATACCGTATAATTTGAGGTTTCCTTTTTCGAAGTAATTGATGTTAAGCACATCAACCATAGAGTACGATTGATTAGGATTAGCTTCTTGAGTAAGGCTGTTTGCTATCTGTGAAACTATTGTATTAGATGCTTTGTTGAGTAATTTGCTCGTAACATCTATTGCTTTTACGGTTACCAATGTATCGAGCATGCTGATAAAGTAATATCTGTTGTCCTTTTTCTCGTATAGATTGTAGCGTATGTGGCAATAGCCGGTTTCGCTGGCACTTTTGGTAATTTCGCTGAAATATAATCGCCTTAGTTGAAAGAGGAGTGTTCTTTTTTGAGCGTTTTGTGTTGTGATTTGTTGGAATACATTTTTTAATTGTTTTTCTAAGGACGTTTCTTCAACAACAGGAGTTTGATAATTGAATATGGACGTTTGTACAAAGCCCAGATAATCATTAAAAGATCGACTGTCGATAAACTCAATTTTATTATATAGACTGTTGTCTACCATGAGATTAGTAGGAGTGACCAATTCAAAAGCTTTAGTGTCAGCCGCCGCCTTTACGGTATATCCAAAGCAGTATAATATAATAAGTAGTGAGATTATCTTTTTCATATTTTTATTTAGATCTTATATCTTGCCGCAAAGATAAGTTTTATTGTAAATAAATTTGTGCATAAAACACTTACTTCTAATTCCTATTACTTACTTTTGCTCCGATAATTTTAGTTAGTTGGTATTTATAATAAAAAGAATGTCATCAGTTTATACGGTTCTATTGCTTATTGCTTCTAATGTTTTTATGACTATTGCTTGGTATGGGCATTTGAAGATGAAAGATTTTTCGTGGTTTGCTGCATTGCCCCTGTTGGGAGTAATCTTAATCAGTTGGGGAATTGCCTTTTTTGAGTATTGTTTTCAAGTACCTGCCAATCGGATTGGTTATCAGGAAAACGGAGGTCCTTTTTCGCTGATTCAGCTAAAAATTATTCAAGAAGTAGTCAGTCTTACAGTATTTATGGTATTTACAACTATAGTATTCAAGAACGAGGCTTTTAAGTGGAATCATATTCTGGCTTTTCTATTTCTGATTGCTGCCGTATATTTGGTGTTCAAAAAATGATGATTTATGCATAAGATAATTTACTTATTTCTGTTGGTTGTTTTGGTTACATCTTGTGAGCAAAATAACTATTCGCCATTCTTATACATTCTCGATCACGATGCTCAAATCGTAGAGACAGATGTAGAGGTTGCTCTTTCGGGAAATTTGGTTTTTACACCTATCGTGCATGCCAGTCAGATGATTGTGAATTGGGGCGATGGAAGCAAGATTACAGAATTTGTAAATAGAGATTCGGCTGTGGTAGATGCACCGCCATTGAAACCGCTGAGATATACTTTTGCTTCGACAGGTAATTATACGGTCAATTTCAGAGCGATTAAAATTACGAGGTTAGATATTTCGATAGATAGTGTAGGGCAGCCTATCAACCAATTGAGGTTGACTAATTGCCGCCATTTGAAAGAATTTTCGAGTGTGGGACAAGTGTTGAAATCGGTAAATATAACTACATCGGGTCTGAAAAATGTAAATTTCAGCAATCTGCCTGCAATGGAGAATTTTACAATCTCGCAATGCGATAGCTTATCTCGTATTACATTAGATAATAATGCTATATTAAATACTATTTCTTTATCCAATAATCCGTTGTTATCGGCAACGGCACTCAATGCAATGTTTCAGCAATTGCCACCAGCTAAGTCCGATACTCGAACTATTACGCTGAGTAATAATGCGGGCGATGCTACTTGCGATAAAGCGATTGCAACGCAAAAGGGATGGACGGTGAATATTGAGTAAACGGAGTTGTTTTATTTATTAAGAGTTCTCATTGCTTTCTTTACAATATAAGCGGTTGCTTTGGTGGGACTTTCGTTCTCCCATTTCTTACAAAGATCGATAACAAACTGAGGCTGAGTTTTGCTTGCATCGTTGAGCCAGTTGCCAACACTGTCGCAAACGTATTTGGATGAGTCAGACCTTAGTGGCTCTAAAATGGGCAGAGCCAATTCGGGATTCTGTTTCAGCGCTTCTATATGCTCGCACCACACACCACGAGGTCGAGTGGCTTCGGTGGTAAATCGCCTTACATTTTCATTCTCCGAAGATGTCCATTTGGTAAATATTTGCAAGCTTTCTTCCAGATTGGCAATAATAGATTGTCGAACAGTCATCCACGAAATCTCCCTTACTCCAAAATGCGTATCGGCTGCAAAAGGTTGTATCTGCTCTAGTTTTTCGGATAGAGATAGTTCTGAATTTAGCCCAATGGTATAAGTAATCCAACAACGTACAGTGTCGGAGGTGTGCGAAGATATATCTTTTAAGAATTGAGAATCATTCTTTTTAGACGTTTCATTTAATAAGCCTACACCTATCGTTTCATTTAGAGTGTTGGTAGTTTGCTTCTTTAGTTTGGCTATTTCGGCAAGTATAGGCTCTAGATAATCTATTTTATTATGTTGTTGAAGCAGATTCTGTAATAATAGGGTTTGATTTACAGCCAGCCATTCGGTGAGGTTTGCACTTTCTATCTCTCCACTATTCAGTTGATTGAGTATTTCCTGCGATAAATCGTTGAACGATCTGGCTCCCTTTCGTTTTTGTTCCATGTAATTATATAAAAGAAAGAATTTCTAAAATGTAACTTTTTGACTAAAGTAGTAAAAAAGGATTGATAGTTTATAAGCTATTCAACAGTTCCTCTATATTTACTCTCTCGGTATAATCAGCATCTATAAAAGAGAATGTAACGGTTTTGTTTTTATCCATCACAAATACTGCGGGTATCGGGAGGCTGTTTTCCTCATTCCCATTATATTCTCCTAAATGGATACCCAATTGTTGATAGTAACGCACGACAGATGCTTGTAGGTCGAAGGCTATATTCAACTCCTTAGCGTATTTGTTATTCTTATCCCAAAGTATATCGAATGTGAAAGGGTTATCAGCAGACATACTTACACTTTTTTCGATCAGTTGAGGCGAAATAGCCACTAAAGCTGCTTTCTTAGCCTTTATTTGAGGCAACACATCGTGCAGAGCTTTCAGTTCGAGATTGCAATAGGGGCACCATCCTCCTCTGAAAAATGCAATAATTAGTTTATCATTCTCTAATAGTAATTGATCAGAATTGATTAATTCGCCTTTCGTATTTGGCAGTGTAAAAGAGGGGAGGGTATCTCCCGGCTTATGTGCCGATTCGCCTATTCTCTGCTTTTTCAGATCGTGGATCGATTCTTCAAATGCTGTATTTATGGCTTCGGGCAATTGTGCCGATAGCTGAAGTTTTAGATTGTGGAGAAGATTATTTAAATTTATCATTTCTGTTCTATATTATTTCGTTGCAAAACTGCGAATTAAAAGAGTGGTCTGCAATACGGGATATTTTTATGGCATAGGGATAAAAAAGTCAATCTTATGAAAACAAAGAAACCTACGATAGAAGAAAAAGTGTGTACGTTGGAAATTGCTGTAAATGCAATCAGCGGAAAATGGAAAATACCGATCTTTTGGCAACTCAGTCAAGGCAAAAAACGTCCCAGCGAATTTGTGAAAGGAATAGGGCAAGTAGACAGGCGTGTACTGAGTGAACAGTTGAAAGAGATGGAAGCCGATGGACTTCTTAAGAGAGAGGTTTTTAATGAACTGCCTCCTCGTGTAGAGTATAGTCTGACGGATATAGCCAAGCCTTTGGTCGATATACTTTGGGCTTTGAATGATTGGGGAAAACTTCTTCTCGATGAACAGCAAAAAGAAGATAATGAGTAATTAATCGCTTATATAAATGGTCTGATTAAGAGTTGCAACTCGGTTGATACTTACTTAAATAGTAAAAAGGTGTAATACCTCAAAATCTTGATTAACAAAAAGAGGTTTTGTTTGTTATAGTTTTAATATAACAGATGAATTTTGGGAAATGGAAGATTATAGAATTTTTTTAGGAACCAAAAACGAAACATGGCAACAAGCTATCGACAGGTTCTTACGGTTTCGTGAAGCAGAGATGAAGAGTTATTTTTCGAAGAAAGAGTATTCGTACCGCTTTGCAGAAAACAATGCGTATGCGTATCGTCCTACGGGAAAGGTATCGAAACGCTATATAACCGAATTTGAGGAAAAGGATGAAGCAGGAGTACCCGATGCTCTTGTCGATTTGTTGTGTAATCATGGAGCATTTAAAATTGGCGACGGTTTGTTCGAAATATTCAGCGAAAAGGAAGAGGAGGCTATAATGACTCTGCCACAGATACTGACTAAGTATGGTTATGCCAATTTTGTAGAAAAGATAGGTACGGGAATGTTAAGGTCGTTGAGCGGTTTTTATTTCTTCTTTGGAGTTAGTTTTCCCGAGAGCGAAGAGATGTCTTTCTTGTATTTTAGTAAAGCCGGTAACTTCGGCAAAATGCTTTTTTCTCCAGACAATCCCGCTTTGGTGCTTCAAAAAGTATTACCCTCTATGTTTAACGGTAGTATAGATAAGTATACTCTTGATAGCCTGATAAGTAATCAAATTGATAGAGTAGTAGTAAATGCATTAACGGTAAAGGGTTATATAGATTGATAGCTTTGTGGTTCTGTTTAACAGAACCGTCTCTTTATAAAGTGTTTTTATTCTTTGAAAATCTTTATGTTAAAGTGTGCTAAGTGAAGTGAACTTCACTATCTTTGTGGCGATTTTATAAATCAGTATTTGGTAGTGAGATTAGTAGGATATTTTAGGTTATATAGTAATGCAAAAATTTGCAAAATAAAGCTATGAGGACTAAGGTTTTAGTTGTTGCGGTAACGCTTGTGATGGTAGGTTGTAAAAATCCTTCGAATAATGCCGAGCAGGTGCAAAATATACCCGCCGATACAGTAGTGGTTATTGATACCGTTCCACAGACGGTTGACGAAGATCAAGCCATTCAATTTATCAAAAAACATATTCTGACTGAAAAAGATTTGTACACCGATTATGATGGGGGTACGCAGTTGGCTGACTTTTTTGTGATCGAGCTAATCGACAAAGATACTTTTCTGAAAAACAAAGGTTCGGCCGTTCAGTATTTCACACTCGATACAACTTCCATTCAGAAGTCGAAAGGAATCTTACGCTTGCCTTGTAACAATGGGGCGTTTGTTACTCTTACCGATAATCTTTCGGATGGTGAGCATCATAAAGAGTATAGCTATGTAGGGCAGGTTAAAGCACTCAATGCTTATCTTATATCGGGTATTTACTGGGAAGACTGGAATTATTTCTTTGTAGATAAGAACGGTGGACGCACGGTGCAGACTTTTGCCAATTTTCCTTATCTGTCGGCTGACGAAAGATACATTGTCAGTGTAGATGTAGACTCGTTCGAAGGGGCTGCATATATAGACTTGTATGAGGTGAGCAATAGACGCTACATTGACCCTATGATAGGTATGTACATCAAAAATTGGATACCGTTGGGTAACGACAAAATGTATTGGAGTACCGATAGTTATCTCTATATGGCTGTTTTGAGTAACAGAGATTATTGGGCTGCCGAGGGCAACTATGCAGGGCTCGATCAGTATATCCGCCTCAGACCCGTAGCATAGTTATATATAGAAGATAATTTCTAAATAAAGAATATAAGAAAAGGAGACAGCTTATTGAAAGCTGCCTCCTTTTGTCTTTTTTAGTGGATAAACTGTAAGGTTGTTTTATACCCCTGCTATATCTTTTACATGAGTTATATTGCTCTGTGCACTGGCAATATCGACGACCGAAACTACGGGTTGGAAATTGATTTGCGAAATTGCTTCCAGAATTTTACTGTTGTCGGGAGCCGTTGCCGAATCTACTACTTCGAGATTCGTGAGCTGTCCGCCTTGTTCATACATGTGTTTCATGCTATGTTGTAGCGGCGAACTGCTTTTTCCTGTACGATTGAAGTAGGTACTCAGATCGTCGGGCGATAGCTCTCTGCGTTGCTTATTGATATAGTCAATCAATCCCAGATTTTTACGTGTAGATACTCGATTGACTACAAATTCATCGCCTTCTACTTCTATGTTAGTTCCTTCGATGCGCATTCCTCCCTGTGAGTGACGTTTACCGTTAAGCAAACCTCCATCTTCGAGTTTCGACATCTGACGTGTGATAATGGCAACTTGCACTGCACCGGCAGCTGCTGTTAATGCAGCCATTATTTGTCCGATAAAAGGTCCTGCCCCCATTGCCTGAACTACGGCAAAAGCTGTGTTTGCAATACTTTGCACAAGTTTTTGACCTAGTTCTATCTTTTTTGCCTGCTTTTCTTTCTTGGCAATGTCTTTCTCCAGCTTTTCTTTTTGCTTAGCCAAGTCTTGCTCTTGTTTAGCTAATTCTTGATTGGCTTCCATCTGGCGGGCAATCTGTTCTTGAATAACAATGGCACGTCCTCCCGAAGCAGATGAGGCTTCCTCTTCGAGACTTTTTATCTTGTCCTGACATTCCTTTCGTTTTTCAACAACGGCATCGTACTGTTTGGTGACCTCCTCTAGCTTTACTTTGGCTTCGTCTATTTGTTGTTGAATGATCGAATTGGCAATTTCACAAGCCGAAGTCAGAGCTTCGTTTATACTGCCCCATGTTTCGGTCATTTTATCATGCAACTCTTTGTAGAACTCTTTTTGAAGATTTGTTGATTTCTCGGTATTGTCGGTTATCCTATCTTCGGTTTCTTTCTTTTCGTCTGCATAGTTTTTGTGTTCGGCAGACATTTTATCTTGTATGTCTTTCCACTCTTTGCTGTTTTCTTTTACTAAATCTTGTTCTTCTTTTAGTAATTTCATTTTAGCCAGATGGCTTATATTCAGATCCGAAAGATATTGTTGGTCAGCAGCTAATGCTTTAGCATAGTTTTCCTTTGTTGCACTTACATCTATGAGCCCAAGTTTGTTGCGCTTTACCTGATCTTTGTGAAGGTCTTCATTTCCTTTTTTCTTGTCTTCAATAAATTTGTTTTGGGCTGCAATCAGTAGGTCGTTTCTTTCTAGTTCGCCTTGTATGGCAGCACTCTCCACTTTTTCTTTTATAGCTCTTAGCTCTTCACCTTGTTTTTTGGCTAGCTCTAAATTCTGCTTTGACTGCCTTTCCTTCAAAGCTCTTTCTTGCAAAGCAAAAGATTCGTTTATTTCGGCAAGTCTCTCGGCATTCCCTCTATACTTTTTCTGCATTTCCTGGTGATGCTCAGTCAAAGCATCTATTTCCTCCTGATTCTTTTTCAATTGGAGAGCAGACTCTTTTTTTGCAGCCTCTTCCATAAAACCAATAGCATCACTCGTATTGGTGTTGGCAGCCATGTTTTTGTAATGCTCAATCTGCTTTTCTTCTGTTGACTTATAGATCGCTTCTGTTTCTTTTTGTACTTTTTTCAAGTCATCGAGATAAGTGTCAGGCTCTTCTCTTTTAGGTTGGGCTGATGCTTTTGGTTTGTTTTTTCGCTCTTCCACCTCTCTGAAAAAATTCCATTTTTGGAGTTGAATTTTTCTGTAATCCTCCGAATCTTTTTCGTACATGGCAAGGCACGAGTCGAAGTAGCTATCATACATAGTTATACCATCTTTAGTATATTTCCAATCGGCGCCCTTTTGAGCTTCCATATTTTCGATATACATATGCGTGGTATCTGAATGCATCTTTAAGATCTTTCTAGTACTCTCTTTTGCTGATTCTATTCTGCTTTTGGTGGCTGCCTCTTCATAATTTTTCACAACATTCATAGAATCCATCTGTATCTTGGCGCCTCTTTCAACAGTATTGCCAATCTCTTTAAAAGCGTCTTTGAAACCTGCTGTACCTTGTTCTTTGAAAATGTCAATTATATTAATCAGACCCTCTACTGCATTGATAATATGTTTGATAGGGTTCAATAAAAACTGTACTAGTACATTTCCTACTCCGGCGATAACGGGTTCTATTTTTCGCATAATGGCATCAAACCTGTCCATGCCCCCGGTAGCCCCTCCAATTTGTTTTTTGATGTCGTCGAAGTTGGCAATAAGATATCCTAATAATACAATGAAAGCTCCGACTCCGGTAGAGATCAGGGCAGCCTTGAATCCTTTAAGGGCAACGCTACTACCTTGTGTACTTTTTGTAAAGAGATTTTTTGCTACCGCAGCGGCTTTCATTACAATAGAGTCTTTTGATACAAGTTGAGTGTAAAGAGACTGAATGGTGCTGACGGTTTTGGTAATTTCGCCGAGTTTTTCTACTGCTTGGGTAAGTGTGCGACTCTCTACTCCGAATAACTTAAGAACGTCGGAACTAGACGAAAGAATACTCGAAAAGGAACTGATTGTGCTGTTTGCATTGGTGAATCCTTCGGAGATAGTGTTTAAAGTCTCACCCAAAGAACCGAATATTGCTAAATGGCTTTTACTCATTGTTTCGAGGTTCGATAGCTCTTCTTGTAGCATTTGTATGCGGCTAATAAGTTCTGTACCGCTAACCTTTCTTTCAGCTTCGCTTAATCCCTCGTATTCTTCGGTAAGTTGTTTTATTAACAGTTTTAGTTGCTCTATACTACCTTGTTCGGTTTCGCGTAGGGCAAATGTTTTTTCAACTTCTTCGTTTTGTTCTCTTAGGGCAAAGGTTGAAGCTCTTAGGGTCGATTGGTATTCTTCTATATCCTGTAATAGCTTCTGACCGGTATCTCCTTCTTGTGCAGCTCGGTCTAACGAGTTATAAGCTTCTTCGAGAGTCTTTAAGTTATGGGTTAAATCTGCTACACTCGACGAATTGGCGCTCTTATCGAGTTCTTCGCGAAGTGTAGTGATATCGGTTATCGTTTTGTCTACACCGTCAATTTTGATTGTGAAGGTTTTCAGTTTTTCCTTGTGATCATTTAAGGCTATTGTCGATTCTTGAAGGGCTGTATTGTATCGCTGAATATCACCTAATAGTTGCGTACCTATAGCCGAATCGCGTTCCGTTTGGTTGAGCGATTTGTAAGCTTCTTCGAGAACTTTGAGATTATGCTCTAGTTCCTCTATGTTTGATGCAGCTAAGTTTTTATCGAGTTCTTCCCGAAGCGTTTTAATATCGGTTATGGTTTTGTCAATACCATCTATCTTTATTTTAAATTCTCTAGAACCTGCCATATTTCTTTTCTCTTATAGATAAAATGGCACTAATGAGGGTTTGAGGCTCTAAAACAAAACAGCATCAATCGAAAGACTAATGCTGCTCGGCAGATAGCTACTAACTATCTGTTAATTTCTTATTTTAACGGGTAAGGGTTCCGAACGTACTCCATAACCAGCTACTTGAACAATGTTCACATCGATCACGCTACTTTGTGTAGATGTTGGAATGGGATTGGGGGCGGTTATTGCTACATCTGCTTTGGCTGAGGATATGATTTCGAACTCTTTTAGCAGGCTTACGGTGAGACATAGGGCAATTACTGTAAGTACGATTTTGGTGTACAGGTCTGTTTTCATGATTCGAAAGTTGTTAATGGTTATTATGTTGCTTGTTACAAATATAGACCATTCTATCGGGTTAAGGTTTAAGGGTTGTGAAATAAAAGTTTCGATAGTGGAGAGTTTGGATGTTTGTAATATATTGTTGATTAATTGTTTATGGTAGTTTTTAGTGAGCTGTTTGGTTGGTTTTTACATTTGGTTTAGAAATTATTGAGAATTATTTCAGCGAAAATAAAAAAGAGAGATAAATAGTTAAAATAATTGATATATTTGCCATCTCGTATAGAATGTAATCACACTTAAATTGTAGCAAATGAAAAAACACAACGTAGGAGTAATGTCTCTTATCTTAGCAGGTTCTTTACTGTTAGCAAGTTGTTCCAGTACCACTGTAATCAACTCATCACCATCGGGAGCTAAAGTTTTTCTAAATGGCGAAGCTGTGGGAACAACTCCATATCATTACACTGATACTAAAATTGTAGGTTCATCTACCTCTGTTAAATTAGAAAAAGAAGGTTATGAGCCTTTTTATGCCGGATTTTCGAGAAGTGAAAAAGCTGATGTAGGTGCTATTATTGGGGGTGTATTTGTATTGGTTCCGTTCTTGTGGACTATGAAATACAAACCCGAACGTACTTACGAAATGGTTCCTCTGAGTGGTACAAAACTAGAGGAAGTTAAAAAAGATACGGGTGCTGTAAGCCAAACAAAAGCAGAAGAATTGAGAAGTCTCAAACTGCTTTTGGATGACAATATCATTACTGCTGAGGAGTATGAAAAAGAAAAGAAGAAAATTTTAGATAACTAACTAATTCTTAATACTACACCAGATAAACGCTTTGCTCGATGTTGATGCAAGGCGTTTCTTTTTTCTGAGCCAATCGGCTGTTGATAAACCATTGGCAAGCTGATGCTATTTTTCAATAACGAAAACTTATCCCTTTGGGGGATTATAGGGGGAAATAGTATTTCTTTCTTCCTCTTTCTTTTCTTTCTTAAAGTTTGGGTTACCGCTAGGTTAGCCGAGAGTTATTTTTTCATTTGTTGTTAGGATATAGTTTTGTTTAAATGCTTTCTTATCAGTTCGATAAGTGGGCTGTTTGTTGGGTTATTTGCCGGGTTATTGATGTTTCAATAGAGCAATAACGGGTTGTGGACCAACGATATACTCAATTTCGCTCGGTTGCCTCAAATCGTATAGACTTCATCGAGTCTATTCACGCTTCGCACTCCGAAAGTATCCGTGCTTCAAAAAATATGTCCGCTTGATAGATAAATAGCTTAAAGTTCTTTTTCTACAAATTGCTTTAGTTCGGGAAAAAATGTGTTGTACCCTGCTTGAAGTTCCTTGTAATTCTGCTCGAAAGCAGCGTATATATTGGCATCTTCGGGTAAGAATTTGGCTCGCTGAGTGAGGCGTTCAAAACTTCGCTGCATCATCCATTTATGACGATAGTTATAGAGCCAGTCTTCTTTTTTCATGTACGAAAACAAGCGCTGAAAAATGTGTGGTGTTTCGTCAATATTATTATCTATTTGAAGATAGCACCATTCGCTGAATTTTTGCCAGCCTTCGGACGGTTCGTTGAGAGAATCTATTGCCAGAAAATGGTCGAATGTTACATCCAGAAAGACTCCATTGTATCTTCCTGCCGAATGGGTGTATAGTTTCTGTATTTCTTTGATAACGGGATGTGCATCGGTGTATTCATCTATCTTCCGATGAAGGTGTATGCCTTGTTGAATGCCTTCCGTAAAATCGTTTATCTGTTTACCTTTTACACAATCGGCAATGAGATTTCCGACAAGTAGTTCAGGATTATTAAACGATAAATATGCATGTGCCAGATAGTTCATATTGAGGTGTCTCGATAAATAGTTTTACTTAAGAAAGGATTGTTTCCATGAAAGAAACAATCCCTCTGTTAAATGGTTCAGATTTTCTTACCTATATAAAATACATAGCCGTAATAAGCCTTGTATTTATTATATAACTTCATCTCGTGCCGTTGATTGGTAATAAAATCTTCAGCTGTTTTATTGCCTGCGTGCTTCTTCAGGAAGATTTCCTGTGCAGAGGCTTGCGGCATGTAGAAATGTTCTGTCCAACAATTTTCGGGTAGTATAAATGTGGCAACGGGAATATATCCTGCTTTCTGCATCTGTGCTACTTTGTTAGGAATTGTATCTATTTCGGGATAAGCATCGTTCCAAAAATCGTTAATCTCAGTGGGGCGTTCGTCAGTGAACCACGATGCTTCCGTAACTGCTAAATAGCCTCCCTTTTTCAAGAGTTTGTGCCATTGGTTTATACCTTGTTCAAATCCTACATTGTAGATTGCTCCCTCCGACCAAATCAGGTCTAACTCTTCATCCTTGAAGTGAAGAGTGTCCATCGAACCAACTATGCCTTTCACTCTGTTGTTGAAACCCAATTGAGTGGCATTGATGTTGAACTGTTCTATAAACTTAGGGAAGATGTCGATAGCCGTAATCTCTCCCGATGTATGTTGTGCCAGCACCATTGTTTGTCCACCCGTTCCGCAGCCGATGTCGGCTATACGCGATTCTGATGTGAGATTATCTATAAAGCTTAAAGCTTTTATGGTTATTTCGGGACTTCCGGGTCCTTGGCGTTCTACATTGGAGAAATATTCGCAGATTAAGTTGAAGTCGAATTCGTGAATTGATTTATTTTCGTTATTCATAATTTTTCGTTTTTATTCATATTATGCCAAAAGGCTCTGATAACAGCCTGGCATGATACGAAACATCAGTTTTGATAATTAAATAGAATGAACTATTCCCAAAAGATTATTCGGGAATAAACGAAAGGACAACCTGTAAATGAGATACAGATTGTTTACGAAACGGACTCCTTCTTTAGTATTGAAATAGTATACATACACTAATTTTAATTCTACAAATATATAAATTTTTCGGGTTTGACAGCCAGTTTTAAACAATTGTCAGTAAAAGGTTGAAATAAGAGATGGTGTTTAAGGCTTGATACTCTTATGTTTTCGTTTATTGGTAAGCCATGCACGTATCGGTTCGTCATAGAATCGGACAATGATATAGGCAAATATTAAATTGAAAATAATGAATGCCGAAACTATAACAGCAAGTTTGGTTCCCGTGGGAGAGTATTTGTTGTAATAATTGGTAAATATCCAGACGGTTGTAACATGCGTCATATAAATAGGGTAGGACAGACGCCCGATGAGCTTGCAAAAGCTTTGCATCCGCCCTTTAACTCTGGCTCCTGCACCAATGCTGATTATAAGTGGAAAGGCTACGATTACTAGTAGTGACTCCTTAAACCAATCGTTTAGCGAATGCGGATATAGGAATGCACCGACGAGTAAAACGCAGGGGAGTAGGAAACCGAACTTGTTTTTCCAGATCAGATTGAAGCGAAATATCAATAAGCCTGCTATGAACGAAAAGCTTACTCGGGGAAACCCATCGAGAAACGTTGACCCGTCCCATCCATTGATGAGCCAACCCGCCGAGCGTGCTGTATGCAGTAACCAGATGGTACTGACTGCTGCTAAAGCAAGTAACCATTTTTTGCTGAGGCGAATCAATACAAGTGCATATACTATGTTGGCTAGATATTCTAGAAATAACGACCATGCAGGGGTGTTGTAAGGAAACAAGGCTCCTGCTCTACCCGTAAGGAAAGGGGTGGGGATGATGAGTAAAGACCCAACGAATGCAGGAATGATAAGCTTCCATTCGAGAATATAGCCTCCATCTCCAAAAGGGTTGAAGATATAACCGATCGCTCCGATTACTGTACCAAGAATAACAAGTGGATGCAAACGTATGAGGCGATTGATGTAGAAGTTTTTCACACCTATTTGTGGCAGTCGTTTATCATATGCAAAACCGATAATGAAGCCCGACAGACAAAAGAAAAAATCGACAGCCAAAAAGCCATGTCCTAAAATATTGTCAGCCTTGTTGGGGTAAATCATTTCCAGATAGTGGAAAACCAAAATAACAATGGCAGCCGTACCTCTTAGTCCGTCTAATACATCAAAATAATAAGGTTTCGGTAGAGGTTGCTGTGTGTTGGTGTGCATCTGAATCGAAATTACATGAAATAAGGTCTAAAGATAACAATATCCGTCAGATTTATCTATTCAATAAAACTACTTATATGATTAACAGTATTATCGAAATGTTTCGTCGACAAGCACGTGAACACAAAACAATCCGTTCATTTTACTACAATCGTAATTACGAAATAGGGTCGGGCAATGAGGCACATCCGCTTTTCTGGCTCGAAGATCCGTTGACGGGTCGCAATAATGCAAATACTTTTTCGAATACGGCAAACTTCTCTATACTTTTTGTGCCGAAGGATGATAGCGAGATTGCCAACTTGCAAAATCTGGCTTTCTCTATTGGGCTTAATATCTTGGAACGCATTAAGTACGACAATGCTGTTCCCGTTTCTATACTTCCTACGTGGTCATACCTTACTCTTCGGAACTATTACGATAACAATGCTTGCGGATGCCGTTTTACGGTTGATTTTGTTCAACGTAATATGCAGGACTTGTGTTTGATTGAAGAACAATTCGATGTTTTGAAAGACTTCGAAGCAGAGGGCATCTTAAACAGCTTTGATGTGAAAACTGCCAATACCTGCGAAACATTTATAAATAAACTACCCGTATTTGATCTTAAAACGTCTAAACGATGAATGAGGCAATAGTAAAGGTACTGAATAGTATTGCCGAAGATATTCTTTCGCTTGTTCATCTTATTTTAGACGAAAACGGATTGAAAAATAGTGCATTGAAGGACGAGGCTAGATGTACGGTTGAGACTTCGGGCAATCCTGTTTTTAGAATTATCTTCAATGATTATGTTGATTACATAGAAAACGGGAGGAAGCCCGATTCGGCAGTTGCCCCTCCCATATCGGACTTAAGAGACTGGGCACTACGCAAGGGAATACCTGCCACCAATGATGTTTTGTATGCTATTGCCGAGACGATAAGAAAGCAGGGAATGGCTCCCCGACCTATTTTGGCTATGCTGGAAGAGGAGATAGAAAAATCGTTCGAAAATGAGTGGGCAGATGAGTTGTTTGAGGCTATAATTAGGGAAATCGAAGTGTTTTTTAACGATTGAGATAAGTAATATGATCAGTCCATCTTTAAAAAATATGTATATTTATGGCTCGAATCAATTAAAACTTAAATCTTATTCGTATGAAGACAAACCTTTCTGCTATTGGAGAAAAATTCGCTTTTGAAGGAACAGTTAAAGAAATCCGTTCCTTGGGAGAAGGTCTCATTAATGATACCTTTTTCGTAGAAACAGAGGGATCGAGTCCCAATTATATTTTGCAGTGCAAAAACAAAAATATCTTTCAGAATATACCTGCCATGATGGAGAACATCCATAAGGTAACTACACATCTGAAGAAAAAAATAGTAGCTCAAGGCGGCGATCCAATGCGTGAAGCTCTTACTGTGACCCTTACAAAAGACGGTAAACTATATTATCACGATGAGCAGGACGAGTATTGGGCTGCATGTCTGTTTATAGAAGACACGATAACTTATCAGAAGGCTGATTCTACTATATTGGCTGAGCAGGGCGGACGCGGTATTGGTCAGTTCCAAGCCATGCTTTCGGATATGAAAGAGCCTTTGACAGATATTCTACCAGGGTTTCACAATATGCGATTCCGTTTCAAACAATGGGATGAGGTAATAGCAAAAGATCCCGTAGGACGTAAAGCTAAAGTTGAGAAAGAGGTGGCATGGATTGAAAGCCGCAGAGAAGAAATGCTTGCATTCTGGGCAAAAGCCGAATCGGGCGAACTTCCTACTCGTGTAACTCATAACGATACTAAGATCAGCAATATCTTGTTCGACAAGAACGAAAAGGTGCTTTGTGTAATAGACCTCGATACGGTATTGAATAGTATTTGTTTGAACGATTATGGCGATGCCATCCGTTCATATACTAATGCTGCGGGTTTTGAGGACGAAGAGGACTTAAGCAAAGTATATGTTGATATGGATATATTTGAAGCTTATACTAAAGGCTATCTGGCAGAAACGGTTAGTTTTCTAACTCCTGCTGAAGCAGAAAATGTTGCATTCTCGGCTAAGTATATCACTTTCGAACAAGTGCTTCGCTTCTTGATGGATTATATCGATGGTGATAATTATTACAAGGTGAAGAATGATACTCACAATCTGGTTCGTGCACGCGGTCAATACAAGCTATTGCAATCGTTGGACGAAAACTACAATAAGATGTGTGAGATTGTAAATTCTGAGCTAGCGGCTCTTAGAAAATAAGAATCTAACTAAAATGGTAGCCTGTAAAGACAGTTTCAGAGAGACTATCTTTACAGGTTTACTGAATTATTATTGACTATAATATTTGAAGATGAATAAGATAAAAATACCAAAGCAATCTATTGATGCGTCTGATATAGAGGCGGTAGCTAAGCAGATGGCAAGCTTGCCGATAAATAAAATAGAGACTATTAATTGGCCCGATACATATCCATCAAAACCCGATGTTGCTTTTACCATTGCACACAATAGCAACAATATATTGCTGCAATATAGAGTTAAAGAAAACGAAATATTGGCGGCTGTAACGGCCGATAATGGAGAGGTGTGGACCGATTCGTGTGTGGAAATGTTCATTTCGTTCGACAATAAGCATTACTACAATGCCGAGTTTACTTGTATTGGCAAAGCTTTGCTGGGTTACAGAGTATTTGGAGGACATGCCGAGCATGCACATACGGAGGTTATGCAATCTATTTTGAGGCTTCCCAGTTTGGGGACTGCCAATAGAGAGAAGGAGATAGGTAGTTTCGATTGGACATTGACACTTGTTATTCCTTCTTCAGCTTTTTGGAAAAGCAACATAACTACTTTCGATGGTTTAAAGGTAAAAGGAAATTTCTTTAAATGTGGCGATAAGCTTACTGTGCCTCATTTTGTTTCCTGGACAACTATCGATACACCAAGCCCAAGTTTCCATCAACCTCAGTTTTTCGGTGAATTGTATTTTGAATGAAACGAGTTCAATTTTGAGAATTAAAGAGATAATAATTATATAAAATTGATTTATCTTTGCTGTCAAAGTAATAATAATAAAGTTGGCTCGTTTAAGATTAGATAAGACTCCATTGTTTAGGGTCACACATTTTGATAATATTCAGCATATTGCAGAAAAAGGAATAACGCATATTTCGTCTCCGGACAGTAATGAAAATTATGTGCCTATAGGTAATAATGCTATTATTGATAAACGCAAAGAACGTCTGCTTCCGAGTGGACGTCCTTTGACTGATTATATTCCTTTTCATTTTGCACCTAGAATGCCTATGCTCTATGCAATACAGAAAGGATATGGAACCGAAATTGTTGATCCGAGACGCATCGTTTACTGCATATCAACAGTACAGCAGATAATAGATGCCGAATTAGAATTTTGGTTTACCAATGGGCATGCTTTCAGTAGATTAAGCAATTTCTATGATAGTACTAGGATTCGCAAGATTAGAGGGTTATTGGATTGGGATGCGATAACAGACAACGGCTGGGGGGGAAGTGAAAACACCGACTTGAGGAGGAGAAAGGAAGCCGAATTTTTGGTCGGTGCAGATATTCCCGCTACTTGTATTACCGAATATGTAGTTTATAGTCCTAGTATTAAGGACAAACTATTTGTATCGGGAATTGACGACAACAAGATACGAGTGGAGCCAGGATATTATTTTTGATATATGATTAAATATGTATACGGAAACATGTTTGAGAGTAAATCTCAAGCGATAGTTAACACTGTCAACACTGTGGGGGTAATGGGGAAAGGGATTGCCTTACAGTTTAAGAAGTACTTTCCGAATAATTTCAAAATTTACAAAAACGCATGTGATAACAAGACTTTAACAATTGGTACACTTTTGGTTTGTGAAGAAGAACATCTTCAAATTGGGCGAAAAATAATCATCAATTTTCCAACGAAAGATCATTGGAGAAATCCTTCCGAGTATAATTATATCCGTTTGGGGCTTATTGAATTGACTAAACTAATAAAGGAACGCAGACTAGAGTCGATAAGTGTTCCTCCCTTAGGTGCAGGCAATGGTGGTTTGCAGTGGAGTAAAGTAAAGGATCTGATAGAAGAATATTTGTCGGATGTAGATTGCGAGGTAGTTGTATATCAACCCAATGAAGAGGTAAAACAAGTTCTTGATAAGGAACGTGCTAAATTGACTCCTGCAAGGGCAATGATGTTAGACGTACTTTTTGATATGGTGAAGGAGGGAGAATTTATCTCTGAATTTGCGGCAGAAAAGATTGTCTATTTCTTGCAACGCTTTGGTGCTTTTGATCAATTTCAACTCGATTTTTGCAACGATTATTATGGTCCGTATTCAGGAAAAGTAAAGCATGTATTTAAGTACCTCAATGGTAGTTATATTGGCGAATATAATTCGTTAATGGACACTCCGTTTCAAGAGTTAAATTTGCACATGTCTACCGAGAAAAACGTGACAGAGTATTTGAACTTAGCAGACAATAAGGTATATAAAGATATAAGTAAGAGAACAAAAGAGTTTTTATCAGGATTCTATTCATCTTTTGCTCTGGAACTTTTATCTACAATAGATTACATAAGACAAACTGAGAAAATTTACACACAAGAGGGTATAATTACCTCTTTAGCAACTAACAAAGCCGAAAAGCGTACTGTTTTTGACAATCCTGAATATATTACACTAACAAATACTCATCTGGATAGCTTCTTTGCATTACCCCAGAATTAATTATACTCTCTAAGGTGTTGATACTCTTTTAGATTGAATGTGTGTTATTTTTTTGAAAAAATAGCCTACGGATATTGTGATGTTTTGGTTTTTCTAAGAAGGATTACCTCCGTCATATAAACCACTCATAAGATTCAATAGACCAGCCTCGTAGTTTATATTCAAAAGGTATTGATTGTATTCTACACCAACACCTCCGATGACTCCAAAGTCAAATTTGTGAAATCCTGCATCCCTAAAGCCTTTGCTTATAGATTCGGGACGTATTAGTTCTTTGGGGTTTGAGCTATTATGTGTTGTGATGCCTCTTGTCCGATAGATGTTTTCTGATAAGTGTATCACCCATCAAGAGTGCCAAAACTACAAATGGTAGTAATACAGTTAGCGGATTGAGATCCATCTTCCAGAAATGAGGCATACTGAAATCTACCTCCATCGAAGGTAATTGCATCGCAGTATCTCCCATCGTAAAATAAAATACGATAATTGGCAGAGCTACTATGGCGGCTATTCCTCCCGCTATTGAAATGGCTGTATATATTTTGCTTCTAAGTGCATTCTTAGTCTTGGCTTCAGAAGCTACTTGATGTATTTGTTGCATCAAACGGTCTTCGAAACTAGTAGAAGGGTTGCTCAATTCCATATCTTGAAATAAGCTCCTTAGGCGATCTGTTTCTTGCTTTTTCATTTTGATATGAGTTTATTTATTTCTGAATTCATAAATTTTCGTATACGGTGTAACTTTACTTTTACATTGGCTTGGCTCAGGTTGCTTATCGTGCTTATATCTTGTACACTATGGTTGTTAAGATAAAAGAGGGTAATCAATAAAGCATCCTCTGGGTTGAGGCGTTTTAATACCTCGTCTAGATATTGAAGCCTTTCTTCGGTATGCAACTCATCCAGATTATCGGATAGCTCAGCATCGGGAAGTTTTTCTGCCATATCATCAAAAGATATAAATTCTCGTTTGGTTTTCCTCACCTCCGTAATCGCTGTATTGTAGGCTATACGGTAGAGCCACGTTGAAAACTCTGAATCTCCTCTGAATTTACTGAGTGATTGATATATTTTGATAAAGATCTCCTGAGTGATGTCTTCCGCATCCTGTGTATTGGTGACAATTTTGCTGACAATGGTAAATACCATTCTCTGATATCGGCGTACAATATGAACAAAGGCATTTGTATCACCATCCTTGATTAAACGGACATAATATATGTCATCAAAACTTGTCATGCTTGTATGACGTATCAGTGTCACATAGGTTACAAATGTAATCAGAAAATTTTCAGAAAAAATAATTCTACTATTTTTGTAACCTTTCATTATATGCTGCGTCAAAATAAGCAAACAAGAAAATGTTTAACGAATTTAAAAGTATAAGATATGCAACAAGTATTAGTTCCCATTTGTATTATCGGTATTATTACCTTAGGTATATACCGTTTGTTTGAGTTGTTTGTTCGTCGCAACGAAAGAATGGCTATTATCGAAAAGCTGCAAAGCAATGTCGATCCGTCGGTCTTTGCCAATAAGTTTAGCCTACCCATATTAGGCGGACAGCCACAAGTAAAACTGTCTTCCTCTTGGCCTCTTAGAGCCAGTCTGTTATTGGTGGGTGTAGGCTTGGGTTTACTGGTAGCTTTCTTTCTCGAGTTGGCTTTGACAAATTCTTTAAGCCCCGAATTTGCAAGCTATGACTATGCCGTAAGAGATAATATCAAAGATTCGGTTGCAATTATTTATTTGGCAAGTGTTTCTCTTTTCGGTGGATTGGGCTTGCTGATAGCTTATTTGGTAGAACAAAAGAAAGAAAAGCTGCATAAGGATTGATATGTGGTTTTCTGTTTTAGAGGTCTTAGACCTATATTCACTGTTACAGGGAGTGTCTCTTTTTAGGGATGCTCCTTTTTTTTTTGATATGTAATTGCTTAGTGGTTCTATACTACTCTATTTAGTAGGAAAAAGCTGTGACTTTGCCCTTTTTTATCTATCAAATAAAAGATAGAGCATGGCATATTATTCTAATAAAGAGATTGCTTCGGTAGTTGAGCCCAATTCGATAACTCTGGCTAATAATCCGAACTTTGTAGTGTTCAGCAGTAAAGGAAATAAGGACAGAGATCAAAAAATGAGGGCTGTGATCGAAATTAAAGAAACGGCTTTTGGAGCAGACTTTGATGGCTCGCAGACTGCTATTGATAAATTGGAAATTTTAGCGCAAGAATTATTATATCTGGAGATAACGGGAAGTAATTCTTCGATTGATACCTATTCTTTTCAAGGAACTTATGATCGTATTAAAGTAGATAGTAAAACTTTTTATGTTGCACGAGAGGGCGAGATGTTGGATGGAAACGTTTTATCTAAAGATGAGGCATTAGCTATTACAGCATCAAACCTCAAAGAGTGCTTCATGCAAAATCCGTTTTTTAAGAATAATTTTGAGATTACTATATTCGATCTTGAAGTTAATGAGAATGTTGTAAAACCTGGGCATCAGATAGAAATCTTATCTAAAGGAACAGGCAGCCTTTATGACTTTTCGATAGAGCATGGAAAAAGGCACGTTTCAGGCAAGGTTCCAGATCATATAATAAGAGTAGATATTACGGGTTTTACTGATGAGATGATAGAGCTTGATATTGTAAGTTACTTTTATACCCTCCCTATAACAGGAACTATTGTTTCCCCAACTTTGAAAGGTGCTTTTTTTGATGAAAAGGTTGATCAAAAGAAGGTTATAGTGGTATACAGACCACAAGAAACAGGTTTGTCTTGGGATGAATGCAACCAAAAGACGTTAGCAAGCCTAGCTGTTTTTCTTTCAAATTATTTTCCATTTTTTCAGATCTTCAATGTTGTTCTAAATACTAAAAAGGGGTATATAGAGTTGTCTTATGGAGAATTTGCTGAGGCATTTTTTCCTTATGAAGTATCATTTAGCTCAGATTTTGGTTTGTTCAGTAAACTTCCCGAAGATGAGCACTCTTTTATAACATCTTCAGTAAGTGTTTCTTCGTCTTCTGATACTATCGATTATGGAACTGGAGAGTACCAGATTGAATTGGATGTATATACTGATCATGAGGTTCTACCTGGCAGTAAAGATTCTTTAAACTATATGGGAAAATACTTAACTACGCTTTCAAAGTCTTATTTCGGAAAACCATTATGGTTCGACTTAAGTACATTGCTGAGTAAGAAGGTAAACTATTCGCCTACTTTTCTTTCCGAATTGGAACTCGAGCCTGAAGAGGAAGAGTTTCAACTTTGGAGCAATGCTGAAACGATGACCAATTATCGGTTTATAGCCAAACGTACTGACGGAAAAATTAATCAGCCATTTTATTACTCCTCTCCTTTGTATATCCTCAATGGGTATGATTATACTCTGAATCCTTCGACATTGGGAGTGGATGATACCGGTAACTCTTACACTATCGATTTTTCACAAGACTTTTATATGAGGGAGTTTACGAAAATAAAACCGTTGACAAATAGGTTCACTCGTACACATATTAAAGGGCAGAAGCAATATTTCAATTTCATACATAATTATCAGTGGACTACTTTGAGGGTTGGAGGAACAGACAATTTGGTTCCGTCCTTAGGATTACGTTATAAACTGTATACTCAAATGGGTGGATTTATAGGAGAATATACATCTAAAGGTCAAGAAGAAAGTAATTTTAGCCAAGTGAATACGGGCTTGCTTCAACTCGATCAGTTTTTGCCCATATATAACGGTAAGACAGTGGGGCGTATAGATGTTTATTTATGCAGATGGCACAAAAGTACATTTTTGGGCTTAAACGAATCCGAAGTGATTATATCAACGCCGCTTTCGTTCCGTATTCTACCGGAAGATATCAATGAGGTCAACGACTTTGCTTTTCTCAATCGATTGGGAGGATGGGATACAATGAATTTCGGTGGAGGCTTCTCTTCCGAATTTAAAACCGCAGGATCAACTATCTATAAAACATTACAGCCCGATCCTAATCTTCGAACCGAAATAGAATCGGTAGCTATGAAAAGTGTGCAAGAACAGAAAGTGGTACAAACTTCACCCATTACGAGCGATATTGTAGATTGGCTGCGCGAAATGAGTGCTTCACGTGCTGTATACGAGCTTAAAACGAAACGCTACATAATAGTAGATGATATGACTCTCAAATACAATACAACTGACGATTTGTATCAGGTAGAAATGAAATATCACTATACAGACACATATAATACTCAGATAAAGTAAGGTTGTTGCCAAAAGAAAAACAAATACATTATGACTAATATAGAACTTTACATAGATAAGAAACTTTGCGATATACAAAGTCCCGACAAGTTGGGTGTGCGCCTCAATAGAGTACTTATCAATCCTGCCGAAATTACTACGAAAGATGCACAATACAGTTATTCGATCACCATTCCTGCTACATCATCTAATGATGCCATCTTTGGATATGCTAATGTAGAAGAAGTTAAGAACAAATTTAATCACAATTATACAGCACAGCTTTATGTTGATAGTATTCGGATATTCGATGGTCGATTTAAACTCAGTGAAATAGATTCTGATGGAAATTATAAGGGAAATCTGGTAGTTCCTGCCAAGAAAACCATAAAGGAAATTTTTGGAGAAAAGAAAATGAGCGAGATAGAAGGTGCTTGGGAATTGGATGTTAGCGATCCCTCCAATCCCAATAACCCATTAAGTATGGTTGAAATGCTGAATAAGTATAACACTGATAAGGATATTCCCGATTGTATTTTTCCTCTTCCGTTGTATGGCTTATTACCCAAAGTGGAGTCGGATGATAAAGGTACGGTTTCAGGAAAAACGATCTGGGATAAATACGTGCGCTTAGGTATTGAAGATTTTCCTCCATCTATCAATTGTCTTGAAACAATCAAGAGGATATTCAAAAATAATACAAATGATTCTTCTAATATAGGAGGTAGTGCTTTTGAAGATGATCGTCTGAAGAATCTATATATGTCGTATCAAAACCCGACAACTTATCAGCAGGAATGGAATTGGGGACACTTGGGACATTTTAAGATCGGAGGTTCATGGACTAATTATAAAAGAATAGAGGATACGGACTACTTTGAGAAGTACTTCTATAGGAATGAAAATCGAGATGGAGAGGAGTCGCGTTGGGATATCTATACAGCAAATTTATTACAAAGCTCTATGTTGGATAATCTGAGTATAAAAGATCATGGTACAAACGTTATAAGCTTCAAAACAACAGATTCAAACAAAAAGAATATTCATATAACTATACCACAATCGGGGCTATATAAAATTAATTTGGATGTGGCTCTTACTCTACGAATGTCAGATCAGGATGTGAAAAAAGACGATGGTAATGTGTATGTTATAGGTGAAAATAATCATTTAGACAAAGGACCAGGAAAAGCTAAGATGAATAATTTCACAAATAGTAGGTACGAAGTGAAATTATTAAGAGATTTTGGTGAAGGTATTGATATAACTGATGTTAAACTTGATGGAGTTCTTTATAAGAACAATCTGCCTCAGGAGATGAATCAGAATAACTCACTCTATTTTCCGATGCCAAGTGAACGCTGTGTACAAATGATAGATCCTCTGCAGAACGAATTACTAATCGGAGGTTTTAGGTGGGGAGATACTGCCTATACAGTAAAACAGCTTGGTAGTCAAGGTAGTCAAACAAGATTCATCGTAGATTCTATTTTTAATTTAGCTGAAGGACGATTCGATAGTCCTTATCCAGCATATAGTCGGATTTTAGCAATAAAGAATGGATGGAGCTGGGATAAAAAATATTCGCAAAAGAATAAAATCTATTCAGCTATAAATGCTGATGGCTATGCTAAATTCATAGGAGAAGAGTATGATGCTGAGACAGGTGTTGAGGCGAAAACTACCAATAGAGAATGGGGAAAATCAAAGAAATTTGCAGTTGAGTTATTAAAAACAGAAAACCCTAACTTTATAACCAATACGGATAATAATAAAGGTACGGGATACCTTAATCAGATAATATGGTTAGAAAAAGGAGAACACCTTTCGCTTGTGACAGTAAGCGATCAAGGTCATCGTTCTAAGGGTGCTGATCATGGTTGGATGGTACATGATATTGATTTTACACTGGAAGTACAGCCCTTTAAAAGTAATTATGATTGGATAACGGTCGATAATAATGGTACGGGTACTAAGGAAATGAAATGGGACGAGTCTTCAGACTTTAAAACAGATATAATAAATCTGGTCAAATTTCTGCCATCAGAACAAAAGATCGATGAGTGGTTAGATAATTTTTGTACAGCCTTTAATTTGGAATTGACGCAGCCCAAAGATGGTAAGTTTGAACTGAATGTAAAACAAACTCGATCGACTGCATCTGCAGCCTCTGTGATTGATTTGGATGGAAAAGCAAGCATTGCACAAAGAACCAATCAACCATTGGGATTGCCTTCTGAATTTCAACTCGGTTTTAAAATAAATAAGGAAGAAGAAGGCTACGTTAAATCAGAGGGTAATAAAGATGGGGGAGGAAGTTTTATCACTGGGAATATCGATGGACAAGTGGTTACTCAAACTTCTAACTTTTCCTATAATTGGTTTAAAGATATAACGCGTGTGATTGAAACAAAGGTAAAGAATGCCGAAGGAAATATTGTAACCCGCACTAGTACTGTACCTTTAAAGCTTCCAGTAATCAGCCACAAGGAGATTTGGGCAACAGATGATGGTAAGGATGATAAGGAAATGATGAAGAAACTTTATACTAATTATTCACAACGTTTTTGGTATAAGAACGATACTCCTGATAATGTAGGTATAGTATGGGAGAATACCGATAAGAAAATAGAATTGATGCTGCCCCAGTTAGAGAATACATTAAATAAACAAGATGTTCTGAATCTCGATTATTATGATAATCCCAATTCTATATTAAATACTTACTTTAGTATTATTGCTACCGATGATAGTAACTATACATATGTGGAGTGTTACCTCAATCCCGATGAGTATGAGCAGATGGATGGCACTAAATTAGTAAAACTGAACGGAGACCTATATTACGTAGCTGCTGTTGAAGGCTACGATCCTACGGGGAGAAACAAAACAAAGCTAAAGCTGATCAGAAAAGTATAAGGTTTTAGGATTTTTTATTTGCCTGGTGTCCTGTGCCGATCTGAATTGCTTATTACTTACTAAGTCCTTCAATTAATAATTATGAATACTACAAAAGTGTCTCTTTGGAGGCGCTTTTGTATATCATAAAGTAAATGTCTTATTAATAGGTTTTTAATTTATAAGTAGTGTGTCAATTATCGTTATCGTCATTATCGCATGCTGTAAATAGTGTTGCAATTATTGTAAAGAGGAGTATTCTCTTAATAAGTTTGAGGTTTTAGGTAGTTTAAAAGCAAATGTAACATTTTTTTTAGATGTTAACAGAATGAGATTGAGCTTCTTTTAACATTTTTAGCTATATAATTTACTCGGTTATTATCAGGATGTGTTGCTTTTTCACATATTTTACATAGCTTTGCCGTATCAATTTTTACAAAAATATTGAATTCTTATGAAAAAACTATTATTAGCAGTAGCATTTGTAGCCAGTACATTAGGCGCATTTGCTCAAAGTGAAAAAGGCGAGAAATCTCTTATCGGAAATATCGGTTATCAAAGTAATGCAGAGCGTTTCATGTTGGGTGTTCAAGGTAGATATGTTATCGCCGAAAACATTCGTTTAGCTCCGGACGTTATGTTTTTTTTTCCAAAAGACAAAGTTACAGGACTTGATATTAACGTGAACGTACATTATGTATTTAATGTAGATGAGAAATTATCAGTTTATCCATTAGCGGGTATTGCTATGCAAAACAATCGTTATTCAGGAAATGCAGGTTCAGGAGGCTCTAATGGCTTTACTGATTGGGGTTTCAACTTAGGAGCTGGTGCAGGATATGAATTAGGCGGTAATCGTTTTGCTAACTTAGAGATCAAATATACTTTCGGTGATGCTGATTGTATGGTTGTTGCTCTTGGTTATGGATTCAAATTCTAATCGAAGAAAAAAACTTCAGGTTTTAGAAATAAAAAAATAGCTACTGCAATGCAGTGGCTATTTTTTTGTCTACTTGATAAATAAAAATTATGAGAAATAGACAAAATAAAAACCCTCTAGGATTACTAAAGGGTTTGTCTTTTTGCTTCGCTTTTGAATGACTAAGCAGCGGTTGCTATATTATTTAGCAGCAGCAACTGGAGCAGCTTCAGAGAATTTTTTGCCTAGTTCAGCAAATTTAGCAGCTTGCTCAGGAGTCATAGATGCAAGACCTTTTTGAAGTTCTTGACCTAAAGCAGCTACTTCAGCAGAAACTTTAGCATATTCTTCAGTAGCAGCAGCATCACCTTTTTGTACTTTTTCAGCTAAAGGAAGAGCTTGGTTTACTAATGCTTCGAATTGACCTAGAGCTGTAGTATCAGCAACAACTTCTTCGATAGCAGGAGTTTCTACTTTAATTGAATCAGCGTCAGTACCTTGAGCACCTTCAGTTTTAGTGTTACAAGCAGCAAACGATAGAGTAGCTGCAGCAACAAAAGCGATCATAACAATCTTTTTCATTTTTTTTTCTTTTGTTTTTTGACAAAAATCCGTGAATAATTACCTTTTCGACTGCAAATGTAATATAAAAAACTAAGAAAGATCAACTATTTTGTGAAAAAAATATAACAAATAAATTACCCACTCTGTTTTGTGGGGTAATTTGTTTATAATCAATTAATTTGTTTGTTTTTCAATAGGCTATTTGCAATAAATAATATATATAAGTATATTTGTTTGGCTACATATGCCTAATCTTGGACCTCTAATTTTAAATATTTTTATAAATTAAATGAAAAACAAAATTTTACTCCCTTTTTTATTCTCGTTGTCAGTGCTTTTGCCAGCATCAGCACAAACGTTTGTGCATGGAAAGTCTGAAACTTACACATATCCGCAAGATTCTAAGGTTTTAGAGAAACTCGATAAATGGCAGGATCAGAAGTTTGGTATGCTTATTCATTTTGGTCTTTATTCCGAATTGGGTATTGTAGAGTCGTGGACATTATGTAACGAGGAGTGGATCAATCGCGATTCGACAGTAACTTACGATGAGTACAAACGTCGCTATTGGGCAACTATGGATAAGTTTAATCCAACTAAGTTAGACCCTGCTTCATGGGCGAAGTATGGAAAGCTTGCAGGAATGAAATATGCTATATTTACAACCAAGCATCACGATGGTTTCAATATGTTTGATACGAAGTATAGTGATTTCTCTATTGCTAAAGGTCCTTTTAGAAATGATGAGCGACGTAATGTTGCCAAAGAAGTTTTCGGTGCATTTCGGAACGAGGGCTTTATGATAGGTACATATTATTCTAAACCCGATTGGCATTCACAATATTATTGGTGGGACAGATATTCTACGCCCGATCGTAACCCGAGTTACGACTTAGATGCAAATAAATGGCGTTGGAATAAATTCAAAGAATATACCTACAATCAGATTCAGGAATTGATGAACGGCGATTATGGTAGTATGGATATTTTGTGGCTTGATGGTGGATGGGTTCGTCCATCGAAAAAAGGAGATAAAGGTCTCGAAGGCGATTTTTATAAAGGATCGCAAGATATAGATATGCCTAAGATTGCAGCAATGGCTCGCAGTTATCAGCCCGGGTTGTTGGTGGTTGATAGAACTGTGGCTGGAGAGTACGAAAATTATCAAACACCCGAGAATGGTATTCCTAAAGAGCAATTGAGCAATCCTTGGGAAAGTTGTATCACTTTGGGTGGTGCATGGGGCTTTGTGAAAAATGACAGATACAAGAGTGCTTACAAGGTTATAGCTATTTTGAGTGAGATTGTGGCTAAAGGTGGTAATCTTTTATTAGGAGTAGGACCTGCTCCCGATGGAACTTTGCCCGAAGGTGCTGCCACAAGTTTGAGTAAAATAGGGGAGTGGACTTCTAAAAATGGAGAGGCAATATATAATACGCGAATCACTCCTATATATAATGACGGTACAACATGGTTTACCCAAAGTAAAGATGGTAAAACGATATATGCTATACATTGTTTGGAAGAGGGTAAGGCTTTACCCAAGACAATTGTTTGGAAGGGAAACGAACCGGCAAAGGGTAGCAAGGTTGTATTTGTACAGACCGGAAAACCTGTGAACTGGAAAAAGACTGCTAAAGGTATTGAAGTATCAGTTCCAAGCGGTTTGCCTGCTGATCAGCCTGCATTAGCATTTGCCGTTACTCCTATATAATAGGTATACATAGATGTTGTAAAATAATAATTCTATTTATTTTTGATAAGAGACTGTATATGTTCTAAATACATTGATTGATAATAGTCTGCTTAGGGTTTAGGACTTGTGCTAAAAGATATATATCGTTATTTTTGTTGTATATCCTCTCGAAACTAATAATCATTATATAATAAGTATAATATACTCTATTGATGAAAAACAAAGTATTATCGCTCTTCTTACTGTCGGCACTGACGGTATCAACGGCATCTGCCCAGACGTATGCTCATGGCAGATCGGAGACTTATACGGCTCCTACTGACGAAAAAGTCCTTGAGAAATTGGACAAGTGGCAAGATCAAAAATTTGGTATGCTTATACATTACGGTTTGTATTCTCAGATGGGAATTGTAGAATCGTGGTCGATATGTGCTGAGGAAGAAGATTGGATTCCTCGTGACAGTACCATTACTTATGATGCTTACAAACGCAAGTACTGGAATACTATAAATGAGTTTAAACCAGATAAACTCGATCCGGCTTCGTGGGCAAAATATGGTAAACAAGCGGGGATGAAGTATGCCGTGTTTACAACTAAGCATCACGATGGATTCAATATGTTTGATACTAAACAGACCGATTTTTCGATAGCCAATGGTGCTTTCAAGAACGATCCGCGTCGCAATGTCGCAAAAGAAGTATTCAATGCATTTCGCAACGAGGGTTATATGATTGGTGCATATTATTCTAAGCCCGACTGGCATTGCCAATATTATTGGTGGGACACATATGCTACACCAACCAGAAACGTTAATTATAATATAGAGAATAATAAATGGCGTTGGAATAAGTTTAAAGAGTTCTCGTATAACCAGATTCAGGAATTGATGAATGGCGATTATGGAAATATTGATATTCTTTGGCTCGATGGAGGTTGGGTACGTCCCGCTCGTCCATCGGATGCCGAACGTCAAGGACGTGCATACAAAGGATCGCAGGATATAGATATGCCTAAGATTGCGGCTATGGCTCGCAGTTATCAACCCGGTTTGTTGGTTGTAGATCGTACTGTTCCCGGAGAATTTGAGAATTATCAGACTCCCGAACGTGGTATTCCAGATATGCAGCTCAATAACCCATGGGAAAGTTGTATTACTTTAGGTTGGGATTGGGGTTATACTCCTACCGATCAGTATAAAACACCTGCAAAGGTTATTCATACATTGGTAGAGATTGTTGCCAAAGGCGGAAACCTTTTGCTGGGAATAGGACCCAAACCTGATGGTACGCTTCCTGATGAGGTTTCTCAACGTTTGGTGAAGATAGGTGCGTGGACTACTAAGAATGGCGAAGCTATTTATAATACACGCATAACTCCCAATTATCGTGACGAGTCTACTTGGTTTACGCAAAGTAAAGATGGTAAGACAATATATGCCATTGCTTGCTTAGAAGAAGGCAAACCTCTACCTAAAACAATTGTATGGAGTGCAAATGAGCCTGTAAAGGGATCTAAAGTAATATTTTTAGAAACAGGTAAACCTGTGAGCTGGAAAAAAACAGCTAAGGGTATAGAAGTGTCGGTTCCTAAGGGATTACCTGCCGATCAAGCCGCATTGGCATTTGCTTTTGCTCCATCTGTGAAGTAATCGTTAAAATAAATATTATCTATAAGTTAAATGAGCCTCCGTGTGGAGGCTCATTTTTTTATAATGATTTTCTCTCCTTTTAGAGTTAAATTGTGTAAAATTTGATCAGTTTTGTGAATAATTTATGGAATCTTTCTCTATTTTTACTCTATCTACTAAATAATAAAATGAAAATCAAACACCCTAACTAACTTATTCATAGATATTATTTAACCGTTTACATATTTAATCAAGGAAAATCATGCGTAAAGTATTATTTGTAGCACTCTTTTGTTTATTTGGTTTAAGTGCTTTTTGTCAGGAGAAACATCAGCAAAGTTTAACAGATCTCTTATCGTTGATGAAAGGAAATGCCTATATAGCTGTTGAGGGCTATTATGTGGATAACTCATCATTCATGGTCACTCACTCTTCAGATCCTATGATCGAGACAAATAAAAGATATCCGGTTTATGAATATAGGTATCAAATAAACTTGTATACTGATAGCCGTGACTATATGACCGAAGTTCCTATTCTTGCGAAACAGGAAATGCAAGGCGAAGGACGCCGTAGAATATTATTTCTGAATAAGAAACAAACCACCAAAAGACAGCTCGTTATAAATCAGGATACCATGTTTGGTCTCACAGTTGCGGGCAATCAGGCAAAGTATTATCGATCGTTGTCATGTAGCGTTAGTGATTCCATACCGCTGTCTGCTGTGCGCGAATACCTTTTTTATCAAGGTGCGATGCCACGCTAATAGATAATAACAATGGTGTTTGATGAAGAGCACCCAATTAATATAGATAGTATCATAGTAGGTGTATTGAAGTAAATAGATTGTGTTATGCAGAAAATGCAAGATGGATTTCCCGTCTTGCATTTTTTCTGTATCTGTAGTATTACCGAGTTTTAAGAATTGGCTCTTGCTTTTTCTTCAAACTCACTTAATTCATCCGATAGTTTGCCTGCAATATCACCTGCAGCTTGGCTCAATTTCTTTTTGCCGGTTCTTACCTCTTGTCTTGCACGTACACCCATGCGTAGAGCTTTTCCTCTACCATATCTGACACCATGTCTAACTTTTTCTTTAGCTTCGTCAGTAGCTTTTTCAAACTCGTCGTACAATTCTTTTCTTTTCTCGTCGTCTATTAGTTTAGCTGCAACATATACAGCGCCTGCACCTATAACTAATCCTAATAAAAAATTCCTCATAGTTTTTATTCTTTTATCGTGTTAATACTAATCGGTTTACTAAATTCAAATATACTCATTTCTTATATAAACAACGCATTTGCCGCAATTGTTTACAAAGAATTTTAACAATAGATCGTAAAAAATAAAAGCCTTAAAGGATAATTCCTCGAAGGCTTTTATTCTATCTTGAAGTGTTAGAGAACTTTATTTCAATTTGTTTTCTAATTTAGATGCTTCTTTTTTTACATCTTTCTTAGCATCTTTTACAGCTTCTTTTGTTTTGTCAGCACCGTCTTTAACTGCTTCTTTAGTTTTGTCAACAGCTTTTCCGGTTTCATCTTTAGCTTTGTCTATGATGTTGCCAGCTTTATCTTTAGCTTGCTCAGTGCCTTCTTCTATTTTTTCACCCGCTTTGTTTATCGATGCATCAGTTGCATCTCTCAAACTGTCAGCTTTCGTTTGGATAGTATTTCCTGCCGATTCTAGTGAGTTTTCAACATCAGCGCCTGCTTTGTCAGCATCTTTTTTAGCTCCGTCACAAGCAACGAATGATAATGTTGTTGCCAATGCAATTGCTAATACATAAATCTTTTTCATTTTCTTCAATTCTTTTATTTAAAATATACGATAACTTATTGTTTAAGTTATAAACACAACTCGAAAATAAAAGTTCAGGAAAAAGTTCACTTTTTAGAGAAATAGCTGAGAATAAGAGTTAAATGTGAGAAAAGTGGGCACTTATGGGGTTATTACCCCATTTTGGAGGTTTAGTGTTTTTACTTATTCTTCCTTAAAATTAGATGGATAGAAGCTTACTACAAACATACCTTCCGAGTAGGATACTATTTCGTTGTAAGTAATGGGTAGAATTTGTTGTCCTTGTTTGTTTATTACTCCCCAATAATTATCTTGTTGAACTGCTACGTATTCCGAATCGGATAGTTGCATGATTGACTTATATGTAAACTCTACTTGAGTTTGTCCCTTTGTATCTATAATACCCCATTTGAGATTTTTGCTTGCTGCGAAAAGAGCATTGTCGATCCTTTTTATTTGTTCGTAGATAAGTGGAATTACTATTTTGCCATCTATACCAATTACCCCGTATTTGTTGTTCTTAGAGACAATGGCGTATCCATTTTCGAAATCTTGAGCCAGATCGAAATTAAAAGGTATAACTGCTTGCCCTTGTCTGTTCAAGAAGCCATATTTTTGATTGAGAAATGCTACCATTCGGTTTTCCTTCAGTTCGCCTAAGCCATCGTATATACATGGTACGATAATATCTCCTCTGTCGTTTACTATTCCGTATCTATTCAATCCGTATAAGAAGGTAGTATCCTGCTTTACTTTTGCATAACCATCTTTAAAATCGAAGATGCGACTGTATAGGCAAGGTACTCTCAGACGACCTTGTATGTCTATGACTCCTACTTTGCGATCTTCCGATATTCTGGAAAAGCCTCCGTTGAAGAATTGATTTTGTTCTATCGTAAGTGATGGGTTTATTACGTTTCCCTCTATGTCTACTATTTTATAGGTAACGTATGGTGTCGGCGATTTGAGGTTGAGGTATATGGATGCCTGATCGGTTGCTTTTTTCTCCCAGATGCCAAGGTAGCCATCGTTCATATCGCGCACTCTGTGACCTGGAAAGGAGTATATTTCGTTGTTGTGTCGGTCAATAATCTTTTGCTCGCTCTTATCCATTCGAGTGGTTATGATATAGCCTTTTCCGCCAGAATAGGGCAAGCCTATGGATTTGGTGAAGGGGACGGTTACTTTTCCGGTAGAGTCTATAACGCCAAAGAGGTAATTGTCGTATACCAAAAAAGTTCCTTTATAGTAGTTGGTTACCGAAATTTGCTTGATGGGTATAATGGTGTCATTGGCTGTATTTATAACTCCAAAGCGATTTCCTTTCGATACTATTGCCATTCCATCCTCAAAGTCTTTAATCTCATCATACAGACAGGGTACAACTTCTTTACCCTTAGTATTGATGATTCCTACTTTATCTTTCTTGGTTACTTTGGCAAGTCTGTTTTTGAAAACGTCTATCTTTTCGTAGCCCAGAGGAACTATAACTTCGCCTTTTTTATTTACCACAGCATATTTATAATTGCTTTGAGCGTTAACGCAAGCAACTATAAGGAGTAAATAAAAGAGAGTCAAAGTTTTCTTCATTATACGATATTAGCCCCATTAAGTTTTTTGTGGCGGTATTTCTGATATAACCAATCAGAGAACCATCCGCTGAGCAGCCCGAATAATATTCCGCATACAATATCAATAGGATAATGTTTGCCTATATAGATACGGCTATATGCAACGGTCATTGCCCACGCAAAAATAACGATTCCGTAATACTTATTCTTGAAATATAGGGTCGAAAATAATGCCAGACATATAGAATTGGATGAATGAGCCGAAAAGAAGCTGTAATGATTATCGGGATCGCCCAATTGATGAATGATATCTTGGAGATCTAACTCGTGTGATGGGCGCGGACGCATAATCAGCACCTTAATTATATTGTTGGTAATGCTGTTAATGGCAATTCCCATAAGCATAAACACGGCTGCACGTTGTCCCATTATACGGTCTCGGTATACCATGAATACAATAATAGATATACACACGAGTGCCCATACTGTGTATGTGCTTATTAGATACATAATGGGGTCGAGCCATGGTGTATGTTTACTGTTGAGGTAGAGAAAGAGTTCTCTGTCCCATGCGGGGAATGTTATTTGCAGCATATATCGGGCGAAACTTATTTAAGGTCCGAGACCTTCTTGTTACTTTGTCAAGTCTAACAATAAGAGATTGTTATAACCGTGAGAAGCAACACTGTTTATATTATTTAATGGCTTAACTCAGAAACGGATTTGATACTTTAGTTGAGTCTTATTTTTGATTGCTCGGAATTAGAACGTCCGTCGGGCGATTTAAATCCGATGTATATCTTGGTAAAACCCATTCCTCTGAGTATAGGTGTAAGTACCTTTATTGTATTCTCGCGACTTTCTTTTTCTATCCCCATGCTTTGTGCTTGCTGATAGATTTGATCTTCGGCTTTTTTGTAGGCGTCCTCTACCAGTTCCGATGTTTCCCACAAACCATACTCCATATTGTATATGCGCGATCTCGAATGGTCTATTTTGTAATGGCATATTTCGGGCATAGGTAACATGAGGCTTACCGAGTCGCCTTTCGTTACAATGTCGTTTTCGTTTATCAGAGTGAGGTCTACACAACCTATCACTTCACCTACAATTTTTAGTGTTGCTCTGGAATTGGGAAGCCATTTGCGAACCTTTTCGTATTCCATCATATCTTGAATGTTGTATTTTACAACTTCCAGTTTACCCATTTCCTCTATTTGCTGCACTACAATTGCATGAGATACAATGGTGCGTTCTTCTGCTTTCGTCTCCGATTTAAGAAGATATATAATGAGGGCAATAAGTCCTAATAATATAATAAGTAGTATTAAAGGAATCTGTTTTTTGTTCATAAACAACGTTTAGTTCATATAAGTTATGTGAGATATCTATATTGCTATGTTTCGATTCGCAGGGAGAGACCTATCTGTCTGTCCTCTATGGATGAACGTATAGGTTCACACTACACCAAAGCTATAAAATATCTTAGACCTAAATCGGCTCAAAGATACAAAAAAACGAATCGAGGTTTATCTCCTCAACTATTTCTAGTGAAAATTAATGATTATTCAGTATCTGCCAATCATTTACAGATACTTTATGGGTAGTATAGCAAAAGAGCCTCGTTCAATTTGAACGAGGCTCTTTTGTATTTTGTATATTTTAAATACAAGTTAATATACTAAAGGTATTTATTCCTTTTATTTGTTTAAGCGAGTGTGTTGTTAAAGCTTCGTCAGTTTAATCGTTTGAAGCTTCATGTTTCACAATACTTAAATGAAATGAATGGCTATTTTCTTTTTATTTGCTTGTTTCTTTTTCAAGGCATATACTACAAGTGCAGCCGAACTTGCCGCAACTGCTACCGTAACCAGT
>NZ_CVRU01000110.1 GCF_001261715.1 Dysgonomonas sp. HGC4 | reverse complement strand
AAAGGTCTGAAATCTTAAAGATAGAAAATTCTCACTGTTGTATAATTACTTATAAATAACAGTGAGAATAATCAAGAAATACAAAATAACTAGATAAATATAAATTGTCTTTTATTTTAGTAAAGAATATATCTGTTTACCAGAAGTACCAATAGAATAATCCACAAAGAGAAACAACTCCGAGCGATGCAACAACATCCCACTTGTCCCAACTCTTTCCGATAACTTTTTTGTAATCGTCGGTGAAGGTGATAGCCTCTATCTGTTGAGCAGTTGGTTTTGGTGTGAAAAACGATACTACAACCATCAGTAACATGATAAATACAAGTAACCATACTTCAAAAATAAGCCAGTTAGTTTGCCAAAACCAAGTTGTACACTCCCAGTACCAGCCTGTCATTACGTCTTCACCTGTGTTTGTAAATATGTTGGTCAATAAGCGTGTCATACCGATAATAAAACCTACGATCATACCTGCTTCTCCCGCTTTCGGTGTAATTCTTTTAGAAAATATACCTAGTGCAAATACTGCTACCATTGCAGGTGCAAGCAACGATTGTATGCCTTGTAGATAATCATAAAGGCTACCAAGACTCATCATAATAGGTATCCATACAATACCAAGTATCACTACAACAACTGTTGCAATACGACCTACTAAAACATAGGTAGCTTCGCTTTTCTCTTTGAACTTAGGTTTATAAAAGTCTTCAGTAAACAGCGTAGCACAAGAGTTGAAGAATGCTGCCAAAGAAGCAACCAATGCAGATATAAAACCTATGGTAACAATACCCTTCACACCGGCAGGTAATACAAACTTAACCATTGAACCGAAGGCGGTATCAGGGTCGTCCAATGTAAACCCACTGTCGGGACGTGCAGCCAATGCAGCAGCTACCATACCCGGTATCAAGAACATAAATACTGGTAATAGTTTAAAATAGCCGGCAGCAATAGTACCTCTGCGTGCACGTTTCATTACTACATCGTTAGCCTCTCCCTTGCGTTGTCCGAGTACACGTTGAACAATATGTTGATCGGTACACCAATACCAAAAACCGATAATTGAAGCCCCGATGAATACCCAAAAACCGGGATAGTCGTCGTACAATGGGTCACCCGTATTGAAGTGGAACATATGATTTGTACCATGTGCAGCTCCGTCTGCTCCTACATTCAGTGTTTTAGAATAATCAATCATTGCAGTCCAACCATCAGCGATACTGCCGTATCCTAGTGCTGATAATCCTAGGAAAAGTACGAGAAACGAACCAATGATAAGTATCGGGGTTTGAATTGCCGACAATGTCATTACACCTTTCATACCTCCGAAAACAGTAAATACACCAGTTAATACTATCAAGCCGATTGCTCCGTACCAGAAAGGTAAGCCAAGAAGACTTTCCATAAAGATACCACCGGTAAATGCTGTTACGCTCACTTTGGTCAACACGTATGCTATAAGAGTGATGATAGACAGCCATGAGCCTGTAGCTGGTGTATAACGATATTTGAGAAAGTCGGGCATTGTGATGATTTTACCCATCTTATTGTTCATCAATTGATAGAAGGGTACAAAGAGCCACCCGAGGAGGAGTATCATCCAACCTTGCATTTCCCAGTGTGCCATACCTACACCCGCTTTAGCACCCGTTCCGGCAAGCCCTACAAGGTGTTCCGAACCGATGTTTGCAGCAAAGATAGCTGCCCCAATGATGTACCATGGCTCTCCCTTACCAAATAGGTAGTCCTCGCTATTGGCACCTTGTTGCAGGCGCTTGTCTTTTTGTACCGAACGCCAAACTGCCCATGTTACCGCCAATATCCCAATAGTGATAATCACCCAGTCGAGCCAGATAAATTCATGTGAATTCCAATTCATACGTATAAGATCATTTAAGTGATGTAAAATGTTTTTTGCTTCATTTTATAGCTATAACTACCTTTTGTTGTTACACCTACTAAGGCAATAAAAAGCTCTGAGAGCTTATGAGAATAATTCTGTTTCCGTAAATTTTCCAAGCTTTTGATACTTATCATACAATGCCATATACACTTTATGATTTTCAAGATTGGGCTTGTATTCAGATGCAAAACCTTGCCCCATGGCTGTTTGTGCTTCTTTTATAGTTGGATGCACACCTGCTGCAACTGCCGCAAACATAGCTGCACCAAAGGCACAGGCTTGTTCTGATTTAGCCACTTTAATAGGCATACCCAATACATCTGCCAGCGTTTGCATAACAAGTGGAGATTTCAATGAAATACCTCCGATTCCTATTACACTTTCTATTTCGATACCATTTTCAATGAAACGGTCTACAATTGCTTTCGAGCCGAATGCTGTGGCTTCGACCAATGCTTTAAAAATGATAGGTGCATCACTTGCAAGATTCAAACCTGTGATTGTGCCTTTTACCAATTGATTAGCATCGGGAGTTCTGCGTCCGTTCATCCAGTCGATTGCTAAAACGCCACTTTCGGATACAGGTATTTTTGCTGCCTCAATCGATAGGGCAGGGATCATTTTATCTAAAGCTTCCGCTATTAGTTTATCTTTTGTTGCCTGATCTATTAAAGAGGATTCTTTGATTAGATTTTCGATTGGCCATGCCAGTACCGATTTAAACCAAGCATATATATCACCAAAACCCGATTGTCCTGCTTCTAAGCCAATCATTCCGGGAACTACCGAACCGTCAACCTGTCCGCATATTCCGGGAATTAGTTTTCCGTGCATGCTTTCATAAGGCACAATCATTATATCGCAGGTAGATGTTCCGATTACACGCACAAAGGTTTTAGGTCCTATTTCAGCACCCACTGCTCCCATGTGACAATCGAATGCACCTACTCCAACAGCTACATTGGTAGTAAGACCCAATCTGTCTGCCCATTCCTGAGTAAGATTACCTACTTTAACATCGCTCGTGTATGTCTCTTTAAAGAGTCTGTCTCTATAGCCTTTAAGCAGAGGTTCTACTTCTGTCAAGAAATCATCAGTTGGTAATCCGTCCCATTCTTTGAGCCACATGGCTTTATGACCTGCTGCACAACGGCTTCTTATTATATCAGATGGTTTTGTGGTATTAGTAATTAAAGCTGACATCCAGTCGCAATGTTCTATCCAGCAATAAGCTGCATCACGAATTGTTTCATCAACTTTTAGTACATGGGCCATTTTTGCCCAAACCCATTCGCTCGAGTATATACCGCCTTCATAAGCTGTATAATCAATAGGCCATCTTTTAGCTACTTCATTTATTTTTGCGGCTTCCTTTACTGCAGTATGATCTTTCCAAAGTACGAACATCGCATTCGGGTTTTCTGCAAACTCCGGTCTTAAAGAAAGTACTTCACCGTCTTTATCTATAAGTGCAGGTGTTGAGCCTGTGGTATCGAAAGAGATTCCTACAACATTTTCGGCTGTACCTTTAGGTGATTTGCTTAAAGCTTCTTTTACCGATTCTTCAAGGCTCTCTATATAATCAAGAGGGTGTTGTCTATATTGGTTTTTATGTGGGTCACAGTATTTGCCTGCTGCCCAACGTTTGTAATATTTTACGGATGAAGCTATTTCTTTGCCTGTTTCGGCATCGATGATAACGGCCCGACAAGAATCAGAACCATAATCTAGTCCAATTGTATATTTCATATTCTATTCAGAGTTAAGATTAAATAAAAGGGTTGAGTAAGGTTTGCAATTTAGACCTAAAGCCCCGAAGATAAAATATCTTCAAGGCTATTGGTCAAACCTTAACTAACTTACTGTAATGCTTTATTTAGCAAATAGAACACTTCGTTTACTTTCAATTCGAATTTAAACTTATTGATTGTTGTGTCTTTATCAATAGTTATCAATTCGATTCCGGCTATGTCTGCATAATCTTCCAAAAACTCATTGGTTAATGCATATGAGAATGAAGTATGATGAGTACCTCCGGCTAATATCCAAGCTGCTGCACCTATTTCCAGGTTAGGTTGTGGTATCCACAAAGCACTAGCTACTGGCAATTTGGGTAATGCTGCTTTAGGTTCAATAACATCTACATTGTTTACAATCATACGGAAACGGTTGCCCATATCAACAATAGTAGCTGCAACACCTGTTCCTGCATGGGCTGTGAAAACCAAACGTGCAGGATCTGCTTTACCGCCGATACCTAATGGATGAACTTCTAATCGTGGTTTTTGAGTTGTAATTTCAGGAGATACTTCTAACATGTGAGATTGAAGAATTGCACTTTGTTCTCCATCGAAATGGTAGGTGTAATCTTCAAGGAAAGATGTTCCTCCGGGTAATCCTTTAGCCATTACCCACATGGTTCTGAGTAAGGCTGCTGTTTTCCAGTCACCTTCTGCACCAAATCCGTAACCTTCTGCCATTAAACGTTGACAAGCCAGACCCGGTAATTGATTCAAACCGTGTAATGCATTGAAATTAGTTGTAAATGCTTTTGCTCCTTTGTCTTTCAAAAAGCGACGAAGAGCTATTTCTTCACGAGCAGCCTCGCGTACTTGTCCATGATTCTTTGCACCTTTTTTACAATCGTCAGCAAATATATATTCTTTTTCATATTCTGCAACTAGAGCATCTATGTCTGCTTCTGTTACTTTATCTTGAAAAGCTACTAAATCGCCAACACCATAATAATCATTATGATATCCTAATCTTAATTCGGCCTCTAGTTTATCACCATCGGTTACAGCTACATTGTTCATGTTGTCGCCAAAGCGGACAATAATCATGCCCTGAGCATCTGCCCAAGCTGCTGCAACACGTTGCCAAACGGCTATTTTAGCTTGAACTTTGGCATCAGACCAATGTCCTACAACTACTTTTCTGTTTTTGCGCATACGGCTAACCATATGACCAAACTCGCGGTCGCCATGCGCTGATTGATTCAAGTTCATGAAATCCATATCGATTTCAGACCATGGAATTTCTTTATTGAATTGAGTGTGAAGATGTAAAAGTGGTTTTTTGTAATCTTTCAATCCTTGAATCCACATTTTAGCAGGTGAGAAAGTGTGCATCCATGTAATGATTCCAACACATTTAGGATCGTTATTTGCCTCAGAAAAAGCTTTTGCTACTTCGGCAGAAGAGTTTACTGTTCCTTTAAAAACAACTTTTACGGGTAGTGTACCTGCATCATTCAAACCTTTTACTATTTCGGTCGAGTGTGCATTTACCGATACAACAGCATCTCCGCCATATAACAATTGTGCGCCGGTTACAAACCAAACTTCTAAATCTTTAAATTCCATGATATATAAATTTTTTGATTAATAAGGTCTGTGACCTTTTTATTTTTTTGTATTAAATAGTTAATCTGTGAATGAGTATAAAAGATTTATCTCAGCACGTTATTGACCGTAATAAGCATCGGGTCCGTGTTTTCTAAAGAAATGCTTCTTTATAAGGTCATCATTCATTTTCAATTGAGGATTTACAGCGAATGATATAGATGCCATTTTAGCAACTTGTTCCAACACAACTGCATTGTATACAGCATTATCTGCATCTTTTCCCCATGAAAAAGGACCGTGATTATTCACTAAAACTCCGGGTGTATATTCTGAATTCAAATCCTTGAATCGCTCCACAATTACATTACCGGTTTCCAGTTCGTATTTGTTTTTTATTTCGTCAGGGGTCATTTGTCTGGTGCAAGGTATCGCATCCTTGAAGTAATCGGCATGAGTAGTTCCAATATTTGGAATATCACACCCAGCTTGTGCCCAAGCTGTTGCATAGGTCGAATGGGTATGTACAATTCCGCCAATTGCAGGGAATGCTTTGTATAAGACGAGGTGAGTAGCTGTATCGGAAGAGGGTTTTAATTTCCCTTCTACTACGTTACCATCCAAATCAACAACAACCATATCTTCGGCTGTCATTGTATCATACGATACTCCCGATGGCTTAATAACAACTAATTGAGAATCTCGATCTATTGCACTCACATTTCCCCAGGTAAATATTACCAATCCGTGCTTTACTAGATTAAGGTTGGCCTCGAAAACTTCTTTCTTTAATGTTTCTAACATGCTGTTACAAGGTAAAAAAAGGAAAATAAGTGTTTTGAATACACTTGCAATATTACGAATAAGTGTATTAAGTAACACTTATTCGGTATGTGTTATAAAACATATTAATAATAAAAAATGCCTTACAACAGATCATATTCTAAATAATCGGCTATAAGACATCATTTTATGATACCTTGATGTATGTTATAATGAAAAGAAGTATCCTTTTTTTAGTAGAAGATCGTATTTCTCTTTATTGAATTTGTAATAGAAAGCTCCTCTTTTTGAGCTCGATTTATCTTTGTCTTCTTGTTTTTCGAGAATATCCATCTCTAGAATCTTCTTTCTGAAATTTCGTTTATCTAAAGGAGTTTGATAGATTGCCTCATATAAACTTTGAAGTTGAGGCAATGTGAACTTTTCAGGAAGAAGGTTGAAACCAAGTGGTTTGGTTGCAGCTTTGTTCCTCAGAATTTCGATTGTATCGTTTAATATTAGATTGTGGTCAAAAATAAGATCACCAACTTTATCCAGTTCCTCCCAACGAGCATCGTGCACTTTGCATAATTGATCATCAAACGATTGTATATCTATCAAAGCATAGTAAGCTAAGGAAACAACGCGCTCTCCCGTATCACGTCCAATCTCACCATATGCACCTACTTGCTCCATAAAGACATCTTGAATGCCAGTATATTCAAATACGACTCTCGAAACTGTTTCCGAAAGGCTTTCTTCTGCCCGAACGAATCCGCCCATGAGAGAATCTTGTCCTTTCAATGGCTCGAATTTACGTTTTGATATAAGAAGATACAATTTGTCGTTCTTAAATCCGAGAATAAGGCAGTCCACAGAAACATAAAATTTTTCCTGATCTTTATAAAATAATGGAGTCATATTGAGTTTCTAAATTAGCATTGAATTAAAAGATGCAAATATATTGAAAATTTATTGAGTGTAAAACTAACAATTATTCTGCTCTCAATGAAGATTCGTAGATATTAATTAGATTTTGACTACAAACATACGGTATTTATCACTTTATTGGAACCTTCTATTCTGAAAGTGTTTTTTCTTAGTTGTAGTATTTATCGGAACGAGAAGGGTGCTTGAAATGTAAACATTTGAATGATAGAGCTGAAATTAACGGACAAGCAAAAATCTATTTAGCAGATGAAATTTACCTTTGAAATAAGTGTCTTAGAAAAGTGCAATGAGTATTTTTTTGTATAAAGCTCAGGTTCCCTAATGCATAATAAATCGAACAAAACCTTCTTCTTCCTTGTTTTATATAAATATTGACAGACTTCTACAATTGGAGTTTACATAAATATTAATTTAAAAATTTAGATTATGGAAGGTTACGGAATTATATGGTCGATAATTATTGGTGTTGCCGCAGGTGCTATTGCCGGTTGGATTATGAAAGGAAATGGATTTGGCTTTATTGTTAATTTGATAGTAGGTCTTGTAGGTAGTGTCTTAGGCGGATGGATTTATGGCTTACTAGGTATTAGTACTGGTGGAATATTCGGGGTATTAATAATGTCGGTAGTAGGAGCTGTTGTTTTACTTTGGATTATATCGCTGTTCCGGAAGAAGAACGTCTGACAATAGTCAACATGTGACGAAGATGTATTTATTTATATAATCT
>NZ_CVRU01000109.1 GCF_001261715.1 Dysgonomonas sp. HGC4 | reverse complement strand
GGCTCTTTTGTATTTTGTATATTTTAAATACAAGGTAATATACTAAAGGTATTTATTCCTTTTATTTGTTTAAGCGAGTGTGTTGTTAAAGCTTCGTCAGTTTAATCGTTTGAAGCTTCATGTTTCACAATACTTAAATGAAATGAATGGCTATTTTCTTTTTATTTGCTTGTTTCTTTTTCAAGGCATATACTACAAGTGCAGCCGAACTTGCCGCAACTGCTACCGTAACCAGTAATAGAGCTGTTTTTTTATCCATAATTCGTAATTATTGAAACATCATTGTTGTAAAGATACAAAAAAAGGAATATATATTCTTTGTGTTGAATTGTTTCCTCCCATTTTTTCTGAATTTATTATAAACAGGGTGTACTTCCTCCGTCTATTGGTAGGTTAATGCCTGTTATATAAGATGCTTCTTTGGATGCCAGAAAGAGAACGCCTGCTGCCACTTCTTCCGGCTTGCCTATGCGTTTCATCGGAATTTGTGCCTCGCGTATAGCTCTCACTTCGGCTTCGCTTTTGCCCGTTTTTTTGGCATCGGCGCTTATAATGGATGCAATACGTCCCGTATCGGTACTGCCAGGTAGTATATTGTTTACGGTGATGCCGTCGGGTGCAAGCTCTCCTGCCATTGTTTTGCTCCACGATGCCATTGCTCCACGTATGGTGTTGGATACTCCCAATGACGGTATGGGTGTTTTGATGGAGGTAGATATTATATTTATAATACGTCCCCATTTCTGAGCTTTCATATGAGGCACTATTATCTGAGCAAAAAGCTGTGCAGTTATTATATGCTGATTGAATGTTGCTAATAGCTTTTCGGGCTTCTCATCTAGAAGTGGGGCAGGTGAGGGACCTCCTGAGTTATTGATGAGTATATCGAAATTGCCGTTCTTCTCTATATATTCTGTAATGGTATGTGCCGAAGCAGTTGGGTCTGAAAGATCGGCTATAATATAACTATGTTCCTGAGATATATTTTGTTTGGCTAGCTGATTGTAAGCCTGTTCCAACGATTGTTTGTTGCGGGCTAATAATGTTACTGAAGCTCCGGCTTCTGCCAATAGCTTGGCGGATGCAAAGCCTATACCCTCAGAACCTCCGCAAACTAATGCTCTTTTACCTGTCAAATCTATATTCATAATTTGTCTAAAATTAAGTTCATTACGGTCTACTACCTTTTTTTCTGCTTAAAACGGATGATAGAATTACTAAAGATACAGAATAAAATAATACGCCTCTGTATTTTTTTTTAGCTTACTTAGTGAATCTTCCAATAGTGTTATTTTAAATGAAATGACCTATATATTGTGTATTTTATACTGTTATTGGTGGTTGGCTTCGCTACAGATTTAGTATTTTTGTGATTATTCTCTCTATGAAAACAAAAGAATTAGAATCAGTAAAACTAGATACAAGCCACATGGGACTTGTGCTGGAGGGCGGTGCATTGAGAGGTGTTTTTACCTGTGGTGTGCTCGATTGGATGATGGATAATAACATTCGTTTTCCTTATGTAGTAGGTGTATCGGCAGGTGCATGTAACGGAGCATCGTATGTTTCGGGGCAGCGTGGCAGAGCACGATATAGTAATATCGAATTGTTGGATAAATTTCAATATATAGGTTTCAAGCATTATCTGAAAAAGGGGAACTTGTTGGACTTCGATCTCTTGTTTGACGATTTTCCGAACCGAATACTGCCTTTCGATTTCGATGCCTATGCTTCTGCAGGAATCTGTTTCGAGATGATTGTCAGCAGTTGTCTTACGGGCGAGGCTGAGTATCTTGAAGAATATTCGGATCACGACCGACTTTTACAAATTTTGAGAGCATCGAGCAGTATGCCTCTTTTCTCTCCTGTATGCTATGTAGATGGCACTCCCATGTTGGATGGAGGTGTGTGCGATTCGATACCGGTAGATAGATGTTTGGCGAAAGGCTATGATAAGATGTTGGTTATATTGACTCGCAATGCGGGTTATCGTAAAAAGACGGATGGTTTGAAACTACCGTCATTTTTTTATAAAAAATATCCAGAAATGCGTCATGCCATTAATCGCCGAAATGAGATATACAACCACCAATTAGCACGTGTAGAGCAACTAGAAAGAGAGGGGAAGGCTATTGTAGTACGACCCATTGAACCTATGACTATCAACAGGATAGAGAAGGACACAAATGTATTGAATCATTTTTATGATCACGGATACGATTGTGCTAAGTTGCTTTTAGAACAATATATGTAAAATTTTATGTGCGGGTTATGACATTATAAACCTCATATATAGAGCGAATAATGCTATAAGAACTACCAGCTTAGCCCCCAGTAAGGTTACAACTATGCCTGCCAGTTTCAGGTTTTTGTGCTCTTTGCCATAGCCTATTACGGTTACAACTATACCAGCCAGAGTGATAAGTACGCATGGGATGGTATAAATAAGTAAAATATAATAGATTGAGTTAAATGGGTCTTCCATAATGATGTGTACTATTGTATGATTATTATTTATCTAATATTTTTTCGAATTTCTTCTGAATGTGGCTATATCCTTGGCGTTCGTAAAAGCGATGAGCGTCGGCACGATGTTCCATGCTAAATACCTCTATGCGGTCGCAACCTTTTTCGAGAGCTATTTTACACGCCGCTTCTTCCAGTTGTTTACCTACACCCTTGCTGCGTACATTCTGATCTACAACAAAGTATCCTATTTCGCAGAAGTTATGTTCAAAAGCCAATTGTACAGAAATGTGAAGGGTAAGAAAGCCAATAACTTTACCATTGTCCTCATATACACATATTTCGTCGTTCTTACTATCAAGCAAAAGTGTGAGTTTGGCTCTGATAAATTCGTTAGTCAGCGGATAGCCCAATTGTCGGAGCATTTCTCTAATGGCTTCACTGTCTTCTATGTTGGCTCTTCTTATCGGCATAACGGCTTTTCTTATAACTGAGAGTATGTTTAATGTTTTGCAGGCTGTTTAATCAGCTTCGTCAATTAATATGTTCAGATTACTGAACTTATCGAGAGGACAAAAATAACAAAAATCCAATACTAAGTACTGGATTTTTTGTAAGAACCTTTTCAGGATGTATTTTATTATTTCGATAGATAATTACTTACAACGATCTACCTTTATATACGTTCGAGTCATCTTTACTATAAACATAACCGGTGAAGGTTATTACTCTGCTATTAAAATTAGGAGTTACACGTGCCGAGCATTGGTTTGTACCTGCAGTTAAGCTAAAGGTAACCATGGCAGAAAGCCCTGTACCCATTACATTCATACTATAAGTAACATTCCCTTTTTTATCGGTTTTCATTTTCACGTTAGAAACTGCTCCCTCCACAGTTATACCTCCCATTCCGTTAGGACCTGCATAGGGCGAGTTAAATGCCAGTTGAATGGTTGCTCTGTCGCCATCCATAGAGATAAAGTTGGTATGAGGAGATACATAAGCATTCTGTCCGTATTTGAAAGTTATACGATCGGCTTCGAGTACAAATTGACGATCGGTTATGGCTTGTACTGCCATGTCGTAACGCATTTGTTGTTCGGCGTCTTTAACAGCTGCTGCTACGGGATCTTTTGTTGTTGAACATCCTGAAAGAAACAATGTAATTGAGGTTAATAAAAATAATATTGTTCTCATAATTGTATAATTTAGATTGTAATTTTATCATTGTGTTATCATCCACTTAGAACAAATAAGAGGATAAAAAGTTTATATATTTTCACTAAAAAAAGTGTGAATATTTCAATTAACATAAGTATGTGTTTAAAGGGAGACTGAATAGGTCGATTTACTTAAAAACAAGGTATTCTTTTGTCTGTTTTGTTTTGATAATTCAAAAGAATTTTATTACTTTGCTTATATCGAAAAGAGAGGAATCATTATTTATAGATCGTATAACTTTATTGAAAACTTAGCTGTTTTCGAGGGTTCGTTGATAAATATTTGCGAGTGAATGAGGTATAGTCTTTGAGTCTTTTTCTGCTATCAACAATATTAGAAATTTAACAAATGATATGCTTTTTTTCTGAACAAATCTCTTTGCAGAACGTTTTATAGGTAACAAATATAAACAAATTAAAATAGTAGAATTATGAGTACTGCAACAGCAAAACAAAAAGCAGCAAAAGGACTTAAAGGTTCTGTTGCTGAAGTAGGTGCATTTTTAGGTAAAATTGTTTCTTTCAACAATAGTCTTAAATTATATCACTGGCATGTAACTGGTGTTGGTAGTTATGCTAAACACATTGCATTAGACCAAGCATTAGAAGGTCTTTACGAAGCTACTGACCGTTTAGTTGAAACTACATATGCTATGGCTGGCGATATCAATATTGTTATTCCAGAAACAAAAATCCCAACTGATATTGTAAACCACGCATGTGGATTTTATGATGTAGTTGAAGAAGCTCGCGAATACTTCTCAGAAGCATTTACACAAGCTATCATTGATGATTATCATGAAGCGCTTCAACAAATGCTTTACAGATTGAAAAGATTACAATAAGAAGAGACTTTAATTAGTTTCGATTATTTAGTTATAAACAGTTGGCTGCCTTTTAGGAGGTGGTCAATTGTTTTTTTTATGCCTGTTGATGAAGTATTTCTTTGCCGTAGATTCGTTTAGTAATGATTGTTTCGGTTTTTGAACGTTTCAACAAAGAAAGATTGAACGTTTCAACAAAATCGTATTCTGTATTCGGTTGTAATTTTGTCATTGAAATAATTGATAATAATATTAAAACAATAAAGCAATGAAACTTATAAACGAAATTTACATCAATGGCGAGTTTGTAAAACCAAACGGAACTGAAACATTCGATTTGATAAACCCATCTAACCAAGAACTATTGGGAAAGGTAACATTGGGCGATGCTACCGATACTCAACGAGCTATTGCAGCGGCTAAAGAGGCTTTTAAAACATTCTCTAAAACATCTAAAGAGGATAGAATTGCGTATCTCGAGAAAATGTATGCGGCTGTATTGAAGCGTAAACAAGAACTTATTGATATTATGGTATTGGAATATGGAGGTGCACTTCAATTTTCTACATTAGCTTTTGAATTTGCTATCTCGTCTATTACGAGCAATATCGAAATCTTGAAAAACTTCGAATTCAATAAAAAGGCAGGCAGTGCCAACGTTATGCTCAATCCCGTAGGCGTTGTAGGTATTATTACTCCTTGGAACTCCAATAATGGTTTTATCTGCACCAAACTATCCACCGCTATTGCAGCAGGATGTACTGCGGTTATCAAACCCAGCGAAATGAGCGCTATGCAAACTCAGTTGATAACCGAGTGTCTGCACGAAGTAGGCTTGCCCAAAGGAGTATTTAATATTGTGAATGGTTTAGGAAATGTAGTGGGAGCCGAAATAACCAAGAGTTCCGATATTGCTAAGATTTCTTTTACGGGTTCTACCATAGTGGGCAAAACCATAGCACGCGATGGAGCCGAAACTATCAAAAGAATCACTTTAGAATTAGGTGGAAAATCTGCTAATATAATTATGGAAGATGCCGATTTGTCGGTTGCCATTCCTCAATCGTTAGGTCTGGCGTACATGAATAGTGGGCAGGCTTGTATAGCAGCTACACGTCTTTTAGTACCCGAGTCTAAGCTGGATGAGGTAAAGGATGTTATCAAAAGTTCTATGGCTCATATCAAAGTGGGTAATCCCTCGGATGCAAGTTCTAATATTGGTCCTATGGTAAGCAAAAAGCAATACGATAGAGTGCAGAACTATATTAAAATAGGAATAGAGGAAGGTGCTGAAGTTCTGGTTGGTGGAGTAGGTCATCCCGAAGGTCTCGAAAGTGGGAATTTTGTGAAACCGACCGTATTTGTAAATGTAAACAACCAGATGCGTATAGCTCGTGAAGAAATATTCGGTCCTGTACTTTCTGTAATTGCCTATAAAACTCTGGACGATGCTATCGAGATAGCCAATGATACTACTTACGGTTTGGCGGCTTATGTACAAGGTACAGATGAGGCGAAAGCATACGAGGTGGCAACTAAGTTGGAAGCCGGAACGGTGGCTGTAAATGGTTTTAAACACGAAGCGTTGGCTCCTTTTGGTGGAGTAAAGCAATCGGGTATCGGACGCGAGTTTGGTGAATATGGTTTAGAAGAATATTTAGAAGTAAAAACTATTCTGAGCTGATTTTAGTTTATATTTGATACTTAATTTTTCTCAATTCAAAATACATTTCTTTATGGACGCATGTAGCCAAAGTAATCCTAAAATTCTTCAAACCTGCTACTTCTCAAGGAGTAGAGAGGGCGAACAGTTTATCCCCGAGCATGTACTTAGTTTTCAGGTATCAGGTACCTTAACGGTAGATGACGGTAAGAAAACCTATGTTTTGGAAGAAGGCGATTTGCGTCTGTATCGTAGAAATAAACTTGCCAAGTTTGTAAAAGAACCACCTGTGGATGGCGAGTTTAGGATAATTTCGATATATCTTGATCAGGAAACATTGAGAAAGCTAAGTAAGGAGTTGAATATTAAAGTCACAAAGCCTGCTGATATTTCAGATTCGATAATAACGCTGAGCGATCATTTGCTCTACAAAAGTTATATCGATTCGCTGGGTGTTTATTTGCAATTGCCCGAAGAGGAGCAAAATGCAATAATGGAAACAAAAGTAAAAGAGGCGGTTCAGTTATTGTTGAAAATAAATCCCGAACTGAAAGATATTCTATTTGATTTTGACGATCCCGGTAAGATTGATATTGAAGCCTTTATGTTGAAGAACTTTCATTTCAATGTACAGTTGAGCCGTTTTGCTTATCTGACGGGTAGAAGCCTCAGTACTTTTAAACGCGATTTCGAAAAGATATTCCACACAACACCAAGCCGATGGCTTATTCAGCAAAGATTGCGTGAAGCCTATTATCTGATTAAAGAAAAAGGAAGGCAACCTTCGGATGTTTATCTGGATGTGGGTTTCGAAGACTTGTCGCATTTTTCCTATGCCTTTAAACAACTCTTTGGACACAATCCCTCGCAGGTAGCCAAGATGGGCGATATTTGATAAATAGCAAAGATTGTAATAATAAGTTAGATACAGTTGGCCTCTTCTTCGGAAGAGGTCAACTTTTTTTGACATGAAGTATCTGTTTTAGAGTGTTTTTGTAATGTTAAGATTTGTTTAAAATCAAGTTGCGGTTTATCCATTTTTCGGTGTGAGTTGTTCTATTAAAACATAGCATAAACTTATTAAGGTTGCAGACCTTTTTGTTATTGTTTCTAAATGTAATATTATTAGTTAGTTACGGTTTAAACAAACTCTAAATATTTCGTATTACTTAAATGTATTGATTATGAAAAATATTGTATTGATAGGAGCTAGCGGCTTTGTAGGATCAGCCCTTTTAAAGGAAGCTTTGGATAGAGGATATGCTGTAAAAGCAATTGTACGTCACCCTGAAAAAGTAAAGGTTGAAAACAAACATGTTCAACTAATTAAGGCAGATGTAACCGATGTGAAAAAGCTGGCAGAGGTTGTCAAAGGAGCCGATGCAGTTATAAGTGCATACAATCCGGGGTGGAGCAATCCTAATATTTACGACGATACGCTTAAAGGATACCGATCGATTATAGATGCCGTAAAGAGTGCCGGAGTATCACGTTTGCAAATTGTAGGTGGGGCAGGCAGTTTGTTCGTTGCACCGGGCAAAACGGTATTGCAATCGGGTGTTATTCCCGATGCTATTAAACCGGGAGTAGAATCGTTGGCTAAGGTGTTGACTGATTATTTATTACCCGAAAAACAGTTGGATTGGGTGTTCTTCTCTCCCGCAGGTACAATAGAACCGGGTGAAAGGACGACTAAATATCGCCTCGGAAAGAACGATCTGATTGTAGATGAAAAAGGTAACAGTAAAATATCGGTAGAAGATTATGCTAAAGCCATGTTAGACGAATTGGATGCTCCAAAGCATCATCGCGAACGCTTTACAATAGGATATTAAGATCGTTTATTTTGCTATAGATTAGCTTATTATGGATAATTTAAAGTGTGTATCGGACAGTAATGTTGGTATGCACTTTTTGGTTTTTAATTTTAACTGAAAAGTTTGTTAGTCGAAAATATTCCTTATATTTGCCTCTGTATAATAGCTCTTTACATCAGAAATGAGAATAAATTTAACAAACATATTTTCGCATAAGAATCTAAATTTTAACTGTTTAGGTTTGGATATGTCTGTCAAAAAATTAGAGAGAGAGAGAGAGAGAGAGAGAGAGAGAGAGAGTTAACTAATACCTATCTACATTTACAAAATCCATTCTTTATTGTTTTTTCAGAGGGAAGTCTTTTTCTTCTGAATTTTTTGCGTCTTTTAGACTCGTGGAGCCCGTACTCGAATAATTTCCCCAATAAATATATTAGTGGTTGTTTCGGTAAACGCTTTCGTTTAGCCGATTTGTTTTTTTGTTGTCGTTCAAAATCGGCACGAATCATCCGTTTACCTATGTCACAACTATGTCTGGCAGCAGTGTGTAGCGATTACATGTTGCTGCTTTTTATTGAACTAACTAACCTGAATATAAATTAAAATTACAAGTAAGATATGAAAAAGTTTGTGTTATTAACAATTTTAAGTCTCTTAGCTGTCTGCCAGATGAAGGCACAAGTAGGGATTAATACAGTCAGCCCGCATCAATCGGCTGCACTTGATATCGAAAGTACGAGCAAAGGGATGCTGATTCCCCGAATGACAACTGTGCAGAAAACAGCCATTGCAAATCCTGCTCCTGGATTGATTATATATGATACCACTCTAAGGTGTATTTCGCAGAATGCGGGTACGGCTACCGATCCGGCATGGGTATGCCTTTCACAAAAAGATGCTCAGAGTGGTTTCTTTTATATGCCTACCATAGCTGTGGATGCTTCGAAGGTAGTTACGGGGAAAACTATTGACCTGTATGATGAGTATAAGAAACAGTTTACTGCACCTACAAAAAATCCCTCGGCTCCTGTTAATATTCCGTATTTTACCACTAGAACCGATCTTTATTACTACATCACCAATTATGATGCTGATGTGTTGGATAATATATCGATAAGCAATCAAGGAGTTATGACCTATGATATTAAAGAGGAATCGGATTATGATTCGTTTATTACTGTGGTCTTTGTGCTTAAGTAAACTTTACTCAAATTAAAAATGAAAAAAATAACCTATATATTTTTGCTTGTGCTGTTTTGTCAATTAAGTGTCTATGGGCAAATGGAAACAAGCTGGTGGCACTTCGGTTTTAATAGTGGACTTAATTTTAATTCGTTGAGTGATGCCAAAGCCAATGATGGTACAACTGTAACCAATATGCCCACACCTATAATTGGTCCATTGAATACTTCGGAGGGGTGCTTTACTGTATCAACCTACGATGGTCAATTGCTGTTTTCTTCAGATGGATCGACTGTATATGATAAAAACGGAAATGTTATGGCAAATGGCACAGGCTTGTTGGGAGGAAGTTCTGCTACCCAATCGGGTATTGCAATTCCTAAGCCGGGAAGTTTGACCGAATATTATGTTGTTACAGTTCCACCCGATTATAATAATTTCCCCAATGGTATACGGTATTCGGTGGTTGATCTGTCTAAGAATGGAGGGTTGGGCGAAGTTGTATTAGCTTCTAAAAATTCTCTTATTAAAGCAGGTGCCGTGTATGAAAATATTGCAGCAGTACCCAATGCCAATGGAAAAGATTATTGGTTATTGCATAGGTCATCGGGCGAATTTTATGTATGGGCAATCACTGTAGCGGGCATATCGACAACTCCCCATCAGAAACTTGCAAGCACTCTTATTCCGAGTGTTGCTAACTCGCATGTTGGCGAACTTATACTATCGGATGATCATACCAAACTAGCCGCTGCTACGTATATAGCAAGAGCGGTTGTTACTGCAAAATTTGATTCGTCAACAGGTCTTATTTCCGATCTAAGATCGAATACTTTACCTGCAAGTACTTATCCTGAACCTTATGGAGTTACTTTTTCTCCCAATAGCGACTATCTCTATGTTACAACCGGATACAATGATAATGGATTATTGTACGTTGGTAAATGGGATGCACTGAGAGCAGGTGGGGCTTTTACTTACCTTACTGATAAAATAAGTAATCTAAAGAAAGGTGTAGATAATAGGTTGTATGGTATACATTCATATAGAAGAACGGCTCCTCTTACAGGATTTGCGAGGACACGAAATTTAAGCGTAGTACTTAATCCGGATCAAGGAGGTACAAATATTAAATTCTTTCCAGACTTCCTGATAAATGATGCTTATTTGGGACTGCCAACATTTGCCGCGGGCTTTATTCGTATTATACCCAAAGAGCGACCTTTTGCTTGTACAGCTAATGATCGTACTTACATTGTTGAGGTTGATCTGACAGGAGGGAACGCTCCTGCAAGACTTGAATGGGACTTTGGTGATGGTACTCCCATTGTTAGCCAAGCGGTGATTACTACGCAAAACAAACAGCCTCAGAATCATAAATACAATAAATCGGGAATTTATACTATTACTGTAACTCCTTATAAGGGTGATGGTACGATGCTGGATATTGTTCTAATGCAGGCAAACATTGTAGATTGTACGCTAAAGAGTAATCGTATGACCCGATCAGACTTGTTGAACTCTAAACAGATGATGAAATGAATAAGATATTATCAATAATAGCCGCATGTTTGATGCTTTACACATCAGAAGCATCGGCTCAGATAGCTGTGAATACCGATGCTCCCGACACTTCGGCAGCGTTGGATATAACGGCTAGTAACAATGACAAGGGGTTGCTTATCCCTCAAATGACTACCGCCCAGAAGCTGGCAATAGCCAATCCCGCTCCGGGTTTGTTGGTGTATGATATCGATTATAACTGCATATCGCAATACAAAGACACCCCTTCTAATCCGGGAGTATTTGGGTGGACTTGCCAGACGCTTTACAACCGACACTTTTTGTATATGCCATCTATTAATATACCAACCTCCGATGGAACGGGTAATTTATTGACAGGTACTCAGGTTATCGATTTGTATACGATATACAAAACGGGATTCGATACACCTCGCATTAAAAGTGCGGGAGCCCCTGCTTCAATACCTTATTTCAATAAAGAGCAATTACATTATTATGTAACCTATTGCGACCCGTGTATTACGGTCAGAGGCATTAGTGATGCGGGAGTTTTGAGCTATACTGTAAACTCACTTCCCGATTACGATGCTTTTACTAATATCGTTTTTCTAGTAAGATAAATATAGAAGCCTGCATCTGTAGCGGTGTAGGCTTCTATATGTTTATATATATTGTTTGGTAGTCAGTAATTTTCTGTTGAAAAAATGACAATTTCTGAGGTTTTTATTAATTGATTTTGTATCTTGTAAGAACTTAACCTCTTAAAAATTACCAATATGAAAAAACTAAGTTTATTATTTTGTGTGTTGTTTGCATGTGTATTCTTCAATTCTAATGTACAAGCCGAAGAACCTGCACGAACTATTGATTTGGGTACACAAGTAACTTTTCAAACCGTATTTTATGTAGATTTTATTAATTCTACATGCATTGGCTATCCTGCTCAATTTGAAAAAGTAACTCCGACCAATACGGGGCGTATTTACTTCAAATTTGCGAGTAGTGAATATATTCATCCCGGGCAGCCTTTTTATTATACAATGGGCGAGAAAATGAATAACAGTACCAGTCCAGCAAGAAGTGTTGCTATAAAAGGAACATTTAAAAAGTAGGTCTACAAATATCATATATGAAAGTCCTATACTTAGATGTATAGGGCTTTTTTGTGCTTCTATATAGTCTTTTTTACTTCAAAAAAGGCGGTGTGAGAAAAAAACGTATGTTTTTCTTGTTTATCTTTAATACTATCCGTATCTTTCTAATCGATTAATCCTTAATTGTATATGTTATGAAAAAGTATTTGTTATTCTTTTTTGTTACGGTTACTTTTAGCGTATTTGCTCAGGGGAGAAAAGATATCAAACCCGATCGTGTTATCGATGTAGGAGCAATGGCGGCTAATGATAAGTTTCAGATAGCACTCGATTGCTCTACCGAAAAGCTAAGCAGTTGGGATGGGTTTACTAAGTTAGTTAACGAGGATTGCGGAACTCTTCAATTTGGTTTGTCTCCCAATAATTCGGTAACTATTGGAAGTTCGTTCTATTTTGAAATCTTTTATAATGACACTTCCACTTCGCAAGCACATTCTATTGGTGTGAAAGGGACTTATAGATAGCTAATACGCGGTTTCAAGTCTCTTTATATCTGATCTAAACCTCGTCTCAAATCGATACCCTGCTGTTTGAATTGAGTAGGAGTCAATCCTGTTACTTTTTTGAATTGTGCCGATAGATGAGCCACACTACTATACCCCAACTCGTCGGCTATTTCGCTCAGTGTCTGTTGGTCGTAAGTGAGCAGTTCTTTTACCCGTTCTATCTTTTGTAGGATCACAAAATGTTCTATTGTAATACCTTCTGTAGTAGAGAATAACTTGCTGAGGTACGAATAATCGCGATGCAACTCGGATGTAAGTAATTCTGAGAGATTTATATTTTGCTCATTATTGTAATGAACCAATTTTATAGCACTGGCTTTTATCTGCTCTATGAGTTGTTGTTGACTATTGTCTAATAATTCGAAACCTAAATTGCTCAACTCTTTGCGCAGAATATTTAGCTGATCTTTATCTATTTCGTTTGCCAACACAACTTCTCCTAACCTCACATCAAGCGATGTTATATTTAGCTGATTAAGGATGTTCTGCACAGCCATAATACAACGTGGGCAAACCATGTTTTTTATATATAGTTTCATTGCTTTACTTTGAATAAATAGATTTTATACGCAATAGATTTTTATTACCCTAATCTATGAGTTTTTATTATATATGCAAAGATTGCTAAGTTTAAGCACAAAGCATAATCCGAATGCTGAATATGAAGTATATAGTTACCGTTATTTATAATATACTATATAATCATAGCCATTGCTTTTACTAAAGTAATAAAAAGATTCGGGATAGTAGATATCCTATTATTAAAACAAATTTACCGAATTGTTGATAACTAGGGGTAGAGCCGTTAAACAGTTTAGCCCAATTTCCGTTTTATAAAATAGAGACAATGGATTTCCGTTTGAGGGATTCCGATAATTCAGAACAAAGGATAAATGTATCCTTGTCAGAAAAGAGTTCTTTGATAGAATTAGGATTATTTTTCTTAACTTTAAAGTACATGTTATATAAAATAGAGGGCTCGGCTCTCAATCTCTAGGAATATAAATATTTACCAAAACACGTCTTATTATGGCTAAGAGCAAAAAGAAAAATTTCGTGTTAGACACAAATGTTATTCTACACGATTTCAGATGTTTGGATAATTTCGAGGAAAATGATATTTACATTCCTATTGTTGTGTTGGAAGAATTGGATAAGTTTAAAAAGGGCAACGATCAAATTAATTACAATGCCCGCGAATTTCTCCGAAATCTGGATAGCATAACCGATGATGATCTCTTTACCAAAGGAGCAAAATTGGGTACGGGAATGGGTAAAATTTATATCGAAACAAGTATTAAATCGCAGGATCGTATTCATGAGGTGTTTCCCGAAAAAATACCCGATCATCGTATCCTTTCGGTATTGTTAGACATTTCCGAACGAGATACCAAAGTAAAAACGATATTAGTTACCAAAGATATAAATCTGCGGATGAAAGCCCGTTCGATAGGGTTGTTTGCCGAAGATTATATAAACGATAAAGTTGCAGATGCATTTCTGTTCGAAGAAGAAGCTAAAACCTTTTCGGGTATCAGTTCTGCACTCATCGATAAATTATATGCAGAAGCAGACGGTGTGAGTTTAGATGAATTTGATTTGGAATCGCCCGTCAATCCAAATGAATGTTTTGTAATGAAAAACGGTAAGAAGAGCGCTTTAGCCCGTTACAACCCATTCACCAAGAAGATAAAAAAAGTAGAGAAGCAAACCTGTTTTGGTATACAGCCACGTAATGCGGAGCAGGCTTTTGCGTTCGAGATATTAAATGATCCCGATATCAGACTAGTTGCTTTAACGGGGAAAGCCGGTACGGGTAAAACTCTTTTGGCGCTGGCTTCGGCTTTGAAGCAAAACGAGAATTATAACCAAATATTATTGGCTCGACCTATTGTTGCGCTAAGTAATAAAGATCTGGGATTTTTGCCCGGTGACGAAAAGCAAAAGATTGCACCTTATATGCAGCCCTTGTTTGATAACTTGACGGTAATTAAAAGTAATCTGTCTTTTAATGGATCAGAAACCCGAAAGATAGAGGAGTTGCAAACAAGTAAGAAACTCGAAGTAGAGGCTTTAGCATATATTAGAGGTAGAAGCTTGTCAGAAACATATTGTATAGTGGATGAGGCTCAGAATTTGACACCTCACGAAATAAAAACAATTATAACCCGAGCAGGAGAGGGTACAAAAATGGTATTTACGGGAGACTTGCAGCAAATAGACTCGCCTTATCTCGATAGTCAGTCAAACGGATTGGCATATATGATCGATAAAATGAAGTCGCAGGATCTTTTCGCACATGTCAACTTAGTGAAGGGCGAGCGTAGCCGCTTGGCAGAACTTGCCAGTCAATTATTATAATCGCAGAGGGCGTATCCACTGATACGCCCTTAGTTTGTTCAATGTGTAGGTATATAATTCAATTATACCTTTTGTTTTATTATTGTATGTAATATGCCCTTACTCGTTTTTTAGGGGCGAAATTCTTCTTTTTTATTTCGAAATATCGCTACTTAATTAGACAATGTGAAAAAAGAAGCCTACTTTTATATATTATATCGAGGAAAAGGTTTATTTTTGCGACTGCAATTTTCGAATAATTAAAAACATACAATAAAAATGGCAAGTAGAAAGGAAAGAGAACTTCAAGAAGAAAAGGACTGGAACAAGATCGATGAGGCTGTAATTGCATCAGAGAGTTTCATTATGAGATATCGTAATCAGCTGATGATTGGCGTCGGAGCTGTTGTGGTACTTGTTGGAGTCTATTTTGCTTACCAAAGCTTTTATCTAGAACCTAAGAATGAAGAAGCGCAAACAGCAATGTTTCGTGGCGAACAATATTTTCAGGCAGGTATGGATTCTCTTGCTTTGTTTGGAGACGGTAATGCTTATATTGGTTTCGAGCAAATTATCAATGAATATGGTTCTACTAAAAGTGGCGATTTAGCTAAAGCATATGCAGGACTTTCTTATGCTCGTATGGGTAAATTTGAAGAAGCTCTTAAATATCTGAAAGATTTTAAAGGTGGAGACGAAATGATTACTCCTGCTGTACATGGTGCTATTGGAGATTGTTTAGTAAACACAGGTAAATTGGAAGATGCAGTTTCGTATTTCGAAAAAGCTGCAAAATCTGCTGATGATGTTTTGTTAAGCCCAATCTTTTATAAGAAAGCAGCTATCGTAAATCGCGAACTGAAGAATTATGATAAAGTAATCGCTTTGTTTACTACTATCAAAAACAATTATATGGCATCGCCCGAAGCTTCGGAGGCTGACAAATATATTATGGAAGCGACCTTGTTGAAAGGAGCGAACTGATCAACTTAGATTATATATATTACTTATAAAGTTTCGCCATTTGTGCGAAACTTTATTTTTTTGAATAATGTAGTTATCTTTGTGGCTCAAACGCGAGGGGGGAGATTCTCCTTATATTAATTAAGTAACAAATGGGTCTGAGACCTTAAAACAAATAAATAATAAAATTATGGCAACAGCGTATCATAATTTGTCGTCGTACAATCCGGCAACAGTTCCAAGTGGAGAGGATATGAAAATAGGTATAATAGTTTCGGAGTGGAACGAAGATATTACATATGCACTTCGTGACGGAGCTTGCGAAACTCTAGTAAAGCATGGTGTAAAACCCGAAAATATTTTGGTTGATTACGTACCAGGTAGTTTCGAGTTGATCTACGGGGCTCAGGTATTTGCCGATGTACACGAAGTAGATGCTGTTATAGTATTGGGTTGTGTGGTACGTGGCGATACTCCTCACTTTGATTATGTATGTAGCGGAGTGACTCAGGAAATTGCACGTATGAATGTAATGCATTCAATACCGTTTATTTTCGGACTTTTGACTACTGACGATATGCAACAGGCTATTGACAGAGCGGGTGGCAGACATGGTAACAAAGGTGACGAATGTGCTGTTACTGCACTTAAGATGATCGATTTTTCGAGAAGAAATCAATAAGTAACTATTTTTTATAGTTGAAATAAGAAGGGCTCTTGTCCTTCTTATTTTGTTTTATATCGAAATTTCCAGTCCTATTTTAGACTAAGAATGATAATATATTCTGCGCGTTAACCTATTTTATATAATAAAAGGTTTTATTTAAAGTCTTTTTGTTTAGATCTTTAAGTTTGTTTTTTTTGATATAGTTTGTTTAAGTAGCTTTTAAAGTCTAAAACTTTGTTGCTTTTTCTAAAAACTTATTTATTTTTGTGGCGGATTAGATTAAAGATCAAGCACTAAATGACAATATTAAGAAGATTTTTTGATTATAGTATTTCTTAATTTGAAATGTGATATTTTACTTCTGTGTTTTTGATAACCTCTCTATTTTAGATACTACTTACTAACTTTCTTTTGAAATCTAAAACGATAGGTGTTTTCTTTCTGTATACTTTACCAATTTGAATATAAGTGTATTAAAATATTCTGTGAATAGATATTTTATAGCTTTTTGAAGTAACACCTTTTGTGTTATGACTGCTTTTAGGCACTATATGTTTACGTAACTAAAGAGTCGTTGGTATTGGGCAATTGTTAACAATAGCCTCTGGGGATTATATGCTATTACTCTTTTACTTTTTGTGATGCACACTAACTTTATTTTTTTATTTATTAAACAAAAAAGACAATGAAGAATCTTTTCTTATTACTTATCTTTTCAGTGTTAATGAGCCCTCTGGCGGCGCAAGTCGGGATAAACACGGAAAATCCTAATACATTGACCGAATTCGATGTGCGCAACCTTTTGGCCAACGGCACCGACACCATTCCCAAAGGCATAATGATCCCTCGCATGAGCGAACTTCAGCGAGATCAGATCGACGTCTCCAATAT
>NZ_CVRU01000108.1 GCF_001261715.1 Dysgonomonas sp. HGC4 | reverse complement strand
AAGGTGTTCATTATTTTTTTTTAAGGTCTCATGCCTCTTGTTTAAACTTTCTCTCCAAAATAATAAACTTACGCCCATCTTTTTCAAAGATCTCGTCAGTTTCCACAAAATCGAACTTTTTATAGAAATCAGTCTTTTCAATTCGCGAATTACACCATACCCTGTCGAATTGCATATCCTTCGCATAATCCAATACCCACTTTACTAATTCAGTTCCATATCCCTGACCTTGATATTCGGGCAATGTAGCAAACTTCCGAAACTGCAACTCTCTATTATTCAAAAACAAAGACAATACACTCACCAATATACCTTCTTTATAATATCCTATATGTAAGCCTTTATCATCATCCGGCAATATCACATAATCCTTATCTTTATCAGGATACATTACTTTATGACGGATCTCCAATACATCTGCGTAGGCTACTTCATTTATCATGCTATATATATTTTTTAGGAAACGAAGGTAAGATTCTACATCGAAAGAACGTATATTTGCATTGTATAAAATATGTAACCTATGAAAAAAGTTTGTTTTTTGCTTGCTGCCATATTGATTTCAGCATCAATCTTTGCCCAGACATTAAACCTTAGAGATATTACCGATGGCAAATACAGAGCCAAAGGTATTCCATCTGCAGCATCCTCAGTAGATGGAGAATTTTACTTCCAAGCAGATCAACAGCGAACCAAAATTATAAAGTATTCATACAAAACAGGCCAAGCTGTAGAAACGGTATTCGATATACAGACAGCGAGAGATTGTACAATTCCATCTTTTCAGGGTTTTATAATGAGCCCCGATGAAAATCGCCTTATTGTATATACCAACAGCGAACAGATATTCCGCCATTCATTTAAAGCAGACTATTATTATTTTGACATACGACGCAATCTTATACGTAAGTTGAGCGACAATAAATCAAAACAAATGGCTCCCGTATTTTCTCGTGACGGGCGTATGCTTGCTTATGTATGTGATAATAATATATGGCTATCTAAA
>NZ_CVRU01000107.1 GCF_001261715.1 Dysgonomonas sp. HGC4 | reverse complement strand
TTAATTAACAAAGACTTTAGTCTGTCTCTTTTACGCAAATATATAATGAAATTTTATATCTCGAAATCGTTTGTAATCAAATACAGCAAATTAATTGACAGATAGTATTCCAACTTATTATTTATTGTTATTTTTGTATCATTATGGTCTTAGACCTTTTTTATTGCTTGGGTACGTATTAATGTAGTTTGTTACTCAAATAAAAAGCAGTAAATAGTTGAAATTACTTAATTGAAAAATATTTTAAAAAACTAAAATGCTCACTGTCGAAAAAATTGGAGGCACTTCAATGTCTCAGTTTCAGGATGTTTTGACTAATATTATCAAAGGAGAACGTACTCCGGATGACTATTATAATCGAATATTTGTTGTTTCTGCATATAACAATGTGACCAACTGGTTGTTGGAACACAAAAAGACCGGAGATCCCGGTGTATATGTTCAATTTCTTAGAAATGAAGATTATAGCATCGGTCTAGATGGTCTTTGCCAACGATTAGTACATATCAATAAAGCTTTTGTGGAAATAGGTCTAAATCAGGCTGAAGCAAAAGAGTTTATTGAGTATCGTATCAAGCAGGCAAAAGTGATGCTATATAGTTTGAGTAAAGTATTAGCCTCGGGATATGTAAATACCGAAGATATATGCTTAGCTGCCCGTGAAATTTTAGCTTCGATAGGCGAAGCTCATTCTGCGTGGAACTCGGTAAACATATTGAACAACAATGGTATTACTGCACGTTTTGTAGATCTCTGTGGTTTTAATGATTCCCTTCCTTTGACTATTGACGAACGTATTGCAAAAGCTTTCGATGGAATAGAGTTTGATAAAGTCTTGTGTATTGCTACGGGTTATACTAAAGGAACCGAGGGTATTATGAGGGCTTTTGATAGAGGATATACAGAAGTTACTTTTAGTAAAATAGCAGTACAGGTAAAAGCAGATGAGGCTATCATCCATAAAGAATATCACTTATCGAGTGCCGATCCTGGTATCGTAGGTGTTGATAAAGCAGTACCTGTGGGACATACCAATTATGTAATTGCCGATCAATTGGCAGATATTGGTATGGAGGCAATACATCCAAAAGCAGCTAAACCTCTGGAATTGGCAGGTATAAATATAAGAATCAAAAACACTTTTGAACCGAATCATCCCGGAACCCTTATTACTCGCGAATATGTATCTCCTGACGCTAAAGTGGAGATTGTATCGGGAACTACTAAGGTTATTGCGGTGGAAATACATGACCCTATGATGGTGGGCGAGGTTGGCTTTGACTTACGTATTATGACTCATTTTGCGAAATTTGGCGTGAGTTATATTCTTAAATCGACCAATGCCAACTCTATAACTATGGTTGTATGGGAAAATGCCAAGTCAAAAGAGTTGATTTTAGACTTGAGACAGAGCTTTTATCAAGTACGCACCGAGTCTGTTGCCATTATTTGTGTCATGGGTACAAATATAGCAATGCCTGGCTTCTTATATAAAGCCTCTAAGGCTCTGTATGAGCAAAATATAAACATTGAAAGCTTCGGGCAATCGCTGCGTCAGGTAAACATGCAGTTTGTTATTCGTCGCGAACGATATAATGATGCAGTTATAGCACTTAATGAAGCTTTATGCTTTCATAAATAACGAGAACATGTTATAAAGCATGCTTTTTGATTAAGATAAAATTAAGATAGAATTAAGTTTAGTTAATTTTAGAAAGAAATTATTGAGCTTTCTTGTATAAAAGAATATAACTGTTACTTTTGCAAAAGTATAATTGAGTCGTAGAAATAAGAATTTGATACCAAAGAGAGCCTTGATGTATAAGCTGACAATTGTGTTGGGTCCGAAATGCCGTTTTAATCAGATCACTTCTCTTAATAAGCTACTAAAAGCATAGTTTGAGTGCACCTTAGTTAACCAAAAAGAATATTGGTTATGCTTTTTCTGTGTTTTGAATAAAAATGGCAATTATACACCGTTTTTTAAGGTAAATGATTGCTATCATTGAATCAATTTATATATTTGTAGTTAGAACGCTTCTAAAGAAAACGATTCTGGATACAAATTGAGAAAATGGATATTTTATATTACGAAAATTAAATATTTGAATATTACTAATTAATTTAAACAATTTATTTATTACTATTATGGAAACTAAACCACAAAAAACAAAATCTAGATCTAAAGGAGTATCGGCAGGATTGGTGATCGTTGGTTGTGCTATCGTTGCTTTCTGCTTTTTCTTTTTTGTCTGCGGAAATCCTTCTGGATTTGATGAAAAAGGACATCCACACCCAGGTAACGTATTTGCAACTCTATACCAAGGAGGTTATGTAATTCCTATCGTTATTACTCTTCTTTTAACAGCGTTAAGCTTATCTGTTGAAAGATTTTTTGCATTAAACAGAGCTAGCGGAAAAGGTAGTGTACCTCAATTCGTAGCAGAAGCTAAAGCTAAATTAGAAGCTGGTGATATTACTGGAGCTGAAAAATTGTGTGATGCACAAAAAGGTTCAGTAGCTAATATCCTAAAAGCAGGTTTAGTTAGATACAGAGACGTAGAAACTTATACTGACATGAATAATGATGAGAAAGCTCAAGTTATTCAAAAAGAAATTGAAGATGCTACAACTCTTGAACTTCCATATTTGGAGCAAAACTTATCAGTAATCGCTACTATTTCAACACTAGGTACATTATTCGGACTATTAGGTACGGTACTTGGTATGATCAAATCGTTCCAGGCTATGGGTAACGAAGGTGCACCAGATTCAACAGCTCTAGCAGTTGGTATCTCTGAGGCTCTTATGAACACAGCGATGGGTATCGGTACAGGTGCGGTTGCTATTATTTTCTATAACTATTTCCAAGGAAAAGTTAAAGATGTTACAGATGCAGTAAATGAAGTAGGTTTTGCTATTGGCCAAACTTATACTTCTAAGCACGGAAAATAATTATCATTTTTTATGATGAATGATTGTGGAATCAAATAAAAGTTCCACTCTATTAAGTAAGAAAAACAAGAAGAAATGAGTAAAGTAAAAGTAAAAAAACAGGATACGTTCATCGACATGACGGCGATGAGTGATGTGACTGTTCTCTTGTTGACATTCTTCATGCTTACTGCTAACTTCATCCCTAAAGAGCCAATTCAGGTGCAAACACCTGCTTCGGTATCTGAAGTGAAAATTCCTGAATATGATGTCATGACTATTTTGATTGACCCACAAGGACAGGTTTTTATGAATTTAGACAAAGCCGATGATAAAAGAAAAGTGCTAGAAAGTATTGGTAAACAGTATAATCTTACATTTACTCCAAAGCAAATTACTTCTTTTGTAAATCAGACTCACATAGGTATGCCTATAGGTCGTTTGCAAGCATTCCTTGATCTTCCTATGGATGAGCAAGACGAATTGATGAAGAAGTTTGGTATCCCAACTGATACTATTATCAGTCCTAACAACCAATTGGCTGTTTGGGTTACTACTGCAACAGAAGTAAATGAAAATTTATCTATTGCTATCAAAGCAGATCAAAGCACTCCTTATTCTTTGGTGAAGAATGTAATGTCTACGTTGCAAGACTTAAAAAAGAACAGATATAGTTTGATAACAACTCTTAAGACAATGCCTGCAGGAGTTTAATTGTAAAACTTTAATATTAAAACAGAAAGATTATGGCAAGTGCTGATACCGGTGGCGGTGAACAAAAAAAAGGCCAGCCCCAGAAAATCAATCTACGTGTAGACTTTACACCGATGGTTGATATGAACATGCTTTTGATTACTTTCTTTATGTTCTGTACAACTTTGAGTAAGCCTCAGACGATGGACATCGTAATGCCAACAAAAGATAAGGATCTTACAGAAGAAGATAAAAATCAGGTAAAAGCTTCTAAAGCAATTACTGTGATACTTGGAGAGAAAGATAAAATTTATTACTATGAGGGTGAACCTGATTATAACGATTTTAATACTCTAAAAGTAACAGATTATTCTCCTGAAGGTTTTAGAGCATTATTGTTGCAACGCAACTCTGATGCTGTGGCTAAGATAAGAGAACTAAGGATTGATAGAGCAAAGAAGAAAATTACAGAAGAAGAATTCAAAGAGCAATCTAGTGAAATAAAAAATGCGAAAGATGGTCAGGTAGTTGTAATAAAACCAACAAACGGGGCTTCGTATAAAAATTTAGTAGATGTGCTTGATGAAATGCAAATCTGTAGTATTGGAAAATATGCTATTGTAGAAATGGCTGATGGAGATAATTTCTTAGTACAGAATTTTGAGTCCAAAGGCGCATTATCAGCTCAGACTGGAGGAAAATAAATCACATATTTAATAACATAAAAATGGGAAAAGATATTAATTTAAATTCCTCTGAATGGCGTGATATAGTATTCGAAGGCAAAAATAAAAGTTATGGAGCGTACGAGTTACGTAGCTCTTCTTCAAAAAGACACGTTGTTGCATTTATTGTAGTACTTGTTTTTGTAGGAGTAGTAGCTGCACTACCTGCTTTCCTTGACGCTGTGAAAGCTAATCAACAGATTGCTGGAATAGATGACTCTTTCGAATTATCGAATATAGCCAATGTAGAGGAACAGGTTCCGGAAGAAAACATTATACGTCAGGAAACCGCACCACCTCCCCCCCCTTTGAAGGCGACTATTCAGTTTACACCTCCTGTTATTACAGAAGATAGTAAAGTGAATGAAGATAAAGAAATGAAATCTATCGAGGAGTTAAACGAGAAGAAAGATATTCAAATCTCTATTGCAACTGTAGAAGGAACCAATGACAAAAACGCTGTAGATATTGCAGAATTGAAAGAGCATAAAGTGATTGTTGAAGATAAGGAACCTGAAAAACCTTTCGTCAGCGTAGAGCAAATGCCTCAATTCCCAGGTGGAGATGTTGAATTAATGAAATTCATTAATGGAGGTATCAAATACCCAACTATCGCAGCAGAAAATGGAATTGAAGGACGTGTTGTAATTCGTTTCGTTGTTGGAAAAGATGGTAACGTATCTGATGTACAAGTTGTAAGATCTCTTGATCCTTCTTGTGATAAAGAAGCGGTAAGAGTAGTAAAAACAATGCCTAAATGGGTACCAGGTAAACAAAATGGACGTAATGTGCCAGTTTATTACACGCTACCTGTATTGTTTAAACTGCAAAAATAAGAGTATGTATGGCTTCATATAAGAAGTTACATAAATCATAATGTAAAAGAGAGAAGTTGATGATATTTTATATGGATTCACTTCTCTTTTTTAAAATATAAGCGAATGAAAGAAGAGAAAAAAAATGGTATTACATTTAAGCTGATTTGGAATATTATCATGTTTGTGATATATCTGGGTATAGCCTATTTGATAGCTTTTACCCCCGTGCTTTTACCTTACAATTATAGAGGAAACGATCCTCATGATGACTTTGTGATACCTCGTATCGTATTAGGAGTAGGGGTTACTGTATATGCTTTGTTTAGAGGGTATCGCTTGTTAAAGGAAAGAAAGTAGTTTTTAGTTAGCGAAGTTTTTATTTAATTATTATAATTTATGAGAAAAGTTGGTTTATTTTGTATGTTGTTATTAATAACAATTTTCTCAGCGTGTAATAGCGGGCAAATCAAAATTACACGAACTGATACTCCCACAAGTGGAGTAGCCGAGATCGCTGTAGATGATTGCTTTGCTCCCATAATTCAAGAACAGATAGATGTATTTGAAGCTTTGAACGATGAGGCGTCAATCATTCCTGTTTTTGCAAACGAAGTAGAAGTAATAAATTTACTTTTAAAAGATAGTGTCAGGCTAATCATTGCAGCACGCGATCTTACTGATGCTGAAAGACAAGGCTTGTTGAATAAGAAATTACAAGCTCGTTCGCAAAAGATAGCAATAGACGGTATTGCTTTAATCATTAACCAAGAAAATACGGATTCACTGATAAGTGTGTCTGCACTGAAAAAGATAATGACAGGCGAGATTGATTCATGGAAATCTATCAATCCGCAATCTAAATATGATAAGATTTCGGTTGTATTTGACAATCCGAATTCAAGTACAGTTCGTTTTATTAAAGATTCAATAAACAGAGGCGAACCTTTGGCGGAAACTTTAAGAGCTCAAGAGAATAACAGAGCCGTTTTAGATTACGTTGCTAAAACACCTAATGCAATGGGTGTTATAGGTGTAAACTGGATTAATAATCCGGGAGATACTACTAATTTGAGTTTTACTAATAAAATTAGAGTAATGTCAGTTAGCAAGAATGATAATCCTACTATCCAGAATAGTTTTCAGCCATTTGCTGCTTATTTGGCACTAGGGGAATATCCTTTGAGACGTGATGTGTATGTAATACTATCAGATCTTAGAGAAACATTGCCTGCTGGTTTTACCAGTTTTGTGGCAGATGATAGAGGACAGAGAATTATCTTGAAAGCTGGTTTAGTACCTGCAACAAGACCTATGAGATTGATCTCGGTTAAAGAAAGCTTTTAATAGCATTGAATGCTATGGGCTTTAATTAAAAGAAGTAAATAAACTATATTATAAGATTTAACGATGAAAAAAAAGTATTTATTAGGAGCTTTCCTCGGTTTATTACTTAGTTCTCCAATTTTTGCGCAAAGCAATATTGGTGCAGACTATTTAAATACTGGAGAGCTAAAAGTTGCAAGAGAAATTTTTGAAAAGCAAATAAGTCAATCTCCGGCAGAAGCTTACTATTACTTAGGTGAAGTGTCTTACAGCGAAGGTAATATGGCTGAAGCTAAGGCTAATTTTGAAAAAGGATTGGCTGCATCACCAGACTTCGTTCTTAATAATGTTGGTCTAGGTAAAATTTTATTGAAGACCAACCCTAAAGAAGCAGAAGATCAGTTTTCTATTGCTTTGAAAAAGGATAAAAAAGATGTAGCAGTACTTGTTGCAATTGCTCGTGCATATTATGACAATAATATGAAAGAAAAAGGCGATTCAAAATTGGCTGATGCAAGAAAGGCTGATAAAAAATCTCCTGCTATTTATATCCTAGAAGGAGATTTGAAAGCTAAAACAAATGTAGGAGAGGCTGCTGGTAGCTATGCTCAGGCATATACTTTCGATCCTACTTCTGCTGTGGCTTATATTAAAACAGCGCAAGTTTACGAAAGTGTAAATCCTACTTTAGCTGTAGAAATGTTGCAGAAAGCTATTGAGATCAATCCAGATTATACTTTAGCTTATAAATATTTAGGAAGTATATATTCTCATACAGGTCGTTTTAATGACGCGATTGAGGCATATAAAAAATATTTTGCACACGGATCGTATGATGTTGCAGACCTAACTCGTTATGCTGGCGCATTGTATTTTACAAAACAATATGAAGAGGCTAAGAAATTGATTAATGAAGGTATCTCTAAAGAGCCTAACAATTTTGTACTAAATCGTCTTTTAATGTATAGCTACCTTCAATCTAAAGACTATGCGAATGGATTGGTTGCTGCTGAGAAATTTTTCTCTTTAGATAAAGGTACTAGTGAGTATATCGTTCAGGATTATATGACTTATGGTGAATTGTTGAGCAAGAACGATCAGCTAGATAAAGCTTTGCTTCAATACGATGCTGCTATTAAATTAGATCCTTCTAAATCGGCAGTTTATAAAGATATAGCTATTGCTTGTGCTGATGCTGGACAGTATGCTGATGCTGCAAAATATTACCAACAATATATTGAGAAAGCAGATCCTGCAACTTTAGAAGCTACAGATTTCTTCACTTTAGGAAGATATTCTTACCTATTTGGAAGTAGTACTATAAAGGATGCTGATCCTGCTGTGGCTGCACTAGCTAAAGAATCTTTGCTTAACGCAGATAAAGCTTTTGCTACTGTTACTGAAAGAATTCCTGATAGCTATTTAGGATATTTCTGGAGAGCACGTACAAATGCATTATTAGATCCTGAGACTACAGAAGGTTTAGCTAAACCATATTATGAGCAAGTTGCTTCTATTATAGTAGGAAAAGGCGATGGTAGTAACCCTACTGAATTGCTTGAAGCTTATCAGTACCTAAGCTATTATTACTATTTACTATTCGATAAATCGAAAAGTGCTAGTGATAAGGAGCAAGTGAAATTGTATAGCGAAAAAATGTTGGAGTTAGATCCTGCTAATACAGTAGCTCCTCAATTACTTGATGCTATTAAATAAGATTTATTTATCTTAATATATAAAAGATTGATACATAATTTTGTATCAATCTTTTTTGTTTCCAAAAATAAAGATACCTTTGTATCAGTTTACGGTGGATAGATTTGTACGATTGCAACCACAAGAAAAAATGCTAAAATAAATTATTCTTCATTTTTTTCTGCAACACTACATTTTGCTCCTCTTTTATTTTAATCAAAATAAAACTTAAGAGATATGAGTTATTTATTTACATCGGAGTCCGTTTCTGAGGGACATCCCGATAAAGTAGCAGACCAAATTTCGGATGCATTGTTAGACGAATTTTTGGCTTACGATCCAAATTCTAAAGTAGCGTGCGAAACTTTGGTAACAACTGGTCAGGTTGTATTAGCCGGAGAAGTTAAATCACAAGCATATATAGATGTGCCCGAAGTTGCTCGTAATGTTATCGAGCGTATTGGGTATACAAAGAGCGAATACCAGTTCGAAGCTAAATCGTGTGGTGTATTATCTGCCATACATGAGCAATCGGATGATATAAATAGGGGAGTCGATAAGAAAGCCGATCCTATGGATCAAGGTGCAGGCGATCAAGGTATGATGTTTGGTTATGCAACCAATGAGACCGATAATTATATGCCTTTAGCTTTAGACTTATCTCATGCGTTGTTGCTTGAATTGGCTGCTATTCGCAAGAATGAGTTAGCTTTGATGCCATACCTTCGTCCCGATGCAAAATCTCAGGTTACTATTGAGTATGATGATAATGGTACTCCTTTGCGTATAGATACGATTGTAATATCAACTCAACATGACGATTTTGGTAGTGACCAAGAAATGCAGGATTTGATTCGTAAGGATGTGATAAATATATTGATTCCTAGAGTTAAAGAAAAGTATAAATTCCGCGAAGACATTATCAATCTGTTCGATGGTAACATCACTTATCATGTTAACCCTACTGGTAAATTTGTGATTGGTGGTCCTCATGGAGATACTGGGTTAACAGGTCGTAAAATTATCGTTGATACTTATGGTGGTAAAGGTGCTCATGGTGGTGGTGCTTTCTCTGGAAAAGACCCTTCTAAGGTAGACCGTTCGGCTGCTTATGCAAGTCGTCACATTGCTAAAAATTTGGTTGCAGCAGGTGTTGCTTCCGAAGTTTTGGTACAGGTTTCGTATGCTATTGGAGTTGCTAAACCTATGAATATTTATGTGAATACTTACGGAAAGGCTAATGTGAAGCTTTCGGATGGTGAGATAGCGAAGGTTGTAGAACAACTATTTGATATGCGCCCTAAAGCGATAGAAGATCGTTTGAAGCTTAGAAACCCTATTTATTCAGAAACTGCGGCTTATGGTCATATGGGACGCGAGCCTCAGGTTGTGACTAAGGTATTTAAGTCAAGATATAATCCTGAGCCAAAAGAAATAAAGGTTGAATTATTTACTTGGGAGAAACTTGATTCGGTTGACGTAATTAAAAAAGCGTTTAATTTGTAATAGAGATATAAGATTTTGATAGTATAATTTTTCAGTGAAAAAGCTGAAACTTCTATACTTATAAAATCTATAAATAGGTTTTAGACCTTAATAAATAAAAAAAGTGGTGCATCCTTGATGATTTTATCTGAAGGATGCATTGTTATAACTATCTTTGTGGCGAATTTAATTTTACATAACGTTTGAATCCCGAGGTAACAACATATTATGTGATAGACAGCGTACAAATTGCCGAATCTAATAAAGATCAGGCGGTTTATAATTCGTTGTTTGCATTTGAAAAAGATACTAGCCTATTCTTTACAAAAGATAAACTTGAAGCTCGTTATGGTGTTGTTACTACTAAAGCTCAAGCGGAGGGAGGGCATGAAGGTGTTACAAAAATATTTACTTTAGAGCAGGACGATGGCGTTCTGGCATTGCTGGTCCTTTGTTTTCTCTTTTTTACACGTATTTTTAAAGGTGGCTTTACATTCTTTAAGGAGAATATTCGTTTGCTTTTTTCAACGAGAGAGAGTTTAAACTTATTCAGTGAAACTACTGTAACAGAATTTTGGTTTAATTTTATTCTGATTTTCCAAACTATATTACTCAGTGCTATTGTAATCTTTGATATATTTTTGGAGTCGGATGAGTATAAAGTCCCGCAGCATAGCTTCTATACAATTATTTTATTTATGGTGGCTATTTTGGTCTTCCTACTCTTGAAATATTTATTTTACAGAGCTTTGGGCTATTTGTTTGATATACGCGAGCAGCTTAGAATATGGTTGAGAAGTTGTACGATAGTCTTATCTATGGCTGGTATTATTGCTTTCATACCTACATTGATGATGGTATATTCTCAAAATTACCACCATTATTTGCTAATATTCTTCCTTGGGCTGTTCATTATCTCGCAGTTAATACTTTTTTATCGAGTTATAACTTTTTTTTTACAAGGGAATGTTAATTTTTTCTTTTTGATTGCCTACCTTTGTGGCGTGGAAATTATACCTTATATAATATTGTATCAGGTATTGATTTATTTGTATAAAGTTGATCTAATTGGTTTATTATGGCTTTGAAAATAAAAAGAGTGCTGATCTCCCAACCGAAACCGGCAACTGAAAAGTCTCCTTATTTCGATATTGCAGAGAAATATAATGTAGTAATTGATTTTAAACCTTTTATAAAAGTAGAAGGTCTTGATGCAAAAGAGTTTAGACAGCAGCGTATTAATATTCAAGATTATACGGCTATAGTCTTTACAGCGAAAGTGGCGATAGATCATTTCTTCTCGTTATGTGAAGAAATGAGGATAGTAATGCCGGAAACGATGAAATATTTTTGTATTTCGGAGTCGGTAGCACTTTACTTACAAAAGTATATCGTATATCGTAAACGTAAGATATTCTTTAGTACTACGGGAAAGATGGATGGTTTGGCTCCTTCATTGGTGAAACATAGCAAGGAAACTTTTCTGGTACCAGTATCAGATATGCACAATGATGACATGACGAATGTTTTGGATGATAAGAAAATTTCTTATACCAAAGCAGTAATGTATCGTACTGTAAGTACTGAGTTTACACCTGAGGAAATTAAACAGTATGATATGCTTGTATTCTTTAGTCCTTTAGGGGTATTGTCTTTATTCAAGAATTATCCTGAATTTGAACAAGGAGAAATAGCTATTGGTAGTTTTGGTGCAACAACGGCAAAAGGTGTGCGTGATGCTAATTTACGACTCGATTGCGAAGCTCCTTTACCTGGTGTTACTTCTATGACAGCAGCTTTGGAGGCTTTTATAAAAGAGAATCATAAGAAGAAATAAGTTTTACTTATATATAATGTGAAGAGCTTGATTTTTTATAATTAAAAAATCAAGCTTCTTTTAATAAAGTCTCAACCCTTTTTATTGTTTTGGCTAGTATATCTATACTTTTTATGGATGAAGATATTGGGGCAATATTTTATATTATTTATTGGTATTGAAGATGAGTGAAGAATTTATTGACAAAGATTTAGGGAAAATTGCTATAATAAGAAATGTTCGGGCAAAAAGTGTGATTGCTCGTCGTAAATCGGGTTATATTCAATTGACGGTGCCTGATAGATTTTCTATGAAGCAAATTTCGGAAGTTTTTCAGAAAATGAAACCTCGCCTTGAAGTACTACCCGAAAAACCTGTTATTAAATTTTCTGCAGATTCTTCATTTCAGACTTTTAGTTTTTTGCTAAGCATAGAAGAGAGAAAGATTAAAAATCATTATATGACTCTTAAGGATGGTACATTGTATATAGTATGTCCTGAAAATACAGATTATAATGATTCGGGGGTGCAGGATGTTATTCGTAATTGTATCGAAAAAGCGATGAGATACGAAGCTAAGCGTATTTTTCCTGCAAAACTAACTGCTTTAGCGAAACAATATAATTTTACTTATACCGATCTTAAAATAAATAAGAGCAGATCCCGATGGGGAAGCTGCTCCTCTAAAAAAGCGATCAATCTTTCTTATTTCTGTTGCGTATTGCCTGAATATCTTATCGATTTTGTAATGTTGCATGAACTGTGTCACACAATAGAAATGAATCATGGAGAAAGATTCTGGCAACTATTGGATAGTGTAACTAATGGGAAAGCAAAGCAACTGACTCTTGAATTGAATAAATCACAAGTGCATTGGTAAAATGTGTTACCCGTTCAGTGAATCTTTTCCGAAACAAAAAGGTAACAAATCTCTTATAGAATCTACCTCATAAATATGTTTTTCTCCATACATGATAATTTGGATGGGAGTATCATATCTGTTTTCAACTTCAACAAGTACTTGGCGACACGAGCCACAAGGAGCGCAAATATCTTTAGTGAAGCTTCCTTTAGTCTGAGCAGCGATGGCTATTGCTTTGACAGCCAGATTTGGATAGTGTGCATTTGCATAAAAAAGAGCAGTGCGTTCGGCACATATTCCTGAGGGATAGGCTGCATTTTCTTGATTGTTTCCTGTTACAATAGTGCCGTCTTCGAGCAATACTGCTGCTCCGACATGAAACCCTGAATAGGGTGCATATGCTGAATTTGTAGAATTTTTAGCTTTTTCTATCAAATCTTTCTTCTCATTTGAGCATTCTATTAGGCTATAAACTCTTATTTTTGTAAGCAATTCTAAACTTTCCATCAATTATTACTGTTTATTGTTTGTAGATAACAGTCAAAGATATAAAAAAATAGAGATGACATACATATTTGAAAGAAAAGGTATTTTGAGATTATTGGTATTAGGAATGGTATTGATGCTGTTTCCATATACTATTATGGGTGCTGAAAGAAAGCGAAATACATTTTATGATGATTATATTGATAAATATAAAGATTTGGCGATAAGCCATATGAAGAAATATAAAATACCTGCAAGTATTACTCTTGCTCAGGGATTATTAGAGTCTGGTGCAGGGAGAAGTTCTCTGACTGTTAGATCAAATAATCATTTTGGAATAAAATGTCATAATGGATGGAAAGGCGAATCGGTAATAGCAGCGGATGATACGCCTAACGATTGTTTTAGAAAATATAAGAAAGCTGAAGATTCGTTTGACGATCACTCTCGATTTTTGAGCGAGAAACAGCGATATAGTGATTTATTTTCATTAGGTATAACAGATTACAGAGGGTGGGCGAGAGGCTTACAAAAGGCAGGTTATGCTACTGATAAGGCTTATGCTAACAAGTTAATCAAGCTGATTGAGGATTATGAGTTATACAGATTCGATAAAAAAGGAGGTAAACGTGATGCTGAGCGAGAAGAGATTCAGATTATCACACCCGTTTCATCATCAGGTGTAAGACATACGCCTTATAAAACTCACGGTTTGGTATATGTAGTTGCTCAGAGGGATGATACTTATGCTTCTATTGCCAATGAATTTGGCTTTAAGGTGAAAGATCTTTGTGAATACAATGAAGTACCTGAAAACTTCCCTATTCAAGAAGGGGATTTGATTTATTTCCAGAAAAAGAAGAAAAAAGCTGATAAGCCCTACTACGAACATGTTGTTCAAGTGGGAGAATCTATGTATAGCATCTCTCAATTATATGGCGTAAAAGTAAGCAATCTCTATAAGATGAATAAAAGAGACTTCGAATATGTACCTGTGGAAGGTGATATCTTAAGATTGAGATAGGTTTTATATGGGGTGCAGTATATTAATTATAAGTTTTTACGACTTCTTGTTTCCGTTGAAATTGATTAATTAGAAAGATAATAAGTCCTAGTTTAATTAATAACCAGCGAGGATTTCTTAATACAAGTTTGGCTGTTTTTTTCCATGTTAATAATTCTTTTAGATCATTCTTTTCGTAATACTCTGCAATATATTTTAAGGGGTCAGTACTTCCTTTAGCTTCATTTTTTATAATGGTATAGTAATGCCTTATCACTGTATTATTATGTAGTTCTGTTAATATAGGAGTCTTTACATGATAAGATTTTAATAGTTTCGATACCATCTGATGTGAGAATGTAATATCGTGAGCATAGTCTTTACTGTAGTTTCGTGATACAGAGGTTGGATTTGGTCGGTAATTGTAATAACATTTTGGTAGTACTAATAAAGTGTAGGCTTTCAGTAAGGCTTCAATAAAGAAAATCCGATCCTCGGTCATTTTTATATTATAGAATTCCATTCCAGTTATTATATCTCTTGATATAAGTAAGCTCCAAACCGGTGTTTTCGTTGTGGTTTCTAATTTAGGGGTTCCAATAAATGAACGTATAAACTCTTTCGAAATAGTTTGTCTGTCATACTTTGCTTTTTGGAGCTTCGAATGAGCAGAAGGGGGAAAGTATATCAGATCAATACTTCTATCTAGATTTGATACAAAATATTTATACATCCCTTGATCTATCCAATCATCTGAATCAATAAAACTTATATAATCTCCTGTTGCATATTTTAGCCCGAGATTCCTAGCAGCAGCTACCCCTTGGTTTTCTTGATGTAAAACCTTTACACGTTGATCTTTTAGTGCATAATTATTGCAAATTGGACCTGAAGTATCGGTACTGCCATCATTGATTAATATAACTTCGAGGTTGGTATAGTCTTGGTTTAATACGCTATCAATACACTCATGTAAATAATTTTCAACATTATATACTGGTATTATAACTGATATTTTAATATTGGCTGTAAGCATGTTTTATTTGTGATATAATATTATCTAAGATTAATTAAATCTAGAAATGTTGCATTGTAAATCATCTTTTTTAGTGAGAAACTAAAATTGTAGTATAAAAAGAAAGTCAAGCCTCTGCAAATATTATGAGAGACCTGACTTTTATTGAAATAATATATTACTTTTTAGAAGTTATATCCGATACCAATACCTATGATTTCTTTGAATTGAACTCTGGGTCCTCTTTTTGTTCCGTCTTCACTGATAGCTTTTATATCGTCATCATATTTCAAACTGGTATTGACATTTGCATTGAGGTATTTATTGATTTTCATATTTATCAATACATTCCAATCGATGTCTATATTACCAAAACTATCGTCGTAAGCAGTAAAGAAATTCGCATCGGTCATCAATTTCACATTTTGCATAATTTCTTTTTGATATGTTCCGCGTAAAAAAGTACCAAATTCAGCTCTGAATTTATCTCCGGGAGTTACTCCAAAGAATCCTCTGTCAGAAAGAAAGTCATCATTCACAAACGTGAATTTTCCGGCAGTAGGAGAGAAGTATAGTGTGTAATATGAATCCTTAGGTCTTAATTCAAGACCTACCGAAACGTTAGAATATGCAGGAGCCATAAATTTAGATATATACTCATCTTTGTTTGGATAGTTATAGCCTTTACTAAACTGAGTCTTAAAATCGGCCATAACAGTGTAGAACCATTTATTATTGGTGCTATATCCGAGTTGTGTTGTAAAGTCTATCTTATCGGTTGCTTTTTGAGAGCCTCCCGCTTTTGTTCTGGTAAGACCATATTCTAAAATCAGGAGGTTGTTCCACAACCAGTCGCCCTTTCGGTATTGTAAATTACCATTAAAAACAGCATTACCGGCTACGGCATTATCTCCTCCGGCAGACCAGTTAGATAAAGATGTTTGAGAAAAGTTTAGAGATGCAATACCATTGTGTTTCCATGGTGATATATTTGTGCTGTCTGTTTCTTGTGTTGCATCTTGTGCAGACAGTCCTAGTACCGAAAGAGCCAAAGAGGCGGCTAAAAATAATCTTTTCATAATTACTTCGCTTTAATTAGTAATAAAATTAGTTACATTCTTTGTGTTAGTCATATTTTGCGGCAAAGATAGGACGAATACACAGGTTTTCTATTTATTCCTTGCTATTTTCAAGACATTATTCGATTAACACTATATAAGATATTTTTGTTCATTTAAACTTATTAACAGATTTAGACATAGCATTGCTATAAAATGTTGAAAATTCTCTTGATAGGACATAATTCATTATATTTGCAGGCACTAATTGATATGTTGAAAATAGTAGGTGAATTAAGAACTGTTTAATAACGATGAGCGTAATTTTTATTTCTTATGAGAGAACATTGTTAGATCAGGTAGAGTTAGATGCTACCTTTTCTTGTTCTAAATGTGGTTCTGATAAATGGTTATTAAATACCGTAGAAACTAAGGTCTCCGTTTTGCTTGGAAATACAAGAATGGTGAAAGCCAGTGTTGTTTGTAAAGGTTGTGAAAAAAAGATAGCTAAAAAATACCTAAGCTCATCAATTAGTGATTTGGCGGCAAGTAAGGAGAAAGAGTTTAAGCTTTCTTTCTTGAAAAGATTCGGTTTTATTATCTTGTTACTGGTTCTTTTCACAGGAATAATGTCTTATGCTATTATCGATACTGTTGTAGATCATAATAGGGTGGTGAAGGATGCAAAGGAAAATTTTGCGAAAGCGTATGGTATAGAGGCTAAACAGGTGTGGCTAGAAAACATTCAACCGGGAGATTTTATTCTTTGTAATAAAGATTATTATGATCCGGCAAGAGTATTTGAGGTAAAGGAAATAAAAGAAGACTCTTTGGTTCTTACCGAGTTTGAACAAACTATACCTAGAAGTGAATTTGAAGATGTAGATAAATTGAATCAATTGGTATTAGGTACTGGAGATTCTCGAGAGATAGAAATAAGTCGAAGGAATTTTAATCGAAATATTATTGAGATTGACGACTCGGGTCTTAATAATCTCATGGTACAACAAATAAGAAAGAAGAAGTAAATAAATATAAAAATATATGTCAGTAGAAGATAAAAAGATTATTTTTTCGATGATTGGTGTAAGCAAGACTTACCCTCCACAAAAACAAGTGTTGAAAAACATTTACCTGTCGTTTTATTATGGGGCAAAGATTGGTATTATCGGTCTGAATGGATCGGGTAAATCTAGTTTGCTGAAAATTATAGCAGGTATTGAAAAAGAATTTCAAGGCGAGATAGTTTCAGATAAGGCTTTTAGTGTAGGCTATCTGGAGCAAGATCCCAAATTAGATCCGACTAAAACCGTAAAAGAAATAGTTCAAGAAGGTGTTCAACCTATTATTGACGTTTTGGCGGAATACGAAGCAATCAATGAGAAATTTGGTTTGCCTGAGTATTATGAGGATGCCGATAAAATGGATGCTCTATTTGCACGCCAAGCTGAACTTCAAGATAAAATAGATGCTGCTGATGCTTGGAATTTAGATAATAAACTGGAGCGTGCAATGGATGCTTTACGTTGTCCGGATGAAGATCAATTGACAGAGAATTTATCAGGAGGAGAAAAACGTCGAGTTGCTCTTTGCCGTCTTTTGTTACAAGAACCTGATGTATTATTGCTTGATGAGCCTACCAACCACTTGGATGCAGAATCTATTGATTGGTTAGAACAACATTTACAACAATATAAAGGTACAGTAATCTGTATTACTCACGACCGTTACTTCTTAGATCACGTAGCAGGTTGGATTCTTGAACTAGATCGTGGTGAAGGTATTCCTTGGAAAGGAAACTATACATCATGGTTAGAGCAAAAGACCAAACGTATGGAGCAGGAAGAGAAACAAGTGAGCAAACGCCGCAAAACATTGCAACATGAGTTGGAGTGGGTGAGAATGGCACCAAAAGCTCGTCAGGCTAAAGGTAAAGCTCGTTTGAATTCGTATGAGAAATTGATGAATGAAGACCAAAAAGAGAGAGAAGAGAAATTAGAGATATTTATTCCTAATGGTCCTCGTTTGGGTAATAAAGTGATAGAAGCACATGGTGTATCTAAAGCTTATGGTGATAAACTATTATTTGATAATCTTAATTTTTCGCTTCCTCCCAATGGTATCGTAGGTATTATCGGACCCAATGGTGCGGGAAAAACAACCCTTTTCCGTTTGATTCAAGAGCTTGAAACAGCAGATAAAGGAACATTCGAGGTAGGTGAGACTGTAAAAACAGCTTACGTAGATCAGGCTCACGAATCTATCGATCCTGCAAAAACGGTATATCAAGTAGTATCTGATGGTTCTGATTTTATCAGAGTTGGAGGAAAAGAAATAAATTCGAGAGCTTATTTGTCTCGCTTCAATTTTGCGGGTGGCGATCAGGAAAAACTTTGCGGAGTATTATCAGGTGGTGAGCGTAATCGCTTGCATTTGGCTCTTACTCTAAAAGCCGAAGCTAACGTTTTGTTGCTGGATGAGCCTACCAATGATATTGATATAAATACATTACGTGCATTAGAAGAAGGTTTAGAGAATTTTGCAGGATGTGCGGTAGTAATTTCCCACGACCGTTGGTTCTTAGACCGTATCTGTACACACATTCTTGCTTTTGAAGGTAATTCGGAAGTATTTTATTTCGAAGGATCATATAGCGAATACGAAGAAAATAAAAAGGCTCGTTTAGGTAATGTTGAGCCTAAGCGTGTACGTTATCGCAAACTAATGTAATGATTTCGAAGAAATGTTTATTACTTTTGCTTCCGAAAGGTTATTAAAGTAATAAAATAAACAGGTGATCTGTTTATCGAAAAATCCAAATATAGAGAAGATTAGGGGCTTTAATGCCCCTGTTTTCTCTTTTAGGATAGATTTTTGACAAAATGTAAAGATTCGAATGAGGATATCCATCATATACAATTTAAGAAATCTCCGTTTCATGATGATAATGCTTTTTGCATTATTTTCTATCTCCACAATATATTCACAAACGACATCAGTACAAGGAGTTGTTAGAGACTCCGTTACCAATGAGCCTCTTGAATTTGCAACAGTTCGTTTCGATGGAACTACTGTGGGTAAACTATCGGATGAAGTTGGTAAATTTTCGCTGAGTAATACTACCGGCGGTAATACGGTTGTTGTTACAATGATGGGATACGAATCGCGAACTATAATAGTTCCTCTCAACAAAACGACTCAATTAGATATAAAACTGAAAGCTGAAGGGGTGCAATTGAATGAAATTGTAATCAGACCCGGAAAGGAGAAATATTCCAAAAAGGATAATCCCGCAGTAGAGCTAATCAAAAAAGTAATAGCTAATAAATATGATTACTTGATAACTAATCAGAATTATTATATGAATGATGAATATGATCGCCTCATGTTTGCATTCAACGAATATGTCCCCGGAAAAGGTATCTTGAAGAATCTTAAATTCGTTTCTAAATATGCTGATACTTCAAAAATAGACAATAAACCAATATTACCGTTTTCTATACGTGAGACATTATCTAATGTTTACTATCGTAAAGATCCTAAAGGAACACGTAGGGTAGTGGTTGCTTATCAGAATGAAGGATTAGATGAGCAAATGAATACCGAATCAATGGAGAGCGTTATTGCTGAAGTATTCAAAGATGTATCTATTACCGATAATAATATCAATATGCTGTTTCAAGACTTTGTAAGTCCATTGAGCAGCACATCGTCTGTCAATTTCTATAAGTGGTATATCATTGATACTGTGATGATAGATCAAAAAAAATATGTAAATCTTGGTTTTGTACCTTTTAATACTCAAGATGTTGGTTTTATTGGTAATCTTTATGTTCAGCCCGAAGCACCATATGCAGTCAAAAGAGTATCATTCAGAGTGCCACCAAAGATCAATGTGAATTACGTAGAAAATATGCTCATCACTCAGGAGTTTTATGAGAAATCTCCAAATCTTTGGGTGCCTTCCCGGTTTACAACTGCCATAGATATGTCTATGTATGGTGCAGCTAAATTTTATGTGGAAAAAGAAAGAACTTTTGAGAATTTCATATTCAATCTACCCGTTGATGCTGCTTTCGGAACATCATCGCCGGTGGTTTATTTATCGGACTACAAAAAACATGATAAAAACTATTGGAATGCGAGCAGACCTAAGGTCGTAAATAAAGACTATCGTTTGGGCGAAATGATGGATGAATTCAGAGCTAATAAGCTTGTGGATATTACGCTGAAAACAATAGATGTCCTGACAAGTCAATATCTACCGACCAATAGTAATGAGGAAAAGAATAAGCTTGATTTAGGAACTACTCTGACTTTTTATAGTTATAATCACCTGGAGGGGAATAGATTCCGTTTGACGGCTTCTACGACTAAAAACTTACATCCGCACTTTTTTATGTATGGTTATCTGGCATATGGAACTAAAGATGCAAAGTGGAAATACTACGGAGAGGCAACTTGGTCGTTCAATCAAAAGAAATATCATAAAGACGAATTTCCACGTCATAATATATCTATTGCTCACAAATACGATGTCAACCCTTTGGGACAACGCTTCTTGCAGGCAGAGCGTGATAATATACTTCTTTCTCTTAGAGCAAGACGGTATAATAACATGACTTACGATCGGATGACTGAGATTGACTATATACATGAGTATCACGGTGGATTTTCGTATAATATATATGGTAGAACTCATAACGAAGAGGCTGCCGGAGAATTAAAATTCCAGCGATATGATGAGAGTGGCATGCTGGTTGATATGGGTAATCTGAAAACAACAGAAGCCGGAATAGATATACGATATGCTCATGGTGAGAAATTTTTCCAGCAGAAACGTAGGCGTCAAGCTCTTCCGTCCAAAGGATATACTATTCAGTACTCTCATATCATGGGATTCAAGAATGTATTAGGCGGGCAATTCAAATATAACAAGAGCTCACTTTCATTTGATAAGGAATTGTGGATTGCTCCTTATGGACGTCTGGGATTTACTGTGAAAGGTGAGAAGATATGGGGTTCTGTACCATTTCCTCTTTTATTGGCGGCTAATGCCAATACTTCTATAACTATTCAGAGAGGATCGTTCTATATGCTTAGTCCTATGGAGTTCTTAAATGATTCGCAATTAACTTGGGATATAGACTATCGTATGGGAGGATGGTTATTTAATCGTATTCCTGTTCTTAAATTACTTAAGCTAAGAGAAGTTGCCGGTTTTAGAGGCTTTTGGGGACATTTGACTAGAGATAATAACCCTGCTTATAATACAGACCTGCTCGTCTTTCCTAAAGATGTTTATTCGATGGGTAGAGCTCCATATATGGAGTATAGTGTGGGTATTGAAAATATACTTCAAGTATTCAGAGTGGATTATGTCCGACGTGTTAATTATCTGGACAATCCGGATACCGAAAAATCCGGATTTCGCATAAGCTTCGAATTTACTTTCTAAAGAATAGAATATAAAATAGAAGAAGGCAGTAATATTACATTACTGCTTTTTTTTTGGATTTGTAAGTATCTTGAAGTGACAGACTAGCTTCTTTCTTGCTATATTTAAATAGCAAACTTCGCGATTCTTATGGATTCGAGCACTCTTTTTAATATCTTTGTGGAGATTTTAAAGTATATTTTAATATGTCAGATCCTAAATACGATTGTGCGATAGTGGGGGATATTCCGGTAAAACGTTTTGCTGATTTAATCCTTGATATCGGAACATTTTTACTTGCTTCGGGTGCTCATAGTGGGCGTGTAAAGAGCAACATCACACGTATGGCTATTACTTGGGGATTTGACGTGAATTTGCAGCCTACATTTAAAGGTTTATTGGTTACGGTCAAAAGTCATTGTCGGGAAGACGATACTATAACTATGTTCAAGGAGTCGCCTACTCATGTGGTGCATTTAGAGGTTCTAACAAAGGTGAGTCATCTTTCATGGAAAGTATATGAAGAGAACTTATCGATTGAAGAAACAGAGAATGAATTTGACAAGATAAAGAATATGCCTCATTACAATCCTTGGATTGTGTCGGTAGCAGTTGGGTTCTCTTGTGCAGGATTGTGTTTCTTTGCTTTTGGTGATGTTTTTAATGCCTTAGTGGCTATGTGTGGAGCATTTATGGGTTCAGTATTCAGATATAAAATTGCAGCTTTGAAATACAATCAGATGATATCTATAAGTATAGCTGCATTTATTACTACAATGATAACGGGTTTGGGAACTGTGTTTGCAATAGGAAATTATCCTGAGGCAGCAATGGCAACCGCTGTACTATACCTTATACCGGGTGTACCTCTTATCAATAGTGTAATCGACTTAATTGAAGGTTATCTGTCTTCAGCAGTAAACAGGGCTTTATTTGCAGGCTTTATATTATTATGTATTGCAGCGGGTATGACTCTAAGTATTACATTGCTCGGTATTGATAATTTTAAGCTTTAGAAAAATGATACATACAGATATATTATTGTCTATCGCCCGCGATTTTGCAATAGCATTTGTCGTAGGAGTTTGTTGGGGAGTACTTTTTGGTACACCTAAAAAAGTACTGATTGTTGCAGGATTACTTGGAGGATTGGGACACTGTCTGCGTTTTATTCTTTTAGAACTAGACTTTGGTCTTATCATGGCTACTCTTACAGGATCGGTCGCTATTGGTTTTATAGGTATTGTTGCAGCTCATAGGGTAGATAATCCTCCCGTTGTGTTTACAATGCCTGCTTGTATCACCATGATTCCCGGAATGTATGCCTATAAAACGATGCTAGCCGGAATTAAAATTACCGACTTGAGTGTTGTAGATGATAATCCTACAATTCTTATCACCATGGCACATAACTTGACGCTTACCATGTCATTATTATTTACATTGGCCATTGGTATTTGTATTGCAGCCTTATTATTCAGGCAGACGAGCGTAAAGGAAATTGAATTTGCGAAGAAGATAGAGCGAATGACTCATTTTAAATAAACAAAAAAGCCGACAAATAGTCGGCTTTTTTTATCTGTATAGGGTTTCTGTTTAGTTCATATAGTCCCACATTGGTAATTGAATTGGTTTTTGATTTAAGCTTTCGATTGCTTTTGCATCTAGATATTTACGGTGAATAACGAGACGGAACATATACTCGTTAAACCAATTATCAGTAAATGTTAGATAACCATTATTTCCGGCAGTTGTGCCCCAACTGTTTTCGAATTCCCATTTAGTAGGCTTGTCGTTATTATCGGTATCGCATCCTATGAGGAGCATGGCATGGCTCGATCCACTTTGACGAGTCAATATGCGAGCTTTCTTATCCATATTGATTTTTACACCAAATAGCGATTCATAATCATACATATCAGGATCCATAATACCGCTCTCTCTGTTGTGTTGCTTACCTACATCGCACGAAGCATACATGGCTTCATTATTCTTGATGGAAGATAAAGCTGCTTTCTTTATATCCTCATTTGGTAAGTTAAGATATACCCAGTTGATACCTTCAATTGTATTTCTGTAATTCTGAATTTCGTATATCTTATAATATTCGCGAGTGGGGTCGTTCATTATCATAATATAGTTCTCAGGACTATAATCTGAAGGAGTTATTTCGTTATAAAACTCTTTAGGAGTATATTGCTTCTCTTCTATTTTGCCTGCTTTGGTTTTGTATCTCCAAGTAAATTGTGTGGGAGGCTCACCTAAGCATAAAGCTAACATACGATATATATCTTTCAATATAGCCTGTTTTTCAGTTCTGAGGTCTTTATCTTTTTTTCCGCTTGAAGCTAATTCTCTAAGATCATATCCACCCATGCGCAATTTCTCGTTAATGAGTCCTATCATCTGACCAGTACTGTTCGAATGGGCTGTTTCGGGCATAACTGATTCGGGGACTACGCCGTATTTAAGTGCAGCATTGTAGTATAGATTCCATACACCACCGTCTCCAACGGGCGATTTGAAGAATGTGACTACTTCTCTGTCATCAATAGACTTTGATGCGGTTGCTATTATATTCTCTAAATATAGATTTGCTTTCTCGAATATATCCCAGAAGTATAGGTAATTGTGAGAAAAGTCGAACTTTTCCAGATTATATTTAGCCATAATCGAAGGGCGAAGTACATTCATGGAAGTAAACATCCAACAACGACCCGAGCTTTTCTGATTGGTGATGCCTTTTACTTCAACCCTATATTTGAAAAGATGATCTATTTCCGTTTGCAGATCATGATTGAGCGCATTATCCTTGATGTTACTCTGTTCTGTAAGTATGTTTTGGATAGCTGTAGTAGGGGCATCTTTTTTGAAACTGCCTCTAATGTCTTGTAAATCTTTCTCTGTTATTGTTTGAGAAAATACAGAGACAGAAGCTAGAAGCATCGAGCAGGTCAATAGTTTAGTCTTCATAATTATATATTTAAGTTGTATTTACTAATCTTTCTTTCTATTTTTTCTACTATTGGAGTGCAGATTAGCTGACGTATTTTCTCTATACCTAAACAGATTAGAAACACGATAATAGAGAAAAGGAATAGTATACCAATTAGTAATAAATATTGATTGTTATATGTATCGGTGAAATCTTTGATTGCAGGTTCGAAAAGTATTTCACGAATGAGGTAATG
>NZ_CVRU01000106.1 GCF_001261715.1 Dysgonomonas sp. HGC4 | reverse complement strand
TGCAACCATTAATGGTTGCAGCCTTTTTATATAAAATCTAATCTCTTCTTATTTAAAAGAATTAAATAGAGGATTAAGCATAGCATTAAAAATATCTCTTTCCTCTTTAGGATACTTAAGCACAGCTGTTACTAAAGCCCCTTTCGAGAAAATTGTTTTTTGATAATAAAGCAAATCACCATCCAAGCCTGATATTACATAATAATTAGGACTTAACGAGCTATGTGCTATTTGTCTACCACTCTTATCAGCTATATCTTGCTCATAAGCAGCATTAAATGCAATAGGAGTTCCACTTTTATCTACACGCTTATCACTATAAATACGAAGTTCAGCTTTACCTTCTGCAGGTTTAAAGATTTGTTGCTCGCTGTTCACAGTAGACTCATCAAGGATAAGTATATCTTTCGGGTAAGTTATACTATATCCCAATTGCTCGTTGGTAAAGCTTCCTGCTGCAACCTTGTTACTATCTACAACTTGTTCCGTAGATGCATCTTTTGAAGCATCTTTATTGGTATTTCCACCACAACTAATCACCATTACAGCCAAAGCCAAAACGATTACTCCATTAATAATTTTCATAATATATCTGTTTTTAAGGTCGAAGACCTATTTATTGTTTTACTAAATCTGAAGAAATGAGAGTTTGTTCTTTCCACTCATACACCCACTAGGGCCATAAAGATATAGAAAATCATAACACGAGTAACTATAACTCACCGTTTATAGCTCTTTATTCTGTGATACAAGCCTAAATTACAACTTCTAGAAAGAAAACTTACGCTATTCATCACACAATGTAGAGCTTAAATAAAAAAATTACTATTTTTGATCTATTACATCACCTTAATCTAAAAGCGAATTTACATAATCCATACAATTCAAACTATAACAAGTACTTATTGAACTGCTCCAATAGATACAAAATTATATAGCAATAAGAAAAAAATAACTAATAACCTTTTTTAATTTAAAACAATACTCTATGAAAACATCAACAATTAAAGTATTCTCTCTTTTTATAGCCGGAATATTTCTCGTTACTTCTTGCAAAGACGAGAAGAATAAAGACAAAGCAAATTTCATCCAAGAAAATGTTGATTTTGCAAAAGTTCAAACTCTTAAGATGCTCGAAGCCACAGGAGAGCCAACGGGGAAAAACTATCCTCGGACAGCAAATGAAAATGGAACTTTGAGAGTAACAGATATGTATGACTGGACTCCCGGTTTCTTTCCCGGCTCATTATGGTATATATATGAATTAACGGGTGATACAACATGGCGAAATAGTGCTGAGAAATGGACACACTCGCTAGAACCATTGAAAACATATACGGGCAATCACGATCTGGGTTTTATGATGTATTGTAGCTACGGAAACGCTGCACGATTAGCTCCAAAACCCGAGTATAAAGATATTCTAATAAAAAGTGCCCAATCTTTATCTACTCGTTATAACGAGAAAGTACAATCCATCAAATCATGGAATGGTGGCCGAGCATGGGGCGATACCACGAAATGGTCTTTTCCGGTTATCATCGATAATATGATGAATCTGGAATTGCTCTTCAATGCTTCTAAAATATCGGGAGACAAGAAGTTTTATGATATTGCAGTAAAACATGCTAATACAACCCTGAAAAACCATTTTCGTGAAGACTTCGGTTCTTTTCATGTATTAGATTACGATACTATCACAGGAGATGTACGCTTCAAGGGAACAGCACAAGGTTTTAGTGACAATTCGACTTGGGCTCGCGGTCAGGCATGGGCTATATACGGATTTACTATGGTTTATAGAGAAACTCAAGATTCGAGCTACCTAAATACAGCTAAACATCTGGCCGATTTTTTTATAAAAAACTTACCTGCCGATTTTGTTCCTCTATGGGATTTCAACGTTGGACAAGCAGGATATACGCCTCAAGGAAAATCGTATGCTGTTGAATTTCAAGAAAAGCTTAAAGATGCATCTGCTGCAGCAATTGTAAGTTCGGCATTATTCGAATTGGGAGAAATGACCAAAAATAAATCTTATACCGATACCGCTACTAAAATGCTATATAGTTTAGCATCCCCGAATTACAGAGCTGCATTAGGAACAAATGCCAATTTCTTAATTATGCATTGTGTGGGTAGTATCCCTCATCGTTCCGAAATAGATGTTCCATTATGTTACGCCGACTATTACTTTTTGGAGGCACTTGTCAGATACAAAAATCTAAAATAAGGTCTTGGACCTTTCAGTTAGCATTTCTTTTTTACTTCTCAACCTGTTTACAAAAAGATGTATAACAATAAATAATTGGAATTACTTCAGAATAATAAAGGGTAATCAGAAACGATTACCCTTTATTTTTTTAGAAATAAGATAAATTTCTCTTCGAATTTTGTAACCAAACATACCCCTACTTAGTCAAATAAGAAAAGCTTAAACAATTATGAGAATATTGATATGTATATTGATGAGTGTCGTAATTATGACCTCTTGCAAAATGTCTTCATTTAAGAATGGAGTTAAGGGAAACGGGCAATCTGTTTCTTCAGAAATAAAGATTGACGACTATAACAGTATAGAAATTGGAGGAAAATTTGATCTTGTCTACGAGCAAAAAACAAACCAAGCACCCTATCTGCGTATAGAGATTGACGAAAATCTACAAGAATATGTGTCGATAACCGTAACTGATGGAAAACTAACAATACATACTACTCAAGAAATCAATCCGAAACATTATAATATATATACAAACTCGACTGCTTTATCAGATCTATCCGTTAGCGGAATCAACAATATAGAATTAAAAGACTCCATTAATACCGAGAGTCTTCACATTTCGGCATCGGGAATGGGCGATATCCATGCACAAAATCTGAATTGTCAGAATTTAAATATAAATATGTCCGGCTTAGCCAACATAACTCTGGCAGGAGAGGCTGCTAATACAAAAATAGACGTAAGTGGTAAATCTAACGTAAAAGCATACGATTTGAAATCAAAAAATGCAGATTGCGTAGTATCGGGAATGGGTAATATCAACATATACGCTTCGGAGACACTTTCAGCTCAAGCAAGTGGTATGGGCGATATTAACTATAAAGGCAGCCCCAAAGAAACAAATTTATCAAAAAGCGGAATGGCAGACATCGCTTCTAAAGATTAAAAACATACATTGCTGTAACAATTTACAAACAGATGGGGTCTTCCTCTTTAAAGGATAAACAGAAGCCTTATTCTCAAAATATAATATAAACATATCACTTTAAAAATTGAATTCTGACATGAAAAAATTTCTAACCATTCTATGCATACTTGCAGTAATAACATCTTGCAAATCGGGAGGTGCTTTTAGCCCTGTAAAAGGAAACAAAAATATTACGACCACAGAGGAATCTATTCCATCCTTTTCTGAAATATCAGTAACAGGTTCGAATGACATTATTTTTGAACAAAAAGCAGGTCAAACTTCATCTGTACGTATTGAGATAGATGAAAATCTAAAACAATACGTAAGAGCCGAAGTTAAAAACGGAGTTCTGTCTATTTCCTTAGATGGGCAAAATATACAACCATCACAATTTAAAGTATACGCTAGTTCGGAAGCCCTATCGAGAGTAAGAATTGCAGGATCGGGAGATATAATTCTAAAAGGTAACATTACGTCTCCATCTTTAGATATTTCTATTGCAGGATCGGGTAGCTTATATGCTGACGATATTCAATATGACAATCTGAATATATCAATCGCAGGTTCGGGAGGTGTTAAAGTAGCAGGAAGTGCAACAAATAATGACATTTCGATAAAAGGTAGTGGTAGTGTTGATGCAGTCGATTTAAATACCAAAAACACAAGTTGTACCATAAGTGGATCGGGAAGTGTAAAAGTATATGCTACTGAAAAACTGGCAAGTAAAATAAATGGAAGTGGAAGCATACTTTATAAAGGTGATCCCCAAACACATGACAAATCAATAAACGGATCAGGAAGCGTATCTAAACTATAAAAGAATAAAAATATAACGCCCTTTTTTTCATAGAGCCGATGTTTGCAATGCAGATTGCCGATGTCGGCTTTAGTTTTAGGTTTTATTCTTGTAGAAAAGACCATAACTTAAAAAATAAGATATTAAATACCTACAGTTAACTGTATGAAATATTTCATCGAAATAAATTATAGTAAATTTGTTTCAGTGGGTTTGTTCCATTATGTATCTTTGTCTTATATATGGATATAGATAATCTACTACAAGAACTAAACGAATCGCAGCGCAAAGCTGTTGAATATAACGATGGTCCATCTTTGGTTATAGCCGGAGCAGGATCGGGTAAGACACGCGTGCTTACTTACAAAATTGCTTATCTGCTTAATCTGGGGCTTCCCCCTCACAATATACTCTCTCTGACATTTACCAACAAGGCTGCACGCGAAATGAAAGCTCGTGTAGGACAGTTGATGGGAGAAAGCGTTGCTCGCCGATTGTGGATGGGTACGTTTCACTCTATCTTTTCGAGAATACTGAGAACCGAAGCCGAAAAAATAGGCTTTACTTCCAATTTTACCATATTCGACTCGGCAGACTCTCGTAATCTGATAAAGACCATCATTAAAGAGTATCAGCTCGATGATAAAACATATAAGCCTGCACGCATTCAGTCTATGATATCTAATGCCAAAAACGCATTAGTGTCGCCTGTTGCCTATGCACAAAGCAAAGAGATGCAGGAGTATGACATGAAAGCCAAAATACCCATGGTGAGAGATATTTACCGATCGTACAACGCTCGTCTAATAGCATCCAACACGATGGATTTTGACGATTTATTATACTATACCAACAGATTGTTCCGCGATCACCCAGAGGTATTAAAAACTTACCAAGATCGTTTTCAGTTCATTCTGGTAGACGAGTACCAAGATACTAACTTTGCACAATATCTGGTAGTTAAACAGTTGGCTGATGCGCATCACCGTGTATGTGTAGTGGGAGACGATGCACAGAGTATTTACTCTTTCCGTGGAGCAAATATTGATAATATTCTCAACTATAAAAGCAATTATCCTGAAGCACGAATATTTAAACTAGAGCAAAACTACCGTTCTACTCAAAATATTGTAAATGCTGCTAATAGCCTTATCAAACAGAATAAAGGGCAGATACAAAAAAATGTCTTTTCAGAAAATCAGGTAGGCGAAAAGCTCGAAGTAGCCAGTGCCTTTTCAGACTTTGAGGAGGGCATCATTGTAGCCAATAAAATACAAGACCTACGCAGAAGCAAAGACGCTTCATATAGCGATTTTGTGATTCTTTATCGTACCAATGCACAATCTCGTGTATTTGAAGAATCGTTGAGAAAAAAGAATATACCCTACCGTATTTATGGTGGGCTTTCGTTCTATCAACGCAAAGAAATAAAGGATGTTATTGCTTATTTCCGCATGGTAGTAAATCCTAAAGATGAGGAAGCATTCAAACGAATTATCAATTATCCTACACGTGGGATCGGAAATACTACGGTCGGAAAAGTTGTAGATACCGCTCAGCTTCACAATCGGAGTTTATGGGAAACAATCTGTGACCCATTAGCATATAACTTGAATGTAAATGCGGGAACTGCTAAGAAGCTAAACGATTTCCATACTCTGATTAATGGTTTTATAAAAGAACTACCTGTTGCCTCAGCATACGAATTAGCAACCAAAATAGTAAAAGAAAGTGGTATAGCTAGAGAAGCATACCAAGATCAGACTCCGGAAGGGATGAGCCGCCAAGAGAACTTACAAGAACTCTTAGGTGGAATACACGAATTCTGTGAATCGAGAGTTGAAGAAGGTGAGCAAAACATCAGCCTTATCGATTTCCTATCAGAAGTATCTCTACTTAGCGATCAGGATACAGATAAAGAAGTTGATCAGGAGAAGGTAACAATGATGACTATTCATGCCTCTAAAGGATTAGAGTTCAAGAACGTCTTTGTTGTAGGTCTCGAAGAAGATCTCTTCCCCTCATCGATGACTAAATCTGAACCTAAAGGATTGGAGGAAGAACGTCGTTTGTTTTATGTAGCTATTACAAGGGCAGAGCAATTCTGTATGTTGACGTATGCTAAGAGTCGTTTCCGCAATGGACAAACCAACTCATGTAATCCAAGCCGTTTCCTTAAAGATATTGACAGAGAGTTTCTCAATGCCAATGCAGGTGTACTTGAAGGAACTATGGGAGGATTCTCTCAACAAACTCAAGGTAACTTCTGGGACACAGTCCGTAGAAACAGAGAGGAAAAAGAAGAACTACAAGAAGTAAAAAGAAAAGAAGAGTCAATTTTCGAAAGACCTCAAATTCCGGTATCTCGCGAAGACAAGTACTCGAAACCTAACTTTGTGAATGCTCGAACGGCCGAACCGAAGACCCCTCTCACAAAGGATATTTACGGTATACAGGTAGGAGCAGTAATCAAACACGAACGTTTTGGAATCGGCACTGTAAGTGCTATCGAAGGCGATGCTGCAAGCAGAAAAGCAACAGTAGAATTCGAAAATGCAGGAGTAAAACAATTACTTCTAAAATTTGCTCGCTTCGAAATTATCGGTTGATTATAGAGCCAGTTCTTCGTAAACAATACGTGCCATATCTTCGTACCCTTTTTGATTGGGATGTACTCCGTCCATTGTGTAGATACCTTTATTTGTATAAATATCAGTAGGTGAAGTATAATAAGGCTCATTAGAGAAATCCCAATCGCATAAATTATAAAAATCGATACAGTGTATCTTATATTTTTCGCAACTTTCAACCACAGCATCTCTTTTACGTAACCAATTGTCGGGTTGCGAAAATTTATTGAATCTGTTGCTACGCTTTTGAGGTAAAGTTGTACCAAATACAATGAAAGGCTTTTCGGGTGAAATACTATCAGCTGATGAGCTATGAGTATTTTCATCCATATCATAATGTTGATTGATCTTTCGGATAATATGTGATACAGCCTGTATAAAAGCATATCCCGAATAATCGTGAGTAATGTCTGTTTCTTCAACCAGTATTTCATCAGTAGCTCCAAAAGTACCTACTTCTCCTTTTACACCAGCATCATTACCACCCACTAAGCAGATAATAATATCGGGCTTATAATCGTAGATCAATTGCAATTGCGCATCTTTTGCTAACTGGCTTGTTGTATAACCGGGAAAACCTCCGGCACATACTTCGGCACCCGTCAGCTCTTCAAGTGTAGATTTATACCAAGGATAAGACGAAGAGGATATACTATCTCCATAGAGAAGGATTCTCTTTCCTTTCAATGGAATTTTAAACTTTTTACTATATACTTTTAGATTATGACGATCGGCCTCCTTATACCCAAAAGTACAACTCGAAGTAGAGAATATGAGGATTAGAAATAATACGGTTAATCTCAAGGGGAAAGATCTGAAGGTTATTCGGCGTTTCATCATAGTAGTAGAGATTGATTGAAAGAGAGAAAGTTGTTGACCGTATAAAAAAGAAAGCCATCTTTTAAATCAAAGGTGACTTTCTCTTTTATTATAGTGAGCTTTACGTTACTTAAGCCTCGCTGTCTTCTGCTTCTTCATTAGTTGGGGCAATTAATTTATAACCCTTTCCATGAATATTTATAATTTCAATTTCTGGATCAGCTTTCAACAGTTTTCTAAGCTTAGTAATATAAACGTCCATACTTCTTGCGTTGAAATAATTATCGTCAACCCAAATTTGTTTCAAAGCATGGTTACGTTCCAAAATATCATTAGCATGAGCACAAAGCAATCCTAGTAATTCTGATTCCTTAGTTGTCAATTTAGTACTTTCTCCACTAATTGTAAGAATTTGTTTTTGAGTATCAAAAACCATTTTACCAAATTGATATACCTGACGATCTTTACCTTTTTTACCTTTTACTCTTCTGAATATAGCTTCGATACGAAGCACCAATTCTTCCATGCTGAAAGGTTTAGTAATATAGTCATCAGCTCCAGCTTTAAAACCATCCAAAATATCATCCTTCATATTTTTAGCTGTTAAAAATATAATCGGAATATCGGGATTGATTGCTCTAATTTCTTTTACCAATGTTATTCCATCTTTTTTAGGCATCATTACGTCTAATACACATAAATCATATTTTTCTTTAACGAAACCTTTGTATCCAGCTTCTCCATCTGGATATAAGTCTGTGTCGAATCCTTTTGCTTGGAGATATTCTCTCAATAACATTCCTAGATTCTCATCATCTTCACATAAAAATAATTTCAACTTCTCTTCCATAATATCTCTACTTTATATTGAGTAAACTTATAATAAATTTAGTTCCTTGTCCCAATTCACTTTCCACCTTAATGGATCCTTTATGGTCCTCGACTATCTTTTTCACATACGCTAAACCTAGACCAAAACCTTTCACATCGTGTAAATTCCCAGTAGATACTCTAAAGAAACGCTCAAAAATCTTTTTTGCATCTTCTTTTTTAATACCTATTCCATTATCTTCAACACTTATATATATCTTATTGTTTTGATTCCATGTCCTTATCATCAATTCTAGGGTCACATCTTCCCTTCTATACTTAAGTGCATTATCTAACAAATTAAATAAAACATTTGTAAAATGCATCTCATCTGCGCTCACCAATGTATCGCCAGCTTCCAGATCAATATCAATTTTTCCTCCAAATTTCTCAACTTTAAGTTGAAAAGTATTCGCTACGTTCACAATGATGTCATTAACATCTAACTCTTTGAATTTGAGAGTTGCTTTCTGTTTCTCAAAAAGAGACATCTGCAATACTTTTTCTACCTGAAAACTCAAACGCTTGGTTTCATCATTTATTACACTCGAAATATGCTTAAATATTTCAGGCGATTTCATAATACCCGGATCTTTCAACATTTGAGCAGCCAATGATATTGTTGATACCGGAGTTTTCAGCTCATGAGTCATATTATTCATAAAATCGCTCTTCATTTCCGACAAACGCTTTTGTCTAAATATTAAATAGATAGAAATGATGAAAGTGATCAATAATATCAATGTGAAAACAAATGCAGGTACAAGAAACGAAATCTCACTCAAAAGATAATCTTTTTTTGTGGGAAAAGATACCCGAAGGTAATTTAACTTATCAATTGGGTCATTCGGATACAAAACCTGAGTGTACAAAGCATTTTTGTCTGGCTCGGCATAACTCTCCTGTTTATAAACAGGTCTATCATTTTTATCTACAATCTCAAACTGAAACGGCAACTCTATACCATTATATCTGAGTTCGTCTTTTATATTGTCGTTAAGTGTCTTATAATTTATCTTCTCATCCAAAGGTACAGAACTAGATGTTTGAATGAGCTTATAAATTACATTATCTAGCAATTGCCGCTGATAATCATAACGCTGTTTAAACAACTCCTGTATATTGAATGATGCTTGAGCTAGTGCATTTGCTCCTCCCCGTGAAGTATTCGTATTCTTCTTAGATCTAAAACTGGTTGTCTGAGAACTGTTATACTCTATATTCATAATAGGAGTACCAGTTGGATCTGTCATTTTTATTTGTTGAGTATGGGTTATCGTTTTCTCCCCTAAAGGATCTTTATAACCTTTTTTATTTTGAAAATCAACAATTTCCTGATCCAGATATTTTTTAGTTTGATCCAGTTCTAAATTCTTCGATACTTGGTAAAGGCTTCTACTTACTGCTTCTTCAAATTGATCATTTCTCATTTTTAGCGAAATGCGAAAATAACTAATCTGCAAGTATAGTAGACCGAAAAAGGTAAATGCCATCACCCCCGCGAGTAACCATATCGTTGATTTTTTCATTTTATTATATTTTCCGCATACATTATAACCAAGCAAATATCAAGTACCTATGATACCATAAACAAAGATAGTCTATTTTTGTTTAACATTTTGACTTAAAAAAACGAAGATTTATTTTTTTTTATTTTATTAAAAAACATAGACAAAAATAAATAAACTCATAGACTTGATCTATTAAAGATAAACAAACTCTATCAACATAGAACACAGCAACTTACTCTACTACTCTGTAAGAGTAAAACGTATACTTACCCCAAAATTGGTATTAGCTGTTGGATAAGATACCGAAGATATTAATGGAGAATTTACAATACGATCGTAAAAAGCCCGCAACAACAAAGCTCTACTTAAGGTATATTCAGCAGATAATTTCAATGTCAGTATTGTATTTCCACTAGTAGCTTCTGTAAATCGCTCATCTATCCTACGGATAAGAGCTTGTGATGTTCTTCTCGAAATATCAGCCGTAACATTCAAATCATTATTAAACTCTCTATCCTTTTTAATCGGAAGCCCTATCAGCTTATTAAACTCATTGATACGATAGCCACCTCCTAACACCAAATCTTTTTGTACTGTCTCTACAATCTGGAATGATGTAATACTTAAGTTTAGCATTCGCGAATAATTATAACGAGCACTCAAAGTCAAGTTGTTAGACATTGTACCTTCGGCACCCAATAACGGATTAAACTGCTCTATCAGGTTAACCGATGAAATGTCATACGCCGAAGTAGGCACCGGCATAGCTACAGCATCTAAACTTTTCATAAATCCCATATTTTCACCAGCCTCTATCCATGTCAGAAAAGAAGTATATGATCCAACACTATATTGAGCCGTATAAGCATGAGATAATATAAGCTTCTTAAATTTATCTCTAAACCAAGGCAAGTTAGTTAGCCCATCATAATTAATTCGCCAGTTAGGCAACATCGAAAATAGTGTAGGAAATGCAGTCAATGCAATATTATCTGCACTCCTCCCTGTATATGCGGCAAGGAAAGCAGGAATCAATACATCTGCAGAGTTTGGGTTTATCCCTCCTATAGTTGGATCAAAAGGTTTACCTCCCAAATTAGCATCAGCAATGAAACCTGTGTTGGGATAAAACGTTCCATCGTATTTATTTCCTAATCGTTTTGCTATAACATCACGATTTTTTAAGAACTTATTAAATGCAGCAGATTCATAATTATTCTTCACATTACTACTTTCGAAACTCGATCCTAAAGCGATTGTCGTCATAGCAAAGCTACCTCCGTATATCTTCTTTACATTTGCTTTGCTATCGTATTGGAAAGTCGTTCGATCATTTTTCTCATGAAGAGCATTCAATCGTATTTTCAAACCTTTGATAGGTTCTATCTGAGCCTCCAAATCTAATTTCTTAATGGAGTTATACACAGCTGGACTGATACTCATTTCATTAAGGACAAGCCAATCATTACGAAGAGATTTATTTATGTAATCTTCACCTCCATCAAAACCAAAAGCAAAACCAACTCCCGGAACCATTCCAAAATCGGTTCGCTTTTGCCCGAAGACATCACCTATACCCGGACGGAATCCTCCTATCGCAGTCTCTTCGCGAGTTGAATAGTTGACAGATACAGACCTCACGGACATAAGCCCCCTAGCTGCATACTGAGCTACTTTATATAAAGTTGTTTCGTCAGACTCTCCTTTTTCGATAATATTTATTTTGATCTGCGAAGTATCCTTTGTAGTTATTCGGATTGTATTTTCATCAATACGCTTGTACTTCACATTAAACAATCGCCCATCTCGTCTCGCAGTAACCATAATATTTTTGATTCCCAATCCATGCTTTAAAATTGTAGCCGAATCGGTGTTTAAGCGAACCTCCTGTTCAAAACGTTTTTTTCGACTTTCAGCAGTAGCACGTCTTGCTCTCTGAGCACTTTGGGTACGACGGTTCGTATCAAATTTTTCATTCACCTTTTTCAAAAAAGGAGATTTATTATATAAAGATGTCAGATCGAGCCTATTGCTAATATTCAAGGTCATATTATTAGTTATAACATTCCCCACCTCTGTAGCAGTATCTATTTCTGCACCTCTATCCCAGGTATATCGACTATCGTAATTTGCTGACGAATTTATCCAATCGACAAACGGAATATTATTAAATGGCAATACATATGTAACCCTAGCCGCTTGTCGGTAAGATAAAGGGTCTCCCAGATTGCGTATGCTTCTCATTACTTCATCTCGCCATATCTCATAATCGTCTCTATTAAGCTTTTTATTAACCTGTAGATAAGGCTCTTCTATTTCGGCTCGTGTTCCGGTCTGAACACTTATTTTCAAGTTACGCAGAGGATCCCAGTTTATGCTAAAATCTCGATCCCAATAAAAATTCTGACTCCATGTCAAAAACAAATTATCATTGGTACTTCCACTTCCTATATTATACCCTTCCAGATCCCGAACAAGAGTTTCTGTATAGAAACGTGTCATATATGAATTGAACGATATATTACTCGGCAAATAATTAAATCCTAGAGATTTTGGATACTTAGCCAGTGGAGCCTTGCTCTTCATATCTTTAAAAGGAGCCCAAGTCTTTACTGCAGGTGAATAAGAATAATTCATACTAGCTTTGTAATTCTTAGTAAGGTCATATACCGTAGTTGGGTTCTTAACCTCCGTCTGACTATAAGCATAACCAAAAGTAAAGTTGGCAGGATCATAAGGCATAGGAGTCTTACTCTGAATATTTACTTTCATATTAGTCATACTCAGATTCTTTGTCGTAGTTCTATCCTGAGCCAAATTCTTAATAGAATCTCTTTCGGCTCTAGTATCAACAATACTCAAGGCTTCTTTGAGGGTCACATCTTGATCAAGAGGGTCGTATTTAGGAGTCGTAGTTTGATTCGAATATGAGTAATAAAGAGGAATACTCACTTTTGCCTTTTCGGGAATAAATCGACCTAAATCGACATTTGCTGCAATATCATACGAATAAAAATCATCTAACCGACGCTCAATAAGATTCTGATCTATGGATCCAAATCCTGAAGTTTCTTTTCTCCCCGAGAAAGAGAATGTTCCCAAATCTGATAAAGCTATACTCAAGTTACCTTGAGCAGCCCAACCATTTTCATCATCATAATCGGTTAACCTCAATTCATTCACCCATACCTCTGCCGATTGGACATGTGTCGAATTATTACGTATACCAATCATCATGACATTGATTTCCGACAAACTTGGATTACCAATTACACTTATCTTATTGTTCTCTTTACCGGGCTCAGGGTCATGACCCGAATACAATTCGGTGTATGAAACTGTTGAACCAGCTTGGCGCTTTGCTTTATTTCTTTCTAATTTTATATTCTTCAGAAGCTCTAATGGGAAATCAAACATATTATTAGCAGGCCATACCTTTGCACGATCCGCATCATTATTTGCAATATACGTTCCAGCAGGGGTTATAGACAATGGTATTTCGTATTCATAGTAGTTGGTCTTGAAGTCTGAACCCAAGCGCAAGAATACAGTGATCTCGCCTTGTCCTATTGGTGGTCCATCTTTTAGTTCCTCAGCATGTGTAAACATTTGTAAACGCTTGTAACGACGCAAGTCGTAACTTGTATTCTTGAATACTGCTCTAGCATCTTCTGGCTCCAGATTAAGAACCTGCAAAGATAACGCCTGCTCATTTTCTTGACGTATTTGAGGTTGACTTGGATCGAGAATACGTGTTACACCAGGAGGTATTACATAATTTACAGGTTGCTTTTCGCTATTTTCTTCAATGTTTACGGCGGCTATACTTAGCGATCCAGTTCCTTGATTTATTCCATCTTGAAGAGTTTGAGTATATTGTCTCCACTCTCCTCTAACTAAATCTAATGTTCCAAATCTTAAATGAGTTGTCTCTTTGAAGTTTGTAAGGAACATCCGCATAAAACGAATAGAGGTAAAATCATGAATATTTCCTACAGTTTTCTTTTCGGGTGTACGAATAGGTATTTGAAACTGATACCATTTAATGGTAGTCGGAGTTCCATCTCTAAGTGTTACCCGAGCTTCTTGAATATCAGAGATAAAATTATCACTACCTATATGCATCTTATCGGGACGTAATGAAACTTTATACTGAAAATACCTCTCAGATTCGTTCATTGTATTATCCTGATCCAAATCTTCCACATCAGGATTGGCAGTAGCTGCGGTTGAGAAACCCTCATTACCTGAATCTCCAGCCGAAGAGTTACCTTCGGTTCCGTTGAAATATTTATAGCGGTCTATTATACCTGTTTGCTGGCGATCATAGTCTGCTCCACGATAATGGTGGTATTTATCTCCTGATAAATCATTTAAAGGAGAAAAGGGATCTTGCAACATTCGAGCTTCCGTTTCCGCTGAGATTTTCGATCTAAAGGTGTTTAAATAGGTTGCATATGTTGCAAACTGAGCCTCTTCAGCTCTACTTAATCCATTCAATCCAACATCCTGTTTAGTTATAGCACCTGCTCCTTGCGAAATATCAAAGGCATATACAGTAGACTGACGTGTAGGCACTTTACCCCAAGCCGTTAATTCGTATGCCGTGGGATCATCATCCAGCGGTAGCCCATTCTCATAAAACTTCCTACCATCTTTCAAGACATCTTCGGATACATCCCCTAGATTGAAATACAAGTCACCACCTTGACTCTTTACCGCAAGAGTATCATATACAAAAGGATCCATTAACCAAAATTGAATATATTCGATATTGGTACTCTCAAAATCTCGATTCTCTATTTTACGAGTAATCCCTCCCCACCTAGTTTCTGGTCTCAAAAGCTTACCCTCTGAGCTTATGTTAGTGGCATCTAGATTATACATACCTCTCTCCTGTGGATAATAAGTTAAGTTAAGAGTAGAAAGAAGAGGAGGTTCGTTAGCTAACATATCACGTCCCGGAAAAATCTCCCTTTGCTCAATTTCTCTTACAAAGTGATTGGAAAGAGAATCTTCATTCAGATAAGAAGGTCTAAGAGATGAGTTTTTACGGGTAAATAAATTATCAATCGTATACCATGCCAGATGAGCCCGATTATTTCCATATTCAATATTATTGCTCAACTTAGATTCCTCAAAGAATGTAGGCGTAGAAGACAGTTTCCATGCATATGGGTTGTTCAAAGAAATAGTCGATTTAGCCGACTCAAAATCATCCAGATACGAATATCCATGTAAATACTCATTCTGGTAGTGCCCCCCAATCATGTGGGCAAACTCGGCATTCAAAGCTATCTGAGAAGGAGCTGTTGCTGTAACAAAAGGTAACTTATCAACCAAGTTGGTCAACCATTGAGACTGCGTTCTATATGCTGTATTTAAACCCCAAAGGGTATTCTTTATAGCTTCTTCACCTATTCCAACCTTCATAGTCAAAGGTCTTTCATACATATGCATAATAGTTCCTCCGATGGTGAAATCTTTGCTAAAATCATAACTCAAATTCAATCCTAACAGAGTTTTTCGCTGCATGCTGAACAATGCCTGATTCTCGAGAGTCACATTAATGGGCGTACCGGCATCTATGAGCGATTGATTAAGAATAGTAACCTCACCCGCAGCATAATCAACCGTGTAATCAGCATTTTCAATCAGCGGCACACCATTAGCTGTAACTACAACAGAACCTCGGGCAACATTCATTGCATTCAGATTTATGACCGAATTAGAAGCTGAGGCTCTATAAGACCCACTTATCCTGAACTTATTTCTATCGGCAATCTGCTCTGCTACAAAACGCGTAGAATCATATAATTGTTGATACACAAATTTATCGGCAATAGCATCATTAGCTATTTGCTTTCGAAGGTGAGAACCAAAAGGCTCAACAACAGGAAATATAACCCGTCCATTTTCGGGATATATGGTAAAGCCATCCAAGAAGTCGAAAATACCATCCGGATGCTGATTCTCCTGAGCATCTAATCTATCCAGATTCATGACTCTCAGCAGTAGTTTGTTTTTGATTGCACCTTCCGGTAGAAAGTTTATATAAGTACCTGTCGTATCGCTTAGGTAAGTAATATTAAGCCTGAATTTATCCTTCTGAATTTGCCTGTCTCCCAATCGATAAACGTTCTTCATCATCAAATCCCAAGAGTAAGAGAGAGGTGATAGAGCTACCGGCTTCACTAACTTTAGAAACAAAGCCCCCGATTTGGTTCCTGTTTTTACTTGACTAGGAATTCGAGCGGCAAACTCTCCAACCATATAAGCCTGCCCGTTCATAGTATACTCAAAAGCTACAGCAAGTACCTCATCATCTGCCAGAGCTGATTTAAGAGAAATAAATCCTAATTGAGTATTAAGGGTATATTCGTTAGCATCAAGCAATCTGGCACTTTCAAGTTTTTCGTAATCCTGACCACTAACCAAACCTCCCCTACCGGTTAGTTCTGAAGTAACACTACTTATTTCTCGAGTTCCTGCATACTCACTATTAATGGTAGCATACAGGTTATTCGATTCATTATCAGGAACTTTTACCGAGCCGGGCTGCCATCTGTCATTATGTATTTTTTCATTCTCTGCAAGATCCGCAAATGCGACTACATTACGCGATTTATCAAAGTTTCCCCTTTTATTGGTAACCCACACCTCTGCATTCGTAATAAGAATAGGCGACTTTACAAAAGGTAGCTTACTCATTCCCTCATCGAAATGATCTCTGAAATATTCGGTTAGAAAGAAGTGTTGATTTTCATCGTATTTATTGGCGTCAAATTCAAAGGATTTAGTCTGTACACCGCCCTTTGAACCTACTGTTTGTGTTTCTGATTCTTGCTGAGATATAACTGTATTAATTCTCAATTTACCAAATTGTAAATCTGCGCGAATACCAAATAAGGATGCACCTCCACCAATGAGAGAATTAGTTGTATTTAGAGCAACGTTACCTGCTCCCAGGTATTTAACAATCTCGTCTTCGTCTCCTTCATAAGCTAACTTTACCCTTTTCGAGTCAAAATCGAAGGTTGCTTCCGTATCATAATTTAATCCAAAATTCACTTTATCTCCAACAGAAGCATCAACATTCATCTGTATTTTCTGTTGGAAATCGAACATGGTACGACTTCTATTCTTCAACGCAAGAGTAGGATTCTCGGTTGATGTATGCTTTATTCCAGCTGAAACTTCGGTATATCCCTGAGTTTTTAGCTGAACACCTCCGGGACCAAAAACACGTTCTAATGATCCTAGATTAACTTTAATATCTTTCAGAGAAAATTCTTCTTTCTTATCCTTCTGATCAAACGCTTCCGAATTTTTCACTTTGAAGTATTGAGCCATAGATTCTTTCAAAGAATAATCCATGTACTGCTGAGGATTCAATGTAAATGGTGTAACCCATTCCCCCTCATTCATTTTGGTTCGGAATAAATAAATATTATTCTTTACATCAAACTCTACTTCGGTTTTTATATTGGATGGATCGCGAAGATCGACAGGCGTTTTTTGTATCAGATCCTCGTAGTTGGTAATTTGTGTTTTACGTACCGGATATATGGCTCCTGTATCTTCTGGTAAAGCTATATTGATGCTGATCTCGGGTATAGGAGAATCTATCCGTCCGGAAGTTCCGGAGAATAAACTTATACCACAAATAAACAGTGATAAGAAAATAAAATATTTATTTTTTTTCTTCAACGAGTATAGCTTTAGCCTTTGATCTGGAATACTTTCACAGCAGTTTCAACGCAGCTTTTATTACTTGTTCTATTGTGCTATCAGGCTTATCTTTCATTAGTTTCGAAACCACTTTTTGAGAAGGAGCCTGATTAAAACCAAGCATTACCAAAGCAGCTATAGCTTCGTTGGCTGTTTCGTTATTTATTACAATATCACCCTGTCCCACATCGCCCGAGACTTTTATCTTATCTTTTAGATCGATAATAACACGTTGAGCAGTTTTCAGACCGATACCTTTTACTGTTTTCAGCATATCGGCATTACCTGACGATATTACAATCTCTAATTCAGTAGGATTCATAGCTGAAAGAATCATACGAGCAGTACTAGCCCCAATTCCCGATACACTAATAAGATGCATGAACAATTCGCGTTCCCGCTTGTTTATAAAACCGAATAATTGGTGTGCATCTTCGCGTATAGACTCATAAATAAAGAGTTTTGCATTTGGTTTATTCTCCAAAGCCGAGTAAGTGTTTAATGAGATACTGATGAAGTATCCAACACCATTTATGTCTATGGTAGCCGAAGCCGGTGTAAGTTCGGCAATATTTCCTTTTATATAATCAATCATAATGTAAGTGCAGTAATAAAATTGAAGTTTCTATCTAGCTATTGTATTCCGCATTGGATTTAAATAGACCAACACTGGCGAATATGGTAAAATGTACTAATTAAATTCAACAAATTAGAACAACAGAGACCACACCCAATTATGCAAAAGTAACTTTATTATTGTTTATTTTCAAGTATAGTCTAAGTTAATCTGAACATTAATTTGCAGTTACAAAGAAAAAAGAAGAACTTTG
>NZ_CVRU01000105.1 GCF_001261715.1 Dysgonomonas sp. HGC4 | reverse complement strand
AAATAATTGTCTGAAATTCTTGAAAAAATAATTAGTGAAATAATTAGAAAATAAATATTTAATATTTACATCTACTATTTCTGATTATGGACTTATTTGTCGAGGGATTTTCTTTCAAAAATAAGAACTGTTTTGGATAATTATCAGCTCTTTTTAGTTTAGCTATTTACTCAATAAAATTTCTTCTTCTAAAAGAAAAGTTTAATTAAGCTTAGGGTTTAGTTCGTTTTTTTACCTTTGTTTTCTATTCATTTTTGTAGTAGATTGCGGTTATGGCAAAAACATTGAAGGAGCAGACGGTTTCAGCTCTATTTTGGAACTTTATGGACAAGGGCGGACAACAAATTTTTCAGTTTGTGTTCATCTTCATCCTTGCACGTTTGCTTAGTCCCGATGAATTCGGCTTAATTGCTGTATTGACTATTTTTGTTACAGTTGCTAATTTGTTGCAAGAGAGTGGGTTCTCTTCAGCATTGATCAGAAAGTCGGATGTTGATGAAACTGATTATGCTTCGATCTTCTATTTTAATGTTTCGATAAGTATAGTAATCTATATTCTCTTTTTTCTGTTTGCCCCTGTAATTGCTAATTTTTACAATAGACCAGAGCTTCAAAACTTATCTCGCTTTTTATTCTTAGCTTTTTTCTTTAATGCATTAGGTGTTGTTCAGAATGTGCATCTGGTTAGAGAAATGAATTTTCGTGTAAATACTCAGGTTTCACTTATTTCAGTAGTCGTGTCGGGTATCATTGCAATTGGAATGGCGTATAAAGGATATGGTGTTTGGAGTTTGGCTGTGCAACAAGTTGTACAGGCTTTCTTACGTTCGCTCTTATTGTGGCTTTTTGTGAGATGGTATCCTAAAGTATCTTTCAGCTTTGAACGAATTCGATCCATGTTTTCATATAGTGGCAAATTATTATTGAATTCTTTATTCAATCAAATTATAGCCAATATCTATGCTTTGGTTATAGGTAAGAGATTTTCTTTCTCTGATGCAGGTTTATATTCTCAGGCTCGTAAATTGAACGAGATTCCTCAATCTGTTATTGCTTCAACTTTGCAAGGGGTGGCATTTCCTCTTCTAAATAACTTTGGAGACGATTTAAAGCGGAAGAAACGTGCCTTTCGGAAGATTGTTCGAATCGTTAGTTTTATCTGTTTCCCTATTGCCATACTTACTATTGTAGCAGCAGAACCCATTGTTTTGGTGGTTCTGCAAGAAAAATTTAGAGGTGTAATTCCCCTTCTCAGAATATTGGTAATTGGTGGGTCGGTAGTTCCCTTGTTTTATTTGTTGTCTTCTTTACTGCAATCTTTAGGTAAGTCGGGGTTATTACTGACTATTGAGTTTATACGTAACGTTCTTTCGATACTTATTATATTAATAACCATAAATTATGGAGTGAATGCTGTGGTTATGGGTGCAAGCTTTACGCTTGTAGTATCATTTTTTATTGGTTATTATATTGCAGGAAAGACAATTGATTATAAAATAGTGGAGGTGTTTAGAGATATCTATCCTTATGTCTTGATAGCAATGATTTCATATTTGCCTCTTTATTTTCTATCATTTTTGATAAATAGTATGTTGCTTCTTGTAATTTTTCAAGCACTAATTGGCACTGTTATATACTTGGCTTTGCTGAAAGTTTTAGGTTCTAAGGTTATGGATGATTTTATTCGCATAGTTCGCCGTAAACCTCTGTCCTAAAATATCTACTTAACTTCAGATGCTGTTTCTCCGTCATAAAATAAGGTTGTGATTTGATCTCCTGATTGAAGATCTGCTGCACTTTTTACAATTTTGTTTCCCTTTGTAGTAAGAGTATATCCTTTCTTAAGTATGTTTTCGGGAGAGATAAGTTTAAGGAGCTGCTCTCTGTTTGCCAGCTTATGTGTTTCTTCTTGGATTACCCTTCTTGCTGCGTTCCTCAATCTGTCTGAAAAAGTATTCAGTTTGTTGAGTTGATCTTTTGTCCTGTCTTTCGTTATATATGAGAAATGGGTGGCTAGTGTGTTCAAAAATACCGTTTCTTCCGTTATTTTTCTGTTTGTAGATGTTACGATCGATTCTTGTAGATCATACATAATTGTAGCTGCCGATTGTATTCTCTTTATCAGGAATTCAGCAACAGCAGTAGGAGTTTTTGCTCTTGTATGAGCTACTACATCTAGTACGGTATCATCTCGTTCGTGACCAATCCCTGTTATGATGGGTAGAGGAAATTGTGCACAGTTTGCAGCCAGTAGATACGAATCGAAGCTGCTTAATTCGGATGTTGCCCCTCCTCCACGAATAATAACCACAGCATCAAACTTATCTATGTGATCGTAAATTCGTTCAAGTGCCGATATGATAGATGCCTCTGTACGTTCTCCTTGCATAATCGCAGGGAATAAATGAGTGTAAAATGCGAATTGATCGGCATTATTCTCCAGTTGATTGCAAAAATCCTCGTATCCCGCGGCTGTTGGAGATGATATAACGGCAATCCGATTTGCAATATCGGGTAGTTCTAATTCTTTATTGAGGGTTAGAACCCCTTCCTCTTCGAGTTGCTTTATAATTAATGCTCTGGTACGAGCCTGATCACCTAGGGTGTAAGTCGGGTCTATGTTGTGAACATTGAGGCTATAGCCATATAGTTCGTGAAACTCTACACTAACCTGAACAAGTACTTTTAATCCTGTACCAAAAGCTTGCCCTGTTTCTGATTCGAAATAGGCTTTTAGAAGCCTGAAAACATTAGACCAGATACTTCCGCGTGCTTTGGCTATAATATTTCGGTTCTGGCTGTCTTTTTCGATGAATTCGAGATAACAGTGACCATTTTGATTGACTCGCACATCGCTCATCTCGGCACGTATCCAAAAAGATTGAGAGAATGTATTTGCTATTACACCCCTTACCAGATTGTTTAGTTCGTATAATGAGATTATTGCTTGTTCCATTTTTATGTGTGAGCTTAAAAAATAATTTTATACGATTCCTTTACACCTGTTCCTGTTATTGTGATAATTCTTACTTGTTTAGAAGAATCATGTAATCGGAAGTCTTGTTCCTGTTCACTCAAAGTATCTGTGAGAATTATTTTCCCGTCAAGATTAATAACTTTAATTGTATATGTGCTATTGCTGCTTTCCCTATTTCTGAAAACTCTAAAATGTCCGATACTATCGGATTTTATGTCGAATAATGGCTCGTTATTCATAGCTTCTTCTTCTATTCCTGTGGGCGTGTTTCCTGCCAAAAGGAATGCGGTTTTCATATTAGGAATGCCATATCCGTAGTAATTATCGGGGTTGTTGTATCTGTTTCCGGATTTTCTGATAATATCAAGCAACTCTAAGCTAGTTAGATTAGGTGCTGATTGCCATAAACAGGCAGCTAATCCTGACATTATGGGTCCTGAAAATGATGTACCTTGTGCAGGTTCTACTTCTCCCGAACTGGCTACTACTGCTGTGCTTAATCCTACTGCTACAACATCGGGCTTTATCCTTCCATCGGCAGTAGGACCTACTGAACTGAAATATGCAATGGTAGAGTCTCGGGCTATGGCTCCCACAGTAAGTACGTTATCTGCATCTGCTGGAAATGCTATTTTCTTCCACGAGTTTGAACCCTCATTTCCTGCACTTATTTCTACAAATATTCCCTTGGATGCGGCTATTTCGGCAGCTTGAGTGATATAAGCAGTCTTTCCATCGAGTTGTTCGTGGGTATAACTTTGTGCAGGGGCATGAAATGTGTGATAGCCAAGCGAAGCGTTTATTATATCTACCCCTATACTATCGGCATACTCGGCTGCGGCTGCCCAATAATCCTCTTCGATTGGAAATTCTGATCGACTGTCTTCTGATCGTAACAACCAATATTTAGCTTCGGGTGCAGTTCCTATAAATATGTTAGGGCGGTTTGCTGCCATAACTGATAATACTTTCAACCCATGATCACTACTTTTAAAGATATCGTCGCCATTAAATACAAAATCTTTAAATCCTTTTATAGAAATATTATCAAGAAGTAGGAGCTCATTCAGATTTCTGAATCCTGCATCAATAACAGCGATTTCAAGGCCTTTACCTCTATATCCTTCCTTGTGTAGAAACTGACCGTTTACTGTTCGTATCTGATCTTCTCCATATCCGTATTCACTTTCAGATTTAATAACGGTGCGTTTGCTTCTTGCAATGTCTTTTGTTGCGGTATTGGTTGTGTCTCCTTTCCATACGAAAGTTGCGTTGCTTACAAAATCTAACTCTTTTACTTTATCGACAAATGAGCTATCTATACAATAAATACTAACTGTACTTAGCCATTTACTTCTTGCGACTACATTACATCCTAAATTCTCGATGATGTTAATATATGTCGATGAAATCGGTATATCCGTTTCATTAATGCTGATGTGCTGTCTTTGGCGACGCTCTATTGCACGCTTCGAAAGAAACTCTTCGGGCTTGTCTATAGAGTAGGTTGTTTGTCCTTTGTCTTTGAGTTGTATTCTGAACATGTATCCATCCGAGGCGAATGTCGTCAGGTTATATAATATACAAAGAGAAAGGAGGATATATCTAATCATTCTTTTGTTTTTTATAAGCAAATATATGGATGATTCATAAGATCGCCAAACATTGTGTTTTGGATGAAAATAATTATGACTAACTTGCGGGCTTGTTTTAAGGTCACAGATCTAAGGTCTTATAAAATAAAGATGGTTTATCTTTATCAATGTAGGATTAGATCCTTTTATTCACTTAGACTCCTATATGAAAGATTTTTTACGTATTCTTCGCCGATTTATACCCCCTTATAAAAGGGAGCTTATTCTCAGCTTTGTCTTCAATATCCTGTCGGCGTTAATGAATGTACTATCCTTTGCTTTGATAGTGCCGATTCTTAATATCCTTTTTAAAATAAATGAGGATACATATGAATTCATGCCTTGGATTAGCCCAGACGCAACAACTCTTTTTCAGAAAGTTGAATCTATAATGGGAGTTGCACAGAATAACTTTTATTATCTGAGTGCTAACTACATTGAGCAATACGGAGCTTCCTCTACTTTGTTTATTCTGGCATTGGCTTTAGTTGGTATGACTTTAGTAAAGGTTGGAGTTACTTATCTAAGTTCTTTTTTCCTTATTCCGATACGTACAGGTGTAGTGCGAGATATTCGTAATCAGATAAATGACAAAATACTATCACTTCCATTGTCTTTCTTCTCGGAAGAACGAAAAGGTGATATTATTGGTCGGATGACAGGTGATGTTGGTGAAGTAGAAAACTCAATTATGAGTTCTTTAGATATGCTTTTCAAAAATCCTATTTTGATTTTAGTATATTTCACAACGATGTTGGTTATCAGTTGGCAACTAACAATTTTTGTGTTGATACTACTTCCTGTATCAGGTTTTATAATGGGTAGGATAGGGAAGACTTTAAAGCGTCAATCTACAGAAGCCCAGGAAAAATGGGGAGAGCTAATGGCTCAAATCGAAGAAACCTTAGGTGGATTGCGTATTATAAAAGCTTTTAATGCAGAAAAAAAAGTAACTGACAGGTTCCACAGAGGTGGTGATGATTTGCGCAGAATGTCTAATAAGATAAATCGTCGTCAGCAATTAGCTCATCCAATGAGTGAGTTTCTTGGAACGTTGACTATTGCTATTGTGCTTTGGTATGGTGGTAATCTTATTCTTGGACACGATGCTTCTATAACTGCATCGAGCTTCATGTTTTATTTGGTGATGTTTTACAGTATCATAAATCCGGCTAAAGAATTTTCGAAATCGGCCTATGCTATTCAGAAAGGGTTGGCGTCTATGGTTCGTATAGATAAAATACTAGCAGCAGAAAGTAATATAACTGATCCAGAGAATCCTGTACAAATACCTTTCAATGATAAAATAGAATATAAAGGCGTTTGGTTTAAATACCAAAACAATTGGGTGTTGCAAGATATAAACCTCGTAATTCCTAAGGGAAGAACTATTGCTCTTGTAGGACAGTCGGGTTCAGGTAAATCTACAATGGTCGATCTACTTCCTCGTTTTTATGATGTTGATAAAGGCGAAATCTTAATAGATGGAGTTAATGTTAGAGATGCAAAAATAATTGACTTACGTTCTTTGATGGGGAATGTGAATCAGGAGGCAATTCTGTTTAATGATACATTCTTTAATAATATCACCTTTGGAGTTGATAATGCTACTATGGAAGATGTTGTAGAGGCTGCTAAAATAGCTAATGCACATGATTTTATTGTTGGAACTGAAAACGGTTACGATACTAATATTGGTGATCGTGGAGGAAAGCTTTCGGGAGGACAACGCCAGCGTGTAAGTATTGCCCGTGCGATTCTTAAAAATCCTCAGATACTTATTCTGGATGAGGCAACCTCTGCTCTTGATACCGAATCGGAACGACTGGTTCAGGAGGCTCTTGAGAACTTGATGCGTAATCGTACCACCATCGTTATTGCTCACCGACTATCTACTATAAAAACTGCTGATGAGATATGCGTAATGCACGAAGGGCGTATTGTAGAGAGAGGTCATCACAATGAGTTGTATGACTTTAACGGATACTATCGTAAACTGTGCGACATGCAACAATTCTAAGGTTACAACCTGTTTAGATTTAGATATAGATAGAACCGATGACTCATAGTCATCGGTTCTTGTTTTTTGCACTTACTTTTGTCTCTTTATTTAGAATGATTCTAACGATTATTTACATTTAATGTATTGTATAATATGCAACTGTACAATTTGATGAGCGCTGACGAAAGAGCCAAACTGATAGATGAAGCAGGAGTTCAACGTCTCACACTTTCTTTTTATGCTTATGCTCATATAGCTGATCCTCAAGCTTTTAGAGATTCGCTTTTTCTTGAGTGGTCAAAACTAGATGTGCTTGGACGTATTTATGTAGCTAACGAAGGCATCAATGCTCAGCTATCGTTACCTGCTGCCAATATTTCAGCTTTTAAAGATTATCTGGATACTTATCCGTTTATGAAAGATATTCGCTTGAATGTGGCAGTTGAGCATGACAACAAATCTTTTCTAAAGCTTACGATTAAAGTTCGCGAGAAGATTGTGGCAGATGGGCTTAATGACGAAACCTTTGATGTTACCGATATTGGTGTACATCTTAGGGCTAAAGAATTTCATGATATGATGGCCGATCCTAATACTGTGGTATTGGATATGCGCAATCATTATGAAAGCGAAGTAGGACATTTCGAAGGAGCTGTAACTCCTGATGTTACAACATTTAGAGAATCTCTTCCTATTATAGACAAAATGCTGGAAGAGCATAAAGAAAACAAAAACCTGTTGATGTATTGTACTGGAGGTATTCGTTGCGAAAAGGCCAGTGCTTACTTCAAGCATCAGGGCTTTAAGAATGTCTATCAATTGGAAGGTGGTATTATTGAATATACAAGACAAGTAAAAGCCGAAGGACTAGACAGTAAGTTTATCGGAAAGAATTTTGTTTTCGACAATCGCTTAGGTGAGCGTATTACCGAAGATGTTATTGCACATTGTCATCAGTGTGGTAAAGCTTGCGATACACATACCAATTGTGCGAACGAAGGTTGTCACCTTTTGTTTATCCAATGTCCCGAGTGTGCCGAGGCAATGAAAGGATGTTGTTGCGATGGGTGTAGAAGTGTAGTTATGCTACCAGAGGAGGAACAAAAAGCTCTTCGTAAAGGTAAACGTAATGATGCTATGATTTTCAGAAAAGGTAAATCTCAGAGCTTGTTTATTGCGAAGTAAATAGCTGGATCAAAATAAGACTAAAGAAAGGTGACAGAAATGTCACCTTTCTTATTTATACCTGTTTTGATTCTTAGTATGTTCTAAGATGGGTTTTGATCTGATCAACCCAAGATTAACAAAGCTTCAAGTTTATTTACTGATTTAAATAACAGTCTCTTATCCGTTTTCTAGAGTTTGATAATCTGTTAACTAAAAAATATTATATTTGCGACGATATTTATAATAGCTCTAAAACCTTTAATAAGTTGAATATGATGTCGAAGATTAGCTATTTTGTATTCTTAATAGGTATGATTGCCGTCTTTTGCAGCTGTGGAGGGCAGAAGCCTCAGACTCGAGATTTTGAGCAAATAAAGGAGTCGGGCGAGCTAAATATTATTACCTTAAGTAGTTCTACTTCATATTTTATCTACAAAGATGAGCCGATGGGTTATGACTATGATCTGGCAAAAGAATTTTGCGATTATTATGGTCTAAAACTAAATGTAAAGGTTGCCGAAAACGCAACACGACTTATCGAAATGCTTCAAAATGGTGAGGGAGATTTAATAACCAGTCCTATTTCTGTACAAAACGAACTGAAAGATTCTATTCTCTATTGTGGATTGGAGCAAGTTTCGCATCAAGTATTAGTCCAAAGAACAAATAAGAAAGATTCGATGGTAACTGATGTTACTCAATTGATAGGAAAAGAAGTTTACATAAAACATAACACGAAGTATCATAAACGATTACTCAATCTAGATGCTGAGTTGGGTAATGGTATTGTTATTAAAGATGTTGAGAAAGATACGGTAACGGTGGAAGACCTTATCCAAATGGTTGCTCAAAAACAGATCGACTACACAGTGGCGGACGAATATATTGCTAAACTGAATAAAACATACTATCGTAATATTGATGTTTCTCTCCCTTTAAGTTTCGAGCAACGTTCTTCATGGGCTGTTCGTAAAGATACACCCGAACTAGGAAAGGCTTTGAACGAATGGTTTGCTGAGAACAGTAAGACCAGAGAGTATAAATCTATTCTGAAAAAATACTTCGAGTTAAGTAAACAACCCGATTTTGATTTAAATGTCTTAGCCAATGTCCCTAAAGGGCATGTTTCGCTTTATGATGAGATTTTCAAGAAATATGCAGCTATATCTGGATACGATTGGCATCTGTTGGCATCAGTAGCATATCAAGAATCGCGTTTTAAACCTGAGGTTGCATCATGGGCAGGTGCAGTGGGATTAATGGGGTTGATGCCTCGTACGGCTAAAGCCTTTGGAGTCTCTGGAGATGATCTTAAAAATCCTGAACTAAGTATAAAAGTGGGGGCTGAGCTGATAAATAAATTAGATGGGATGTTTGCTAAAATAGAGAATAAAGAACAGCGACTCAAGTTTGTGTTGGCAGCGTATAATGGTGGTAACGGGCATGTTACAGACGCTCAGGCATTGGCTCGGAAGTACAATGACAATCCGTATATATGGGATGGGCATGTTGAAAAATATATAGAGCTAAAAAGTAAACCCGAATATTATAATGATTCTGTCTGCAAAAACGGTTACCTTAGAGGGTCGGAAGTGGTTCAGTATGTAAAACAGGTTACATCTAACCGTGATAAGTTTAAATCTATTGAAGTAAAATCTAAGTCATAGACCTGATTCGTTGTATGTAAGGATAAAGTTACTTTATCCCGAAAACCTATTATCATGAAAATTTATTTATCTGTTTTATTATTAAGTGTTTCGTTATTAAATATTTTTGCTCAAAAGCCTATCGAAAAAGGACTAAACTCCATTTCGGAAAGAGAGGCAAAAGCTGCAGTTGGCTTTTTGGCAAGTGATGCTCTTCAAGGGCGTGGAGCAGGAGCTTTAGGAGGACAAGTTGCTTCCGAATATTTGGCTTCATATCTTACAGCTTTAGGTATTCAGCCTTTAAGTGATACTTATTTCCAAGCATTTGAGGCATATAGTGAAGATTTTAAACAAAAGAAAAGATATCAGGTAAATCCCGATTCAATCGCTAAATATAAACAAGGAGTTCATCGTGTTTTAAATCTGCGAAATGTTCTGGGAATGATTCCGGGAGTCAATAAAAATGAATATGTGATAGTAGGAGCTCACTTCGATCATCTGGGGATGGATACAAATTTGGTGGGCGATCAAATATATAACGGGGCTGACGATAATGCGTCTGGTGTATCGGCTGTAATGCAGATTGCGAAAGCTTTTGTAGAGAGTGGAGTTCAACCACAGCGTAATGTGATTTTTGCATTCTGGGATGGAGAAGAAGATGGCTTATTAGGCTCCAAATATTTTACACAAAACTGTAAATTTATCAATCAAGTAAAAGGCTATCTAAACTTCGATATGATAGGTCGTAATACCGATGAGTCTAATCCTACTTATGTAGTCTATTTCTATACCGAAGCTAATCCTGCTTTTGGTAAATGGCTGAAAGACGATATCAAAAAATATAATTTGCAATTGACTCCTAATTACACGCCTTGGGATAAGCCTGTGGGAGGAAGCGATAATGGTTCTTTTGCAAAGGCAGGTGTCCCGATTATTTGGTATCATACCGATGGGCATCCCGATTATCACAAACCAAGCGATGAGGCTTCGAAAATAAATTGGAAAAAATTAGTTGAGATAACTAAAGCCTCTTATTTGAATGCCTGGAACTTGGCTAACGAAAAAGAATATTGACGAGATAAGCCTTTCTACTTCTTTGATAGGTAGAATAACCAAACTTAGTTATATTGAATGTTACTTATTTTAGAATTTTATTTGAATGGAATTCAGGAAAAAGGTTGAAGTCCCAAAATCAGAACTAAGAATTAATCATCAGACAAAAATACTTTTGTTTGGGTCTTGCTTTGCCGAAAATATAGGGAAACAACTTCTCGAAAATAAATTTTCGGTCAATGTAAATCCTTTCGGCGTACTTTACAATCCCGCTTCTATCGCGCAGGCAATAGAGATGTTACAGCAAAATAGAGTTTTTACAGAAGATGATATTTTTCATCATCACGGAATTTACCGAACTTATTTTCACCACAGTGTATTTTCCAGTCCTGATAAAGATAGCTTTCTTAAAACTATAAATGAGGCTAGGGAAAAAGCCTCTGCTGATTTAAAGGAAGCAGAAATTCTTCTCGTTACTTTTGGTACAGCCTATGCTTTTAATCTCAAAGAAACGGAGAACGTTGTTGCCAACTGCCATAAGCAACCATCAAATATTTTTGATAGGTATAAACTTTCTGTATCGGAAATTGTTTTTTCATGGACTAAACTTATAGAAGAGTCTTTAAGGATTAATCCCGATTTGAAAATTTTATTCACTGTAAGTCCTATTCGTCATTGGAAAGATGGGGCACACAATAATCAATTGAGTAAAGCTGTTTTACTTCTGGCTATTGATGAGTTGATGAATAAGTTTTCCAATCTATATTATTTTCCGTCTTATGAAATCGTTTTGGATGAGTTGAGAGATTATAGGTTTTATGCCGAAGATATGATTCATCCCAATGATGTAGCTATACAATATATATGGGATATTTTTACTGCTACTTATTTAGATGAAGAGACCCGAAAATTATGTGTCGAATGGCAGAATATAAGTAGGGCAATTGGTCATCGACCTTTTAATGAAGAGACGGAGGATCATAAACAATTTTTAAAACAAACTTTGTTAAAGGTCAAATCTTTACGAAATAAATATCCTTACTTTGATTGTGAAAAGGAGCTTTTGTTACTCGAGAAAAAACTCTCCTAGAGAACATAAACCGAGTAAATATTTGCTGCTTTATTTTTCAACATAAAAGACTTTGATTAGTTGCTTATTGAAGTAAACTGAGAGTTCTAAAAAACTAAATATAGAAATGATATATACTATCTCTGAAATTGCCAAAACATTAAAAATAAAAGAGGTAAACAATCCCGAATCGCCCATAAGTCATTTGTTGAGCGACAGTCGCGAAGTTTTTAATCCCGGAGAGACACTGTTCTTTGCCTTGAAGACGGCAAACAACGACGGGCATAAGTATGTTGATGAATTATACAATCTGGGTGTACGACATTTTGTTGTACAAACTATTCAATCCGAATGGAAGAATCTTAAAGACATAAATCTTTTACATGTCAAGGACTCTTTGCTTGCCTTACAAAAGGTAGCAACTTTTCATCGCGAACACTTTAATATCCCTGTTATTGCTATAACAGGAAGTAACGGTAAAACCATTGTAAAGGAATGGATATATCAGATGTTAGGTTCAGAGAAGAATATCACCCGATCGCCACGTAGTTATAACTCTCAATTGGGAGTTCCTTTATCGGTATGGCAATTGAATGAAAATACAGAACTTGGACTTTTCGAAGCTGGTATTTCTATGCCTAATGAAATGACTCGTCTGCAAAAAATAATACAGCCGACTATTGGTGTTTTTACAAATATTGGAGATGCTCACCAAGAGAACTTCAAGAATTTGAAGCAAAAATGTCTCGAAAAATTAGAGTTATTTGTCAATTGCGATGTTATAATTTGTGAAGAGGGTAATAAACTTCTTGATGAATGTATGGAGGCTACTTGTCTGTCTCAGAAAAGTTTTACGTGGTCTTATAACAATCGATCTAACAGTCCCTTACTTATACTAAAGGTTGAAAAGCTCGAAGCTAAATCTTTTATTACTTACTCTTTTCTTGGCTTACCGTTTACAGTAGAATTACCCTTTACAGATGATGCTTCTGTCGAAAATGTTACCAGCAGTATAGCGGCTGCCTTATACTTGACTACATCTATCGAAACTATACAGGAAAAAGTAAAACAGCTTGAGCCGGTAGCTATGCGTTTGGATGTACGTAGAGGCAAGAATAATAATATCATTGTAAACGATACATATAATTCGGATATCAACTCGTTGAAGATTGCACTGTCTTTCTTAGGGCAACAATCTGCTGAGGATTCTCCGAAACGAACTCTTATTCTCTCTGATATATTGCAATCAGGATTTTCGGATGAGGCTTTATATAAATCAGTTTCAGATCTGGCAGATTCTGCTAGTATTGGTCGGATTATTGGTATCGGTCATCATATCTCGGATCAGCAAAAGTTGTTTGCGAATATTCCTCATATTTTCTTCGATTCTACAGAAGATTTTATTTCTTCCGGAATATGGAACGAATTTCATGAAGAAACGATCTTATTAAAAGGATCACGTCATTTTGAATTTGAACGTATCAGCGAACTCATAGAGCAAAAGAATCATGAGACGGTGTTGGATATAAATCTGGATGCTATACTTCATAATTTTAAATTCCACCGCTCGAGAATGAATCCTGATACCAAGATTATCTGTATGGTTAAAGCAGATGCTTACGGGTCGGGTTCCGAAGAGGTAGCTAAGATACTTCAATATCATAAATGTGATTACTTTGCAGTAGCAATTGCCGAAGAAGGGGTTGTCTTGAGAAAAGCAGGAATAAAGACTCCTATAATTGTACTTAACCCTGAGGTATCGGGTTTTAATCAATTATTTGAATCGTATCTCGAACCCGAAGTTTATAATTTCAGGATTCTCGATGCCTTTATAAAAGAAGCACAACGCAGGGGAATCTCCGATTTTCCTATTCATATAAAGATGGATACAGGTATGCATCGTCTTGGTTTTACTGAAGAAGATATACCTTTATTATTAGAGCGTTTGAAATCGCAACAAGCTCTTAAAGTGAAATCAACATTCTCACACTTAGCAGCGAGCGAAAGTTGGGCATTTGACGATTTTACAACACAACAGATTTCGTTATTTAAAAAGCTTGCTTCTGCATTGCAAGATGGATTGGATTATACTATTTGGCGACATATTCTTAACTCAGCAGGGATCGAACGTTTCCCCGAAGAGCAAATGGATATGGTGCGCTTAGGTATTAGCTTGTATGGTATCAGTGCCAGTGGATTAGATGGATTACGTAATGTTTGTACGCTTAAGACTACGATCTTACAAATAAAACATCTCAAAAAAGGTGAAACTGTGGGGTATGGTAGAAGGGGAGACCTTGATCACGATGCTTCTATTGCGACTATCCGTATAGGATATGCAGATGGTTTGAGCCGTCAATTTGGAAATAGAAATGGGCATGTGCTGGTCAACGGGCATCTGGTTCCTATTATCGGCAATATATGCATGGACTTGTCTATGATCGAAATTACTGGGCTTGATATTAAAGAAGGTGATGAGGTAATTCTCTTTGGTGATGAATTATCTGTTATAGACCAGGCTAAAAAGATTAATACTATTCCTTACGAGGTATTAACTTCTGTATCATCGAGGGTTAGGAGAATTTATTTCAGAGAATAATCTTTACTATATATAAATTATTTGTGATAAACACATTATATTTGATGGGTAGTCGAAAGATTACCCATTTTTGTGTTTTATAGGAAAGTTGTGAAAACGTTTTTTTAACTGAATTTAAATATTCCGAACTAAAAGGGATATTTAGGTGTTGTTTATATAGTCTAAAGAGTGTACTTTTACGTGATTTTATTGTTTAGACAACTAACTAAAGTTGTAAACTCATTTCTTGATTAGTTACATTATAACACTAAAATTGGCTGATTGAAAAATATAGCGATTAATACTTTACTTATTAAAAATGGACACAACACATGAGTAAAAGAAATTTTCTCTGGATTTTGTTTTGCGTTGGCGCCTTAAGCGGTACTATATCTGCACAAAGAACACTAAGTCTCGAAGATGCCCGAAATCTGGCTATCCAGAACAATAAGCATTTGAAGATGGCCTCTGAGGAAGAAAAGGTCGCCTACTATGAAAAAAAGGAAGCTTACTTAAAGTATTTCCCTAAATTTTCTGCGTCCGGAATGTATATTCGCAACGAAAAGAATCTGAATCTTATAGGTTCTTCGGCTATTCCGGGATCTATTACCATTCCCGATTTGTCGGGTATAGGAATACCTATTCCTCCCGGAACTCAGATACCTATTCCACAGGAATTATCAGACAAGATACGATCTATTGGAGAACTCGATATAAAAAATATTTGGGTAGGCTCTATATCAATGACTCAGCCATTGTTTATGGGTGGGCGTATTGTGGCTTATAATGACATAATGAAGAATGCTCAGGAGTTGGCAAAGTCAAAGAAGGATACCGAATTGCAAGATGTTATTGCAGAGTTGGATGCTTCTTACTGGCAAATTGTTTCGTTGGCTTATAAAAGAGATCTTGCTGAATCGTACCTCAAATTGCTGCAAAAGATGCATTCTGATGTTGGCTCAATGGAAGCCGAAGGAGTTGCAACCAAAGCAGATGTTTTGTCGGTAATGGTAAAAGAGAATGAAGCGGACATGACCTTAACTAAGGTTGATAATGGTTTAAGTTTAGCTCGAATGCTTTTCAACCAATTATGTGGGTTAGAGATTGAAGACAAAGTAGCTTTAGCGGATGAAAAACGTGAAATGCTGATCTCAACAGAAGCACCTATTACTCCTTCGATTGAAGAAGCTCTGCTAAACAGGCCCGAAATAAAGAGTCTCGAACTAGCTACTAAGATATATAAAGGAAAAGAAAAAATAGAGAGAGCCGAGTTTTTACCCGAACTAGGATTAATGGCTGCTTATACATGGACAAACCCCAATGGTTTTGATGGTTTTCAAAATACATTTGGAGGAATGTGGAACGTAGGGCTGAAATTGAGTGTTCCTCTTAATTTTATGACCAGTTCTGCCAAACTGAGTGCTGCAAAGGCTCAGACTCGTATTCAGGAATATCAACTGGAAGATGCAAAAGAAAAAATAGAACTACAAATCAATCAATCAGCTTTTAAACTGAATGAAGCTCACAAAAGGTATATTTCTTCGGAGCAAAATATGGAAAAAGCGAATGAAAACTTGAGATATGCTACGTTGGGTTTCGAAGAAGGGGTTATTCCTGCTTCGGATGTTTTGGCTGCTCATACAGCATGGTTATCGGCTCACTCGGAGATGATCGATTCTCAGATTGATGTGAAACTATGCAATGTATATTTGAATAAAGCACTAGGTAGAAGTTTAACTAATGTAAAACAATAAAAATAGGTCTGTGACCTTAATAAATGCAGATATGAGTAGAGAAGATAATAAATCAGGATCAAAACTTATTCCGATTCTCGGTTTTGCCGCAGTTATCATTGCTGTTGCAATTTATGGATTCTTTTTTCTAAATCAAGAAGATAATACATTGCAGGGAGAAGCCGAAATAACTGAAGTGCGTATTTCGAGCAAAGTTCCCGGGCGTATCGAGAAATTTTTCGTGCAAGAAGGAGACTCTGTTCGCAGAGGCGATACTTTGGCTATACTTAGTGCACCGGATGTTTACGCTAAACTTTCGCAAGCTACCGCTGCCGAACAGGGTGCTGCTGCACAAAGTAACAAAGCACAAAAAGGAGCGCGAGTTGAGCAGATTAATGCTGCTTACGAAATGTGGCAAAAAGCAAAAGTAGGAGTTGATATAGCTCAGAAGTCTTTTACACGTGTACAAAATCTGTACAATAAAGGTGTAACAACGGCTCAGAAGAGAGATGAGGCTGAGGCAAATTATAATGCTGCCGTAGCTACCGAAAAAGCAGCTAGATCTCAATACGATATGGCGAAAAACGGAGCTGAGCGTGAAGATAAAGAAGCAGCATTGGCTATGTTAAACAGAGCAAAAGGTGCTGTGGCTGAGGTAGATTCTTATATAACAGAAACATATCTTATTTCTCCTGTTGACGGACGTGTATCTGATCGTTTCCCTAATGTGGGAGAATTGGTTGGTACGGGTGCTCCTATTATGAATGTAATGGATCTTTCGGACAAATGGGGAACTTTCAATGTGAGAGAAGATCGTTTGCAAAACTTCAAGATAGGGCAAACGGTTACTGCCTTTGTGCCTGCTTTGAATAAGGATGTGCAGTTGAAAGTATATTATATGAAAGACCTTGGTTCTTATGCTGCATGGAAAGCAACCAAAACTACTGGTGGCTATGATCGTAAAACATTTGAGGTAAGAGGGCATTTTGTAGAAAATCAGCCTGATATTTTGCCTGGAATGTCGCTTGTCATAAAAGAATAAAGCCGTATATTTTTATTGTCTCGGCAATTATAATAAGTAGAGGTAGCTGTATTGAAGCAGTAAATAATAAACATTACTTAAATAAAGAATGGCTTCAGAAAAAGGTATGTGGGTAGTCTTCGTGAGAGAATGGAAACGTATATTATCTTCCAAGATTTGTATCTGGGGGATGATTGTGGCTCCGTTACTTACATTTGGTTTGCTGATGTATATGATGCATGCCGGTTTACCGACTAAGATTCCTATTGCCGTAGTTGATCTCGATAATTCGTTGACTTCACGATCTTTGGTTCGTCAATTAGATGCGTTTGCAAAGACCGATATCAAATTTAAGAGTCTTTCATTCAAAGAAGCACGTGTCGAAATGGAGCGTGGCCAAGTGTATGGAGTCTTTACTATTCCTCGTAATTTTGCAAAAGATGCTATTTCGGGCAATCGTCCCAAGATAGTTTTCTATACTAATAATGCTTTTCTTATATCTGGTTCGTTATTGTTTCAGGATATGAAGACTATTAGTGTATTGGCTTCGGCATCAGTCGGTCTTAGAATGGGGGAGGCAAAAGGTTATACACAAGGGCAATTAATGCCTATTATACAACCCATATCTATTGAGGCTCATCCTATTGGAAATCCTTGGTTAAACTATTCGGTTTATCTGAATAATGTGCTTACTCCCGGTATCATATTCTTGATTCTGGCTATGTTTACTATATCTAGCTTTGGATCTGAGGTGAAGATGGGTACAGGGCGTAAGTTTCTCGATTTGGCGGGCGGTTCTACCGTAAAGGCAATATTTGGTAAGATTTTACCATATACGATTCTCTTTTTTGTATTATCGTTATTCTTTATGTCAGTATTGTACTATTATAATAATTTTCCGTTAAACTCAGGTTTCTTTCCTATTTGCTTTGCTTACTTGTGCTTGATATTATCGGCTCAAGGGTTTGGATTAATGTTACTTGCTGTTTTTGGAAATTATAGATTATCGTTGAGTGCGGCAAGTTTATTAGGGATGATTTCCTTTTCTATAACCGGCTTTTCGTTTCCGTCAATAGCTATGAGTCCTGTACTTTATGCATTAAGCTTCTTGTTTCCTCTTCGGCATTTCTTTTTGATTTATGTTGATCAGGCTCTTAATGGTATTGCATGGCAATATTCGGCTTATCACTATGCTGCTCTGTTAGGCTTTTTCTTTCTGGGATTGATCTTTATGGGTAGAGTTAGAAACTTTATGTACGAAAATGTATACGAAGAATGAAAAAATTACTGCTTGATATATATTACGTGTGGTTGCATGAGCTGAAAGTTGTCTTTCGGGATCCGGCAGTAGTACTATTGTTTCTAATAGTTCCACTTGCATATCCAGTATTGTATGCTTTTTTATACAATAATGAGGCAGTCCATGAAGTAAAAGTTATTGTGGTAGACGAGTCTAACTCGGCTTTGTCTAGAGAGTTTACACGTAAAGTAGATGGAGCCGCTGATGTAAATGTGGTTGCCCATGTTGCCGATATGGAAGAAGCTCGCGAAGCCGTTCGCCGTAAAGAAGCATACGGAATTATATATATTCCTGCATCATTCAGTATCGATCTGAATACTGCACAGCAAACAGCCGTTTTGGTATACTCCGATATGAGTAGTATGCTTTTTTATAAAGCAATGTTGCTTACTTGTATGGAAGTGTCTTTGGAAATGGGAGCAGATATCAGGGTGAATGATATGGGGCATGGTACACGTGCGCAGGATGCTTCAACAATGGAAGCGGTAGATTATGAGTGGGTGTCCTTCTATAATGTATCTAATGGTTTTGCCAGCTTTTTGGTTCCTGCAATTCTTATTCTGGTTATTCAGCAAACATTACTGTTAGGTGTAGGTACTATTGTGGGTACTCATAATGATAAAAAGCGATTTACTGTTGCATCCCATATGTCGGAAGGGAAAAATATTCACCCATTGAAGTTGACCATTGGTAAGGGTTTCTGTTATAGTACTCTGTATATTATCACATCTGCATGGGTATTGCGAGTCGTTCCTTATCTGTTTAATCTCCCTCAGATTGGAGATCCATTAACTATTGCAGTGTTTCTTTTCCCTTATATTCTGGCGGCTACCTTTTTTGCTATGACTTTATCTTACTTCTGTTCTCAACGTGAGTTTGTAATGTTATTAGTTGTATTTACAAGTGTGCCGTTTCTGTTTATGTCGGGTATTTCATGGCCTTGGGTATCTATACCTCCCGTATTAAAGGCTATTGCATATCTTCTGCCATCCACTCCGGGTATTCATGGTTTTGTAAGCATCAATACGATGGGTGCAACCCTCTCCGATGTTTGGTTTGAGTATGTAGTTCTGTGGGTTCAGGTTGTTGTTTATTGGGCACTTGCCACTATGATGTATTATTGGTGGATAGATAATTACGATCCAAAATATAAAGGAAAACATCCTTCAATGAGTAAATTTTAAGGTCACATAACTATTTCTAATATTTGTCCTTATTGTAAAAGAAGAGCCACATTGTGTACTCTTCTTTTACGTTTTATTTGATGTGTTTTTTTTGATTGTTGATTAGTCAATTGTTTTTTGTATTTTTGTAAAAACAGAATTGATATGGATAGTTTATATTCACTTGGTTTTCTATTGAATAGAGCTTCGTTCTCACTAGCTAAAATGCTGAGAATAGAGCTTAAGAGAAATAATATAGAATTGCCACATTCGCAGTTTATAGTACTTCGGTGTTTGTATTATAAAGATGGATTGAGTCAGCAGGAGCTGGCAACTTTGCTTTGTAAGGATGCGGCTGCCATAAAACGGACAATTGATAATCTGGAAGATAGGGGTTTGGTTTGTCGAGTTCATGTGTCGCAAAGAGAAAATGCTATTCAAATTACAGAAGCAGGCAAGGTTCTTATGCCTGCGGCTATTAAATGTGGAGATCTGGCTCTCGAAAAGGTACTGCAGGATATAAATGAAAGCGATTATGAATTGTTGAAGCAGCTTTTACAGCGTATCTATTCGAATGTAGAAGAGTTGAAATAATTTTTTTCTTTTAAACATTGACTAATCAACTATTAAACTAACAATATGAAAAAATTAGGATCAAAAGGTATCAAAGTTCTTAAAATACTCCACTTAATATTTGCCATGATATGGACTAGTGGAGCTATAGCTATGGTACTTATTACTTTTTTGTCAAAGGCACAATCGGTAGATGAGCTACATATGAAATACAGTATACTGCTTGTGGTTGATAATTGGCTAATAATTACGGGTGCTATGACCAGTTTAGTTATTGGCATTGTGTATGGAATATTTACTAACTGGGGCTTTTTCAAACATCGATGGATTATTGTTAAGTGGATAATCACTGTGGCTCAGATACTGTTCGGTACATTTGCTTATCATCCTGCGCTTACTCAGAATCTGAGTCTTATAAGCGAATTGAAAGAGGAGGTTGTTTTTAATGCTGAATTTATTGCAAATAATAGGTTTATGGAAATCAGTGGATTCTTTCAATCGGGTTTGTTATTGTTTATGATTGTAATTTCTGTATTCAAACCTTGGAAAGCAAAAAAGCGCTAGTTTAGCCTTCATGTTTTGTAGGAAATAAAAAAAGAGCTCAGCTATTTGAGCTCTTTTTTATTATGGTATTTCTATTGGTTTTAATGTTTAAACCAACTATCGGGAATTTCTTGTACGGGAGCTCCATTGAAGCTATATTGAAGTTTTAGTGTATAACCGCCACCTCCTTCAAGGAAATCTAATTGGAAGGGTTGCAAACCTTTCTCTAAGGCTACCTGTCCGCTTTTCATTATGGCAGAATGTTGTCCGTCGTTATCTACAACAGTTTCTCCGGCTATATAAAGTACTCCACCGTCGTCGCAATTGAAGAAGAAACTATAAATACCTGTTTCGGGAACATTGATATATCCGTTGAATTTCAATCCGAACGAATTAGTTTCTTTAGGGGCTTGAATGTTTGGCACTATGAATGTTTCATCGGGAGTACCTACTATTTCTTTTGTGTTCTTATAAAACTTATTGAAGAAATCGCAACGAAGTCCGGCATTCGTATTATCTACCGTTACAGCTTTATTTAAAGATGTAGGTCTAAAGTTTAGGCTATATATCTCACCTCTCACTCCTCCTGAACTAAATAGAGCCATTTTTAGGAGCGTTGGTTGAGATATTGTGATGGGTTGTGATAGTTTGGGCGAATCAACAGTCGGGATGCCTCCATCAAGCGTGAAATGTATAGTCATATCAGGAAGTGGACTGTTTACCATAAAATCGGTTGATCCCATAAAAACATTTTCTTGGGCAAACCCATCAATATCGGGCAATCTGTAATTTATCCCCAGAGCATCAAGTCTTGGATATTGTTTTAGAAGGCGTTGAGAAAATTCGTCAAATCTGTTGGTGTTATTTGTCCATGTGCGTTCTGCCAATGCAATCATACGAGGATACATCTGAAACTCGGCTTGTTGTTCAGTTGGAATCATTTCTGTCCAAAGATTAGCCTGTGCTCCTTGTATTAAATGTGCTTTGTCTGCAGGTACATCTGTTGGAACTACTTCCATGTGATATACATTGTTTACACTGATATTGTTGTTTACATAGTCGAAGTAAAGAGGATTTGTAGGAGTCATTATTACTTCACTATTTCCTAATACAGCTTTTTTAGGAGCGTCTTTTACCCAGCCTCTCCAATACATAATGGTTACATTTGGATTTGTGCCTCCTTCGAGAATTTCATCCCAAGCAATAATTTTTTTGCCGTGAGCTTCTACAAATTCTTGCATTTCATGTACAAAGTGACTCTGTAGTTTATCCACATCTTCGAGTCCGTTAGCTTTCATAAACTCTTTACATAGTTCGGAATTGCTCCACGATTTTTTGTCTACTTCGTCGGCTCCAATATGAATGTATTTCGAAGGGAAAAGGTCAATTACTTCTTGTAGTACGTCTTTCGTAAAAGTATATGCTTCTTCTTTACATGGACAAACAGGAGTTGAGAAAAGCTCTCCCCATTCTGATTTTTGTCCTTCAATAAGATAAGGATATGCATTGATGGCAGCCATCATATGTCCGGGAACATCTATTTCGGGAATAATTTCAATATGTTTCGATTGAGCATATGCAATTAGGTCTTTCATTTCTTCTTGAGTGTAGAATCCGCCATACACAGTTTTTCCATCTTTTTCATGGATAAAACGAGGATCAATCTTGAAATTTGGATTCTCTTCAGCCTTTTTTATGCAGGCTGAGTCTTGGTTATTGAATGTACGCCATGCTCCTTCGTTGGTGAGCTTTGGGTATTTCTTAATCTCAAGACGCCATCCTTGGTCGTCAGTTAAGTGTAGATGGAATTTATTGAATTTATAGAGAGCAAGTCTGTCAATATGTTTTTTTAGATAATCAAGAGTGAAAAAGTGGCGAGATACATCAAGATGCATACCTCTCCAACTAAATGCGGGGCTGTCTTCTATTTTCAGACTTGGTATTGAAACGGATGTTAGAGTATTGTTTCCTACAGTTTCGATAGTTGGAGGTAACAATTGTCTTATCGTTTGCAATGCATTGAATGCTCCGTGCCCGTTACTTGCTGATATAGTAATTTTATCGGGTGTCACTTCAAGGGTATAAGCCTCTGCTTTTTCTAATTGAGGATTGTATTTTATTTCAATTACATTTTTAGCTCCACCTTTAGCAATAGATATGTTTTTGCCAATAGCCGATTTTAATAGTGCTTGCAAGTAGGTTGCTTCATTATTGAATTTTGATATGTCTGCTACAACGATTTTTGTATTTCCATTGATTGCAAAACTTCCACTTCCGGTTTGAATATTGGAAGGGTAGGGGATAAGGGGTAATTCCTGTACTTTGGAATTTTGTGCATGAAGAAAGACGGCACAAAGAAGGAATAAAAGGACTAAGAGTTTTTTCATGGTTTATAGTTGGTTTATAGAATGAGTATGTAAATATACAGTTTTTAGATAATATGGTGTGTTAAATTAAGAAATGGGTTTTAATTTACAGTCTTAGGCCATTTTATAGTTTTTGGTAAGCGTAATAGCAGCTGATAGTTATAATTCTGAAATACGATATTAAATCTTTATTTTACTTATTTTAGGTTAGTGTTATTATGACAAATAATCAATATATTTGAAGATTGAATAACCAGCAAGATAATTTACACTTTATAAAATATTAATATCAATGAAAAAAACATTCCTAACCGCTTTTATTACGGCGTCGGCTGTTTTAAGCCTGACAGCTCAAAATCCTGCGATAGACAAGCGAGTAGATGATTTGCTTAAGCAAATGACTCTCGAAGAAAAAGTAGGACAATTGAATCAATACACCGGAGATTGGTCGTCGGCTACCGGACCGATAACGAAAGATGGAGATAAACAAAACCAGATTCGTACAGGGCAGATAGGGTCTATGCTGAATGTAAAAGGTGTGGCTCACACTCGTCAATGTCAGGAAATGGCAATGCAATCGAGATTGAAAATTCCTTTGCTTTTCGGACAAGATGTAATACATGGTTATAAAACTACTTTTCCTATTCCATTGGCGGAGGCTGCCAGTTGGGATTTGGATGCTATTGAACTAGGAGCACGCATTGCTGCCATAGAGGCTGCTGCAAGTGGTATTCATTGGACATTTGCTCCGATGGTCGATATAGGTAGAGATCCTCGTTGGGGGCGTGTGATGGAGGGTGCAGGAGAAGATCCTTATTTGGGTTCTTTGATTGCAACAGCCAGAGTAAAAGGTTTTCAGGGAGAAAAACTAGGTGATATAACAAGCGTAATGGCTTGTGCCAAACACTTTGCTGCTTATGGAGCTGCTGTTGGAGGACGTGATTATAACTCGGTTGATATGAGTGAGCGTATGCTTTGGGAAGTGTATTTACCTCCTTTCAAGGCTGCTTTAGATGCAGGTGCTGCCACTTTTATGAATTCTTTTAATGATCTGAATGGTATTCCGGCAACAGGAAGTGTATTTCTGCAACGTGATATCTTGAAAGGACTATGGGGCTTTAAAGGCTTCGTGGTGTCTGATTGGGGATCTATTGGCGAGATGGTACAGCATGGTTTTGTGAAAGATGGAAAAGATGCTGCTTTAGCTGCTATTGTTGCAGGAAGTGATATGGATATGGAAAGCAGATGTTATAAAAATAACTTAGCAGACCTTGTGAAAGAAAATAAAGTAGATATTGCTTTGGTTGATGATGCTGTAAGACGTATTCTGTATAAGAAATTCGAAATGGGATTATTTGAAGATCCTTATAAATACAGTAATGTTAAGAGACAAGAGGCTGCTATGAATAATCCCGAGCATACTAAAGCTGCACGCGAGATAGGGGCTAAAAGTATTGTATTGCTGAAAAACGAAAATAATGTTTTGCCACTATCTAAAGAAACTAAAACAATTGCTTTTATAGGACCTTTGGTAAAAGAGTATAAAGAAAATCTTGGTTTCTGGTCGGTAGAATTAGATGAGGTAGACTACGATAAGTTTATTGTATCGCAATGGGATGGACTACAAAACAAAGTTGGTAAAACATCTAAATTGCTTTATGCTAAAGGTTGCGAAATAGAAGGTGATGATAAAAGCGGATTTGCTGAGGCTATTTCAATAGCTAATCAGGCAGATGTGGTGATATTAAGCATCGGCGAAAAACGTGATATGAGTGGAGAGGCAAAAAGCCGCAGTGATATAAGCTTACCTGGTGTTCAAGAGGAATTAGTAAAAGCCATTCAAGCAATAGGAAAACCGGTTGTAGTTTTAATTAATGCAGGTCGTCCATTGGTGTTTAATTGGACTGCAGATAATGTACCTGCTATTCTTTACACATGGTGGTTAGGTTCGGAAGCAGGAAACTCTATTGCGGATGTATTATTTGGTGATGTAAACCCTTCTGCAAAATTGCCTATGACTTTCCCTAGATCAGTTGGGCAGATTCCAATTTATCACAGCTATTTCAATACAGGTAGACCTGCTAAGAACGAAAATGATTTGAATTATGTTTCTGCTTATATTGATTTGCCAAATAGTCCTAAGTTTCCATTTGGATATGGTTTGAGCTATACTACATTCGGATATTCAGATTTGAAACTTTCGAAGAAACAAATCAATAAAGGTGAGACTATTGAGGTTACTGCACGCATAACTAATACAGGAAAGTATGCAGGCGAAGAGGTAGTTCAGTTGTATTTGAGAGATAAAGTAGGCTCGGTTGTAAGACCGGTAAAAGAACTTAAAGGTTTTGAGAAAATAAAGCTGAACGCGGGCGAAAGTAAAGTTGTGACTTTTGTTATTGATAATGAAAAGCTATCTTTTTACAATCAAAAATTAGAATTTGATTCAGAACCGGGTGAATTTGATCTTATGATCGGTTCTTCGGCGGAAGATATTCGTTTGAAATCTGAGTTCGAATTACTCTGATTGATGAGGTTTGAGATCTTAATAACAAAAAAAGTCTGAAGAATATTCTTCAGACTTTTTTTCTGCTCTCCCTCTTGGACTTGAACCAAGGACCCTCTGATTAACAGTCAGATGCTCTAACCAACTGAGCTAAGGAAGAGTGTAAACTCTCGGATAATTTTAACAAAAAAAGCTCTCCCTCTTGGACTTGAACCAAGGACCCTCTGATTAACAGTCAGATGCTCTAACCAACTGAGCTAAGGAAGAATATTTTTTTAGTGCTTTTCTCCAAAAGCGTAGCAAAAGTAGAGCTTATTTCCGAATTATGCAATATCTTTGCATGAAAATTTAATAAAAATGAAAGTATTAGGAATGGGAAACGCCCTAGTGGACGTTTTGGCCTTGATAGACAACGATATTCTACTTGAAGAATTAGAGCTTCCAAAAGGGAGTATGCAGTTAATTGACGAAGTAAAAAAGGAATCTTTGCATCTTGCTATAGCAGACAGAGAGAAATTTGTGGCTTCGGGAGGTTCGGCTTCCAATACAATTAATGGTCTTGCACGTTTAGATATTGCTACGGGTTTTATCGGACGAGTAGGTAAAGATTTTTACGGAACCTATTATAAACACGATCTTGATAAATGTAAAGTAACATCACACTTGATTATAACAGATGATGAGGCTTCGGGTATTGCAACAACTTTTGTTTCGAAAGACGGGCAACGTACATTTGGAACATTCTTAGGAGCAGCAGCAGGATTAACAGCGGAAGATCTTAATGAATCGGATTTTGTTGGTTACGACTACTTTTATATTGAAGGATATTTAGTGCAAAATCTGGATTTGATTCGTAAGGCTATAACATTAGCTAAGAATGCAGGTTTAAAGGTGGTGCTTGATATGGCAAGTTATAATGTCGTAGAAGCTAGCCGAGATTTTCTACTTGAGATTATCCCTGACTATATTGATATCGTTTTTGCTAATGAAGAAGAGGCACGAGCCTTATTTGATGTTGAAGCCGAGGTCGCATTGGATATGATTGCCAAAGATGTAGAAATTGCCATCGTGAAAGTAGGAGAAAAGGGTTCATGGATAAAGAGAGGTGACGAAAAAGTATTTGTACCTGCCCTTAAAGTGAATTGTATTGATACTACGGGTGCAGGAGATTTATATGCAGCCGGATTTTTATATGGTTTGATTAAAAATCGGACATTAGCAGAGAGTGGAAAGATAGGAACTTTGCTTGCCGGAAATGTAATACAGATAGTAGGTCCAAAAATGGATGATGCTAAATGGGATGAATTGATTGCAGAGTTGGCTAAGGCTAAGTAAGCTTAAATAAATAAATTTATATAGAAGGGAGGAAGTAATTTTCTCCTTTTTTTGTGTCTGAAAAAAGGAAACGTTATAAAGCAAAAAAAGGTTGTCATCACGACAACCAATCTTCATTGTTAACCTTAAATCTAATACCATGAAAAACACAGTACAAATATAAGGGGTTTTATGTTATAAAACATACTTCTATATCATTATTTTATCGCGATTAATATTATTTAACGATTTTAGGTGTTTGGAAGCTCTTTTTGAGGCTTTATACCTAGCTCCTTTAACATTTCTGCTTGTCTTATTAAGTTTCCATTACCATCTTTTAGCTGAATGAAGGCTTTATCGTAACTTTTTTGAGTACGGTCTATGTTTTTACCAACCTCTTGTAAGGTTTCAACAAATCCTGCAAACTTATCATACAGAATAGCACCTCGTTTGGCTATCTCTTGCGCATTACGGCTTTGAGCCTCTCTTTTCCATAAGTCAGCTACCACTTTCAGGGATGCAATAAGGTTAGTAGGGCTAATTAACAAGATACGTTTGCGGTATGCATAATCCCAAAGGCCCGAATCTAATTGCATGGCAAGAATGTAAGCTGGTTCGTTTGGTATAAACATCATGACGAAATCTAACGACTCTATGTAATCTTGATAGGCTTTACTGCTAAGCTCGTCAATATGCTTTTTAATAGAGATAATATGCTCCTTTTCCGATATTATTCTGGCTTCATCTGTATCGGCTTCTACGTATCTAATGTAACCATTTAGTGAGACCTTCGAGTCAATTACTATTTTACGTCCTCCCGGATATAGGATGACAATATCAGGTTGAAGGGCTTTGTTCTCGCTATTCAGTATTTTTTGTCCGTTCTCGTCGGTGAGCATATCCTGAGAGAAATATTCTTCGCCTTTCTTTAATCCCGATTTTTCGAGGATAGACTCTAATATCATTTCTCCCCAGTTTCCTTGTATTTTGTTATTTCCTTTTAGAGCTTTGGTCAGATTGTTGGCATCTTCGCTTATTTGGTGATTGAGTACTACAAGTTCGCGGATGCGTTCTTCAAGCGAAAATCTTTGTTTAGATTCTTTGTCGTATGTTTCTTCGACTTTGGTTTTGAATTCAGATAATTTTTCGCCTAAAGGTTTTAAGATAGATTCCATATTCAGTCTATTGATATCAGTAAAACGACTCGATTTTTCTTCGAGTATCTTATTTGCTAATATCTGAAAATCTTTGTTTAGTTGTTCCCTGGCATTTAAGAGCTCGGTTTGCTGGTGTCTTAGTTGTTCTTCTTTGCTTTGAAGATTGGCTTTTAGGTTTGCTGATTCGTGTACTGCTTCGAGCTGCTTAGTTTGTAGATTTCCAATCTCCGATTTGAGACGTTGGTTTTCTTTCTTCAATTCCTCAGATTGTTGTTTTCCAGAGGAATATATCCACCAGATAATAAAAATAGAAAAAACTAAAATTATTGCGATATAAATAAACTCCATGGCATCTTTTTTGTTCTAATGTATGATGTTGAAAATTATATGTAAAAGTAATAAATAGGTCTGAGACCTTAAAGATACTTTATTGTGATTACTTTTGTGTGAAAATAGTCGTAGATGAAGATTTATTATAGTAAGCATTTTCCTCCTAAAGGCTTTGCAGCAATTAACCTGTTTGGTGTTATAATTGGTCGCAAAGAATATGGGGATTTATCGAAATCCGAATTGAATCATGAAAAAATCCATTCGAGACAAATCATTGAGATGTTGTGGGTGTTTTTTTACTTACTTTACTTCGTAGAATGGCTTATTCGATTGGTTCAGTATCGAGATAGTCTTACAGCCTATTATAATATTTCTTTTGAGAGAGAAGCGTATAGTAACGATAAGAATTTAAATTATTTAGAAAGTAGAAAATGGTATGCATTTGTAAATTATTTTTATAAAAAAGAAAGGTAGGTAAAGAGATGCTAACTTATAAGCGTTATACTATTATTAAATATTTAATTGCGATGGCTTGCTTCCTTACAGTGCAAGTTTCATGTGCGCAGAAAACAGAAAATTTTAAACCAAAAGACATGAAATATAACGAACTTACTCCTGAAGAGGAGCGTGTGATTGTATATAAAGGAACAGAATATCCTTATACAGGAGAATATGTAAACAATAAACAGTCGGGAACATATGTCTGTAAAAGATGTGATGCCCCATTGTATAAATCGGCAGACAAATTTGACTCACATTGTGGCTGGCCTTCTTTTGATGATGAAATTCAGGGAGCAGTAAAACGGGTTCCTGATGCTGATGGTTCGCGTACAGAGATTATCTGTACCAACTGTGGAGCACATCTGGGGCATGTTTTTCTTGGAGAGGGTTTTACAGACAAGGAAACACGTCATTGTGTGAACTCTATTTCATTGAAATTTATTCCGGATGTAAATAAGAATATCCACAAGGCTTATTTTGCGTCGGGCTGTTTTTGGGGAACTGAGTATTATTTTATGAAAGTCAAAGGTGTAAAACATACGACTGTTGGCTTTATGGGTGGTCATGTTGATAATCCTACTTATGAACAAGTTTGTCAAAAAAATACGGGACATCTTGAATTAACAGAGGTGGAGTATGATACAAAACAGACTAATTATGATGAAATGGTGAAGTTGTTCTTCGAGACTCACGATTTTACTCAAACTAATGGGCAAGGACCCGATATAGGACCTCAGTATCTTTCATGTATATTTTATAGTACCGAAGAGGAGAAAAAAATAGCAGAAAAATATATTGCTATCCTTGAAAGCAAAGGCTTTAAGGTGGCTACGATGTTGAAGCCTGTATCTACTTTCTGGAAGGCAGAAGATTATCATCAACAATATTATGAGCATAAAGGATCGACACCCTATTGCCATTCGTATAAAAAAATATTTTAATAATTAATTAATATATAGATACTTAACTTTTTTGTTTGGCTATGGTGTTTTTATATTACAACAATCCCATTATTTTTGTGATTCGTTAAATGTATAATAGGTCAAACGATAAAACTAAAAATAAAGATTATGTTGAAAACTATTTTATCTGTATCCGGTAAACCGGGGTTATTTAGACTCGTGTCAAATGCTAAGAATATGGTCATTGTTGAGTCATTAACAGATAAAAGAAGACTTCCTATCTATGCAAGAGATAAGGTTGTTTCTTTGGGTGATATTGCAATGTATACAGATGAGGGCGAAGTTCCTTTGAGTGAAGTTTTGACTAAAATTCAAGCAAAAGAAAACGGAGCACAAGCTTCGGTAGCTACAAACTCAAAACCAGATGTATTAAAAAAATATTTCGCAGAGATTCTTCCTACTTATGACAGAGAAAGAGTTTATGATACTGACATCAAGAAATTGATTAGTTGGTATAACTTACTGTCGGCAGCAGGAATAGCTTTTGTTAGTGAAGAAGAGATTGCTGCTCCTGAAGAAGTTACAGAAGAGGCACCTGCAACAACTGAGGTTAAAGAAGAGGCTGCTCAAGAAGAAAAGCCAAAACGTAAGCCAAGAGCAAAGAAAGAAGATAAATAATCTTTCAGAATTTAAAATAAAAGAAATCGCTGTCTAAGTTTTAGATGGCGATTTTTTTTTGTTAGATATAAGAGATGAAAAGTATTTTTATTTCCGTATGAGCCAATACCAGTGAGATGCTACAAATACGACACGTCTTCGGCTACGCTGTGACTTTTGTAATTGAAAATTGTTACTAAATATATCACTTATATACTCGGGTGTTAGTTTCATATTGCTAGGAGATTCATCTAATGCCCAGATCAAATGTGTAGCACCTGGTTTTAATAACCGATATACTTCTTTTACATAGTTTTGCTGAGCTTCCTTGTTGAGGCAGTGGAAACATCCAATGTCAAAAGAGACATCAAAAGGTTCGGAAAGTATTTCCAGATTAGTAACATCTCCTACTAAGTAAGTGGGTTTGTTTCTCTCATTCGCAACCCGTTTATTTGCTTTTTCAATAGCGACAGTTGAATAGTCTACTCCTGTTGCTTGTATTTTCTGATTAGCCATGAATTTAGAAAAGCGACCGAGTCCACAACCCAACTCTAATGAAGTTTGAGGCTTGTTTGTTTCTATAAGCCTTTTTAATTCTGAGGGTATGCGTGTATCAGTCCACATCCAATGAGATAAAGAACTATATGCTTTATCAAACTCCATATGATTAGAGGGAGGTCCAATTGTATTTGTTTCCATATCGAAATTGTTATTATCTAAATCCGATTGTAATGGTGTTTTACAATCGGATTTTGTGTAATTATTTTTTTGTTGTTTTATTGCCCGAAACCAAAATATCCGTGCATTGCCTGCATTTTGCTTTTGATAGCTTTTTTTCTTTCATCAATGAATGTTTGCTTTTCTTCGCTTGACATTTGCATCCATTTCTCACAACGAGCATCTATTGCTTCAACAGAAAAATGATCTTCGTGATTGTCCATGCCTTCCATGCGTTTGTTCATGAAGTCTAGTTTTTCGCTATCGGTCATTTTAGACCATTCTTCTTTGAATTTTTGTCTTGCATCTTTGTCGAAAGGGTTTCTTCCGAATCCCATCCCAAAACCTCTTGTTGTCATAATCTTTTCAGTTTTATATTTTATAATCTATTTTTCTTACGGAGAGCTCTCTATTTATATTGACGACTGAGGTGAAAAAATATTTTAAGAAATAATGAAAATGATATTTTATTAATCATATTATTCTTCATCGGTTATTGTTGTTTATGCTTTGTGTAAGTCTTGTGTAGGCAAAAGTTTTGTGTAGATAATAACTGCTCCGAGTATAATAAATGTCGCTATTGCATAAAGTATACTTGGACTGTAAAAATAAATTGCAGCTGCAATTAGTGGCACAAGCATGTTATTTGCTGATTGTAAGCTTTGGTTTACGCCCTGTAATTTTCCTTGTTTGTTTTCATTAATAGATCGCGATAATTTTCCATTATACGTTGGATCAAACAAGCCTTCGCCCGAGATTATAAATATTACAGCTAGCGAAATAATAACTACTGAGTGTAAATATATACTTGCTATAATCAATGCTAGTCCGATTCCGAAAACAATTAAACCAGTTATACCAATATTTCTTTCGCTAAAATGTTTTAATAACCAAGGCAATAAGAATGCACGCGAAATAATTTCGCAAATACCAACAAGTGTTAGCATGGTACCAATAACAGCTGGTCCCCATTTGTAAATGTCTTTGAGGAAAATGGTGAAATTGAACTGAAAAATACCTAAGGCTGCATAAAAAAGTATTCCCAATATGAGTAATGATTTAATGTCTTTGAGGCTGAATATATCTTTAAAATGTGAGAAGACATTGAAACTGTCAATGCTTAAGTGTTTAGTCCTTTTCTCAGGGGTTAAAGATTCGGGTAACAAAAAGTAGACAGCTAAGCTGGATAGAAATATTAATCCCGCAGTAAGAAAGACTGGTAATGCAAGGTTTATGCTTCCCAATAATCCGCCCAATGCAGGGCCTCCCAACTTTCCTATTCCCATAGCAGCACCAATATAGCCAAACCATTTAGCACGTTCCTCAGGCTTAGTACTATCAGAGATGTATGCAAACAGTGTACTGATATTCCCAGCGGTAAGTCCGTCGATAATCCGTCCAAGGAAAAGCACCCAGAGTGCTCCTCCTATTCCAAACAGGATATAGCCTATAGTAGAGCCCAATAAACTAGTGATAAGAATGTTTTTTCGTCCATACCTATCACTTAGTGCACCAAGAACGGGAGATGCAAAAAATGTGCAGCCAGCAAAGACGGACATTAGTACACTCATACCCACAACGATTTTTTGAGAGGGTAGGTATTCACCCACTATAAAAGGCAAAAGGGGCAAGACTATAGACATTCCAATAGAATTCAATAATACAATCCCTATAATAATCCACAACTTATTTTTCTTCGTATTCATTTTCAATCATTATTTATTTGATACTTTATTTTCTTATCGTTAAATTCCAAAGAAACCTATCATGTTAATTGATAATGCGAAATTAATAGGTGTTATGAAGATAAAATAGCTATATTAGTCGTTAAAATAGTCGTAAAGGGTTTAGTGTGAAAAAAGAGAATCAGCAAACAGAATCAAGCATTCTAATGAGACTTGCTTATTTATTAGGGACGGAAGTAATAAACAGAAGACTGGAAATTCCTGAAAAATTTGGTCGCGGTTATTGTTCTGGATTTGTTTTTAATGAGCATATCCGAATGCTTGTAAGTAATTATGAGTTAAATGAGGATCTGGTTGTTGAGAACCCAGACATTGATGTTTCTAAAAGAATGATATTTTTTAAGTTTCAAAATATCTTTCCTAAAACGGAAATGTTGAAAGCTAGTAAGCAATTAGAGGCAATACCTTCTGTCTTGATTGGAACCAGTCGTGTAAATACCGATGATATTATTTCAATTCATACAAATACTGCTACTATAAATATAGAAGTGGATGCTGACTATTTGAAGGGGATATTTGATTTATCTGAAAAATCACTGGTTTTGCAGAGTTTGTTACAAAATATGCAGCCCCTATTATTCGAACAAATGATTTATCCTTCTTTACAAAAAATTGTAGATGAGATTGTAAATGAATCGGTTGACGAAACTTTTAAATTATTTTTTCTTAGAATAAAATCAGAAGAGTTAATTTGTAGATTGTTAATGGAGCTGGAAAAGCGAGATGAGAAACACCTTTATGCTTTAAATGGTCATGATGTGCAGACTATCTACAAAGTAAAAGAACAAATGCTTGAGCACCTCGAAATTCCCCCAGTTATTAGAGAATTGGCAGAAGGAGCTAATATGAGCCCAACCAAACTGAAACGTTTATTTAAGCAGATTTTCGGTAATAGTATTTTTAATTATTATCAAGGATTTAGGATGAAAGAGGCTGCCCGTTTATTGAAAGAAGAAAAGTTATCTGTATCGGATGTGGGTTATGAATTAGGTTTTACAAACTTAAGTCATTTTTCGAGAGCCTTTAAAGAACATATAGGGATGAATCCGAAGCAATATAGTCGGTCTTAAGATGAAAAGTAGTATTGATAGTTAAGTATTCCGTATGCTCAATTTTAATGCTGTGCTTCTTTTTAATGAGAGACTTAAATAGAAAAAACCCTGTAAAAGATTAATTTTACAGGGTTTCGCTTAATTTGACTTTCTTAAGTCTTCGCTTTTGCGGAAGCGGGGGGATTCGAACCCCCGGTACAGTTACCCGTACGTCAGTTTAGCAAACTGGTGGTTTCAGCCACTCACCCACACTTCCAATCAACGGTTTTCCGTAGGCAAAACTGAATTGCGATGCAAATATAGCTGTTTGTTTTGATTTATCAAGTTCACTCTCTCATTTTTTCTAAATAATATGTTTAATTTTGGCGGATATTTGAGGAAAGAAAACTACAAAATGGTTGTAGATAATTAAGTATAAGTACTTAATGAGTTATTATTCAGATATAACAAATATATTTACGGTGTTTGCAAAATAATTAAACAGGTCTACGACCTTAATTGAAAAAATGGCTAAAACTAAACGAAATGTTCTGCTTATAATCCTTGCTGTGCTAATTCTTGCAGCAGGAGGTGTTTTTGTATACATCAAGGGTTTTCTGGATGCTGAATTCAGAATAAAAGAGACTGTTTATATTTATGTGGATAAGCAAAAAAGCTTTGAAGCGGTACTTACTCAAATGGATACCACTGCCCATGTTTCGGATTTAAATGCTTTTAAACGTCTTGCTAGTTACATGAAGTATCCCGATAATATGAAGACGGGACGTTATGCAATTACTCCTGATATGAGTATACAAGAGGTTATAGGTGATTTAAAGGGAGGGCATCAGGCTCCTGTTAAATTGAAATTTAATAATATTCGCACTAAGGCTGATTTAGCTAAGCGCCTTGCGTCTCAATTGATGTTAACCGAAGAAGAGTTTATGGATGCGTTTAATAATGCAGAGATGTGCTCTAAATTGGGTTTTACGCCCGAAACAATCACGTGTATGTTTGTTCCTAATACTTATGAAGTCTATTGGGATGTAACTTTGGATAGTTTTTTGAAAAGAATGAAGGACGAATATTCGAAGTTTTGGACAAGTGAGCGTCTCGAAAAAGCAAAAGCTCAAGGGTTGACTCCTATTGAGGTGTCTATTTTGGCGTCTATTGTAGAGGAAGAATGTTACTTTTCGGATGAATATCCGGTAGTTGCAGGGCTATACCTCAATAGATTGAGAATTGGTCAACTTTTACAAGCAGATCCAACAGTGAAGTTTGCAGTAGGTGATTTTTCATTAAAACGAATCCTTTTTGAGCACTTACAAGTGGAATCACCATACAATACTTATAAGCATTTAGGGTTGCCTCCAGGACCAATTAGGGTTGCTTCAATTAAAGGTATAGATGCTGTGTTGAATGCGCAAAAGCACGATTACCTTTATATGTGTGCTAAAGAAGATTTTTCGGGTAGACACAATTTTGCTGTGACTCATGCTGAGCATGTGAGAAATGCAAATCGCTATAGGACAGCTCTTAATCAGCGAAAAATATATTAAGACTATACTCTGGCTCTTTCAAAAAAATGAAAAGTTAGAAGTGAGAATATATGGAGGTGATATTGTTTGATAATAGCAGATAGCTTTAATAAACGGTATCATCTCCTTTTAATAATTGTAGTGTTGTAACAACGATTATTTTAATATCAAGGATGAAAGACCAGTTTTCTATATACCAAACATCTCGCTTGAATCGTCCTTCCATTTGCTCGATGGTTTTTGTCTCTCCTCTGTATCCTGATATCTGAGCCCAACCTGTGATTCCCGGTTTTACCATGTGGCGAATCATAAATTTGTCTATTAGCCCATTATATAGAACGGTTTGTTTGGTCATATGTGGGCGAGGTCCTACAACTGACATGTTGCCTATCAGCGCATTGAAAAATTGAGGTAGTTCATCTATACTTGTTCGACGCATAAATGCTCCTATGGGTGTAATTCTAGGATCTGTGTGTTGTGTAGTAAGTGAATCAGATTTATCATTCAGATACATGGTTCTGAATTTATAACATGTAAACTCCTCACCTTGTAAACCGGTTCTTCGTTGTTTGAAAACGATAGGTCCGCGTGATGTAAGTTTTATTATAATTCCGAATATGAGGTAAACTATAGGGTAGATCGTGATTAGTATAATGAGTGAAAATATAATATCGAATGTCCTCTTTAGAATTCTATTATAAACCAATTGCAACGGTTCGGGTCTGATACCGATGAGAGGTATTGATTGAAGTGAGTTTAGTACTAATTTCCTTTTTATATAACCGTAAAATTCGGGTATAAGAAAGAAGCGTATCATGTTTTTTTCTGAAAAATTCACCAGGCGTAAAATAGCAGATTCTTCATTATTAGGCAGGGTGCAATAAATTTCATCTACTTTGTTTTCGATACAGAACTTATCGACCTGCGATAATGTGCCAAGATACTTAAGGGGTGAGTCGTGCTGATCGGGGTTATCGTCAAATACACCTAATGTTTTGTATCCATAATCACTCGATCGTAGTTCATTATAGACGTTTAAAGCATTATCGCCACTTCCGATAATTACAATTCGTTTATAGTTATATCCCTTACTTCGATATAGTTTCAGAATAATACGTACTATAATATGCCATAAGATATAGGATATGGAGAGTCCGAAATAGAAGATGAGCCAATCATCAAAACTGATTCTGCCAACTCCTAATAGTAGCATTCCTGCTGTAAGTAATATGAAGTAAAGAGATATAAATAAGAGACTCCGATGGACAATTTTATCAAAGAAAATAATATTCGATGATAAGTTTATCGGGACAACACTTACAACTATAAAATAGATGAGATTAATAAGTAGAAATATTTCACCCAGACGAATATCATTTATTAATAGTGTAAATGTTTCATCAGAGGAAAGGAGTTTTGCTAAGAGGATTAAGCTAACATTTATAACAATTAGATCCCCTAGTCTGATAATCCATTTTATCAGATGTCCAAAACCATCTTTTCTTTTAATAACCTCCATTAAGAGTTTGTAATGTTAAACATTCCTGCGTATATAAGCGTCTTTGATTATATACTAGCCAAAACAACAAAAAGCATGTGACGTTAGATTGTAAAGTCTTGCGGATTATTTTTCTGATATTCACGCGACAAGATAGCTAAAATAGTACCAGATAAAACAATACTTACAACTGTAGCCCATAGGGTATTGCCTACGCCGAAAGTTTCGAGCTTTTCGTATATAGGTGTATTGTGGAAGAAATGAAAAGTCAGAACTCCGATGGTATTATTAATTGCGTGAACAATTACAGGAACCCATAGATTGCCCGACCAAAGGAAAATATATCCAAGCAAAGCTCCTAGAAGTAAACGGGGAACAAAGCCGTAAAACTGAAAATGAATGAAGCTGAATATAAAAGCTGTAATCCACACAGTTACATGTCTGTTTTTACAGATTTTCTTTATAGTTTGTTGCATGGATCCTCTAAAGAAGAATTCTTCGGTAACACCTGCGGTAATAGCTATTACAAATAAATTGACTAATAGTATGATGATAGAGTTTGTTGTCAGCATTTTTTCTATTAAGGCTTGTGCTTGCTCTTCCATTGCTTTCATTATCCTTTCGAGGCCTCCCAGAGACTCAGGAAGAGTCATCAATCCATTGTAGTAGCCTGTAAAGGCTATTAACGGCTGAATTGCGAATATAAGCAGAATAGAGAGTAATAAGAATTTTACATCAATCGGTTTATTTATTTTCAGAAATCGAGGAGCCGATTTGTGAAATAAATAAGCACAGAGTAATGAAGGAATCAAGAAAATGAAGATTACCTGAACCACTTGCATGGCTTTCATGAAATCCAAAGATTGCAGAGAGTCCGTTCCTACTCCTATTAAGAGAGTGAGAACAGAAGCGATAACCAAGCCGCAAAAGCTAAAAAGACAAAGGAAAAAGAGTTGAGACCAACTGCTCATCCTTAAAAATAATTCTTTATTCATTGTTTATATTTAAGTAATCTGAAATACCTATAACTGTGTTGTCTAGTGATTTTATTATCTAATTGTTATGCTTTCTGAAGCAATAAAAAGGCTTAGATCTCACATTTAATATTATACTCTCTTTATTTATGAAACATATAAACACTCTAAATAGTTTTAGCGTCTTATTTGTCTAAGTCTGTTACACGTACAATGCTAACTCCCGTACATTTTGCAGACTTCAAGCAATAATCAGACAATGACTGGGGCTCTACAATAACTTTCATAACCCTGCTGGATGCGTGGATAAAGGTGAGCTTTGTTCCATCGTGATAAGCAATACCAATGTGTGTGTAGTCTAAACCATCAATAGTTGTTGCAAACACTACCATATCACCATTCAGAACTTGATTGCTAATTTTGTTTATATTTTCCTTCTTTACAAAGTAATATCCACCTCTGCTATTTATTTGATGTTCTGTGTCTGTGATTTTTTGTTGTAGTTCCGCATTATTATGGAGAGATTTGTAGGCATCTGTGTGAGATGACATAAAATTGATTGTCTTACTATTTAGTGTGCCTCCTAAAGCAGAACTTTTGTTTTTCAGAATTCCTTTTTTAGTATTGTCGTATATCCAGTCCGTTACATAATGTAATCGGGAAGAGTAATCCTCTATCTTGCCCTCTCTATATCGGATAATCTGCAACTGATTGCCGAAATTAGAAAATGTATAATCTCCTGTTTTAAGAGTTCTGCTAAGAGCAATACAACTTTCTACAAATGTAGTACAATCAAATTGACGTAGGTTTATTACCAGTTGTTCCGATTTATTATTATCAAGTGTAGATGCTACATACGGAGTCTCTCGAAAGAATAATGCTGTTTTTACGATCAATTCACCTATTGACAAATTCGCATCAGCTTTTAATTGATTAACGTACCTTTCGTAGATAAGCGAATCTTGTTTTGTATATACTATCCCTGCATTGGTAACGAGTACCACTGTAAGAAATAGAAACAGGATAAATACTTTTTTCATAAGAAATGGTGTATGCTAAATTATAACTGATTATGGATTTGATACTTTATCAGAACCTTAAGAAGATCTCACACCTTAGCTTAGACCGTCAATAAATCCGTCCACAATATCAATATGATTTGCTTGTGGGTTTTTGGGTAATCCGGGCATTCTCATTATAGAGCCTGCTATGGCTACAATAAATTCTGCACCGTTATTTATTACCATATCGTTAATGGTAAGAGTAAAGCCTTTTGCTACGCCATAAGCCTTTGGGTCTTCCGAAAACGAATATTGAGTTTTTGCAATACATATAGGATACTTTTCCATATCAGTCCCTTTGATCAATTGCAGTATCTTTTGTGCTTTGCCACTGAATTCAACGGATTCTGCACCATATATTTTCTTTGCTACTTTTTCAACCTTTTGTTGTATCGAATCGCTGTCCTCGTATGTAAAAGAAAGTGATTTAGATGGGTTCTCCTCAATTGTATTTACAACCAAATTTGCTAATTCTATTGCTCCTTCGCCACCTTCGGTGAAAGCGTTGTTTATAGCGAACCCTATTTTTTTTTCCTTGCAAAATTCTGTAATAATATCCAGTTCAGCTTGAGTGTCTTGTGCATATTTGTTGAAGGCTACAACTACAGTCTGACCAAATGATTGCATATTCATGATATGTTTTTCAATATTAGCCAATCCGTTTCTTAATCCTTCAATGTTTTCTTTCTTAATATCTTCTATGGCAACACCTCCGTGCATTTTCAAACCTTGTGCTGTTGCTACAATAAGGGTTAGTTTAGGAGTCAATCCGGCTTTACGGCATTTGATGTTGAAGAATTTTTCTGCGCCTAAATCTGCACCGAAACCAGCTTCCGTTACCACATAGTCTGCGTGACTCATTGCTAGTGTAGTTGCAATGATAGAATTACATCCGTGAGCTATATTTGCGAATGGGCCTCCATGTACTATGGCTGCATTATGTTCGGTAGTTTGTACCAAGTTTGGATTGATGGCATCTTTTAATAGTACTACTATAGATCCTGCAATGCCTAGGTCTTTCACCGTGAAAGGTGTATTATCATAATTGTATCCTAAAATAATTTTCTCAATACGTCTTCTTAAATCGGCAATATCTTTTGATAGGCAAAGTATTGCCATTATTTCGGATGCAGGAGTGATATCAAAGCCCGATTCGGTTGGGATGCCATTTGCTGAGCCGTGCAAGCCCGAAACTATATAGCGTAAACTTCTGTCGTTAATGTCTAACACTCTTTTCCAAAGAATTTCTTTCAATCCTTTTCCAGCAGATCGGTTCTGATATAAGTAGTTATCAAGCAAAGCCGATATCATATTGTGAGCTGAGGTAATTGCGTGAAAGTCTCCTGTGAAGTGCAGGTTGATGTCTTCCATCGGAAGTACCTGTGCGTATCCGCCTCCTGCTGCTCCTCCTTTCATGCCAAAGCAAGGTCCCAAAGAGGGTTCGCGTAAAGCAACCACTGCTTTCTTTCCTATTTTGTTTAGTCCTAAGGTAAGTCCTATTGAGACTGTTGTTTTACCAATACCTGCCTTAGTAGGTGTTATAGCGGTTACTAATATCAGATTACTTTGCTTTACCTTTTCATTGTCGATAAGTGATGCAGGCACTTTGGCCATGTACTTTCCATAGCTATGAATATTTTCATCAGCTATGTCTATCTGTTGAGCTATCTTATATATAGACTCAAGTTTGATGCTTCTGGCAATTTCAATATCTGTTTTCATAAAATAACAATAGGTATTTTTATCATGGTTTCTACAAAGATAAGTAAACTTTTAGGATGTTTTATTGTTATTCATTTGCTGTTTGTATGTTATATAAGTAACATTAAATATTTA
>NZ_CVRU01000104.1 GCF_001261715.1 Dysgonomonas sp. HGC4 | reverse complement strand
TCTGAGACCTTAATAAATGAAAAGATGAAAAAAATTGAAGCGATTGTTCGCAAATCCAAATTTAATGAAGTGCGTAAAGCTCTTCACGAAGCAGATATCGATTTTCTGTCATGGTGGGATGTTAAAGGGCAAGGCGATGCCAAGCAAGGACTAATATTTAGAGGTATTGCTTATGATATAAATGCTATTGATAGGATTTACATATCATTTGTAGTAAGGAATATAAATGTGGATAAATCTATTGATGCCATATTAAAATCGGCATATACAGGCGAAAGTGGCGACGGGCGTATATTCGTTTCCTCTATTGAGCAATCGATACGAATTCGCACAGGTGATCACGGAGACGAGTCTCTTTATAACAAAGAGGATGATTTAGACGAAAAGTAGTAGAAAGAGGTTATCAGGTACAAAAAATCAAAAGGTAAACGTGATTATGAAAAAGAGATTAATTCGATATACAGCATTAGCCGGATTATTAGTAGCGGCCCCGGCAATAATGGCACAAGAAGTAACAGGAGCAGTTCCCGCAACAACTTTAGATTCGGGAAACACAGCTTGGATTATTGTGGCTACCGTATTGGTATTGATGATGACCATACCGGGATTGGCTTTGTTTTACGGAGGATTGGTTCGTCAAAAGAATATTCTGAGTATAATGATGCAATGTCTTATAATAACAGCTGTTATAACTATTGAGTGGATAGCGATAGGTTATAGCTGGGTGTTTGGTACGGGCTTTATGGAAAGCGGAAGTTCGTTAGGAGCAGTAATCGGAGGCTTCGATAAAGTCTTTTTACATGGTATTACGCTTGATTCGCTAACTGCCGGAAATATTCCGGAAATATTATTTGTCATGTTTCAATGTATGTTTGCAGTAATAACTCCTGCTTTGATTATTGGAGCTTTTGCTGAAAGAATTAAATTTTCAGGATTCTTACTTTTTACTATACTATGGGCTATTCTTATTTATAATCCAATGGCGCACTGGGTTTGGGGTGGCGGATGGATGCAAGAAATGGGAGCTATTGATTTCGCCGGAGGAACAGTCGTACACATTAATGCAGGTATATCGGCACTTGTAATGGCTGTAATGTTAGGGCGTCGTAAAGGGTATCGCACAACGGGGCATCCTGTAACTCCTCACAATATTCCATTTGTGGTTATAGGCACAGCTTTGCTATGGTTGGGGTGGATTGGTTTTAACGCTGGTAGCGGATTAGCTGCCGATGGATTGGCTGCTAATGCTTTTCTGGTAACACATCTGGCAACTGCTGTTGCTGCCGTAACATGGATGTCTTTAGAGTGGTTTATTAATAAAAAGCCTACCGTTGTGGGTATTTGTACGGGAGCTGTTGCAGGCTTGGTAGCTATTACTCCTGCTGCGGGAACTGTTGATGCAATGGGTGCATTTTTCATCGGATTGGCTTCGGCTCTGATCTGCTTTGTTATGGTAGCTTTTGTAAAACCAAAATTAAAATACGATGATTCATTAGATGCTTTTGGTGTACATGGTATCGGAGGTCTTGTCGGTGCAATTCTTACAGGGGTATTTGCCACAAGGTTTGTGACAGGTGTTGATGGTGTACAAGGTGCTTTGTTTGGTGATTGGAATCAATTGTGGATACAGGTAGTAGCTAGTGGGGCTTCAATTGCGTTTAGTGCTATTGGTACAATAATATTATTCCTTATTGTGGATAAACTTGTAGGTTTACGAGTTAGTAAAGATGAGGAATCTATCGGTCTTGATATATCTCAACACGGTGAGATTGCATATACTGAAGATGAATAAATAAAATAGAATGTTATAGTGTGTAGATAATATGTAGGTATTGAAATTCTTTTTTTATTGAGGAAATCAATAGGTTAGTGTAAACAGATAAAACGGGACTACCTTTTGGGTAGTCCCGTTTTATATATATTGATTAGTTAGATTTTTTGACAAGTGGGGCAGAAGTAAATACTTCCGCCCAGATACGCTTCTTTTACAATGGTATCTCCACAGTTTAAACAAGGATCTTTATATGTCTTTTTGGAAAGGATTGATTTGTAGCGTCCAGATTTTCCATATATATCTTTTTCGGTATCTCTTCCTCCTTTATCAGTCATGTCGGCCAATGTAGTTTTTATGCTGTGGAACAACTCTCCTTTTTCAAAATCCGAAATAGTAGATATTTTTCTTTTGGGATGAAGACCTGCATTAAAAAGAATATCCTGTAAAACGCCATTACCTAAGCCAGGAATGCGTTGTTCAGTGGCAAGAAGGGCTTTTAAGGATAAGTTTTTAGTTACACTTTTGAATATGCTATCAAGATATATTTCATCAAAAGAATCCTCTAATGGAGATATCTTATTAAGGCTGCCTTGATGATATGGATTGTCCAGAACTCCTTTGTAAGCTTGTATGCTGCCATACATAGATACAGTGAAAGCGATAAAGCTTCTGTCGTCAAACACAATTAATAATTGATGCTTTTTAGGTTGAGGTTCAAGAGGTGAATAGTATTTAATATTAGTTCCGTCACCCACAGTTATGGTTGTGTTTTTGTCACAATAGATATCAACAAATGCCCCATGACCTTTTGTTGCTTCTATTTCTCTATTAATTAGGGTTTCACCGTATTTGAGAGGATCTTGGTAGTACCATGTAAAGCTATGAGGGCTTGTCGCGTTTATAACTTCTATTATTGTTTTTCCAATTAAAACGTCGGCGAGCTGCTTGCCTATGTTTTTCGATTCAGGTATTTCCAGCATAGTTTTATTTGTTAAGTTGGTGATCTGCTTTTCAAATTCATATCTAAACCTTTTAAGTAAGGGTGATTATGATTCACCCCTACTTAAATAAGGTCATAATTATATTACTGTTCAAATATAATCTATTTAGATAAATATACCTTTTATGGATAATGCTATTTTTTCTCTGCTACGATCTTATTTAATAAGAAATACAATATTCATATAAGCATCGTAGTTAGCCTTTTTTAGTGTTGTGTAACGCATAACGCCATTAGCGTCAATACCATCTATTTTTATTAAAGTTGGGTCGTGATAGGTTACATAATAATAAAGATCGGTTGGCGATAGATAATGTGGAATAAGAGCAGGGGCTCCTACACTGGCGAACATAGGTGTGCCATACTCAGTTTTGTATTGAGCATACAAATCGATATAACTAGCTCCTAATGTGCTGGTGGATATATTTATGGATGGCATGTAAAAGAACTGACGATTAAATAAAGTCAGACAAGTCCATGTTGGAGCGGCTTCTGATCCAATATTCTGAGAAATGCATTTCTTATCTGTATCATATACTAAAAGGCTTGCAGCAGGTGTTGTTATTGCAGCTTTCTGGGTAGTTGTTAGTTGAGGAATCAGTACCCCTTTGTGGGTTTCATCGAAATTTATATCAAGGGTCGCACTATTGTCAGGTGTGTCGGTGTATATACCGATCTGGCTATGAGCCTGATGTGTGAATAGTATAAATAACGAAAGGATAACAGCTTTATATATCGTTTTCATATATCTGATTATTTAACAACAAAGACCACGTTCATAAAAGAATTATAGTCAGCCTCTTTAAGTATTTCGTAAGACATTTTTCCGTCTGCTGCTATACTGCTTATTTTGAGAACATCTTTGTCGTAATATGTGACATAATAATATAGGTCTGTTGCTATGGGAAAGTAAGGGATAGAAGCTGGGCCTCCAGTGCTTACGACTGTCGGCGAACCAAACTGTTTTTTGTATTCAGCATATAAATCAAGTGGTGTTGAGACTACTCCGGCAACAGATGCATTTATAGCTATCGATGGCATGTAAAAAGAACTAGCTTGAGTGTCTTTCTGCGAAAGGCATACCCATGTAGGTGATGTAGGAGTTCCTGCATTCTGAGAAATGCACTTTAGATTGGTGTCATATACTATAAGACCCAATGCAGGGTTAGCAATTGCATTTTTTTGAACAGTTGTTAGGCGTGGCAATAATACGCCTTGTGTACTACTTTCTATATCTAGAGCTGCACTTGCATGTGGGTTTTGTGTATTGATTCCGACTTGCGAATAGCTTAGGCTAATAAAAGATAATCCGATTAATAGTAGAATTATTTTTCTCATTATCGATATAAATTATTGGAAATTTTTTAATCTAATTAAAGATAAAAGCTATTATAGGCACATACCTCTGCTCGAATAGGTTATAATAACTTATCTGCACAAGCTTATAGGTTTGTTTAGTGATGTAATATTGTATCTTAATTTATATCTTATTAAGATTCAATACTCTACTTAAATAGTTAAATTTAAGACTCACCTTTTTATTTTATCTGTTAATTCTGTTGTCGTTGTTTTTCTGTAAATACTTACTTTACAGATGGCAAATATAGATATTAATAAACAATAAACAAAATTTTCAATAAATTAGATGGCGTTTCAATTGAAGAATAAAGCTTTAAGTAAGGAAATAGTTAACTGAAGAAATATTCGAATAAGGGTAACCC
>NZ_CVRU01000103.1 GCF_001261715.1 Dysgonomonas sp. HGC4 | reverse complement strand
AGAATTATACTTAATTAGAACATTATATTTTAGAAGCGGATTTGAAATTGAAAATACTAGGAATGAGTGAATTATGAAATCAGACAAAGTTGAGGAAGAAATTAATAGAGAACTGGCTCTGCAAGTGGCGTCTGATACTATACAAAGAAACGATTTTCATCTTAAAATGGCAAATAATAGGATCAAAAAAGCTATTAAAAATATAAAAAAGCAGCAAGCAAAATAAAACAAAGTAAAATAGACCAAAAAACTAAACATCAACACATTACAAATTAAGATTATATATACCTCTACCATATAAATAAAAGAGCTGCTTACTGATAATCTCCATTTAATAACAACAGTACCTGCTTACAGAGTAAAACTAGATAAGACTATAACAATCTGATAATATGAAAGTTATCAAACAAGAAAATAATGAGAGTACTTATTATTGAGAATATATCAATATTATTGCCTTTCCCAGAATCACCCAATAGAAAACAGATCGCGAAGATTCCCCATATATAGAAAAAGACAAATATATTGTCATCAATTATTTACTATAACTATCTAAGTATGTTTATTCTACTTACAAAAATAGGAGAATGAAAAATTAGAAATTTAAGACATAAAAATAAGATCTGCATTTATAAAAACTGCCAATTTTAATCCCTCTGAGATTTCAATATTTGAAATCTCACGCTCAATCACCCGAAAATATAGAATTTTAAAGAGCATAAAAAGAGACAATAACTGTATAAATTGCAATTTTTCATCCCACATTTCACACATACTCATTATCTGTTTCTTGTAAAAAGACGGTTTTTCAAGAGTAAATTCAGAAACAAAGAATAGAGGAAAAACAAACTATTTAATATACTATTATATATCGCTAATCAATATACATAAATATATTATATTATAGATTTATATACACATATAATTATAACATATAAAACACGCATAGTCAACAAAATAAAGAATAAACCAACAATAAGAACAAGGAAGTACATTTATAAAATAAAAAAATAAGCATACATCAAAAATTCAAAAAAGGAGGGGCATAGTGGGCAAAAAACAGGACTTTCAGAAATACTAATATAGATAGATAATGCAATATAATAATAAACATAAGAATTTGATTACAAATCAATTACACTCAAAACACGAAAACGAATAAAATCTATAAAGATTTTAGACTTTATGAGGTCTTTAATTACATGAATAACATAGTTCATTAATAGGACAAGTTTAGTATTTTTGTGCAATTTTAAAATCAAGAGAAATGTCGAATACAATACAAGAGCGTTCCTTAGAAAAAATAAGATTAGGAGTGCTTACTTTCTTCTTATGCCAAGGGCTATGTTTTGCCAGCTGGGCTAGTCGTATACCAGATATCAAAGATGCTCTGCAAGTGAGCGATACTTTCATCTGGGGGCTTATTCTGTTTATGATACCCGTAGGTAAGTTTTTAGCCATACCATTGGCAGGATATACAGTTTCTAAATTTGGAAGCCGTATAATGGTACAAATAAGCATATTAGGATATGCACTATCTTTATTTTTGATTGGTATAAGCTCTGACGTTTACGTATTAGGTACATGCCTATTCTTATTCGGTATATTTTGGAATCTCACCGACATATCTTTAAATACTCAAGCGATAGGAATCGAGAAGATATTTGGTAAAACCATCATGGGTTCTTTTCATGGTGCTTGGAGTTTGGCTGCATGCGTAGGAGCAGTAGTCGGATTTGCCATGATAAACTTTCAGATACCTCATGCATATCATTTCACAGGTATACTTGCATTGATTGTACTCTCTTGGTTATTTAATAAGTCAGCGTTACAAACTGATATAAAAACAGCTCCCGTTGCTGAAGTGAAAAACACGGAAGAAGTGGTTCAAAAGAAGAAATCGAGAATGCCCGAATTGGTACTTATCCAACTAGGTCTTATCGGACTATTTGCTTTGATCGTAGAAAGTGCCATGTTCGATTGGGGTGGCGTATATTTCGAATCGATTGTAAAAGCTCCTAAATCTCTTCAAATAGGATTCCTTGTATTTATGATTATGATGACTACGGGACGTTTCCTTACCAATAAGGCGTACCAACTATTTGGCAAGCAACGCACCATACAGATAGCAGGCGCACTTATATTTGTAGGAATGTTTATATCAGCACTATTCCCTAGTATTGTATTATGCTCATTAGGTTTTATGTTGGTTGGATTGGGTATTTCGTGCATGGTTCCTACCATATATAGTGTGGTTGGCGAAAAATCGAAAATGCCTACGAGTATAGCTCTTACCATACTGTCAACAATCAGCTTCGTAGGATCGCTTATCGCTCCACTGCTGATTGGCTCAATATCTCATACTTTGAATATGAAATATGCGTACATCGTAGTAGGAATACTTGGTCTGATAATCGTAGCTCTTACCACCTTTACCAATGCAATGAAGGAGGAGAAGAAAACAACTTAAGCACATATTGAATCTCAATAATAAAAAAGCGGCTGCCTCCAGAAGAGACAGCCGCTTTTTATATAATGTATGAACGAGTTCTTATTCTTAGAACACCAAATTAGCTAATACTTCGTCATTAGGTAATTTAGCAACTCTGGTATCCATTATCTTTTGCACATCTGCAACAGTACCTGTAAAAGGACCAAATGCTTCAATCTTGATAGTTGCTACTGCTGCTGCAAATTTAGCTGACTCTTCCATGCTAGCACCTTTAGCTCTCATGTAGAGATATCCAGCCATGTAAGTATCGCCACAACCAGTTGCATCTACCACTTCTGTTGCTTCGTATGCAGGCACCATTATAAAATCTTTACCGTCGTACAATACCGACCCCATACTTCCCAAGGTTAGTAATACTTCTTTTACTCCCCAGTTGTATAGCATACGCCCTGCTTCGTAAACATCGGTTGTACCTGTAAGTACTTTCATTTCCATCTCGTTGGCTTTAAGTACATCAACATACTTTAAAACCTCAAGCTTGTCAGTCCAATCAACCGCATGCACTTCTGTACCACGCACTTCGCGCAAGTATCCTTGACAGTCGATAGAAATACGTCCTCTTTTAGATAATTCTTTTACAAAATCGTTCGAAAAATCATCAGCCATTAATGCACCTACATGAAAATATTTGGCATGAATATCGCCCATAACCTCCATAACAAAAGGATCGCCTTTTGCTAAAACACGTTGTGTACGGTTATCCTGATTTTCGCCATATATATTTTCGAAGTAGTGACTATTGTCGCATATCATAACCTCAACAGTTAAACCTTTGGCACGCAAAGCTTCTACTGCTTTCATTTCAGACTCGGCAAGCCCTGCTACCAATATATAATTAGAATCGAGGTTGCTTACTGCATTCGAAAAATAAAAGGAAGCTCCTCCCGACATATAAACCGTTTCTTTGGGCGTAACTATTTTATCTAACGTAAGATGCCCTATACAACAAATATCGTAATTAGTCATTATTAAAAATTGATTATTTCTAAAACAAGCCCCAAAGATACATTAATCTACTAAAAAGCGAGATTAAATTAGTGTTCTTTTAGAAAAGTAGGGTAAGTTTGATATTAGACTTAGGCATCAACATTCGTTTTTTGAGGAAAACTGAGAGAAAGAAAATCAAGCAAAGCATGCAACAAACCTGCCATATTCTAAATTCTATACGCTATCTATTGCCGAGATCTTACAAAAAAGAATTATTTTTAAGGTTTCAGACTTATTGGTTACTTCGGTAACGCCTCTCTTTAATTTTCTCCTTTGGAGGGAAAGCATACGATTTTTAAAAATGAACATGAAAGATGAGGTCTTAAAACTAAGAAATACAACACTAAATATTTAAATTTACTTGAATAATGATTATGAAAAAACGTTTCGTTTGTGCAAAGGTTGCAGGATTATTGTTTATGTCAATGATCTCCACACACAGCATCCAAGCACAAAATATTGTGACAATTTTCGGACAAGAAAAGATTGAGAAAACCGATGAGGGAGAAGTTTCTCACAGTTTCCGCAATGGCTTTTTACTACCCGGAGGTACAAACCCCGGAACATTGTTCAACGGGCAAGATATGATAGCATGGATGTATGCTACGGGCAATTTCACGACTCCCAAAGACGGGGCTGTGATTGAGCAATCTTATCCCAACATGGACAGTCAGGTAGAAGATAGCTATTTGAAATGGTTGGCTCAAAGCAAAGGCGAAAAAGCTATGAAATTGCTTCCTCAATGGACATGGACTGCTATGGAAGCCGATTCTACGGGATTGTTTAAACGCCCCGAAATGCGCTCAGCCTTTTTATATACATCATACGAATCGCCAAAGGAACAAATAGTACTTCTTGAAACAACAGGAGGAACACGTACCTACGTAAACGGAATGCCTCACGAGGGCGATCATTACGACTTTGGTTATACTTTGACTCCTATTAAACTAAAGAAAGGTCTTAATGAGTTTGTTTATACACCAGGACGTTTCGGCAAAGTAGCTTCTAAGCTGGTGAAACCCGATAAGCCTGTTATGTTTACAAAGCGTGACATGACTATTCCTGATATTATTATCGGAGAAAGCGATTCTAAATGGGCAGCTATAAGAGTAGTAAATACAACAGAAAAACCTTTACAGGGTTTGACTATACGTGCTACGCTTCCCGATGGACGCAAAGAAGAATACAAAACGCAGGACGTTATGCAGCTTAGTGTAAGAAAGCTAAGATATAAAGTTCCTGCTATTGCAAACAATGCTTCAACTGACGAAAAACTGACTGTAAAGATAGAGTTACTCGACAAATCGGGAAAAGTAATAGATCAGGCTGACATACAGATTCGTCAGGTTCTACCATCGGTACATCACGAACGTACCTTTATAAGCGGTATAGACGGAAGTGTACAATATTATAGTGTAGCTCCTGCAATACGTAAAAATCAAGAAGAAACAAAGGCTATGGTACTTACTGTTCACGGAGCAGGAGTGGAGGCTCGCAACCAAGCCAGAGCATACAAATCGAAAGATTGGACGGATATTATTGCCGCAACCAATCGCCGCCCTTACGGCTTTAACTGGGAAGAATGGGGACGCATCGACGCCTTAGAAGTTCTTGCAGAAGCTAAGCGTGTATTTAAACCAGAAGAATCTAAAATCTACTTGACTGGTCACTCTATGGGGGGACATGGTTCGTGGTTTTTAGGAACTACCTATCCTGATAAATTTGCAGCTGTTGCACCATCGGCAGGCTACCCTGACATTGCTACCTATAACAAAGGCAGAGGCGATGATATGCACGACAAGAATGCTAAATACGACGCCTTTAAACGTGGCGGTAACGGAGGACGTGTAATTTCGTTAGCTCACAACTTGAAACAATCGGGTGTATATATTTTCCACGGAGATGCCGACAGTGTTGTTTCTCCATCGCAAGCACGTCGCATGCGTGAGGTATTAGGCAAATTTCACCCAGACTTTTGTTATTACGAATATCCGGGTGGTGAGCATTGGTTTGGCGATCATAGTGTAGACTGGCCTCCTATTTTTGAGTTCTTTTCTCGCCACTCTATACCTCAACCTAAAGATGTAAAGGAAATAGATTTCCACACAGCATCTCCAGCAATCTCTCCAACAGATTATTGGTTGAAGGTAGAACAGCAAATCAAACCTTACGACTTTAGTAATGTAAAAGTTCGTTTGAATAATGATACAGTTCAGGTTACCAAGATAGAGAATGTAGCGATGTTGGTTCTTGATATTCCTTCATTGGCATTAGGAAATGGAAAAGTTACTATTGACATTTCGGGACAAACATTATCTACTCCAACCAATAAGAAAGCAATTCTTGCTCTGGAGAACAACAAATGGACACTAAAAAATGATGTGAACTTAAAGCACAAATACTCTGCTCGCTATGGTGGATTTAAGAATGCTTACACCAATGATGTAGTATTAGTATATTCAACCAAAGGAACAGCAACAGAAAACGAATGGTATCAGAACAAAGCTCGCTTTGATGCTGAAACTTTCTACTACCGTGGAAACGGATCTGTTGATGTAATTGCCGATACTGAATATTCGCTTGCTAAATATACCGATCGTAATGTGGTTATTTATGGCAATAAAGACAATAACCGTGCATGGGCATTGTTGTTAAAGAACAGCCCTATACAAGTAGGTAAAGGTGTAATTACTGCTGGTGGACGTACTTATAAAGGGGACGATCTTGGTACTTATTTTGTATATCCTCATCCTAACAGTAACACTGCCTCAGTAGGAGTGGTTGCAGGAACAGGCGATGCAGGTATGCGTGCTACATCTCCCAACAATTATATATCGGGCATCACAGGTTTTCCTGATCTTATGATATATCGTGCCGATGTTCTGAAAGATGGATTAACTGGCATGGAAGCCGCAGGATATTTTGATAATGATTGGACTTTGACAAATCAAGATTTCTAAATTATCAGAAACCTATAACTAAAAAAGAGAAAGCCGATGGAATTAATCCATCGGCTTTTCTTTTTTATATGATGACAAAGTATCTTGAAATGCTACAAGGAAACTTATTTTACTAAAACCTCTGAATTCAGAATATAATAAGTAGTCACTAAATACAAGCTTTATTCTCTTATAACGAATCTGTATTTTTTTTACACCTTACCGACCACAAATTTCCACGGTTAGTATTCCCCCTACCCATACCAACGTTAGCACGACCAACATTCCTATATACAGAAACATTAGCATTAGCATTTTGACTACCTGAGCTACTTGTCCAGAAATATCCTGCTATACCATAATTCACAATTGACGACCCATTTATATAACCAAGAAGCATGACATTAAAACCTCCTTTTGCCGAGGAACTTGATGTACCATTAGTCTCATTAGACGATCCCGAAGGAGGACATATACTTTTCATAGCAGTACCATGACCGGAGCTAGAAGTCGAACCTCGATAAACATTCATATAAACAGTTCTCGTAGGCTCCCCCCCCCAAGCAATAACCCACGAGGAGGGATTGAAGGTCGAAGTAGATGAAGCACTATATGAGGCGGCATTATTGTAAATTTCTTGCTCTAATTGATTCCACTCACGATCGCTCGGAAGATGCCAACCATCAGGACATATACCTTGAACATACTTGTTAGGAACTACACCAAGGGGACCTATCATTTCGACCTCGAATGCCTCAACTGTTGAGCCAATCACTTGCTGATCAACATCTGTACTTGTATTACCTTTGGCTGCAGCAAACCAGCTATATATTAAACCTTGATGTGCATTCCAAGTTAAGGGTGCTGTACTCCAATTACCCGACGTACCATTAGGATAAGCATAAGCTACAATATTAGGGTCTGTACTACCCGTATGAGCTGGAATAGCCCCCCCTCCCATACTTGAAGCATAACTTTTTGCCGCTAAATTCTCAGTCATCCAAACACCAGCAGTTCCAAAACTGGCTGCTTTAAAAGCATTACCATCCTGATCGTAAAAGACTCTCACATTTGAAGCCAATTGCTCATTACCTAAATATTGCCACTGCGAACCATTCCATACATTCAGACCTAATGGAGTAGGTGCACATACATTTGTATTATAAACTATCAAGCCTATATGAATTATTTTCTGAGCTGCATAATCGCTTTCATTACCAGTGAGCATAGGGAAAAGATCATTCAGGCTAGTCAGGGCTACACGAGGCATCATCAACCCTCGAGTAGAGGTTGCTAGATCCCCTCCTGTAATATCCTTCTCCTTTATTTCGAGCAAAGCACCTGATGCCGCAGACAAATGCGAACCAATAGTTACCTGCGCGTATAGATTAGAGCCCAAAGCAAATAGACAGAAAAATGAAAGCTTAGCTAGATAATTTATATTCATATGTTATTGATAAGTTGTTACTGACCGCACTCCCTTATAAAAAATATTTAAATAAGAGGAGATTAGAAAAAATAAAACAAGAATAACAAGAATTCACAAAATATAAATTTGTGCATATTATAACCTCTCCTACCAAATATTACTAACATTAAAACATATAAAAAGTTTCAAAAAAACTAGTCCTTTTTGAAGAGAGAGATAATGGGTTATATTTTTAAAATCGTCGTTGAGCACAAAGATA